>JBHYED010000011.1:0-121907 GCA_051860365.1 Phormidesmis sp.
TCGCAGCCCAGTCAACTGCTGGGTCAACATCATTTGCGGTTTAATTGCCTACTGTCATCAGCCTAAGAAACCTGGACTCCATCTAGAATGGGCGTTGCCGCCTGCGGCTTAACCCGAACTGACGTTAGTTAGGTTTGCCTAGAGGCTTCTAGCCACTTGAGCGGTACGCCGTCGCGATGCAGATACTGTAAGGCTTGGTAGCGGGCATAGCTGGTGGCCACGTTGGCCGCAGCGGCGGTGTCAATAACGCGCCACGCTTCGTAGTGCTTTTGAGTTTTGCGATCGGGTGCGCCTTTGATATAGAGAATCACGGCAATCGCTTCTTCCACAGAATTTGTTTGAGTTCCAAATAGTCCAGCCCAAGTGCCCCAGGAGAAGCTTGCTCTACATCAATGTCACCAACCGCGATTGAAAGTAACAGATAATCAATATTTTCTTTGAAGTAGTACTGCTGTAGTACGTTTTTTGCGGCCAAAAAACTTCAAAGGCGTCTAGCAGTGCCGGATATTGAAAGCGGTATTCAGCGGCAAGATCGCGCGTTTTTTGTTCAGAATAGGCCGCTTCGGCAGCCGCGATCGCTCGTTCATCAATCCGCTTACTCACCAGCGAATAGTCTAAGCACTCCACACACTGCTTACAAAATTGCAGTAGTTCTCGAGACCGCAACTGCGTTCTATCAATAACATAGTCGAGCGAACCAACTTCCGAGCTAGACAGCTTAGAGACAAAAATCGCCTTCCACCGTTTAATCACAGTCATCTTCGCCGTTTCTGGAAAAGAATGTGAAATTCGTCGAGAAATTAGCTCCAACAGCTCATTTTTTCCCCAGCGAATGATCTCCGCATCCTCTCGTATCTTCTGCGCATCCTCATAAATCTGAGGAATATTATCAAACAGCTCCTGCCGAATTGATATATATTTTCAACGCAGGGCTAATTAAATTAATCTTCCTCATCGCATAAAACAGCCCCGCTAAAGAGTACTTAGCATCATCCGAATTATCCCAGCCCTTATCCAGCTCATCTACGAGCACCGTAATTCGCGTACTCTTCAAAACATTCTTCAAGCTCAGCAGCAGCACCTTAATACCTCCTAAGTCATATAGTGACTGCAAATTCTGTGAGCGAATCGTTCCCTCATGAGACTTAATTTTGACTCGCTCAATTCGCTTAAGATAGTTCACCAAAATGCCAATGGAGCTACTTTCTCCTGCCATAGAAATCCCGCTAATGTAGTTATAAATATTGTTCTGCGCGCCCAGCAATAACTCTCTTTGGTTGTCAGCAATTTTCCTAAAAATCAGGTTATACAACAAATACTGCCACCCCACAGAATAAGCACTCTGCTTTCCTCAAGACCCTTCCTTTTCAGTACGCATATACTCCGAAAGCAATTCATACGAATACTCCTCCGGCGAAAGCTCCAGCACCAAATTCCCTTTCTTTCGTTCCGTGGTGCCAATGTATTTAAACATGGCGCTCTTCCCTGCGCCGTCAATCAACGATTTGACCCACTGTTTGCGCCACACTCTTTGACCTTACCTATCATCTCCCCCAACCGCTAGATGTGCCCCAATACTCACTCTATGTCTGTTATTGGCAGTAGCTAGATTAACCGGCTGCTGCCGGTTAATCTAGCTACTGCCAAACTCATTATGCAAAAAAACTAATTTAGTACATAGGTTCTAAGTTAGCTGATAGGCGGCTAGAACTGATAGCCAATGCCGCCTTGAACGGCGGTGTTAGTACCGCCACCAATGGGCACTATCGCATTGCCATAAAAGACAAGACTGCTGTTGGTGGTGTAGTCTACGCCCGGCTGCACGACAAAAGAGGTACCGTCGCCCATTACAGAGCCATCGCTAGCAAATGCAACGCCCGCACCGACATAAATTTCGGTATTGAAGTTGAGCGGGAAGTCGTAGGAAACAGTAGGGACAAAGGCTGAGCCGTCGCCTAGAAAAGCCGCGCCACGAATGGAAATGGGCAGCTCCAAAATGTTGTAGCGACCGTTGATAGCAACAGCGACATTGCCATCTCCAAAGGCAGGGCCAATACCAATGTAGCTGCCGTAAGCGGCTTGGGCCTTAACAGGCGCTTGAAGTGAAAGGGCGATCGCTAAGCCACCTAGCGTCCATCCCGCTAAGCTCGCCAGCCGATGTCTTAAACCAGTAATCATGTGCAAACTCCTCACAGTGGGCTCCTTTGGAAAAACAAAAATAGTTCAGCAGATAGGTTTGGTTGGATAAAGCAGGCTTTCCTCGCGCCGTTAGCACGGAGGAAGCAGTGCTATTTTGCACATGCACGCCGAATGTTGCAGGTAATAACCTACCACGGGGACGAGCGTCAAGAGGGTACTTATACATGTCCGCTGCGGAGCAAACGATGGATACCTGTCTCTTGGTGCGCCACCCTATAGTTCCTTTTTTAGCGTGGAAATGATGAAATTCATCAAAATAAGTTGAAATGATGTCCAGAATTTATCTTTTTCTAAGTATGTTCTCGGGTAAATTCAGCATCCGCACCTATTTGTCACAAAAAAAGTCCGTATTCTTCAGGCATTTATTTGTTCTTTATATACGCCCCTGGGCATTCTCTTAATGGTGAAGGATTTAACAATATTCTACACCTCCTGATGACGACACTTTTTCTCTCGCTTTTTATAACGTGAATCGACTTCTCTACTATCAGCAGCCCCTCTAAGCCTGCATTGATAGTCACTAGCTCGTACCTAAAAGCCGCCTTATACATAAATAAAAACTTATGTATGAGCTGAGGCAAGCTTCAGCGTGGATATTTGGCGCGAGCATCTACCTTATTTTCTCTTTTCGATTGCTTTCTTTTAAGTCTTTAATTTCTTCAAAAACTGAGCTGAGATTTCTTATGTTTAACAAAACGTCAGCTTTGGGTGCTCGCGATGCAGCGCTCACCGTCGGTAGTGACTCAATCACCTCAGCGGCTTACGGCCTAGAGATTGATGGCGACGGGCATCCTGATATTCTTTGGCATAATCCTGTTGAAGATAGAGTTATTCTTTGGCATTTGGAAGGTGCTGATGGCTCACAGCAGCGCGATGCGATACCGGTTGATGCTATGGCTGGAGACTGGCTTTTAGAAAATGCTGTTGATTTTGATCGAGATGGCCATCAGGACTTGCTGTGGCGCAATGAAACCACTGGCCAAAATGAAGTGTGGTTTATGGGGGGTGAAAAGGGTATTGAACGTCAGAGCACGGATACGCTGATGTCAGTGGGTGGCGATTGGAAAGCCGTAGGCGCAGCAGATTTTGATCACGATGGCTGGGGCGATCTGTTATGGCGCAATGAAACCACTGGCCAAAATGAAGTGTGGTTTATGGGGGGTGAAAAGGGCACGGAGGTGCGCACTAAAGATGCGTTGAGGTCGGTGGGCGGTGATTGGAAAATTCGCGGAGTCGCTGACTTTGATCGCGATGGCCATGCGGACATTTTGTGGCGCAACAACAGTGAGAGCCGAAATGTCCTTTGGCTAATGGATGGGGAGAAGGGCACTAACCGAAAAAGTGAAGAAATGCTCAAGTCAGTGGACGGCGATTGGGAAATCCATGGGGCTGCTGATTTTGATCGAGATGGTACGCCCGACATTTTGTTGAGAAATCCAATCTCTGGAGATAATAGCATCTGGTATATGACCGGAGACAAGGGCACTCAAAAGCGAGCGGATGCTGTCGTGTCTCATGTGGAAGGGCGTAGCTGGTTCCCGATTGTTTCAGGCTGGCAGGCCGCTGATAAATCTGTACCTACAGACGCTATCTTTGTCCCTACTATCCCTGAGCCTACAGCCTCTCTTGTAGATCCTAAAGAGGACAAATTTGATATTCAGTTTGACTATCGCTTTGATACCTCAAACTGGTTTGACGCGTCAAAAAAAGCGGTTCTTGAAGCGGCAGCCACTATTTGGGAAAATATCATTCAAGATGAGTTTGAGAACATAGAAGCTGGCACGCTCGTTCATGCCTCAAATCCTAACGGTGATGGATTTACATCGTTTGAGCTAGAGACCGAGATTGATGATTTGCGGGTGTTTGCCTATGCGTCTGAAGCGAGTGGTAGCCAGCTAGCTGAAGCGGGGGCTACCACCTACGAGGGCGATCGCAATACCGAAACGGTGTTTCAGCCCTGGCTAGGTGAAATTGAGTTCAACACTCGCACCGCCTGGTTTGTAGATGCTAATTCCAGCAATACCCTAGAAATTCCCGCTGCTCAAGCCGATTTTCTGTCGGTCGCTGTTCATGAACTCGGACACATTTTAGGAATCTCTTCTAGCATTAGCGCTTTTAAAGCTTTAATTAATGGCCGACAAGAATTCGTCGGTGAGGCTGCAACTGTGGTCAATGGCGGCAATCCTATTCCTTTAGATGCGAGAGGCTCACACATTGAAGATAACTTTGAAGTACCTGGACTCGGTGAAAATTCACTTGATCCTAACTTAGCAATGGGAACGAGAAAGCTGCTAACAACCTTAGACGTTGCGCTGCTAGACGATATTGGCTACACCGTCGACTATTCTTCTTTGAAGCCGGTTCCAAAGCTGACGGTGCTTGCGGTGCAGCAAGGTGATCAGGACGTTACCAAGCTTCAAGCAGGCGATCGCTATCGCCTGAGATGGGACGACAACTTTTCTGAAGCGGTGAAAATTGAGCTGTATCAAGGCAATCAATACAGCCACACGATTGTTGCTTCTACAAACAGTGATGGCGGCTACGACTGGCAGGTGCCCGATACGTTAGCTGGTGATAACCTCTACTATCGTATTAAAGTGAGCAGCGCTGAAAACGGCAACATCTATAGCTTTAGCGATCGCCCTTTCTCCATCCAAAGCAAGCCTGTGCTGTCAGCCAACCGCATTAACGATAATAACACCGTTAAAATTGGCGCTGAATACGAGCTAACTTGGCGTGACAACCTCAAAGAAACGGTCAGAATTGAGCTTTACAAAGATGGCCAATACAACCGAACCCTCACGGCTTCTACTATGAGCGATGGCAGCTATCGCTGGCAAATTCCAAGCTATACGCACGCAGGCAGCGGCTATCAATTGCGATTTTCTAGCACCGCTGACAGCAGCATTTTCGACTACAGCGAAACGTTTTCAATAGCGCCTTAGCGTTTGGGGCTATAGTATGGCTCTGTGTAAAAATGCTGTGAGAAACGATGCACGGCTAGTGAGTGATGCGATCGCCTATGGACTACACGATTCGCCTAGCGAAAGCAGCAGATGTTGCGAGTTTGCCAGAGATAGAGCGGGCAGCGGCTCAGCAGTTTTTACCCTATTTGGAATGGCTGGACATTTCAGTCAACACCTTAGAAGGGTTGGCTTCTCCAAGTTATTTATTAAAGGCACAGTTGGATAATCGGCTTTGGGTTGCTGTGGTTGAAAAGCCCCCTTTTGAGCAGCCGGTTGGCTTTGTAGTGATTAAGTTTTTGCCAAAGAGCTGCTTCGTGGTAGAGCTGGATGTTCATCCGGATTATGGCCGGATGGGCATCGGGTCAGCGCTGATGGAATCCTGCTGCTGTAGGGCTCAAAGTCGCGGCTTTAAGCAGGTCTTACTCACCACGTTTCGCAAAGTACCCTGGAACATTCCGTTTTATCAGCGTTTAGGGTTTGAAGTGCTGCCACGTGAGGAATGGTCGCAGGAAATCAGCGCAATTGTAGATCACGAGGCTCGCTATGGGTTTGCGCCTGAGAAGCGAGTGGTGATGCGTCGGATTGTGCCGCCTTTAGCGTCTGGATTCTTAGATGAGGAGTAGGTCGTGTGGATAGTGAGCGGGTAAAGCAGCAAGCGATCGCCCTCGGCTTTCATCAGGTCGGGATTGCGGCGATTGACCCACAGCCATCTGCTGCTGAGCAGTCTGCCCAAGGAGCTTTGGAGCATTGGCTAGCCCAAGGGTTTCAGGCCGACATGGGCTGGATGGATAGCGATCGCCGTAAAGATATCCGACAGGTGATGCCCTCGGCTCAGTCCATTATTTGCGTGGCGCTAAACTACTACACCGACCATCAGCGGCCTGAAGGCGTTGAATATGCAAAAATCTCACGCTACGGCTGGGGCCGTGACTACCATCGCGTACTCACCAAGAAGCTGAAGCAATTAGCTACTTGGCTGCAAGACCAGGGCTCTGATATCGAAGCTCGTTTGTATGCCGACACTGGCCCTGTACAAGATAAGTTTTGGGCGCAGCAGGCGGGGATTGGCTGGCTCGCTAAAAATGGCAACGTGATTACCCGGCGCTACGGCTCTTGGGTTTTCTTAGGCGAAATTATCACTAACATTCCGCTCGCCGCAGATCGGCCTCACACGGCTCACTGCGGAAGCTGTACTCGCTGCATCTCAGCCTGTCCGACTGAGGCCATCCGTGCGCCTGGGGTGGTCGATGCCAATCGCTGCATTGCTTACCATACGATTGAGAACCGGGCAGAAGTGCTGCCAGAGGCGATCGCAAATAACTTAAACAACTGGGTCGCAGGCTGCGATATTTGCCAGGACGTCTGCCCCTGGAATCAGCGCTTTGCCCAGGAAACCGACGTAGAAGCCTTTCAGCCCTACCCTGAAAATGTAGCGCCTACGCTGGCCAAGCTAGCCGAAATCAGTGAGGCCGATTGGAACAGCCGCTTTCCGGCATCGGCACTGCGTCGAATTAAGCCGCCGATGCTGAGACGCAACGCTCAAGCTGCGATCGCATCACAACCCAAACCCAGCGCTTCGTAAAGAGTGATATGGTCACTATTACGTTTCTTTTTTGCATTTCTCTGCATTTAAATAAAAGAGCGCTTGCAATAGGGATTAGTTGACGAGATGGCAGTTGAAAAATCAAAGAAAAATGGTGCGCTAGAAGGCGATGAACGCAAAAGTGGCTCGCAAGGCTTTTGGCAAACGCTTTTTGTCGATAACGCTAAGCTAGTGTCGATTGCGCTGGCGATCGCCCTCTTTGTCCGTTTTTTTATTGCCGAGCCGCGCTTTATTCCCTCGCCTTCAATGGTGCCCACGCTGGCAGTCGGCGATCGCCTCTTAGTCGAAAAAGTATCCTATCGCCTGCACCCCCCTCAACCAGGCGACATTATTGTTTTTGAGCCACCGCCACAGCTACAGGAATATGGATACTCAGCTAGCCAAGCCTTTATCAAGCGAGTGATTGGCCTCCCAGGACAGACCGTTCAGGTGACTCAAGGTCAGGTTTTAATTGACGGCCAGCCGCTGAGCGAGCCTTACATTTTAGAAGCGCCTGAGTACGAAATGCCGCTGTTACAAATACCCGCTGGCAACTTGTTCATGATGGGAGACAATCGCAATGACAGTAACGACTCTCACGTCTGGGGATTTTTACCGATACAAAACGCGATTGGTAGAGCGGCGTTTCGCTTTTGGCCCTTCGAGAAAATCGGGCCTGTTCAAAACCTAAGATAGTGCAGAAGCTCTGTGGTGGCCGCAGTCGTGAGCCTGAGGCGCTGCTGAAGATCCGCGAGATTATCGTAAGAGCCGTCTTTGCGATAGTAAATAATCGCGCGGCCCAAAAAAGTATCTACGCTAGGAATCGTTACGAGCTGCTCAATCGTGGCTGTATTCGCGTCAATCGCTGCGGGCTCAAGACAATTTTCAGGGCTGTAGTACAAGAACTGAAGAGCTTCGCTCCAGGGCTGAATCTGTTGAAGTGGCACGCACAAAGCGGCGGCAACATCTTCTAAACAGTTAAACATTATGCCGTTTTGAGTGAGCTGAGTGAGCGATCTGGCCTGATGAATTGAAATACCTGGGAGCCTTAGCCAGTCGTCTACAGAAGCCGTATTGGCCTCAATCTGTAGCCCCCAACTGACGGCAAGCTGTAGTTCTTCAAAAGATTGAAACCGATAGTAAGGCTCTTGCTGCAAGCGTTTTTGTAACGGATGAACGCGAGCTTTAGCCAAAAACTTTTCAAGCATCGTGATTTCTCTTCTACTCACATCCGCTCGATCAGCTTACGACGTTTCTGCTCAAACTCGTACTCTGTAATCAGCCCTTCCTGTCGAAGCTGTTCTAATTCTCTTAAAGCAGTGGCCACTTGGCTAACAATCTGGGTCGATGTGGCTGATGTTGATGCCTTTGTGTTTGTGTTTGCTTTGGTTGCAGTCGCAGTCGGCTCTGTAGAAGTATTCGATAAAGCGGCGGGTAGCCCAGCGTTCGGAAAGCGCGCCTGAAACCCATCATCGCTTTGCGTGAGATACCAAATACCTTCCAGGCAACAGGCCACCCGTGGTAGCAAAGTAGGTGCGAGCACCAAGTAAATAATGCCCCATAGATACTGCTTAAGGTAGAACTTATGAAGCCAGGTGAGCGGGAGGGGCGTAAATAGGGCACCTGAAAAGGCCAGTGCGATCGCAATTTTGCGTTGACCAGCAAGCACTTGAGCAGGGGAGGACATTAAGCGGCAATAGCCATTTAGGCCAGGGGACTGGGCATTTTAAAAGTAATCGTAATGCATCACGATCTTGATGAGTAGGGCTGCTTTTTTTGCATGTCAGAAGCCGAACTTTTTACTGAATTAACTAACCTAGTTGAGGTTGATCCGTTTGCCCTCATTGGGGTTTCGGTCAGTGCTGACGAAAAGCGACTTGCGAAGCGATACCGTCAAATTGCAAAGCAACTACACCCAGATGCGTTGGCAGGTGGTCAGGTCTGTGGGGAAATGGTTCAGGCGATCGCAGCTCAGGTGATAGCGCGTATTGTAAACCCGTCCTACCAAAAGCTCAAACACGAAAACGGTCGGCAAGAATCACTAGCAACTATTCGATTTAAAGTAAGACGCTTGGTGAGAACCGAAAAGCTAGTGCCTACGTTTCAAAGCGCCCAGCAGCTCACAGCGGTGGCTGACGATGGCGTCGATATTTTTTACGAACAGTCGCTGACCTGGCTCGCCGATAGCCAGTTTCAGTCATTGCAGGAGCTACATACCTATTCCTTAGAAATCAGTCAGCTCAATCTAATTTACTTAAGTCGTAAGCTAGAAAACTTAATTATTCGACCGAAGCGAGCCGGTTTGATGTCGGCAGTGGTGACACCTACAGCCGCAACGCCTGCGCCTATCACTCAATCTATCAGCGGTGCAATTTCCAATGAATCTACGGCTGCTACAGATGAGCCAGAAATTAACTACGCACAAAAGCATAGTGCGAGAGCTAAAAGGTACCTTTTGCAGCAAAACTATGAGCTAGCCGTCCAGGAACTCCGTGAAGCGCTGAAAATTTCACCCCAAGACCCAGAAATCCATTCGATGATTGGCCAAGCCTACTACAGGCAAAATATGTCTGGCATGGCCAAAACGTACTTCCGTCAGGCGCTGAAGCTAAAGCCTAACCATAAGGTGGCGCTGAAATATAGCAAGCTATTAGGAATGTTGCCAGCCGATCACATAGCAAAATCTGCGCCTATAGCTTCTAAAGCGATTCCCAAAAAGCAATGGTTAGGAAGGCTGCTCAACCGCTAGCATCCAACTGATACGGTGAGTGAGGATATCCACCTTGGCGTGCCTGCTTTAACCTTTTACGCTATAGCTATAAATTAAAAGCACACGCGTAGCCAAGCGAATTTTGACGTAGCTATGTACGTGCCCTTGTGAAGCGGTGACAACCATGGGAATGTTCGACTCAGACCTAGTGCAGCAAGAAGCAACACAGCTTTTTCACGACTATCAGTCTTTAATGCAAATAGGTGGCAATTACGGCAAATTTGATCAAAAAGGCAAAAAGATCTTTATTGAGCAAATGGAGTCCGTCATGGATCGCTATAAGATCTTTATGAAGCGCTTTGAGCTATCTGAGGATTTTATGGCAAAAATGACTATGGAACAGCTAAAAACGCAGCTCAGTCAGTTCGGCACCAATCCTCAGCAAATGTTTGACCAAATGCACCAGACCTTAGAGCGCATGAAGTCGGAAGTTGGCGAAGACTGACCGATTTAAGGACGGATGAATTCACCCGGTGAGCGGAAGTTTTCAACCGGTTCATCGCGCAGGGCTTGAATCATAAAGTTGCGCCAAACCGGAGCTGCATAGCCACCGCCGGTTGCGCCGCTACCGAGCGGGCGGTAGTCGTCATTACCTACCCACACGGCGGTAGCTAGCTGCGGTACGTAGCCCACAAACCATACGTCACGCTGTGAGTCAGTTGTTCCTGTCTTACCAGCAGCAGGCCGCCCAATTTGAGCGTTGGTGGCGGTTCCTTGAGAAATCACACCACGAAGGACGTCAGTCAGGGCCGCGCTCGCCCAGGGGTCAAGTACAAGTTGAGGCTTGGGTGTGTTGTCTAAAATGACGTTGCCGCTGCTATCGGTGACCTGCATGATGAGCGTAGGGTCTGAGTGCCAGCCGTAGTTGGCAAAGGTAGCGTAGGCTCCGGCTAGCTCTAATGGGGTTAAGTCAACAGCGCCTAGCGGCAGAGAGATGACAGGATCCATCGGACTCTTAATGCCGAGCGTACGAGCAATTTCAACGATGCGATTGATGCCGACAGACTGACCGAGCTTGACAGCAGGAATATTTCGAGACGTTTCCAAGGCCTTGCGCAGCGGAATGTTGCCCATAAACGACCGGTCGTAGTTCTGAGGCGTGTAGTAGTTAAATCCATCTGGATAGGTCACCGAAGAATCATTAATGATGCTGTTGGGCGTGTACTTGCCTGAGGCAAACGCTGCGTAGTAAACGAAGGGCTTAAAAGCTGAGCCTGGCTGCCGTCTAGACTGTACGGCTCGGTTAAACTGACTCGACTCGTGATCGACGCCACCGACGAGCGCTTTGACGAAGTGCGTGCGCGGGTCAACGGCGACTAGGGCCATTTGGTCGGCGTATGCGCCGCTGCCAAAGAACCGGTAGTAGCTGTCGGCAATAACATCCTCTGCGGTTTTCTGCATGTTCAGATCGATGGTGGTCTGAATGCGCATCCCGCCTTTGGACATGGCCTCTTCGCCAAACTGATCCGTCAGTTCTTGCATGACGGCTTCGGTCACGTAGGGCGCTTGGCTAGAGCGGAAGGAAGTGATTTCACCCAGGCGAATGGGCTGGGCTTTGGCGGTTTGTTGTTCAGCGGCGTTGATCCAGTTGAGATCGCGCATTCGCTTGAGGACGATGCTTTGGCGTAGCTTTGCTTCTTCGTAGTCTAAAAATGGGCTGAAGCTTTCGGGCGCCTGGATCAGGCCAGCCATCATGGCTGATTCGCCGAGGGTGAGATCTTTGGCTGATTTGTTGAAGTAACTTTGGGCGGCAGTTTCCACGCCGTAGGTGTTGTGGCCCCAGTACACCTGATTGAGATATAGCTCAAAAATTTCGTCTTTTTCAAAGATTTGCTCAATGCGCATCGCCAGCACCACTTCTACGAGCTTACGGCTGATGGTGCGCTCAGGCGTAAGGAAGAGGTTTTTGACGAGCTGCATGGTGATGGTGGAGCCACCCTGGACGGTTTGACCTGCGCTGAAGTTAGCTAGGAAGGCACGGGCAATCCCAGCGGGGTTGATGCCGCTGTGGGTGTAGTAGTAGCTGTCTTCAATGGCAAGGACGGCGCGTTTGATATTGGGGTTGATTTCGTTGAGGTCTACGACTTCGCGGTTGGCTTCGCCGTGAACGCTATCGAGCAACGTGCCCTTGATGTCGTAGACGTAGCTAGTTTCTGATGGGGTGTAGTTGCGCAGTACTCGAACATCAGGGAGATTGCGAAAGCTGACGGCTAGGCCGACTAGACCCCCTGCGACCACTGAGCTACCCAACATGGTAACGGTGAGTAGGGCGGTTGCTCCAATTTGGCCGACGTCTTGGATGTATCGTAGAACGTTGGGCGATCGCGTCGTTCTGCGAGGACGAGGGCGTACTTTGCGATAAGTATTAGAAGACACAGGGAGACGATATTTCCTAACTTAAGGGAGCTTGTGAAAAGGTCGCTAGCGGGGGTTAACTTTTGAGTATGAAGTCTTTTGAAAGGAGGCGTACGTACTTTGTAGACAACTACAAAAAAAAGCATTTTAGCTATCTCGTCAATATAGATGATCTCTGGCTAATGTCTAGTCTTTTCCCAGCTATTTTGTGAAACTTGCCGCTATCAAAGCCAGAAAGCCGCAGTTTCACTCAGGCTGGCTGCTGTCTTTAGACGCACGGATGCTGCGGAAAATACTGTGATTTTGATTCAATATCTGTCGCTGTAAAGCTACACTGGCATAGCCTTGTGTGTCGGCTTCTTTTGTTTTTTTAGGTTTGCTTGCTCCTATGTCTGCTAGTACTGCTTTTGATATCTCTGCTTCCTTGCCTAATGAGATCCCCGCAGAATTTGCCGACATCTATCGAGGCGTGAGCGAGGTGTTTCCGTCACAGCTAGCGTCAGCCGATGAGAACGATAATTTGTTGGTGCGACTGCGGCAAAGCAAAAAGCCCCTGCGTGTAAAGCTCGGCATTGATCCAACTGGATCAGAAATTCACCTCGGCCACAGCATTTTGGTTCGTAAGCTGCGAGCCTTTCAGGATGCAGGACATACGGCAGTGCTCCTAATTGGAGACTTTACAGCGCGAATTGGCGATCCAACGGATCGAGCGGAGGTTCGCAAACAGCTCAGCGAGGCGGAAGTTAAGGCAAATGCTGAGACTTATATAGAGCAGGTGCGGCCTATTTTGGATTTTGAGACGCCGGGTCGGCTAGAGATTCGCTACAACTCTGAGTGGCTTTCGGACGTTGACTTGAGTAAAATGCTGGCGTTGCTGAGCACGATGACGCTGGGGCAGATGCTGGCCAAAGAGGGCTTTGCGAATCGGTATGAGAAGGGCACGCCAGTCTTTTTGCATGAGTTTTTGTATCCGCTGCTGCAAGGCTATGACTCGGTGGCGCTGGAGTCGGATGTGGAACTAGGCGGAACCGATCAGAAGTTTAATGTGGCGATAGGGCGAGATTTGCAGCGGCATTTTGGCCAGCGTCCGCAGTTTGGAATGCTGCTGCCGCTATTGATTGGTACGGATGGTTCTCAGAAGATGTCGAAGTCTTTAGATAACTATGTGGGCCTACAGGAAGATCCGCTGTCGATGTATTCAAAGCTGGAAAAGACGGCAGATGCGGTGATTGTGGACTATTTTACGCATTTGACAAACTTGCCTTTGGATAGCCTGCCTGAGAACCCGAGAGATCAGCAAAAGCTATTAGCACTGGCGGTGACCGGGCAGTTTCATGGAGCACAGGCGGCAGAGCAAGCGCAGCAAGATGCCTTAACGCTGATTGCAGGACAGGCGCAGGCGGCTGAGGCGGTAGCTGAGTTTTCTTTGGCTGGTGTGGGCTTTCCCGCGAAGGCTTTCTATCTATTAGGAACAACGCCGCTGTGTATGAGCAGTAGTGAAGCGCGACGGCATATCAAAGGCGGGGCTGTGAAGCTAGATGGTAGGAAAATTGGCGATCCTAATATGACCTTTGAGGGGCCAGATGAGCTATCTGGTAAGGTGTTGCAGGTTGGTAAGAAGAAGTTTGTTCGCTTAGTTCAGTAGGAAGTATGCAGATGGAAAGTGTGGCTGAGCGAATGGCTGAGAAAATCATTGTGCCGTTGGATGTACCAGGAGAAGCGGAGGCGATCGCATTAATCGAAACGCTTCCCAAAGTCACCTTTTGGAAAGTGGGCCTAGAACTATTTGTCAGCAGCGGCCCGAGCATTCTAAAGGCGCTTAGAAGCCGAAACAAACGCATCTTTTTAGATCTCAAAATTCACGATATTCCCAATACGATGGCGGGCGCTTGTCGGGCGGCAGGGCGCTATGGCGTTGATTTACTGACGGTTCATGCCAGCGCGGGAAGTATTGCCTTACGAGCTGCTCAGACGGCAGCAGTCGAAGGGGCAAAGTCAGCCGGATGTGCGCCGCCTAGAGTGATTGCGGTGACATTACTAACGAGCATTGACGCGCGATCGCTCTTGGATGAACTAAGCATTCCAATGGATGTAAAGGCCTACGCGCAAAAGATGGCGCTACTGGCTCAGAATAGCGGTTTGGGCGGAGCCGTCTGCTCTCCACAGGAAGCAAGGATGCTTCGAGACGCTTGTGGTGATGACTTTGGGCTAGTGTGTCCGGGCGTGCGGCCGACTTGGGCTCAAAAGGGCGACCAGCAGCGATCGATGACGCCGCGTGAGGCTATAGCGGCCGGGGCAAATTATCTGGTGATTGGCAGGCCGATTACGCAGGCGGAAGATTCCGCAGCGGCCTTTGATCGCATCTGTGAGGAGATGAGTGCGTGAGGCATCGGGTGATTGCGCTGTCAGCGAGTTTGATAGCGGGTTTTGTAATGGTTCCTACCGCCGCTGCCGTTTCAATAGCGGCTGTTTCAGTAGCGGCTCTATCGGCGCAAGAGAGCGTTTTAGAGAACGATGCGCCTGAAATAGACTTGCCAATTGACGATGCAGAGATTCCAGAGATAGAAGATCCTCGGCCTTATAATCCGTTGCGCCCCTATACCGCCTGCCCGACCACCGCAGAATCACTCACAAGGCTGCTCATTCGCGATATTCCTAACTACACCAACCGAGTTCTTCAGCGAACCGTTGCGGTGATTCCGCATCGTGAGGGTGCTGCGGTTCAATCGGTAGGAAGCCCGTTGCGCCGTGAGCCCTACCGGCCTTCCTACGTTTTAATTGCCGGTCGGCCCGAGCTGGATCCTGTGGATTTAAATCAGTATGCGTTCACAACTGAGCCTGACTCGGGTGGGCCTTTGACTCAACTGTTTTTTACGACGCTATCTCGGCAGTATTCAGGGCTGAAGGCAAACGAGCTGCAGGAGTACCACTGGCTGTTTTTGTCTCAGGCTGATGATGGGTGGCGGCTGGCGTTTATGTTTTCGGCGGTGGATGATGTGGAGACGGTGCGATCGCCCACTCCCCCCCGTGAAAATAGTGAAGGCAGCGTCGGCCAAGCCGTGCAGCTATGGCTGAAAGACTGTAGAGCAGGCGCGATCAATCCTTTATAAGCTGAAACTAATCTAGCCGCTATGCTTCAGCCCGAATCTCGTCTAGTCTAGCTTTGACGGCTTGAATGTCTTGCCACATGAGCCACTTGGGCTTGCCTGGTTCGCGGGAGGGATTACGCAAGAGGTAGGCGGGGTGGAGGATGGGCATACACTGACGGCCTTCCCATTCAATCCAGGTACCGCGAATTTTGGTAATGCCGCGTTTTTCGCTGGGGATGATGCCTTTAACGGCGGTGGCCCCGGTGAGCAAGATGATTTTGGGATCGACTAAGCGAATTTGTTCTAGGATGTAAGGCTTACAGGCGCTGACTTCTGGCGCTAACGGGTTGCGGTTGCCGGGTGGGCGGCACTTAACGATATTGCAGATGTAAGTGTCTTTTTCGCTGTCTAAACGGACGGCAGCGAGAATTTTTTCAAGAAGCTGACCAGATTTGCCCACAAAGGGAAGGCCTTGCTCATCTTCTTGCTGGCCTGGGCCTTCGCCGATGATCATAATTGGCGCGTTAGGATTGCCTCGGCTAACAACGACGTTGGTGCGGGTGTCGGCAAGTTCACAGCGCTGGCAGCTTTTGCAGTGGACGGCGAGCGGTTCTAATGAATCGTAGGTGCCGGTAGGGATAGGGACTTTAGCGCTGGTGGGAATTTTGGCAGGGTCGAAATCGGCTGGGGGTGGGGTGGCGTCCACGCCGCTAGCGCTGAAGAGATCGATCTGGTCTGCCATGGAATTTGGTGGTGTAAGGGGGCGTGTATAGGAAGTCACGTCCTTAAGTTTAGAGGCAAACCGTTAGCTGAGCGGCGTTTTGAAGGCGATCGCACTGCATTTTCCATCTAAAGACGCATCTGTAGGAATGGTTAGGAAGGAATGGTTAGGATTCGGTGGTAAGCAGCTCGTGGTAGGTGTCGGTCATTTGCTGGGCGATCGCATCCCAACTATAGTTTTCTACCGCACACCGCTGAGCATTTTCTCCCCGCTGACGCCGCATGTCGGCCTGTGATAAAGCCTCAGCCAAAGCTTTTGTGAGCGATCCAACCTCTGTTTTCACCACCCATCCAGACTCACTTTCCTGGATCGCAGGCCAAATATGCACCTGGTCAGAAATCACTACGGGTATTTTCGCGGCCATCGCCTCAGCCACCGCAATACCAAAATTCTCATAGTAGGACGGCAGCACAAACACATCAGCGGCGCTCAGAATTCGCGCTTTTAGTTTGCCTGAGACGAAGCCGCTAAGCGTCGCCCAGTCTGACCAAACAGATGATTGAATTTGCTCGCGAATAGAGGTTTCGTACGCTCTGTCTTGAGGGTTTGCGCCACATAGCAGAAAGTGAAAGGGCTGGTTGTTTTTGTGCAGTTTTTCTAAGGCAGGCAGCAACAGATCGAATCCTTTTTTAGGATCTATTCGAGACATGAATAGAACAATCGGGCGTTCGGCGAGGATATTGAACTGCTCGCGGATAGCCTGCTGTGAGGCGTTGCGATCTGGCAGTTGGGGTAAGGAAACACCCAGCGGGATGACTTTCCCAGGCGTGCTAACGCCAAAGCGCTCAGAGACTTTGGATTCTAGCTCGCTAGTGAAATGAATGGCGGCTGCGCTTGCGAGATTAGGACGTTCTAGAAGCGCGGCGTAGACCTTTTTGATTTGCTTTTTCTTCTGCAAGTCAGCAGGATCTAAGGTGCCTAGAGGGCGCATGACGTAGGGCAGTTTTTGCCAGCGGCAGAGGGTGGCGGCGGTGGTGCTGACGGGAGAGAACAGGGCGTGGATGTGGGCGATGTCGTAGTGGTGGGCGTTGGCCCAGAGCCATTTGAGCAAATCGGTAGAGAATTTGTAGCGACGGAAGGGGGCGCAGCGAAAGTGGATGATTTCGTAGCCGTCTTGCTGGACGGGCTGGCCGAGTGGGACATCTAATGGGGCTTCGTCTACGTCGCCGTTTGAGTCGGTGGTGAGAATGGTCACTTGAGCAACGCGGTCTTTTGGCTGCTGGGCAAGTGCAGCGCAAAGGCCTTGAATCATCTGGCTAGGGCCGCCGTATATCAAGGAGATAGACGGTACGATTTGCAGTATTTTCAGCGGCTTCATGGCGTTCAAAAGATGAAGAGAATTTTGGATGGGTTACAGGTCGTCGCGGCGACTGAGTTCTCCTGTCGTTAGGTTAATTTGTAGCGTGGTGCCGCCAGTTTGAACGAGGGCATTTTGTTCGAGTTTGTCTAGCTGGGGCGGGCTAGAGATCCACCATCCGCTGTTGGCTTGGCGGGTGAGGTCGGCGCGGGAAACGTCTTGTAGAAATGCTTGGATGTCGTCAAAGCTGTGGGTTGAGATGTCTTCACCCGTGGAATTAATGAGGGCGATCGCATAAGGACTGGCCACATTAATATATTCATCAAACAAAATAACCTGACCCTTGGGGCTGACTAAGGCAAATCTGGGGCCGTACTGGTGAGGCAGCTCTTTTTTCCAAATCAGTGTGTCGCCGCTGTAAAGGGTAGCGGTTGGGGTGCGCGATCGCCATTCCGGCTCACCCACAATCTCTAGCCGATAAGTGCCTGTCTCAACAGACTGATTCGTTGCTGGTAACGTTACCCTGTCGGTGACGTTTTGGAGCGCAGGCACTTCGCCTTCTTCATAAGGGGGCAGGTCAGGAAACAGCAGCACAATGGTCAGTGCGGTTAGCGTGCTTAGAGACAAGAAAATTGCCAGCCTGATTAAGATGAATTTAGTCATGTGCGATCGCCGATCTTTTACGGCTGGTCTTAAAGATGAACACTCCCAGCAGAGACAACCCTATCCAGCTACTCGCCACATCAGGAACACTTACTGTGCTGGTTTCACCCGTATCTGCATCTATCAGCGGGGCTGGCAGGGACGACAGCGTTGAGAGGACGTCGCCGCTAGAAACCACTGAACTAGGTTTGCTAGCCGACGTCCCACGGGCTACAAATGGACTGTCAAGGATGGTTTTAATTTGAGCTGTCGTCAGTAAGCTAAGTCCCGCGCCATCAGGCGTGATGTCATTCACTGAACCGGGAACGTTTCTGCGATCGCCATCAGTGAGCAAATTGTTTGAACCGCCTGCACCTAGCGTAGAATGCCGCAGGCCCAGGTTGTGCCCAACTTCGTGAGCGAGCGTATCGGCACGGCCAGTACCGTTGAATTCAAGCGCTTCTTTACTAATCAGAACGCCGTTAGCGTCTACCCAGGCAAGGCCAAACTGAGTGAAGCTGCTTGAGGCTTCGATAGTGTCAACAAACCAGACGTTGATAGGGCCGCTGGTTTCTGTGGAATTAGGGTTGCGACCGAAGGCTCCTTTGCCGCCTGTGCGGGTGAGTTCATAAAATTCATAGTCAGGAGAGTTGCGATCGCTCCTATCGTTAATCGATAAAAAGCGAGAAGCATTGAGCTGCCTTTCTGGTAAAAAAGACACCTTCAGCTTCGCCTGCGCCAGAATTCTTTCGGTGATGTCTCTAAACAAATTAACGCCTGCACAGTTATTGCCGCTATCATCACAAACTCGAATAGGCTGAATTTGTAGCTCATCCGCCTCCCCAAAGGTAATCGTTTGCGCCGTCTGAAAATCACCCTCAGCGCAGCCAGCTAATGCCAGCGCAATCCCTAGAATAAAATGTGCGGGCTTAAAGAGGGCCTTGAAGGTAGGAGCTGAGTGTTTCACAAAGTCGCTGAATAAACAAAAGGTCTGTTGCTGATACGCATTAAGGCTTCTTGATGCAATTGGGCGATCGCTTAAAACAAAGTTTGATAAAACGCCAAAAGCCGCTTGGCTAAAGCCGTATTGGTGTACTCGCTCATCGCCCGACGGTATCCCCGCTCAGCGATGTCGTCTCGCTGGTCTGGACTTTCAAGCAAGATACTTAGCTTTTGGGCAAAGGCCTCGGCGTTGCCCTCAGGAAATACCAGTCCGTCAGTTTTTATCACATGTGGAATTTCGCCAGAGTCAGAGCCAATTACGGGCACTTTGCAGGCCATGGCCTCAATCAGAACATGGCCAAACTGTTCTTTCCACCCCGCAGCGCTAAGGGTCTTGAACTGGTAGGTAGTTTCAGATGGGAGTACCAGCGTGTCCATGAGGTTGATGTAGCGAGGAACATCGGCGTGGGGAACGCTTTTTACCCATAGAATACGGTCTTCAATATCAAATTCGTGAGCGAGCTGCTGTAGCTTTTCTTTAAGCGGCCCACGGCCCAGCAGCAACAGGTTCCACCTGTGGGCGGTCTGTAGCTTTCCTAGTGCCCTAAACAGCGTCAGCAGGCCCTTCTCCTCTACAAAACGGCCCACAAACCCAATCACAAAATCATCAGGTGTAATGCCGTGCTGCTGGGCCAGTTCTGGCTGAGGATCTGGGCGAAAAATGCTTTCATCTACGCCCAACTGTGGCATAACACAGGTCGGCCCGCTGTAGCCATGGTCTCGTAAAACGTCTGCGCCATCTTGGTTGCCAACAATGAGCCCGTGAGTGTTTTTGAGATTGTAGTTTTCGAGTAAGGAGAGCGGAAACTTTACCTGATAGGGTAAGTTCCACCAGGTGAAGAAAGTGTTTTTGGCGTTGAGGCCTAGCAGTCGGTTGAGCGTGATTAGCTCTGCATAGCCGATAGATTTTGCGCCTTGCTCTACCTGAATGACATCGGGACGAAATTCACGCAGCAGAGTGATAATGTCTGCCCCGAAGCTGAGCAAGCCCTGATTGTTTTGGCTGAAGTTGGAAATGGGGACGATGCGGAAGCGGCCTTCGGTGCGGGGCTGGGTTTCTATTTTGCGGCTTTGGACGCCGCCAGGGTTCCAGCGCTTGGGAACGACGACGGTGACTTCTACGGTGGGGTCAATTTGGGTGAGCGATCGCAGCTTTTCACAGTTGAGATCAACAATATAGGTGTGGCTAGCGACCAAAATTTTCATGAGAAAAAATGCGTTGAGAGTTTTAGGCTGATGGTCGTGTATAAAGTCTGCCGTCTCGGGAGGCAGGATTTAAAAGAGTCAGGCAAGCCTTGAGAAAGCCCAAAGTGTAAAACACGAAGCGGGTAACAACTTTGAACGGTGAGCCACTTTTGTTACAGGGCGGATGTCCGAGAACATGGCAGTCGAATAGGCTGGCAGATAGTCTGAGAACCTGGCTAGGCGTAAGGCTTTTGAGCGCCATCAGGAAGTGATTGTGATAAAACGTCATCTGGTAGGTAAGTGACTTGGTGCTGATGTCGTGACAGCCGCCGGTTTCTTCTCCCAAATGCACCAGATGCGCTGCGGGCTCATACCAAATAATCATGCCGGTTTTACGAAATCGCAGGCAAAAGTCTGATTCTTCGCGTACCGCACTGCCCTGAAAGCGCTCGTCAAACCTAAGGCCGTATTGATCAAACACCGAGCGCCGAAAAGACATATTACAGCCCCTAGCAGTCAGCACCTGCTGCGGCTTTACCGTATGCACCAAATCAATGTGATACCAGGCAACACCTGGATCCATGGCTTCAGGCGGCAGCATCTCAATTTCTGGCACCTGAGACTCCGAAAGCTTCATCCGGTCGAACACGCGTCCAGCTACTGCGCCGACCTCAGGCCTATTTTCATACACCTGAGCATGTGCGGCCAAAAAACCTTCTGGCAGATCTACATCGTCATCTAAAAACAAAAAGATACTGCCATTGGCTCGCTCAATAGCATAGTTACGGGCTGCTGGCAGACTGGCCCAAGGCACCTTATAAAACTGAACATTTGGCTTGCCCCCCAGCCCATCTAAAAATAGTTGCGTTTCTGGTTCGTGCTGCTGAGTTTGATCCACCACAATCAGCTCATAGCTCGGGTAGCTCTGAGCCAGAACGCTTTTGATGCTGCCGCACAGCACAGCCTCGCGCCCATACGTAGGAATCACGACCGAAATTAACGGTGTATCAGCGTGCGGTGCCGTTTGAACGGGAATGGGTGCAGATTGAAGGGTCATAGCCTTAGAATTGTGTCCGATACAAGGGCGTTTTAATTAAAAGTTGGCTTGGCTTGGCCACGTCTTCTTTTTGAAGTCACAGGCGGTTCCCCTCCACTTGCCTCAAGCGCTATGGCAGCGGCCTTTTCCTGTTCCTGCCGCTCTATTTCTGGAATTTTAAGGACAATTCCGGCGGCTAGCCAGTAATAAACGGCTACTGGATCAACGTCCAACGGATAGTAATACGGGCTGTAGCTAATGAAAAGAATGAATACCCACATTGAGGCTGCATAGCTTCTCAGGTCTTTATCCTGAGTGCCTCGATACACTCTAAACGTGACGACAGTAAGGGTGGTGTACACCGCTAGTATGGCAATTAGCCCAAGCGGGCCTAGCTCATAAATGACTTTAGGGTGGTAGGTTTCGAGCAGCGTGGTTTTGCCAAAACTGCGAGCGGAGTTCGTCGCTCTGCCTACGCCATGGCCAAATATACCCTCCTGTTCTTTCCATACCTGACTGAACTGCTGAACTATAAACTGCTGAGGTGGCGATGCCTCCCAGCGAGAAATAAGACTCTCCACTCGACCTTCGATCACTGCTGGGTTGCTGACGACTAAGTAGCTCAAGATGATGCCTAAAATAACGCCGATGGGCAAGAAGCGCTTGAGGTTAGCAATTTGGCCGGTCAGTATCGTAAGCAACCCGATTGATAAGGGAACCAGTACCAGCGCAATCCGCTGACCTGAGACGACGGCCATGATCATGACTGCCACTAGTGAGATAAGGCCAACGGCACGCCAAACGGTCGATCGGTCGCTGAAGGTGGTGCCGAAGCTAAAGAATGCGCCTGAAATGAGGAACCAGCCCCACTGCCAGGGCGCTACAAAGGTTCCTGGCAGCCGAATTTGGCCGACCTCAGGAGAGTAAAGCAAGGAGCCGCCAACGAAGCATCTGGCCCCTAGGGAAGCTCTAAACATTTCTGCGCCAACGCCACTGGTGCCGGCGCAGTAGCCGGTCTTGAGCATCAGGTACTGGATCAGACCTAGGCTGGATGCGACGAGCACAAGCACTGCCTGCATTCGCAGGAAAAAGATGAGATCTTCTTTGTTGCGAATGAGATAGTAAATACAGGCCACCAGCGGAATATATCCGAAGATTATCTTTGCGCCCCAAATGGCCATGATGATCGGCAGGCTGTTACCTTCACCACCTATAAACTGGTCGGGTACGTTGGTGACGAGTGCTGTTACGGCAACGATGATGATCAGAAATATGAGCGGCGGCTTAATTTGCCTGGGCAGAATAATTGGTAGCTTGTTTTTGTGGCAGAATTGATATACTCCAATGAGTGCTGGGATGTAAAAGATGTCCTTGGCGAGCTGCAGAATTGGGCTCCCCCCCAAGGCGTAAATGACGGTGCCTGCAAACGGGACGTAGATGATAAAGGCGTACAGTGCGAGCCGCTGATATTTGAAGGACAGGATGAGGCACATCAGTGCGCCGCCTGCTGCGGTGCCTTCTTGAGGGCCAATCAGTAGGCCAAATAGAAGGCCGATGAACGCGCAGCCGAAGAAAACTGAGACGATGAAGGAAACGGTTTCTTGACGGCGGGCAGCGGCGGCTCTTTCTAGCACAAGCTTTTGCCGAGGACTGAGGGTTTCTAGGCTTGTGCTATTGCTAGTCGCACCTGCTCTGCCAGCTTTTTTACTAAGTTTTGCTTGCTTGGCTCCCCTACCAACTTTGGAGTCAGTTCGTTTTCTTGTCCGTTTTGCGGACAGCTTGGCGGAGCGTTTCCCGGAGGCGCGTGAAACCATAGTGCTAAAGCAAAAGGAGAATCGGAATATTTAAACCAAATTTACCCAATCATGGCTGCAAATCTGTATATGTGCGGAAGGCTACCCATAAGCACGTAAGAAATCTTCTTCAACTTTGGCGTTATGTTTTCGGAATCTTTATGGAACGGTGTCACTATATCCGCCAATTTACGTAACTAGCTCAGCTTGAGAAAGCTAACGTCCTAACCGGTTTGGAATGCCTTCACATCCACCGGGGATAGTGGCTCGGGTTTTGCTTCCGCCCCAGGCGCAGCAGTAGCAGCGCTGAATTTCTGACATGCGCTGTGCGTTTGTGAGGTCGGCTCCTTCAATGACCGCACCTGTAAACTCGCCGGTTACGTAGCTGGGTTTGTCTTGGCGGGTTCGAGGCGTCGCGGTTTCAAGATCTCCATAGAATAGGCGCACGCCCATAATGTCTGTATTAGCTAAGTTGGCGTCACAGAGGATAGCGCGCGCAAAGTTGGTGCGGACGAGATCGCAATCGGTGAGGTTAGCGCGAATGAGGTTAGACTCGCTGAGGTCGAGCCAGCGGAGGTCTGTGCCTGCGATATTACTGGCTGCGAGCATGACGCCAACGTCGATAACGCGGGTGCCGCCCTGCCGATCTTCTGCGTAGCCGCCCATGCCATCGAGAATGGGACGCCCTAAACGCTGATCGCGGGCTAGCGGTGTAAGCAACTTGGAACGAGATAGGAAGCGGAGAACCTTGGCCTTACCGCCTGCATCGATGCTGCTCAGGATAGCGGCGGTGCGGGCTTCGGCAATGATGCGTTCTTGAGGCCAGTCTTCTAGTAGGCCTTCGTCGTCGAGGACAAGTTCTGAGATGCCTTGAAAGTAGGAGTCGATGGTTTGCTGCTGCGTAATCAGGTTTTGCTGAACGGTGAGATCTCGCGAGATAATGTACTGCCGCCAGGCGACGTAGACGGCGATGATGGCAATTAAAATTTGGCCGATCGCGCCTAGAAAGTCACCGAGGGCGCTAACGATGTCCCAGCGCAGCCCGCTACCCCAGCGGGCGATCGGCCGAGCAATACCGCTGGTGGAAATGATGCCGATGATGCCGAGTAAAGAGCCTGGAATGGCGATAAACAGCGCGCGCTGCTGCTGGCTAAGATCGTTGAGGGCTTCTTGGAGGATGGGGGCGAGTAGACGAAGGGAGACGACGAGGGTGACGATGGAACCGGCAAGCGTGAGCCAGATGCTGTTGAGGGTGAAGCCGATAAGGATGACGAGGGCACCTGCGATCGCAATCACGCTAACAGGCGCTTTGGCTACCTTAATAGGATCAATCGCAGGCTGTTTTTGATACCGATCTACCGTCTGTGCGCCGTTCGCGCCCTGCCGCGCGCCCAAAACCTGCTTTATATCGCCGCTGTTTTCGGCCTCGGCTCTCGTGAGCGGATTGACATGTGGCGAGTGAGGAATCTCTCCGTTGTCTCCTTGAAAATCAGGATCAGGGTTGTAGTCAACCGAAAAGGACTCGTTGTTGCTAATACTTCGATTAGGCGGCTGAGCCAGTGGTTTGTCTACTGGCTCAAGGGCTGGCCCGTTGGCAATCTGCTCGCTTTCAAATTCGCTGGCAGTAGAGGCAGATTGAGGGTTGGAAGGGGGGATGGGCATGGGCGCTCGCAGGGCTTAAAAGCCAGTGTACCTGAAAGCTTTTGCGCTTGCTTCGCTGACTTTTTGCTGATTTTTGATTGTTTTAGCGGGCGATAGATGCTGGGGCCAAAGGGAAACAGCAAACCATCTTCTACTACAGTAAAATCACCCCGTACCTCTAATTTTTCTGGCTGGCATGCGAGTTGCGATACGCCAGAGGCGTGCCTTGCGATCGCACTACTTTTTCCCCAGTCACACCACCTCATTATTATGGTTGTCGCTTTACTTTTACTGGCCGCTGTTGGCATTCTTGCCTGGGGCTTTTCCCAAGCCAAACCTTACGGTAAGCCAGGTATTTTAGCTTGGCTGCAAACGGTTGTGCTGATGGCCCCCTGGCTGCTGTTTTTCGCGCTCTCGGCAGCGGGCGTCTATCTCAACCTAGCTGGCATCCTGCTGATGGTGGTTTCTTCAGCGGGGCTATACATTTACTTAGGACAGCAGCTACGAGAATCTGAACAGACAGAGCTTGCTGAAAAGCGGTCGGCAGCGCTAATGAGCTTGAATTCAGATGATGCTTCTGTCGCTGAACTGGACGATGCCGGAGGGGGAGAAGGTGCTGCGCTGCCAGCTTTGGCCGAGACGGTCAGTGGAGAGGACGCTGAAGGCTCCCAGGTGGCTAAGACCGATCAGGCCATTAAATCAAAAGTGCCTGAAAAATCGCCTGATAACGTGCGGCCAATTCCGCCTGAAGACCTGACGGTGATTGAAGGTATTTTCGGCATTGATACTTTTTTTAGAACCCAGACAATCCCGTTTGTAGAAGGCGCAATCTTTAAAGGAAACCTGCGGGGTAAGCCGGATGAGACGGCGAAGGTGCTGAACGAGAAGCTTCATGAAAAGCTGGCAGATCGCTACTGTGCCTTTGTGCTCATAGACCCTGAAGATAAGCCAGTGGTGCTGGTGCAGCCGAGCGACTACGGGCCTAAGCCGACGTCATTAAGGCAAAAGATTTTAGCGGTGGTGCTAGCGATCGCATCTTTTGCCACTTGCCTAGAAACCGCCAGTATTCTTCAAGGCTTTGACATTTTTCAATCTCCTGATCGCTGGCCAGCCGCGCTGCCGATTGCACTAGGCCTTGCGACCGTTCTAGGCGTACATGACATTGGCCACCGCATCGTTGCCAGCAAGCTAGACGTCAAAATCAGCCCACCCTTTTTCTTGCCCGCATGGCAGCTCGGCTCTTTTGGCTCATTGATGCGATTTGAGTCTATTTTGCCGAACCGCTCTGTGCTCTTTGACGTATCTTTCGCAGGGCCAGCAGCGGGTGGTATCTTATCGTTTGCCTTGCTTTTCCTGGGCTTAGTGCTCTCACATCCCGGTAGCACGTTCCAAATGCCTGCTCAGTTCTTTCAAGGCTCTATTTTAGTTGGCACATTGGCCCGCACCGTTTTAGGCGATGCGCTACAAGCTGATTTAGTAGACGTTCATCCGCTAATGGTAATTGGCTGGATGGGTCTAATCATCACGGCTATCAACGTTATCCCTGCCGGGCAGCTAGATGGCGGGCGCGTGATTCAAGCTATCTATGGGCGCAAAACGCTCGTTCGCTCAACGGCGGTGTCGCTGGTTCTACTAGCGGTCGTGGGCTTGTTCAATCCGCTGGCGCTGTATTGGGCCGTGCTGATTGTCTTTTTGCAGCGACAGCCTGAACGGCCTTGTATGGATGATTTGACGGAGCCAGATGACGCTCGTGCAGCGCTAGCTTTGCTGGCCTTGCTCATGACGCTTTTGGTGCTGCTACCTCTGACGCCTAGCCTAGCGAGCCGCTTAGGGATTGGCTAAAGGGATTAGCTAGAGGCAATAAATTTTGAGGAAGATAATAATGCGATTAAATCGTGCGATCGCGCCATTAGCAGGACTGCTGTTGATGGCCACAGGGGCAAATGCACAAGAGTCTAAAGTGCCAATTAACCTCGCTGAAGATCCGATTGAGGTGCAGGGAATTACGGCTAGCAGCGAAAGCTTTACGCAGCTAGCAGCGCGCGATCGCCGGCGAAAAATCTGCCTAGGTTACGGTGCTGCTGAGCCTGACTACACAGTGATCCTCCCCAAAGATCAGCCGCGTTTACGCATTGCTGTCGACAGCGAAGGTGAGGACACCACATTGCTCATTCAAGGGCCAAGAGGCATTGACTGCAACGACAACTATCAGCGATCGCATCGAGATGCAGCGGTGACAGATCGCGACTGGCCAGCGGGCACGTATCAGATTTGGGTGGGGTCTTTTAATCGAGGCGATCGCATCAGCTACACCCTACGCATCGGCCCGCCCCCATCACAAAGAACGCCCAGCTAGTTTCTGCTTTACTCACTGGCCCAAAAATCTGCCCAAAGACCAGCCAACCGAACACATCTGAGGGGTTGGAGGAGAATTAATCAGGCGCTAATATAACAATTGTCAGCTAACGATTTAACTTAAGCTAGCTGACCCAAAAAAGCGATATCAGCTTCTGCCTTACTCTTTAGGGAAACTACCTGTGTTCAAAGCCCTGATTAAAGACTTCCGCATTATATTTGAGCGCGACCCAGCCGCGCGTAACTGGCTAGAAGTTGCCCTCCTTTATCCTGGCTTTCAGGCGCTAGTGCTGCACAGGTTCGCTCACTGGCTGTGGAATGTCGGTATTCCCTTTGTGCCTCGGCTAATCTCACACGTCGCCAGAGCGCTAACCGGCATCGAAATTCACCCCGGCGCAACCATTGGCTGTGGCGTATTTATTGATCACGGTATGGGCGTAGTGATCGGAGAAACGGCCATTATTGGCGACCTTTCACTGATTTATCAAGGCGTGACCCTGGGCGGCACGGGTAAGGAAATAGGCAAGCGGCACCCGACGCTAGGCACAGGTGTGATTATTGGTGCAGGCGCCAAGGTGCTGGGCAATATTCAGATCGGCAATAATGTGCGAATTGGGGCGGGCTCAGTCGTGCTGCGTGAAGTGCCCTCCGACTGTACGGTGGTGGGCATTCCAGGGCGGATTGTGTACCGTTCGGGTGAGCGAGTAGAGCCTTTGGATCATGCTAGGCTGCCGGACTCTGAGGCGATGGCGATTCGGGCGCTGGTGGATCGAATTGATGCGTTAGAAAACGAGCTGACGGCCATTAAAGAGGCTGAACCTGCGCAAAGAGGGGCAGAGCGCTTGGTAGGGGTTGGTTCTGGGCGAGCGGATCAGACGGCGCTGTTGATGCGGGCACTTCAGGCCGAGAGCTGTGAGCCGGATCAGTGCTGCCGTATTGAAGATCGAGCGATTCAAGAATTTTTAGGCGGCGCTGGCATTTAAGAGGCGCTGAGCGCTATGGATTTACGGCGATCGCCTCCCAATCAGCACCGTCTGTTTTGGTATAAAGATGACGGTTTTGAGGCTCGCCACGTAGCTCTAAATGATCAACGCTATAGGCTGCTAGAAGTAAGAGCGTAAAGGTATTAGGCGGCAGTTGGTCGTCGAGTGGCATTGGGCTAAAGGCATTGTCTTCGGCTCGACTGGCTTTGGGCTGCGGCCATGCAAATTGAATTCGGGCATTGTCTGAGATATTTTGCCAAATGCGTGTTCTGGCTTCAGCAAGATTGGAGTGTTCTGTGTCTGCGGTGATCACGCTAACGTGACCAGATAAGCGGAACTGTTCGCGAGTTTTGGTGAAGTACCAGCAGGCTTCGGCGTGAGGATTTTGCTGGAGCTGATCTGTTTTTTCGCTGCGGCGATCGCTAATCATCATGATCTGATTGGTGTCCGCTAAAAAGCCGCGAAAGACGACGGTGCGGTTGGCAGGGGTGCCGTCGGCTCTGAGGGTAGCGAGCTGAAAGTAGCGGCAAAAAGGAACGGCGCGGTTGCGGTGGAGGGCTCTAGCGAGGGGCGATCGCCAGGGGGCGAGATCTTCTATTGTGGCGGTCACGGCATAAAAACTCTGTGGGAGGACACACCTTAATTATTAATGCTGCCGCCGCGATTTTCTACGTACAAGTTTATTTATGAATTGGCTATATATCTGGGTAGTTTGATATAAGAAGTAGAGTCCGTCTGTTGCCCCCCTTACGAAAGAGAGACTAAATTACAGACTTATGAACATTTGGACGATTTTGTACTTGGTCATAGGGCTAATTCTATTGGTTGGCGGCGCAGAACTTTTAATTAAAGGTGCTTCTAAACTAGCGGCGACTATTGGTATTTCTCCATTGATCATTGGCCTAACCGTGGTGGCTTTTGGCACCAGTGCCCCTGAGCTAGCAGTGAGCCTAAAGGCAAGCTTTTTGAATGAAGCCGATATTGCACTGGGCAATGTCGTGGGCAGCAATATTTGCAACGTGCTGCTGATATTGGGCGTGTCGTCCTTAATTTCGCCGTTGATAGTCGCTCAGCAGCTAGTGCGGCTAGATGTGCCGATTATGATTGGCGTGTCAGGGCTGGTGCTGCTATTTGGGCTTGATGGAGAGATAGGCCGCTCCGATGGGGTGGTTTTGTTTATTGGCGGGCTTGTTTACACGGTATTTTTGCTATATCAGAGCCAGCAGGAAAAAGACGAGAACGTTCAAAATGAATACGCCAAATTCGGTGAGCGATCGCTTTCACTAAAAGAAACTGGCATCAACGCAGGCATGTTTGTCGTCGGCACAATCATGCTCGTTTCTGGCTCCCAACTATTGGTGAATAGCGCTGTCAGCATTGCCGAGTTTTTTGGCGCAAGTCCTTTAATCATTGGCCTGACGGTTATTGCCTTTGGAACGTCTTTACCAGAGCTAGCGACTTCGGTAATGGCGAGCATTCGCGGCGAACGAGATATTGCTGTTGGCAACGTCATTGGCAGCAATATTTTTAATATTTTGGTAGTCCTAGGACTCGCTAGCGCCGTTTCGAGCAAGGGCATTGCCGTTTCACCCTCTGCCATCGGCTTTGACATTCCGGTGATGGTGGCAGTGGCGGTGATGTGCCTTCCCATCTTTTTTACAGACAACGAGGTGTCTCGCCGCGAGGGAACGCTGCTGCTGGCCTACTACGTGCTCTATATTGGCTACCTAATCGCGAATGCCACGAATCCTAATTCACCTTGGACGGGCTTAATTGGCACGGTTGTTGTACCGCTGACGCTGCTGCTGCTGGGCTTGCTGAGCTGGCGAACGTGGGCAACGGTGAAACGGAAGCGAGCGGCAAAGGAATAGGTTTCTTTTCACCTAATTATGCTGAAAAGATTGCTGACTGATATTCAAGGGTTTGATTCCATAACTGCCTGCAAAGCAGGATTCAGCGCCTGAGCTAGGTGTAACGGATCGACACCGAGCAGCGATCGCTCACCCTCTGCATAGGTCGCCGCCTGAGAATGCCACCAAACTGCACCCATCACAGCCGATGTAGTTTCTTGGTTTGACTGCGCCGCTGATGCCAGCAGCCCGCCCATTAGCCCTGTGAGCACGTCGCCGCTGCCGCCTCGGGCTAAGGCAGGCGTACTTTGCGGATTGAACCAGATGTTTTTTCTATCGGCGATCGCACTCCTCGGCCCTTTCAACAGCACAATTGCACTACTCACCTGAGCGGCTTTAAGCGCAATCTCTCCAGGAAGCTCGGCTTGAATATTTGGGAACAAACGTTTGAACTCTCCTAAATGGGGTGTGAGTATAGTAGGAGACTTGCGGTCTTGAAGCTGTTGGATGGGATGGTTGTTGGCAAGAAGATTGAGACCGTCGGCATCTAAAAGAAGTGGGCAGCCAGTGGTGAGAACTTGGGTGAGTAGGGATGGAACGGCTGGAGTTAGGCCAGGGCCGAGGGCGATCGCATCGTACTTGTTGAGGTCAATATCGTTGGGGAGAGAAGCGATCGCACCTGATGCTGTTTCAGGGCAGCCGATGAGCAAAGCACCCGGTAGATGGGGCAGTAAGGCGAGGCGAATGGATTCGGGTACGGCCAAAGTGAGCATACCGACACCGCTGGCGATCGCTCCCAATCCAGTCAGCATCGCGGCCCCTGCATACTGACGCGAACCGGCGATGAGTAAGAGGTTCCCGGCTTTGTACTTATGTGCTGTGAGCGAGCGATTGAGTGGGAGCGTCGCGATCGCATCTCGATCAGTAACCCGTGAAACAACAAGATTCTCTCCTAAAACGGCTTTAATATCAGCCAGTGGAATATCAAAATCTATCAGACTACATTCTCCCAAATAAGCCAAAGCATCTTCTTGCATAAAGCCTCGCTTCCATAAGCCAAGACAGGCCGTATAGCTTGCTTTAAGTGCGGTGCCCATCACTTTCCCGGTGTCGGTATGGATCCCTGATGGCAAATCAATGCTGAATATAGGTATATTTTGCTGATTGATCCTGTCAATATCATCAGCCAAACTGTCAGTAATTGGCCGTGTTAAACCAAAGCCAAATAGACCATCAACGATGACATTGCAGCTTATTAAGTCTGTAGATGAATTAACGAAAATAATGCCAAGACTTTGCGCATAGCTAGCGTGCTGAGCGGTTAACGGCTTGCAGTGAGAAAAGGGCTGATAAACCTTGACTTTATAGCCCAAAAGATGAAGCTCACGAGCCACGACTAGCGCATCGCCGCCATTGTGCCCTGGCCCCGCTAAAATTCCAACTTCACAGCTAGACTGATGTACATAATTACTGGCTAAACGTGACAGCAACCACTGAACGAACAGGCCGCTAACTTTTTCCATCAGCGCAGAAACAGGCATTCCAGCGTCAAAAATTCGCTGTTCGATATGCTGTATTTGCTCAGCGGTTACTAGAAACGAATGAACGGCTTCTCGCGAGGCGATAATGCCTTCTGAGGCTTTTGAGGGATGTAAAGACATGTTTGATGATGGGGGTAAAGTGTCAGAATTCATCAGGTCAACTTTATCTTTCGTTTAAACAATTGACTATAAAAGAAGCGCCCGCTCGCTGAAAAGTCTAAAGGGCGCTCTTAAAAAAGATTCTCAGTTCAAGCGCGTCTATCGTGCCGAGAGGTATCATTAAGAGCCCATATTTTCCTCAATGCTTTTATCGATTACAACGACACATCAGCCCGCGACTGACCTGGGCCATTTGCTGCATAAGCATCCCGAGCGCTTGCAGTCTTTTTCGATGAATTTTGGGCCGCTGAGCTACGGGCAGGTGCACGTGTTTTATTCGGAGGCGATCGCCCAGCGCTGCACCGCCGTACTGTTGCTGGATATTGATCCTATCGGTCGAGGAAAGTCTGCCTTTGCTAAAGAAAGCGTGCTCAATCAAACCATTAGCGATCGCCCCTATACTGCCTCTTCGTTTTTAAGCTTAGCCATGCTGAAGGTGCTTAGGACGGCGATGCTAGGCCGCTCAACCGACCGACCTGATTTGGCTGCGACGGCTATTCCAATAACGGTCAATATTCCGGTTTTACCTTGCCGAGGGGGAGAAACTTTGTTGCAGCAGCTTTTTGAACCGTTGGGCTATGAGGTGACAGGTCAATCTGTTTGCGAAGACACGATTTATCTTTCGGCAACGCTCAAAAATACAGTTCGGATCAAGGATTTGTTGTGTCATCTGTGTGTGCTGATCGCGGCGTTGGACGATGAAAAGCATGACTGGCTGAGGGCTGAAGAGATTGATAAGGTGTGGCAGCAGGGCGAGGGCTGGATTGATGATCATCCTTTGAAGTCAGTCATTTTGCAGCGATACGAAAAGCTGGGTTCTCGATGTGTTGATACGGCGATCGCCCGGTTGGAAGAGGACGATCGCTTTGATATTGAGGCGGCTCAAAGAGAGCGGGATTGGCAGGTGATCGCGGCTAAAAAGCCTAACCATCTTAATCAGCAAAGGCTCACAGCGGTGATTGAAGTTTTAAATCAGCGCGGCGCTAAAAACGTGGTTGATCTTGGCTGTGGGGAGGGCGAACTGTTGCAGCGGCTGAGTGAAGAGTCTTCACTTAAAAAGATAACGGGGGTTGAAGTCTCTTCTACGGCGTTGGCTAAAGCGCAGAAGCGGCTGAGTATCGCTGAGTTGAATGAACAACCATCGCGTGTTCAGCTTCTGCGCGGATCTGCCGTCTATCAAGACAAGCGCTTGAAAGGTTGTGATGCGGTGACGATAGTGGAAGTCATTGAGCATATTGATTGCGATCGCCTGCCTGCGTTTGAGCATGTTGTTTTTGAGTTCATACAGCCTGCCACAGTGATAGTAACCACGCCTAATATTGAATACAACGGGCTGTATCCCGTGCCTGCCAACTCACTGCGCGATTCAGACCACCGTTTTGAGTGGACTCGACCAGAATTTCAACGATGGGCAAAAGGCGTTTCTCAAAAGTACGGATATACGGTTGAGTTCCAATCAATTGGTAGCGAGTATCCCGAAGTCGGCTCACCAACGCAGATGGGAGTATTTTGCAAATGAAGCTTGTTGTTCCAGAACTATCGCTTGTCATTTTAGTGGGTGCTTCAGGCTCAGGAAAGTCTGCTTTTGCGCGCAAGCACTTTAACGCCACAGAGATATTGTCTTCAGATGCTTTTCGAGCAATGGTGCGTGATGATGAAGGCGATCAAGAGGCGACTCAAGATGCGTTTGATGTGCTGCACTATGTGCTGGCGAAGCGGCTAGCGGCGGGTCGGTTGACGGTGGTGGATGCGACCAATGTGCAGGCTACCGATAGGCGATCGCTCTTAAAGCTAGCGAAGCAATATCATGTGCAGGCAGTTGCGATCGCACTCAACCTCCCAGAATCTGTATGTCAGTCACGCAACCAGCAGCGAAAGCGAAAAGTCCCTGTTGACGTGGTTATCAATCAGGTCAGGAATGTAGAAAAATCACTGCTTACCTTAGCGCAAGAGAAGTTTCGTCATGTCTATGTTCTTAATTCTCCCGAAGACATCGAATTTGTTGAAATTATCCGGCAGCCACTGTCTAGTAATCTAAAGCATGATCACGGCCCCTTTGACATTATCGGTGACATTCACGGCTGTTGTGACGAACTAGAAGCTTTGCTAAAACAGCTAGGCTACGAAACAGAAGACTTATCGCAGGAGCAACCCTTTTGGAATTTTCCAACCTATCATCATCCTGAGGGCAGAAAAGCGCTATTTTTGGGCGATTTGGTGGATCGCGGGCCGCGCATTTTGGACACCGTGCGGCTGGTTCACAATATGATTGCTGCGGGTTCTGCGCTGTGCATTTTGGGCAATCATGAGAACAAGCTGATGCGAAAGCTGAGCGGGAAGAAAGTGAAGCTTACGTTTGGGTTGGCGGAAACGGTTGCGGAGATAGAAGCGATCGCGGCAGCGGAAACAGCAGAAAGGGAGGATGCGATCGCTCAACTACAGTCCTTCTTCAACTCAATGGACAGCCACTATGTGCTAGACGATGGCAAGCTAGTAGCCGCACATGCTGGACTGCGAAAAGAGTTGCAAGGCAGGCGGTCGGGCCACGTACACAACTTTGCAATGTACGGTGAAACAACAGGTGAAACCGATAAGTTTGGTTTGCCAGTGCGCTACGAATGGGCCACTGAATACAAAGGGAAAGCGGCTGTTGTATACGGTCACACACCCGTTGCAGAAGCCGTGTGGCTAAACAACACAATTGACATCGATACGGGCTGTGTATTTGGTGGCAGGCTCACGGCGCTGCGATATCCCGAGAAAACTTTAGTGAGCATAAAGGCTGCAAAAATATACTGTAGGCCAGTAAAGCCGCTGAGCGAAAGCTGGACGAACGGGCTTTCACCCCAAAGCAACAATGGGCATGATCACAGGCTCAATGTGAAAGATTTTATTGGGAAGAAAGTTCTTTCTACGCGGCTGTATCGCAAAATCACGCTGCGAGAAGAGAATGTTGCGGCGGCGCTAGAAGCAATGAGCCGGTTTACGGTAAATCCAAAGTGGCTTATTTACTTGCCGCCGACTATTGCGCCTGTTGACTCATCGAAGCTGCCAGATGTTCTAGAGCATCCTGCCGAAGCGTTTGGCTATTACCGAAGCCAGAACGTGAGTACGGTTATGTGCCAGGAAAAACACGCGGGCTCTCGGGCTGTTGTAATTGTTTGTCGTAGTGAGGCGGTTGTAAAAGAGAGATTTGGAATAGAGAATAGCGGTATTGGCATTTGCTACACGCGCACCGGACGGCGATTTTTTGATGAACCAAAGCTAGAATTTGACTTGCTCTCTCGGCTTAATACGGCTCTAGATAAAGTAGGCTTTTGGAAGACGCATTCGACAGATTGGGTTTGCTTGGACTGTGAGCTGATGCCCTGGTCTTTGAGGGCTCAGGGGCTGCTAAAAAATCGATATGTGCCTGTCGGAGTGGCGGCGAAAAAAGGGCTGGGAGCGGCGATCGCACATGTGAAAGAAGTGGGCGATCGCGCAGACGTCTCCAAGCTCCTAACCCAATACCAACAACGCTCTCACCTAGTCGATAAATACGTATCTGCCTACAGTCAAAACTGCTGGCCAGTAGATGTCATCTCTGATATAAAGCTAGCCCCTTTCCACATTTTGGCAACGGAAGGAAAAGTGTACACAGACAAAACACATGAGTGGCATATGGCCCAAATCTTGCAGATTGTCCAAGCCGACCCAGATCTGTTGTTAGCCACTCGGCACAAGACTATTCATTTGCAAGATCAAACTAGCTGTGAGGAGGGTATTCAGTGGTGGGAATCGTTGACTGGCGCAGGTAGCGAAGGCATGCTTGTCAAGCCGATGGACTTTATTCATTGTGGACAAAAGGGCTTTGCTCAGCCTGCGTTAAAGTGTCGCAGTGTTGAAGCGCTGAGGCTCGTATATGGGCCAGACTATACATTGCCAGAGAACCTGAGCCGATTGAAGAAAAGAGGGGAGGGAAAAAAGCGTGCAATCGCCCTGCGTGAGTTTTCGCTAGGCGTTGAATCCTTGGAACGGTTTGTAGCAAAAGAACCCCTTAGCCAGGTTCATGAATGTATTTTTGGCATTTTAGCGTTAGAAAGCGAGCCGATTGACCCGAGGCTGTAGCTTTTTTCCATGCTGGGTTGCTGAAGCCTCAGTCTGCGGAGGAAGCGCGATCGCAAAACTGCGACAGTCCTTGAATGAAGCGGATGAATAAGAGACGATGTGTATTAATTAAGCACTGACTATATTGATGCCAAGTTACAGCTCTATTTTTATTTCCTATCGCCGTAGTGACACCATTGCTGAAACGGGCCGAATTTACGACCGCCTAGTCGCTGAGTTTGGTTCAGAACATGTGTTTCAAGACGTGGATGATATTCCGCTGGGCGTGGACTTTGCTGAGCACTTGGACGCGGTGGTGGGCCAGTGTCAGGTGATGCTGGTGATAATGGGTAAAACCTGGGCGACGGTGACTGAAGCGGATGGGACGCGCCGCCTGGATAATCCAGATGACTTTGTGCGAATTGAGGTAGAGTCGGCGCTGAAGCGGGGCATTCCGGTGATTCCGCTGCTGCTAGACGGGGTGGCGATGCCCCAGCGATCTCAGCTTCCGGCGTCGCTGCATCCGTTGCTGCATCGAAATGGTACGCAGGTTGGCTACAACCCTCGGTTTCATACAGATATGGATCGGCTGATTAGAGGGTTGCAAAGCTTGATGCGAGCGGTAGAGGCAATTCCTGAGATCGTGGCTGAGGCGCTGGCTGAAGATGTGCGTGAAGGAGCTTTACAGGAGAAGTTGGGGTCAGGTGTCATCCTAGATATGGTGAGAGTGCCGGGTGGCGACTTCTTAATGGGTTCGCCAGACAATGAGGGCAACGACGACGAATGGCCTCAGCATCGGGTAAAAATAGAGCCTTTTTTGATAGGAAAGTATCCGGTGACTCAGGCGCAGTGGCGAGTAGTAGCGGCGCTGCCTAAAGTGGAACGGGAGCTGGAACCCGAACCTTCTTACTTTAAAGGTGACAACAAGCCGGTAGAGCAGGTGAGCTGGGATGACGCTGTGGAGTTTTGCCAACGGCTAACGCGCAAGACAGGTAAAGACTATCGCTTGCCTAGCGAAGCAGAGTGGGAATATGCCTGTCGAGCGGGAACAACAACAGCATTTAATTTTGGGGAAACGATTACATCTGATCTTGCCAACTGCAATGCGACTGGGGTCGACGAGTTTGGCCCTAAAGGAGAGTATTTAACAAAAACAACAGATGTAGGCAGCTACCCGGCAAACGGTTTTGGCCTGTATGACCTGCATGGTAACGTGTGGGAATGGTGTCAGGATGATTGGTATGATTCTTACGAAGGTGCGCCGACAGATGGTAGCGTCTGGGAAGCTTCTGATAACAGCAACAAAGTAGTTCGCGGCGGCTCTTGGGACTACGTTCCGAGGCTCTGCCGCTCCGCTATCCGCTACTTCATTGCGCGCGAGTTTCGTGACTCCTTCATCGGTTTTCGAGTGAGTTGCCGCTCGCCTATGACTTAATTGCACTTTACCCTTCTTGCCCTTTTCTCTTCTTTCTGGTGTTATCACGCGAAGCGCGATCTGTTATTGTTAACTTCGACTGTAACAGCCACCAGTAACAAGTATCGGGAGAGTCCCATAAAGCCGCTATCGGTTTCAATCTCTTACCAAACGACGGCTGAGTAAAATTTTCTAATTTCCCTATCTGCGGTGATGACAGGCACCTGATAATGGGTTGCCAACGCTACCACCACCCGATCTGCCGGGTCTCGATGCGTCCAGTCCAGTCCGACACTCTCAACCCAAATATCTGCACTAATAGGAACAATCTGGACTACACTCGACTTTTTTAGAGCTGTCAAATAGGTCTCTATATCAACGCCCAAATCCAGCTTTTTGTTCTTTACTTTAATCGCAATTTCCCAAATGCAGATAGACGGAACAAGTCCGTTTTTGGCTTTCTCCATTTGCTCGCAAGCTTGCTGAGCATCGGTCGAGAGCTGATCAGGATCGAGACTCCACCACAGTAATGCGCAGGTGTCGAGAACAACTTTCACAGGCCTTCCCATTCATCAGTCGTTGGTGCCGTTAAGTCTTCAAAATACGTCACCTTGCCTCGCATTTCTCCAAATAGCTCTTCTGTAGAAGGTGAATTACCATATCGGGTAATTTTGACGACGGGCATTCCTCGGTCAGTCACAATAATGTCTTCTCCTTCTGACTCTACCAATCGAAGGAATTCCAATAACTTACTTTTGAGCTTGCTTTTAGAAACAGTTTTCATCATTCAGCCTCCACACGCCATAGCCTAATATAGCTGTAGTCATGACTACGGCCATATCGTCATTCTACTATGTCTATCAAATTAAAAAGCGCTATCTGGCTTGAACGGGATTAGGGGTGGGTGATCCGCCTACGGAAGAGGGGCGCGATCGCCGACCGGAATCCTGTTGCTGTATCAACATTGGCAGGCTTAGCAGCCCCAACACAGTGACAACGCCCGTCAGTAGCCAAATGGCCCAGCGGTTAGGGCGATAGGCACCTCGCTCAATTTGCAAAAACACCTGGTTGTATCGCCATGCGGCCAATACCATTACCGCAACGCCTATGACCACCAAGCTTATGCCCAAAGTCTGAGAGTTCAAATCAGTTGCCTCAGACGGTGAGTTGAGTGCCTGAATCTGCTGAAGGAAAAGGCTAAATCGGGCGATCGCAAACCCAAAGCCAATTAACGAAATAGACGTGCGTAGCCAAGCCAAAAACGTTCTTTCATTTGCCTGATGTTCTCTCTGTCGATCTGGTTTACGAGATGGCGTCATTTAGCGTGGACTTCCGATTTGAGCGTGTTGAGCAATGGCCTCAGCATACATAACTGGCGACTGCTCTAAAAATAAACGCTACAATTTTTGTCCAGCCGTTTAGTAAGCGCTTACAAACCATTCTGACTCCTATCAACACCTGGTTTTCACAGCAAAGCTGGCAGCCAATTGCTTTTCAAAAAAAGACCTGGAAAGCCTATCTCGCTGGCAAAAGCGGCCTTATTCAGGTGCCAACAGGTTTGGGTAAAACCTACGGAGCTGTGATGGGGCCAATGGCGCAAATGCTGGCCGACATAGAGAAAACGGGAAAGCCGTTAGCGGGTTTGCAACTGCTGTACATTACGCCGCTGCGGGCGCTGTCGCGAGATATTGAGGTTTCGATTAAGCGGCCTATTGAAGAGATGGGCTGGCCGATTACGGTGGAGTCGCGGACGGGGGATACGAAAGCTTCGGTGAAGAGCCAGCAGATAAAGAAGATGCCGAACGTGCTGATTACAACACCCGAGTCGCTGGCGGTATTGCTGTCTTACCAGAATTCTGCGAAGCGATTTGGGACGTTGCGCTGCGTGATTTTAGATGAGTGGCATGAGCTGATGGCCTCTAAGCGGGGGACGCAGACAGAGCTGTGTATGTCTGCGTTGCGATCGCTCAACCCAACCCTCCAAACATGGGCTATCTCAGCAACGCTAGGAAACTTACAGGAAGCCGCTGAGGCAGCAACCGGAACAGGTCGCAATCCGGTAATCATACAGTCCAAAATTAAGCGAAAGACCGTGATTACCAGCGTGCTGCCCGCGTCTGTTGATAGCTTTCCTTGGGCAGGGCATTTGGGCCTGAGCATGTTTGAAGAACTGGTCGCGGTGCTGGACATTAAGCGCTCTACTTTGATTTTCACAAATACCAGGTCACAAGCCGAGCGATGGTTTCAGGCACTCACTTTTTCCCTGCCCGACCACGAGCATCAAATCGCGCTACACCACGGCTCTATTGACTTCAACACTCGCCTAGCGATTGAAGCAGGCCTCAAAGCAGGTAGCATAAAGTGGGTTGTATGCACGTCGTCATTAGACTTAGGCGTAGACTTTCAGCCGGTAGAGCGTGTTGTACAGATCGGCAGTGCCAAAAATTTGGCTCGACTACTCCAAAGGGCAGGGCGATCAGCCCACTTACCAGGAGGCACTTCAGAAGTCTTCTTCTTGCCCACCAATGCGCTAGAGCTTTTAGAAATATCTGCATTTCGACGCGGGCTATTAAACAGCGACATCGAATCGCGACATCCGCTGAACAAGCCTTACGACGTACTGCTACAGCATTTGGTAACGCTCGCCTGTGGAGATGGGTTTGCACCTGATGAGACATTTGCGGCCGTAAAAAAGACTTTTTCCTATAGAGACTTAACGAAAGAAGCGTTTAGCTGGATGCTGGACTTTTTAGAGAAGGGCGGCAAGTGCCTGAAGGCATATCCGCGCTATCAAAAAATTGTTCTAACAGACGGCGTATATAAGGTGGAAGACGGGCGAATTTTGCGGATGCACAAAATCAGTATCGGCACGATTACGGGCAATCAACAGGTGAAGATTGCCTATGCGAAAGGCAAGTCGATTGGAATGGTAGAAGAGAACTTTGTGTCCCGACTGAAGAAGGGCGATGTGTTCTTTTTTGCGGGGCGGCGGCTTGAGTTCTTTCAGATGAAGGATATGACGCTGTATGTGAAAAATACCAAGAAAAAGTCTAGTGTGGTGCCGGTTTGGAGCGGCGGGTATTTGGCCATTTCAGATTGCTTGAGTCAATACATTCGAGCAGAAATTACGCAGGTAAAAGAAGGCAATGTGAGCCCAGAAGTGGAGTGTATTATGCCAATTTTGGCGGCTCAAGATAGCATTTCCCACCTGCCGGGGGCGGATCAGTTTTTGATGGAGCGCTGCCGTACAAGAGAAGGGCAGCACCTGTATGTGTATCCGTTTGAGGGGCGCAATGTGCACGAAGGCATTGGCTTTTTGTGGGCCTATCGGTTTTCACAGTTGCAAAAGGCGACCTTTACGGTATCAGTGAATGACTACGGATTTGAGATTTTAGCGCCGAAGGACTATCCTTTTGAAGCGCTGTTTAATCAAGACTTTTTCTCAACGCGAAATTTGTATGCGGAGATCAAAGAGAGCCTGAATATTTCCGAGCTGACGCAGCGGAGATTCAGAGGGATTTCACAGGTTTCAGGGCTGGTGTTTAAGGGCTATCCGGGATCTAAAAAGACGGCAAATCAGTTGCAGATTAGTGCGTCGCTGATCTATGAGGTGTTTAATAAATATGAGCCTGATAATTTGTTGCTTCAGCAGGCGGAGCGAGAGGTGATTGAAACACAGTTGGAGGAGCCAAGGCTGACGGCGGCGCTGAAACGGATGAAGGCGATGGAGCTTGTGTGGATGGATGTAAAAAGACCGTCGCCGTTTGGGTTTCCGCTGTTGGTAGAACGACTGAGTTCTCGGTTGACGAATGAGAGCTTGCGCGATCGCATTGAGCGCTTGAAAACCCAGTGGGATAAATAGTGGCTGTCCTAGGTTTCGAGGACTGTAAGCACGAAGCTAACGTCATATGCTCGCGCTACTAATGCCGAATATGTTCGTATACGCTTTCGTAGCGATCGCCCGGTTTTTGCCAAGAATAATCGCAGGCCATTCCTTGCTTTGCAAGCTGTACAAAGAGCTTAGGTTCTTTGTTGTACAGGTCGAGCGATCGCTTTAGTGCCGACTCTAGCGCCACGCTGTCATTTTCATAAAACACAAATCCATTCCGCTCTGAGGGCGGGCGTTTTTCATCGTAGTCCCAATCAAAAACAGTATTGACCAGTCCACCCACCCCGCGTACGACAGGCACGGTTCCATACTTTAGGCTAATAATTTGCGTCAGACCGCACGGCTCATAGTTACTCGGCACCATGATAATATCGGCTCCAGCGTAAATCAGCCGCGCCAAATCCTCATTAAACCCAATCTCCAAGTGGCAGTCAGGATTTTCGTTTAAATAAGCCTTCTCCTTCCAGAACCAGTCATTAATTCCCTGCTCCGAAGCCGACCCCAAAGAGACAAACTGTGCCCCCTGTTCCAAACAGTAATACAGTCCATGATGCACCTGGTGCATTCCCTTTTGCTGATCAAATCGCCCAATAAACGCAACAATCGGCTGATCGCTATCGCGGAGTAAAAGTCTCTCTCTCAAAGCCTTTTTAACCAGCGCTTTGTTCTCAAAGTTTTCAACTGAGTAGTTTGCTGGAATTTTACTATCCGATTCTGGATTCCAAACGGTATAGTCCAGCCCATTCAAAATGCCGCCGAACTTGTCTTGATGCACGGCTAATATATCCTGTAACCCGCAGCCCACATCGGTAAATCGGGCCTCCCAAGCATGGTGTGGCGATACCGTATTGACGTAGTTGGCGTACACAATGCCGCCCTTCATAAAGTTAATCGCCATCGGATTGCCCATATCTTGCAGCCGCTCGGGCGTGAAGTAATAGGCAGCCTGATTGAGTCCCGTCGCCTCCAAAATCTCAACGCCCCACGTGCCCTGATGCTTAAAATTATGGATGGAATAGCACACCCGCTGATGGGCCATGCCGTGAAACTGATACATTTCAAACAGCATCACAGGAACCAGTCCTGTTTGCCAGTCGTGGCAGTGCAACACATCTGGGCGCTTATTGCTTTTGAGCAAAAATTCCAAAGCGGCCTTACTAAAAAAAGCAAACCGAAGCTGGTCGTCCCAGTCGCCGTAAAACTTGCCCCGATCAAAAAAATTATCGCCAGAGTGCGGCTCAATAAAAAAGCACAGCACCCCATGTACCCAGCCACACTGCACGGAGCAGTGAATAACGCCATCGAACCAAGGCACCCACAGGTCGCGGTAGGCTTCGTGCATTCCCCACACTTCGCCATAGAGCATGTTGTCGTACTTCGGCAGAATCACTTCTACGGTGTGATCGCGCAGCATTAGCTCACGGCTCAGGCCATACACCACGTCGCCTAGGCCACCCGCTTTTATGACAGGTGCGCACTCCGAGGCAATCTGCACGATATACATAGAAAGGTTTCCTAAAAATGTGTTCACGAAAGTTCATGTTATAGCCTCATTCAACCAGAAAATTGCCCCATAAGGCACGACTTGCGACAGACTTGGTCTAGTGCTTTTGAAGGAATTATTGATGATTGCAGCCGTACCGACCGCGACATATCCGGCGTTGAGCGAACCTCATGAGGGGTTGCCTAATATTTGTGGGAGTGAGGAAGTGGTGCGTGCGATCGCCCACCACGACGCCCCCATTTTCTTACCTACTACCAACCTCACCCTCTCAAAAATCACCGCTAGCTTTGCGTGCGCGCTCCACATGCACCAGCCCACTATCCCCGCCGGTCACGACGGCGGCCTCATCAGCAACCTTCAGCACATGTTCGAGCACCCCAACGACGGCGACAACCACAACGCCACCGTCTTTGCCTGGTGCTACAGCCGCATGGGCGAGTGGATTCCAGAGCTGGTCAGCAAAGGCGAAAACCCGCGCATCATGCTCGACTACTCCGGCAACCTGCTGTGGGGCCTCAGCCAAATGGGCCGCCACGATGTGCTCGATAATCTCAAGCGCCTGCACGAGCCTCAGTATCGGCCCTACGTAGAGTGGCTAGGTACTCTGTGGAGCCATGCCGTCGTTCCCTCTACCCCAATTCCGGACATTAAGCTGCACATTCAGGCTTGGCAGCATCACTTTGCCGACCTATTTGGCTACGAAGCGCTGGCCCGTGTTAAAGGCTTCTCACCGCCCGAAATGCACCTGCCTAATAACCCTGACACCCTATTTGAATACGTCAAAGCCCTCAAAGAATGCGGCTATCGCTGGCTGCTGGTACAGGAGCATTCAGTCGAACGTCTAGACGGCAGCGGCCTGCATCACGACGATAAATACCTTCCAAATAAGCTTATTACTCGTAATTCAAACGGGGAAACCATTAGTATTACCGCGCTGATTAAAACCCAGGGCTCTGATACTAAACTAGTCGCTCAAATGCAGCCTTACCACGAAGCCAAAGGCCGAGGGCGGCAGCAGATTGGTGCGGTGTCAGTGCCGTGCTGCGTGTCACAAATTGCCGATGGTGAAAACGGCGGCGTGATGATGAACGAATATGGCCGTGACTTTGTTCCTTTTTGGAGCGGCATTAAGGAGAATGGTCGCAGCGTTGAAGGTACCGTTGGCGTCAATGGAACAGAATATATTGAGCTGCTTGAAGCGGCGGGTGCAAGTCCTGACGACTACCCAGAATGTCAGGCGGTTGGACAGCACAAAATCTGGCAGAAAATTGATAGCGTAACGCCTGAGGCCGTGAGTAATGCCATTAAAGAGCTTACAGAAGCTGACGATCAGTTCCATATGGATGGCGCTTCTTGGACGGATGACTTGAGCTGGGTAAAGGGCTATGAGAATGTGCTGGAGCCCATGAATCAGCTTAGCGCTCTGTTTCATCAAAAGTACGACCAGCAGGTGAAAGACGACCCGGCAACGACACAGCGAAAAGACTATCAGGAAGCTTTGTTGTACTTATTGCTGGTAGAGACGAGCTGCTTTAGATACTGGGGCCAGGGCATCTGGACTGAGTACGCTCAGGAACTGTACCGACGAGGGGAAACTCTGTTGAGATAGGGCTGTATTGTCCATCTCCTCATATCGAGAAGTGAGAGAAAGCTAGGAAACTTCTCCAACGAGCTGAATACTTTCCCAGGCGGGAAGACTGCCTAGTTTTCTCATACTAACGATAGAATAAAAGACATATACACTTAATCCGCTATTGAAGTTCTGGATGCATTCTTCTTTTCTGTCTTGAGTTATTTGATACTTTTCTCTATTGAAGGATAGCCATCTTTGACTAGAAGAGCTTTGCTCATAGAACCGGATGAGAATCTCCCAAACCGTAAGGTACATTAATAAACCCATGCAGGTGCTTTTAAGATTGAAAGCTCGGACAAAAGATTTCTCGAGCGTTTTAAGAAGTTTTTTATCAAGTGTTATAGCAGTAGCAATCGATTGAGCAAGGTTGAGATCGTTATTAATAAACTGATTAAGAACTTTGCTGAGTTCTTTGTCAGCCTCCTCATTGAGTTCCTTAGACCGCTCACGTTCCTTTTCACGCTTACGTTTTTGCCTTTTAATATACTCATTCTCGCTATTTTCAGTAGTAGAAAGTTGGCGAGCGTGCTCAAGAGCTTTCTTGAGATCATTGTCTAACTCTGCATTTTCGCTTGAAGTTGCATATGCATACATGTGAGTATCATTGATTTTTTGTCTCATCAGCTCTTGAAGCGAATCTACTTTTTCTCTTGCTGCATCTATTTTTGAGATGAGTGTCAGGATGCGAGCATTAGCGAGGCCTAAATCAAGATCAAGATCAAAATCTCGTTGCTGTTCGAGTTGGAGGCTACGCTTACGCTCCTGATCTCGGGCAATTGTAAAACTACGATTGTGGTCAAGTGCATGTTTGAGAGACAGTGAGAGGTCTAGCTTATGAGCCAGTATAGAGACGCGATTCAAGTCACCCATATCTGCAAGGTCTATATCATGTTTGCTGACACGAGCCAGCAAAGATTTGAGAACTGACTTAAGGTTAAAACTTAATGAAGGGTAAGTCTTTCTCGCAATTTCGAAGTCTCTTTGCATAAAGTGTAGCAACGACGAATGTACGCTCGTATGCCAATGCTGCAGCTTACTCTTTGAAAAAGTAAGAAGATTAAGCCTCAATCTATCAGAGTCCAAGATCCAGGTTCCAGCATTATTGTTTACGATCTTATGCACCTGAATTTCATCCTGATTAGGTAATCGATAACATAGCCCGGTACGACTACTCAACCACTTGCAAAAGGCTTGTGCATCGGTTGGTCTAATACCAACGATAGGATTGGTTGCCATCCCATAAGAGAATCGGTTGTCTAACCAGTGATCAGGCTGATAAAACCTATTTTGCTGATATTGTTCGTCTATAAATAACTGATACTCTGCACAGGAAACATAACTAGTATCGATGGATATCTTTTCATTTACTCTTAGTAGCTTGTTTAGTCTTCTTGATAGACGAGTCTCTGCCGCAAGTCTAAACAATGCTTTATTACGAGACTCTAATCCGCTCAACAATTTCTTCTCAAAAGCTGCCTGAATAGATGGTTGTACGCTCATCTTCTCTTCCAAGCAGTCAAATGCTAAAGACAACGTCTTAACATTGTTAGAACTGAGTGCTGCTTCAATAAATGGTGTGGCATCACTCTGTGCAGAATAAAGCCTGATTGTTTCTGCGCAGAATAAAGCCTGATTGTTTCTGCCCACCACTCTTTCTCCATCCCGCTTACCAATAGCTCTACACGCTGCTGAGCTTTCACTTCAACCGCAGCTAGATATTCTTGAAAGCTTTTATGTGTAAATTCATAGATGCCTTTTTCTCTCTCAATGAGTAACCCACTCTGATTTTCAATACTTATCAGAAAATCTGTAGCACTTAAATGGTTTATGATACCCTCTAGCCTTTCCGCTATCAGATCTACTCCTACTGATAGCTCAAACTCTCTGGTTGGCTTTTCCATCAAGCCCAAAGCGAGCGATTGCAGCACCGCTTTTTTTTGCCCTGCGGTCAACACACTAGAAATGCCCTTCGCGTCTTGCCTGCGACCTAGCAGCACATCACAAATTTCTTCGTACAGCTCTACTCTTCGTCCAGGCAGTGCTCCTCGATAGCAGTGAACGGTTGCAATCATAGTTAGCAGCAAAGGGTTTAGTGCTAGTTTCGCTAGCGAAGACTCACTCGTAATCCGACCAATTAAATCGTTTGCTTGCTGATTCGCCTTCTGCCGTACGCCGTCATCTTCCTTTCCTAGCCTCCGCATCAGTTCATTTTGAAAATACCAGTTCTGAATAAATGTTTTAATCTGAGTCAGTGTAAACGGTTTCACATCCAAAGTTGCTGTAATCTCGTTTAGTGGCATATCGCGGTAACCAAAGGGCCGCGATGTCACAATAAAATAAGATTTAGGGAATGACTTGATTTGTTTACTAACCCATTTACTTACCTGCTTACGCTGTTGGGCATCAGCCACCTCATCTAAGCCATCTAACATCACCAAACACTGGCCACGATTTAGCTGAGTTGTAAACCACTCATTAGGATTTAACTTCGCAATCTCAGTTTGCTGCTCAACAATCGTAGGCAAATCTGGTGCCTCTGTCTGGGAGACTATCTCCCTAATATCTCTAAGATAAATGAGTATGGGAACTAGCTGACAAGCTCGCTTCTGGTAGTGGCGCTGCCGGTTCTCGGCATACGTAAGCACCAGATGCTCTAAAAGCGTCGACTTTCCTGAACCTGGCGGGCCTAGAATAGCTAGACGTTGATGCGCGAATGCGCCCCTCTCCTTAATCAGCAGATCCCAAATGCTGAGGACGTTTTTGTCAGCTTTAGCCTTCAGCATATCTGAAGAAATTTGGCCGATACTCTCCGGGCCAATCCTTAAAGGAACAAACACCTTCTCTAAGTTCAGCGCAAATGGCCCCTTTGTCTTTAGCCCCTGTGTTCGATAGTCGCGGCACTGAAAAACGAGCTGCTGATAGTATTTCCGCTTAAAGTTTGCAGTGACTAACCACCACCATTGCACGACATGCTTCTCTAGTTGAACAATTATCCACTCCGAAAGCTTATCAATGCTAGGAGAAAGTTTGTTCCAGAACCAGGAAAGCACCACTAAAACTAATGCAATAACTAGAAAGCCAATGCCTTTACGATCCTGACCTTCTTTGAAGAAGTGAATGGAGAGGCTGACGAGCAGACCAGGAAGCCCTAAACCAAATACTAATTCCTTCGACTTTTTCTTAAAGCCCTCCATCCATTCGCTACTAGGAGGTTGAGATGGTTCTGTCATAATTAGGAGTGCAAGCATAGCTTTGTAGCCATCGTATAATAAATGGCCACACAGTCCAGTTAAATTCGCACAAACATTAACGAACGCCTGAGTGCTCACTACTGACAGACAATCTTCTAGTTGGCTCAGGCTTTTATGGGACGCTGACCTGATACAGGTGAATGACGCCTAATCGTTTTTCTAATATCCTTTCCATTTTCCTGCTCGGCTAAACGTAACTCATAAGACTTTTGCAAGTTTAGCCATAGCTCTGCGCCAGTTCCTAGCCACTGTCCTAACCGTAATGCTGTATCAGCCGTGATTCCACGCTGACCGTTGAGAATCTGAGTCACCCGATTAGTGGGCACATGCAAAGTTCTGGCAAGTTCGGCTGCACTCATTTCAAGCTCTTGAAGCTCGTCTGCTAAGATTTCACCTGGGTGAATAGCGGGACGGTTCATGATTATTTTCTCCTTTAGTGATAGTCAACAATCTCAATGTTGAATGGACGCTCCTCATCATCTGGCCACTCAAAGCAGATTCTCCATTGGCTGTTGATACGGATGCTGTACTGCCCTTGTCGATTTCCACTCAATGCTTCAAAACGATTACTAGGCAACATCGTTAGTGACTCTTTATTAGGAGCAGCCTCCAGAATCTCTAGCCGTTTATAAGCTTGCTTGTCAAAAGACTGAAATGCTTTTACTCGCTCGCCCGATGCAAACTGCTTCGTACGTCTATTCTTATACTTCGAGCACATAAAGTAATTGATACAAAATTATGCGTTACGTTAAGCATAACATCATGATGCTCACGGTTGGAAAAGCCAAAGCATTTAAGGAAAATGAGACAGAAAAATCGTCAAGAGCGATCGCTAGCATTAATTACCTCTACTCCGAATAAATAGCTTCTCTAGCTCAATCCATACGAACAGCAAGGCGCTGAAGCCGACGCACACCAGTAGCTCCTGGATAGATATGTAGTGAGTGCCAAAGAAGCTGCGTAAGAACGGGACATAGATGAGCAGTAGCTGTAGCACGGTTGTGGTTATGACCGCTAGCAGCACGTAGGGATTGGAGAGCTGAGACATTTCTATAGCGAGCTTGTGGTTGGATCGAACGGCGATCGCATGACCCATTTGTGACAAACACAGCATCGTAAACACCATTGTCTTCCACCTGTCTGGATTGCCACTTTGTTGCGTATACCCATACGCCCACAGCATCAGCGAAATCGCCAAAATAGCAAACACAATTCCCACACGCACCATATACCAGCCTAGCCCTCGCGCGAAAATGCTCTCTTTTGGATCGTGCGGTGGCCGATCCATCACATCTGACTCAGGCGGCTCCATCGCTAGCGCCAGTGCCGGAAACCCGTCAGTGACCAAGTTCATCCAAAGAATTTGCAGAGGGGTCAGCGGCACGGCAACAATGGGCAGTAGCAAAGGCGAGAGCGCAATGGTGAGCACTTCACCAATGTTGGAGCCCAAAATATATTTCACGAACCGACGGATATTGCTGTAGACTACTCGCCCCTCCTCAGTTGCGGCCACAATCGAAGCAAAGTTGTCGTCTAGCAGCACCATGTCACTGGCATCTTTACTCACATCAGTGCCTGTAATGCCCATGGCTACACCAATATCAGCCTGCTTCAAAGCCGGGGCATCGTTCACGCCATCGCCCGTCATCGCGACAACCTGTCCCTGAGCCTGTAACGCCTGCACGATTCGCAGTTTGTGCTCTGGTGCAACTCGGGCATAGACGCTGATTGATTTTACAATTTGCTCTAGCTCATCCTGGCTCATTGCCTCTACTTGCTGTCCGGTGTAAGCCTCGGCATTGGCATCAGCAACCAACCCTAGTTCAAACGCGATCGCCCGCGCGGTTGATGGGTGATCGCCCGTAATCATCACCGGACGAATGCCTGCGTGCTGGCAGCGCTGTACGGCCTCTTTTACTTCTGGACGAGGCGCGTCAATCATTGCCACTAGCCCTAACCAAATCAGGTCTTGCTCAGCGGTTTCTTCTGTGAGTTCTCCTATCGCTGTCACTTTAGCTTGGTGCTCTTTCTGCGGTTCTGCTGCTGCCGTTTCGTGAAAAGCAGCTTCGGATTTGACTTCGTTGAGCCAGCGATCGCGACCTTCCTTTTCCACCGGCTCATGGTTAGATGAATCTGTGGCTTGAGCCGAGTCATAGGCCAGCGTTTTATAAGCAAACCCCAAGACTCTTTTACCATCTGCGGCTAAAGCTTCTACTTTTTCTAAAATCTCTTTGCGGTCATCTTCAAATAAAATGCGCCCGCCTCTGCCAATGCGATCGCACCGCTCTAGCAGCATCTCCGCTGACCCTTTCGCGAACACAACAGCCGGGGCATCGATTCCCAAACGACTGCTTTTTCGACGGCTTTCAGGCACCGACACCACCACACTCATCCGCTTTCGTTCCGAAGAAAACGGAAACTCCTGCTGCCGCACAAACTCATAGTCCAGCTTCCCTTTATCCAACCCAGCTTTTGCCGCCAGCGTCACCAGCGCGCCCTCAGTCGGATCGCCGACAATCGCCCAGTCATCGTTTTCTTTTTGCAGGGCTGCGTCATTGCACAGCGCGCAGCTCAATAGCAACAGCGCCAATGTGGGTTTGTCTAAAGGCGCGATCGCTTCTTCTCCTATCTCAAAATTGCCCTCTGGTGCATAGCCTTCACCGCTCACGCGCACATCTTTTTCAAGCGGCAGTCCGGCCATATGCACCGACTGCACCACCATTTTGTTCTGCGTCAGCGTCCCAGTTTTATCCGAGCAAATGGTCGTCACCGAGCCCAGCGTTTCTACTGCTGGTAGCCTGCGAATCAGAGACTGTCGGCGCACCATTCGCTGCGTGCCAAGGGCCAGCGTCACCGTAATCACCGCCGGCAGCCCTTCCGGCACGACCGCTACCGCCATACTCAAAGACACGGTTAGCAATTCTTCAAAGGCTGACCAGCCCAGCACGCTTGCACCCGCAACAACAACAATCACCACTAGTGACAGCGACCCAATCACTAGCACATTGCCAAGCTGCTTGAGCCGCTGCTGCAATGGCGTAGATAGCGCGGGTACCGACTGAATCATCGTCGCAATTTTGCCCAGTTCAGTGTTCATGCCCGTGCGCGTCACCAGCATCCTGCCGCGCCCGTGAACAATCTCTGTCCCCTGAAATGCCAGGTTCTTTTGATCGGCCAAGCCGGACTCAGGAGAGAGCTTAATCGTTGCCTGCTTTTCTACGCCAGTGGCTTCTCCAGTCAGCGCCGATTCTCTCGCCTGCAAGCTAGCCGACTCTATTAGCCTGCCATCTGCGGCCACCTGATCGCCTGCTTCTAAAAGCACCAGATCTCCAGGCACTAAATTTTTGGCTGGGATTGACTGTCTTTGGCCGTCTCTAATCACTGAAACATTGGGCGCAGATAATCTATTTAGACTGGCTAAGGCCTGTTCTGCTTTGCTTTCTTGAAAGTAGCCTAAGGCCGCGTTGATGAAAACGATGACGGCGATCGCGATCGCATCTTTCGGAAATGTCTCTGCCCTTAAGTCCAGCACAGCCGCGACGACAGCAACCCCGATCAGCATCAGCAGCATCACATCTGAAAACTGATCGAGCAAAATCCGCACGCGGCTACGCCTGCCCTTTTCTATCAGCTCATTGGAACCTTCTTGGGCTAGCCGCTTGTCTGCTTCTACTGCCGAAAGCCCTGTCTCAGCGCTGCTATCAAGCAACTTTAGCGCTTCAGTACTTTCAAGTGCGTGCCACTGATGAACGGTAGACATAGGATAGGACTTCTTTTGCATACAAATAGACAAGCCCAAGTTTATCGCTCAATGTGTGATGAGCGCACATAACGGCAGACCTAGTTTCGCGTTTTTACGTAGATTGCCTCACGGGAGGTTCAAGGTGATCGGCTAGCGAATACGCTCATTGTCCCGAACAACCACTGATAAATTTTTAGGGCAATATGGGTTTTCTAAAAAGAGATAGTAAGGCGATGTAAAGTATTGGCGCTCGTTGTTGCAAAAGAGGATATGAATAGTCAGGCTGTCGGTAAAAAGACTCGCGCTAAGATTAGCGATCGCCTACCGCTACGAATTTTGTTGATCGAGAACATTGAACTAAGCCAAAAAGCCGCGCTACAAATGCTCGCTAGCTATGGCTATCAGGCAGATATTGCGCACAATGGCACGGAGGCGATCGCGGCGGTTCAAAAGCAGCCCTACGATCTCGTCTTTATAGACATGCAAATGCCGAACGTGGGCGGGCTAAAAGCAGCTAAAGCCATTCGACGCAGTCTGTATATTCATCAGCCTTATATGGTCGCGATCGCAGCGCGTGCCATACAAGGCGACAGAGAAACATGCCTTGCCGCAGGCATGAACAACTACATTCAAAAACCCATCAATAAGCAAGATGTTTTTGAAATTTTACAATATCTTATGCAGCCAAAAGATACCTTGGCAGTGCATGATACTCTACCCAGTCATTCTGCTACCGACTCAAAAAAGTACAGTAATAGCCTTACCTTAGTCGCCAGCAATGTTCCCACGTTAGATACCACGGCTCTAGAGGAATTTAGCAGTGAGCGATCGTTCTTAATTGAAATTTGCGAGAGCTTTTTAGCCGACGCGCCGCATCGCATTCAGGCCCTAGAAGCGGCACTTACGCAAAACAACCCTCAAACATTATTGAAAACCGCTCATGCCCTAAAATCACTCAGTAGCTGCGTTGGCGCTATGCGTCTCTTCCAAACCTGTCAGCTTATAGAAGCTGCGGCAAAAGGAGGGACTGACATCGTTGTTTCTACGATGACAGAGCAAATAACAACGGAATATAGTCGCGTCCAGCTTGCCATTCAGGATTACAAAAACTAATGGCTAATTCTATGACTTGCTCTACTGTAGATGCAGCCCTCTCTTCTCTGCCGGTTCCAGCTAGCCCTCTTGCTTCATCGCCTTTAGTGTTGATAGCTGACGACGAGCCTACCGCCCGGCTTTTATTGCGTAAGGCCATGCAAAAAGAGAACTTTCGAGTAATTGAAGCCTGTGATGGCGAAGAATGCCTCGATCTGTGCAGACAGCACCGACCAGATATCGTGCTGATGGACGCCATGATGCCAAAGATGGATGGTTTTAGCTGTTGCGCAGCTCTGCAGACGCTCCCTGAACACGACGCGCCGCCCGTTTTGATGATTACCAGCCTTGACGATCGCGACTCTATCGAGCGCATATTTGCCGTAGGCGCAGCCGACTATATTGCCAAACCCATTCACTGGACATTGCTGCAACAGCGCGTGCGTCGTCTGCAAGACATTCTTAAGCGCCGACAGGCAGAAAGCCGCATTAAAGCCTCTCTTAAAGAAAAAGAAGCACTCCTTAAAGAAGTTCACCACCGGGTTAAAAACAATCTGCAAATCATCTCTAGCTTGCTTAATCTCCAATTAAAATCAATCAAAGACCCGCAGATTTTAGATATTTTCAAAGAGAGTCAAAACCGAGTGCGATTGATGGCACTCATCCACGAAAAACTCTATCAAAGTCACGACTTAAGCAAAATAAATTTAAAAGACTATATTGAAAGCCTTGCTAGCAATCTACTTCGCTCTTACGAAGTCAATCAAAGCGATATCAGGCTCATTGTTGAAGCCGATGATATTGCCCTAGAAGCCGACACTGCCGTTTCCTGCGGCCTCATTATTAACGAGCTAGTATCGAACTCTTTAAAGTACGCTTTCCCACTCTCTAAAGACCCAGACCCAGACCCAGGTTTAACAGATTTAACAGGTTCAACAGATTCAATAAAACGGTTCAAAGAAAGCTTAATCACAATCAAAGCGAAGAAAACGGATGGCAATCATTTCTCAATCTGCTGCCAAGACAATGGTATTGGGCTACCAGAGGCGATTGATATTCAGTCAACAAAAACGCTAGGGCTTCAGCTAGTTAGCAGTCTCACAGAACAATTAGGAGGCGTTCTTAACATTATCCACCACCCAGGTACGTCTTTTGAGCTGACTGGCCTTCAGTCACTTCAGTCAAATGAGGTCTGATCACACCAGTCTAGTCAATTATTCAAAATATTCTCTCAAAAAGGACACTGAAAATGAACACCACGATAACAAATCCAGCAGCAACGACAGCCAAAACGAAAATAATGATTGTTGAAGATGAAAGCATCATTGCCCTCGATATTAAAAGTAGCTTGTCTCATCTGGGATATGCGATTACGGGCGTAGCCGCTTCTGGTGATATCGCACTGATAAAAATAGAAGAGAATAGACCTGATCTGGTGCTAATGGACATTCATTTAAAAGGAGAAATGAATGGCATTCAAGCCGCTGCAATTATTAAATCCAATTTTTATCTGCCGGTCATTTATCTGACTGCAAACGCCGATAGCAGAACGTTTCAGGCCGCTCAATCGACAGACCCACACGCTTATTTACTCAAGCCTTTTGACGAGAAGTCTTTAGGAATTGCGATTGAAGTGGCCCTTAATCAGCACCGAAAATCTCAGGCTGTAAAAGCAAGTGAACACTGGTATGCCAATGCCTTTCAGTGCCTCAATGAGGCCGTTATGGCGACTGATTCAGTAGGAAGCATTGTGTTTATGAATGCTTTAGCCGAGGAGATGACAGGCGTTACGTTAAGCGATGCGATTGATCAGCCCATTGCAAATATTCTCAGGCTTCAGCGAAAAATTCAGCAGGTAGATCGACTACCGCTCAGAAAAAAAGATGGCATAAAGTCAATTTTGACGGCTGTGCTTGACAGTGGAGCTGCTATTCCGCTGCCTGCCGATACTCAGCTTATTACGTCATCACTCTCCTTTATCTCTATTGAAGGCAGTGCAACCTCAATTCGTGATGCCTCGGGGCGCATCACCGGCAGTTTGTTTGTTTTTAGAGCTGCCGACTACGCAATGGCGGCAGTGTCTCCGGTGTTTGATAAAGGCAAAATAGAAAAAGACCTGGCCATTAATCGCGAGCTAGAAAACATTCAGGAGAATCTCGTCCTAGCCGAAGACATTGAGCTGATTAAGGCGTTTGTTCAAGCATTTATCAGCAATGAACCTGTGCTGTTGTCTACAAAAAACTTAGTTGCGAGTTCGGGAGAGGGGCAGCTCACACTATCTTCTAGAAAAAAAGGAACAATTGTTAGTGTTCAAGAGGTTAAAGGAAAACAAACGGCGATAGTTTCTCAAGCGTCTTTTCACTGGGAAGTCATTCGCCATGTGCTAGTAGAAAATAGCTTTTTTCCAGTTAGTCAAAGAACAAACGGCACCTGCTACTTTCAGTATCGAGCCATTCCTGAAGACTGTCAGCTATTTCATACTAGTGCGATGGAGCTGTGGGAAACCTGGTACGGAAAAGCCTGCCCTGCTCTGTTTAATGAGGGTGCTGTGCAAGTTAAGCTGCCGAGAGAAAGCATTCTCGTTTTGAGGCGAGGTAGCTGGTATCGTATTCAAAATCTTGTGCTCCGAGAAACCGCTTTGCACGTTAAAACAATGGCTGGAGAAATCGTTGTACCGCCAGGCGACCTGTTGGTATGGGGCGCTAAGGTATAGTCCGAAATTCAGGTTAATAGACACCTTTAAAGATTTATCAGAGATGAGATACAAAGAAAAGCTGCTCCGGGCATGACGCTACGGAGCAGCTTTTCTAGTAGAAGACTTACTCTAGGCTGACTACATACTACGAACGGTAGCTTTTCCGTCTTTTACTTCACCGATTAACACTTCACTTGTCAGCCCTACAAACAGACCGTTCTCTAACACACCCGGAATGTTGTTGATGGTCGATTCCATTTCGGCAGGCTTGTCGATACCGTTGAACGTAACGTCAAGTACCATGTTGCCCTGGTCGGTAATCACTGGGCCGTCTTTGGCTACGCCCATACGCATTTCTACTTGGCCACCAAGCTTTTCTAGCGATCGCGTCACGGGTGCAACGGCCATAGGCAGTACTTCTACAGGCAGCGCGAAGATCGTACCGATTTTATCACTCAGCTTGGAGCTATCAACAACAACAACAAACCTTTCGGCAAGACCATCAACCACTTTCTCGCGAGTATGCGCTGCGCCACCGCCTTTAATTAAGTTCATTTGAGGATCGACTTCATCCGCGCCGTCAATGGCAATATCGATGTGATCGACGTCATCTAAAGTTGTGAGGGGAATGCCGTGCTGCTTGGCCAGTACGGAGGCTTGAAAGGAGGTTGGGATACCGACGACATCTTTGAGTTCGCCTGAGGCAATGCGCTCACCGATAAACTGAATGGCATAGGCAGTTGTAGAACCCGTACCCAGGCCAACGACAGTGCCCGATTTGACCTGTGCAGCGGCGGCACGGCCGACTTCTTGCTTCATCAGTTTGACGGGATCCATGGATAAATATCTCCTAACTAAATTTTTATGATGACGTCTCTATAGCATGAGGGAAAGCGGGTTGGGAGTAAAGTGAATGTATGGCAGCACAAGTTACAAACAGTTGGGATATTTCCGTTCGCTTAGGTGAGCAGCGCTTTTGGTACTGGCGCGGCTGGCGAATTCGCTATACGCATTTGGCACCTTTGGAGCATTCAGAAGCAGCACCTTTGCTGTTGTTACACGGAGCGGGCTCTAGCTTAGAGCAGTGGCGAGAAAGTCTGAGCGCGATCGCCCAAACTCGTCCGGTCTACGCCCTCGACTTTATCGGCTTCGGCGGCTCACAGAAAATAGCCGCTGAGCTAAATACCGACTTGTGGGTGGCGCAAGTGTCCGCTTTTTGGCAAACGTATTTGCGCAAGCCAGTGATCCTTATGGGTCATTCGCTAGGGGCCTCTGTTGCCTTGCAGCTAGCAGCGAGCCATCCCCAACAGGTTGAGCGGCTGATTATGCTAACGCTACCGGCGGCGAGAGAAGAGCTAAGTGGCCCTGCGGCTAAAGTTGGCGCAGTCGTAGAAGGCTGGTTTGCTTCGCCGCTGCTGCTGCGCCCGCTGTTTAAGCTGGTGAGTCGGCCTGGGCTCATTCGCTCTGTGCTGATGAAGCTGCATTTAGACCCAACGCGGGTGGATGAGGCTTTGGTAGATGCCTTTGTGCGGCCAACGCAGGAGCGCGGGGCGGCGCGGACGTTTTGCTATTTGGTGAAGTCGCGGACGGCAGCAGGGTTTAGCCCGATGACGCGGGATTTGATTGGGCAGGTGGTGGTGCCGACGCTGTTGCTTTGGGGGAAGCGCGATCGCGTGATTCCCATCACTTGGGGCCGATACGTCAATACGCTTAGCGCCCAGCTTACCTTTGTTGAAGTTGAGGAAGCTGGGCACTTTTTTTACGACGAAAATCCAGACGAGCTGCATCATTTAATTGATCGGTGGCTGGTTGATGAGCTGCCTACAACCAATGAGAATGTGATCGAACTTATCTGAATAAAGCATTACTTAGGCACAAAGTTTTTGAACTGCTGGCGGCTTGGCCTTTTGTGCCGTTAGCGGTTCAGTTGCCAAACACGGCGTTAGCGCTTCGTAATGTGGCTCTAAATTCATCGCTCGCTCGAGTGCTTTAATCGCTAAATCTAGTGGTAAAAATTTGGTGAGCAAATACAGGCAGGTCACGCCCAAAGCATAAATATCACTGGCATAGTACGTTTATTTATGATGATGGCCGCGTTATTACTGAGATGCTTTCCGTACTGACCCAAGCTTTAAACTTCTCGGTGTATTGGTAATGAAAAGCTAAGGGTACTGCCAACGCCTAGTTCGCTACGCGCGATGATTTGTCCGCCTTGAAGTTCGATTAAGCGACGGCAAATGGCTAGCCCAATGCCGGAACCACCCGATGTGCGATCGCGCGATCTATCCACCCGCCAAAACCGCTCAAACACATGCGGCAAATCTTCTGTAGCAATCCCGATGCCCGTATCCGAAACCGCTACCCACACAAAGCTCCCTTCGGTAAAGGTATGAATTTTTACCTCACCTTGCGACGTATGGCGTAAGGCATTGCTCAAAAGATTCACCAGCACCTGCTCAATTCGCGCTGGATCGCCCCAGATCAGCGGAAGATCCTCGTCTATTTTTGTTGTTAGAGCCAGCGAAGCCGAGCCCAGTAGCTGATCGGCAAAGCGATCGCTCACCTTTTCAATTAAAGGCCGCAGTGCGATCGCTCTCCCCACCACCGGCAAATATCCCGACTCCAGCTTAGAAAGCTCCTGCAAATCATCCACTAGCCGTTGCAGCCGCTCAGTCTCCCCCGCCAGCCGTCCATACATCTGAGCCGAAGGCTCAATCGTGCCATCCGCCAGCCCCTCCAAATACCCGCGCACGATCGTCAGCGGCGTGCGCAGCTCATGACTCAGATCTCCCACTAGCTCCCGCCGCCGTTGCTCCACCCCCTCCAAATCATCTGCCATCCGATTAAAGCCATGGCCCAGCCGATCAAACTCAGGAATATCCAGCGGCGGCACCCGCGATGAAAAATCACCTGCCGCAAACTGCCCCGTCACCTGCTCCATCCGCAGCAAAGGCCGCGTAATTCGCTGAGATAGCCAGTAGCTCATCGCCCCCGCCGTCGCGCCACCCAGTAGCATCGACCACATCATTCCCCGAATCCAGGCATCCTCAAATCCTCGCAATAGCTGCCCTTGTACCTGCTGAATGCGAATGCCCCTAAGCTCCATCCGCTCCAGGGTCACTACAAAATACCGGGGCGTATAAAGGCGGCTCACGGTAGCCAGTGCTATTACGGTTACTGACAAGACAATGAGCTGCGAAATTAAGAGGCGACTACGGAGGCCCGTTCGCCGCTGCCCACTAGGTGCGTATTTAACCATAGAAAAAAGTGGATAGCTTCATCTAATCTTTATGACTAGTCGTTAAGCGGGAGCTTCGTCTTCAAATCGGTAGCCCACACCTACCACCGTTTTGACAAACGACGGGGCCGATGGATTGGGTTCTATCTTCTTTCGCAGACGTGCAATGTGCGTATCTACTACCCTCTCATCTCCAAAAAAGTCGTTGCCCCACAGCTTTTCAATGAGCTGTGAGCGGTTCCATACGCGCCCCGGATAGCTCATAAACGTCGTCAGCAAATCAAATTCTAAGGGGGTGAGTTCTGGCGTTTGATGGTTGGTCAGGTCATCGTTTCTTTGGCTGACGGTACGCTGGTCAAGATCAAGGATAAAGTGTGCCGTTTGATAAATACGGCTGCTGGGCTGTCCGCCCTGCCTGAGGCTGCGGCGCAATACCGCCCGCACTCTAGCCACCAGCTCACGCGGGCTGAATGGTTTCACCATATAGTCGTCAGCCCCGGTCGAGAGCCCAATAATACGGTCTAGCTCTTCCCCTTTAGCCGTTAGCATCATAATGTATGGGTCTTTGATATCTTTTTGCTGGCGAATCCTAGTGCACACCTCTAGGCCATCTAAACCCGGTAGCATCAGATCTAAAATAATTAGATCAGGCTGAATCTTTTTAAACTGGTCGAGTGCGGTGCTACCATCCCGACAAACGTGACACTCAAACCCTTCTTTTGACAAATAAAGTTGAATCAGCTCAGCAATTTCAGCCTCGTCTTCCACAATCAGAACATTCATCTCAAGTAGCTATCTCAACGGGATTAGGGTGGCTTTAATGTTTTGTTTTGTGCTGAAGGCAGCACACATCACGCTTGCTCTTAATAAGGTGGTAGCCTACGCTCTCTAGAGGGTAGTGTATCTCTTGTCAATCACCTCTACGACGTTTTAGCCTCATTATTTTTGCAAATATCAGCGTTCTGCAAGAATGCTCCCTTCTATGTCTGCACTTACCTTCGAAACGCTATCGACAGAACTCACCCAAGCTTTGGCTGAGCAAAGCGATACTCCGCCTGACACCAAAGCGCGCTGCACGCTGGGGCGAGATAAGGTCATGGTGCTGGTGGAATATCCGCTCAATAGCGATCAATCTGAGCCCTCAGTCAGTGAAACGTTGGACTGGCTAGAGCAGCAGCTACGCCAGCAGTTTGACACAGCAGGTCTACCTGAGGCCGCAGCAGATCTGGCCGATGCCGGCTCTGAAATTTTAGTTCAGCTATTTCTAAAGCATCTCAGTGAGCTGAAGCCTTTCACGATGCGCTCGTTTATTTGGAAAGTGGATGATGGGTTTGACGACCTGTTCGGAACAGCTAGCAATGCCGCCATAGAAGAAGAAGACCTCAACCAAACTCAGCCCCAGAAGGCCTTAGCTGAAGTTGGCCCGTTAAAGGCAGGTTCAAGTCAGCTAGGACAAACCAGTGCCTTTGTCAGCACAGCGCCTAGACGAAAGCAGACAAACGACGATGTGCCCTTTTTTCACAGCGCTCTTGAGTACCCGTTAACAGATGAGGTTGACGACGAAGTGAGCGATACAGATGTTAGTTCTACTGGTATCAGCGCGATTAAAACAGGGGTTTTGCCAGAAAATATTGCCGCCGAGCAGCCTGCCTTTACGTCTGTGCTGCCAGAACCTACCCTTTCAGACCGCGTGCTTTCAGACTCCGTACTTTCAGAATTGGAGGCGCAGTCTGATGAAGATAGCCTTCCTGCAGAGCTAGGCGGTGAGGATTTACAGCTAGAGATAGAGTCTGATTTGGCTTTAGATCTAGATCTAGACGACGATATCAACGAGTCATCTGAGTCATTTGAGTCTTCTTTTCCTGAACTAGAAGAAGATTCTATGACACTGATGTTGCCTGATGAATCTCCTGAGCTTGAGTCTGAAGATTTCAGCTTGCCAACGGTAGAGATTCCAGACAGCAGTATTTCTGAGATGGGCTCAGCACATGCCGATTTCTTTACGATTGATAGCAGCACACCGCCGCCTGAGCGCGTTGACTCAACTGAAAGTGACCTTGCGGAGTTGGATGAGGGCGATCGCACCGAACTGTCAGACTACAACCTGACTCAGGTTGAGCCAGTTGAGCCAGTTGAGCTAAGCAGCGTTACGGCAGAGAATCAAACGGCAGAGAATCAAACGGCAGAGAACCAAACGGCGGATGTGTTAGAACCGATCGCGTTTGAGTTTATTGATTTTCAGGCAATGGCTAATCGGGAAGTTGCTAATAATAGCGCTACAACAGCGTTTGATAGTGACGAGCCGGATAGTGATGAGCCGGATAGTGATGAGTCTTTAGATAATAAAGAAGCTTTTGACGAGGAAGCGCCTCATGAGTATGAGGAAGGCTCGGCTTACTACTTAGAAGGAGAAGAGGAGGATGGCGAGCGGGTTGAGGCGGTTGCCTCTGTCGATGAGCGTGAGGTACAGCGTCAGCGGGAGCAATGGGAGCAGCAGTCGCGGTCAAGACCTTGGATTTTTGCAGGCGCGTTAGGACTTGTAGTGATGGGTGTGCTGGGGTTTGTGCTAACGCGGCCCTGTACGTTTGGTTCGTGCGATCGCCTGCAAACCGCCCAGCAATCCAACAAAAACGCACTTGACGATCTGCGCATAGATTCATCGCTTGCTTCCGTCACCGATGCTAAACAGCAGCTTAAGCGTTCGGTGGGGTTGCTAGCACCCATTCCTATTTGGTCGCCCTACTATCGTCAGGCACAGGCCGTTTTGCCTGGATACGAAAGTCAGGTGCGATCGCTAGACTACATAACCAGCGCTCAAGAAAAAGCCTACAAAGCCGCCCTCGCCTCTCAAGACCCACCGCATCCGGTTTCACGTTGGCAGGAAATTGCCGAAGACTGGCGCTTGGCCTCTGAAATGCTAGAGGCTGTCCCGGCAAATAGTCCGGTTCGCGAGGTAGCCGACAGCAAGCTCACAGAGTACCGGGCTAATCGGGCCACTATTTTGGTACGAATTGACTCAGAGGAAAAAGCTGAGGTGGGTATTCGTCAGGCGCAAAAAGCGGCCAGCCTGGGCAAAAAGCAAATTGAAGCCGCCAGTAACCTGGAAGACTGGGAAGACGCGCTCGCCTCTTGGGAATCAGCAGTGGATAACCTGAGCCAGATTCCGCAGGGCACAAACGCGCATGGAGAAGCTCAAAAGCTGCTGCCGGAGTATTTAAAGACGCTGGAAGAGGTGAGAGTAAATACGGAAGCCGAAAGAAGTGCGAGCCGCAGCCTCTTTCAAGCAAAGCAGCTCGCCGTTGAGGCCAAAAAAGCTGAAGCGGACGAGCAGTGGAGCGCTGCGATTGAAAACTGGCAGGCCGCGTCCCGGCAGCTTCAGGACATTCAGCCTAAAACGCTAGCGCATACAGAAGCAGAACCACTTAAAGACCTATATACGACGTCTTTTAGTCAGGCCGAAAATAATTTTCAAGCAGCGCTACGGTTTCAGCCTATTGAGCCTAATTTCTTTGCAGTTTGTGGCATGGCAGGTGCCCAAAAGTGCGCCTATTCTGTACAGAGCGGCAATATTCGGCTAGATCTCTTTCAGGGCTACGACACCGTAATTGATCAGTCTATTACCCCCCCTGACCAGCGAGCAATAGAGGCGAGTGCGCCGCAGCTCGTAGGCCAGTCGAATCAGATGCTTCAGGAAATTACCACGCTGAGCACCCAGGCTCAGGTTCCTGTAGAACTGTACGACGCGCAGGGCAAGTTTTTGGCGCGATACCGACCCGACTTGAGTGGCTTCACGCGATCGCTGCGTTAAATGGCACCAATGCGTTAAATGGCACCAATGCGTTAAATGGCACCAAAGCGATCTCGCTAACGAGGATCAGTGAGCTGCATGGCCGGTGTAAAAAACTGTCGCATAATCCCGTAGCTCACCACCAGCGATGCAATCAGCGTGGCCAGCGCCAGCATAAACATAATTAAAATTTGATAGACAGCCGCCGTCAGCGGATCTGCACCGCCTAATAGCTGGCCGGTAATAATTCCAGGCAAGGTGACGATCCCGACGACCATCATGGCATTAATCGTCGGAATAAGACCTGCTTTAATCGCCGCCTGTCGATAGGTTTGGACAGCCTGAGCAGGCGTTGCACCTAAGCTCAAATGTGTTTCTATTTCGACGCGGTTATTACGCAACGCATTCACTAGCCGCTCACCAGCAATAGAAGCTGCCGTCATCGCATTGCCCAGCACAATGCCAGTGAGCGGAATGAGATAGCGAGGGTCGTACCAGGGATCGGGCCGAATCACTAGCAGGCAGACGTAGGAGATCGTGACTAGGCCGCTGGTAAAGATTGCCGCCCATACCCACGGCAGTAGCTGAGGCAAATCGCGATCAATGCGGCTGCGGGCCACGATCGCGGCAATCGTGACCATACCCAGCAGCAGTGCTAAAACAGTCAGCGGATTGCGGGTTGCAAAAATGAAGGAGAGGATAATGCCGACGCCGAGAAGCTGAATAATCGTGCGTCCGGTGGCGATCGCCAACGTTTTAGAAAGCCCAAGTCCCTGCCACCGAGCTAATCCAATCGCGATCGCCATCAGCCCCACAGCCCACAGCATTCCTATAAAGCTCGGCTCAACCATTTTCTTTAGTCCTTGGGGTATCCTCTAGGCCGTCAGCGAATACAGCAGTCGTATCGTGTACCAGCACCACAATTTGTCCGCAGGCTGGTCACATCATCTCGCAAAACCACTGTAAAATGCCTCCTATAAAGCCCCTATGCACACCAAAATCGCCGCTCTTAAAGGTATCTAATGTTGAACAAAGTCATTAGTCCGGTTCCACCCCTTGACCTCACGCGCCAGTACGCCACGATTGAAAGCGACGTGAGTGCAGCCGTTCTAAAAGTGCTTGCCTCTGGCCAATATATTAACGGCCCCGTTGTCGAATCTTTTTCAAATGAGTTTGGTGAGTATGTCGGTACTCAAGAGTGCGTTGTGTGCAACTCAGGAACAGACGCTCTGTATTTGGCACTTAGAGCGCTCAATATTGGCGAGGGTGATGAGGTCATTACCTCTCCTTTCACGTTTATTGCGACGGCTGAGGCGATTAGCGCGGTGGGTGCCAAGCCCGTATTTATTGACATTGAGCTGGCGACATTCAACTTTGATCCAGCCAAAATTGAAGCGGCCATTACCGAGCGCACCAAAGCGATTATGCCGGTGCATATTTTCGGTCAGCCGGTGGACATGGATGCGGTGATGGCGATCGCCCAAAAGCACCATTTACCTGTGATTGAAGACTGCGCTCAGGCCACTGGCGCACAGTGGAAAGATAAAAAAGTCGGCAGCATCGGTCGCATTGGCTGCTTCAGCTTTTTCCCTACCAAGAACTTGGGCGGCTGTGGAGACGGCGGCGCGCTGACCACAGACGATCCGGAGATTGCTGCTAGCGCTCGGCTCATTCGCGACCATGGTAGCAAAGTACGCTATCACCATGAAGCCATTGGGATTAACAGCCGGCTAGATGCGGTGCAGGCTGCTATCTTGAAAATTAAGCTGCAGCATTTGGAAACATGGAATGCAAGACGCCAGCAGGTAGCTGAGTATTACCGGCAGCTATTAGAGCCTGTGGCTGGGGTGCGATCGCCCAGCCCAACGCCTCAAGGCGATCACGTTTGGAACCAGTACAGCATTTTACTCGAAGGCTTTACGCCAGAGCAACGCGATCGCCTGCGTGAAAACATGAAAGAACAGGGTGTTTCTACGATGGTGTACTACCCCCTACCACTCCACCGCCAGCCGGTATATAAAAATCTGGGCTACCAGCCAGACGCACTGCCCATCACCAATCAGGCCGCCGCTGAAGTGCTCGCCTTGCCCATGTTCCCAGAACTGAACAAAGATCAACAGGATCAGGTCGTTCAGGCGCTTAAAACGGCGCTAAAGCACGTATAAAGGCGACTGTTCAAGTCGATAGAATGCTTGACTTTAATAGTGTCTCAGCCGTTCTGATGAACAGCACGGGGTCAAGTGGAAATCCGTCTATAGATCTAAATGAATTTGTATTTTTGTATACTATAGTGAAGAAGACTGCAAATGTAGCTTTTTGGCCACTATGACAGACTTCACAGGTTCTCCCGAGCCCTTTCCTGGAACCGCTGCCTCCAGCGCAACCGGCGGCACTGCGAGTACAGCCGATCCTCGTTACATGCGTCGATATGACTGGCGCGCGATCGCAAAGTACTACCGCTGGCGACCGCTCATTATCATCTGGCGCACCTTAGCCGTTTCATGGATGCTCGGCGCTTTTGCACTGAACCTGCTGTCCGACCATGTTTTTAAGCGCACGGTCATCAACCAACAAAAGCGAGCCGTCCGCCTCCGCCAAATTCTAACGAAGCTTGGCCCCACCTTTATCAAAGTCGGTCAGGCCCTCTCTACGCGCCCCGACCTAATCAAACCTAGCTTTCTAGACGAACTGATCAAGCTTCAAGATCAGCTCCCACCGTTCTCTAATGAAATTGCTCGTGAGATTATCTACCGCGATCTCGATCAGCTCCCTGAAGAAATCTTCAGCAGCTTTTCTGCCGATCCAGTAGCCGCTGCTAGCTTAGGCCAGGTGTACAAAGCCAGACTGTTCAGCGGTGAAGAGGTTGCCGTCAAAGTGCAGCGGCCTAACCTCATGCCAATTATTTGCCGTGACTTATATATCATGCGCTGGGCCGCTGGTTGGATTGCTCCTTGGCTGCCGCTCAATCTGGGTCACGATCTGAGGTTAATTGTCGACGAGTTCGGTAGCAAGCTATTTGAAGAAGTTGACTACATCAACGAAGGCCGCAACGCTGAGAGATTTGCAGCAAACTTTCGAGACGATCCGATGGTGAAAGTACCTTCTATCTATTGGAACTATTGCAGCCCCCATGTGCTTACCATGGAATGGATCAACGGCTTTAAGCTCACTGACACCGACAAGGTAAAAGCAGCCGGTTTGGTGAGTAACAACCTTGTTGAAATTGGTGTCTCTTCGGGGTTGCGCCAACTGTTGGAGTTTGGTTTCTTTCACGCCGATCCTCATCCTGGAAACCTGTTTGCAATGCCCGATGGCCGCATGGCCTATATTGACTTCGGCATGACCGATCAGCTTGACCAAATAACTAAAGAAACGCTGGTCGATTCTGTGGTTCATCTCATTAACCGAGACTACGCCGATCTGGCAGACGACTTCGTTAAGCTAGGCTTTTTGACACCTGATATAGACGTCAGACCTATTGTTCCGGCCTTAGAAGCCGTTTTCTCAGAGGCCCTTGGCTCAAGCGTTGGTGACTTTAACTTCAAGTCCGTTACCGACCAGTTTTCAGAGGTAATGTACGAATATCCTTTCCGCGTGCCTGCAAAGTTCGCGCTCATTATTCGTTCTCTCGTCACCCAGGAGGGCTTAGCGCTCACCCTAGATCCTAACTTCAAGATTCTCGAAGTTGCCTATCCTTATGTAGCTCGTCGGCTGCTGACGGCTGAAACGCCTTCTCTTCGTCGTCGTCTCATTGAAGTACTCTTTAAAGACGGTCATTTGCAGTGGGAGCGTTTAGAAAATTTGTTGATGATTGCGCGTTCTGATGAGAGCTTTGACATTATTCCAACGGCTGGAATGGGCATTCAGTTCCTAGCATCCGATGAGGGTCAGTATTTAAGAAGGCAGATTGTACTAGCCCTTACTGAGGATAACCGCCTTCATACTGAAGAAGTGCAGCGGCTATGGAGTCTGATAAAAGACGACCTTCAGCCCAATCGTCTGCTGGGTGCGGCTTGGGACGCGCTGGCTGATTTTTCAAAAGAGCAGGCGGTTGCGCTGGTGCCAAAGGAGTTGGTGGGTGCTTTTCAGATGAGCGATCGCTAGCAGTTCTGTTGAGTTGCGGTAGAAGAGTTTTAACTTTAATGGATTTACCATTCATCCATTCAAAATTTCTTCGACAGCTTTAGGAAAAACTTGTTGAGTGAAGGGAGACCGGTGTTTCTGCTAGATACAGCAGGTATGCCGGTTTATTTGTGCGATCGCTATTTCTAGTAAAAGCTAGCGCATTGGGCGAAGTGACCAACGATGTAAGTAGCTAAGGGTAATTACGAATTAGACCGTCTTATACTTAATTACCCTTAGCTACTAAGTACATATTCAATAGCCCCCCTTTAAGTTCGCTTAGAGGGGGACTGTTTGTCTATTCTCAAAAAGGGCACTTTACGGTTGGACGACAACCCGTTAGCCAGCCAAATTACAAGAGATTTCTTCTATGGAATTGTCAAAATTAAGATGGATTAAAAATGTTAAACATCAGGATAACAACCAAAGGTGGGCTTATGAACCTACCAACTTGAAAATTTTGGAAGCCAAGATATTTTGTCTCAACTGGCGAATTCCAGAACATAGGGCTAATGCTGAGAAGCCTTGTAAGGGAGAGCTGATGCTCCTGCTCCAAAATGCAACTATCACTCATGTCGTCGAGTTTGTTGATTCTGATGTGTATGGCAATACTCCTGATGAATGGGGAATCTACCGAGTTGTAAAAGCTTTGTGGATGCCGCCTATAGGCTTTGATTGGTCTAAATTACCGCATCAGAGAGATTTCTTTGGCTTCGATTATGTTGTAGCCGATGGCCTCGCCCATGACTTAGCTGCTGACGGTAAGATGCCTCAATTCCATCAGCACTGGGATAAACAAGGTGGCCTAAGAGCATTTCAAAAGCATTTGAACAGCCTGCTGACAAAGATATCACCATTGCCAAACTCGTGTAACTGACTCTACTCGTAGTGCGTTAAGGTTGCTGAATTATGAATAGCTTGAGCGGCCAACAGAGACACCTTTGACTTGCGGCCAAGCGTTTTGACAAAGGGCAACTCAACGAACATCTGGGCTCATACCTGCGGTAATGAGCGAGTCGCTAAGCGTTCCGAGGCTTGAAGCGTTTGCGGTATAATCAAGTTTACAATCGTTAACAAAACTCAATTCCTTAATAGCCTCTTATGTACTACGACCAAACGCCTCCCTACTTTCTTCTCGTCGCAGGTTTACTGATCGCCATTACCTCCGGCTTTGCCTTCTCTTCTGTACTCAAAGAAACCGTTAACGACTGGTACAAAAAACGCTCAACACGTTCTATCTCAAAGCTTCAAGGGTTTGACCTACAGCTACCGTTTGCGGGCATCTGCCTGGGTAGCTGCATCTTTTTAGCTTCCGGCATGAGCATTTTTGGTTTCCCCTCTCTGATTGCTTACGCGATGGCCTCACCCCTCGTCTTGCTGAGTGCAGGCTTGGTTTGGTATCAGCTTAGAAAGAACCTAGAAATGCTAGAAAGCGGCAATACTCGTGCTTTTGAGCTGGACGGATTCTAGAGTCTACTACTGGCCTACAGGTTATTTATACGAGTTAGCTGCTGCTGGGCGACATTGGCCCAGTCTGTATTACCTTGTGAAATGTAGATATTGATTGCCGACTGAAGCTGAGTCCTAGCCTCGTCATAGCGCTGTAACGCGGCAAGAGCGACCCCTTGCGCATAGTAAGCATGGCCGAACGTAGGTACCTGCGTAAAGGCCCGTTCAAATTCGCTGATGGCCGCTTCTGGTTGTCCCTGCTGTACCAGGGTAACGCCGAGGCTGTAATGGGCTTGTGAATAGCTAGAATTTAGGGCGATCGCCTGTTCAAATGCTAGCTGGGCTAGAGCGTGCTGCCCTTGGCGTTGATAGATAGTGCCAATGTGATAGTGTGGCTCAGGTGCAGATGGACTATGAACAGTCGATAGCTTGAACGCATCAAACGCAGCAGCCTGATCGCCTTTTTTCCGGTGAAGCAGCCCAATATTGTAGTGGGCAAGGCCTAGCTCGGGATCGATTTCAACCGCTCGAGTCAAGTAGCTTTCGGCCTGATCAAGATTTTCACCTTCTAGTAAAGCTGCGCCTAGGTTGACATAGGCTAGTGTGAGCTGAGGGTCGGCCTGCGTGGCTTGCCAAAATGAGGTGGCGGCTTGTTGTAGCTGGCTGTTTTGCCGGAAGGCGAGACCCAAGTTGTAGTGGGCCGCTGCTGAGGTGGGATCTAATGTGACGGCCCGCTCAAAAGCAGCGATCGCCTCTGTCACACTGCCTTGTGTAATCAGATTAATGCCGTTTTCTAGAGCACTGTCAGCCGCCGCGTTTTGGGCCAAAAGGTAGGCTGTTGACGCTGTTTCGCTAGCCGCCGCAGTACGCACCAAAGGGCCAATGCTGGCACTTCCAGCGCTAATGCCCATAGAGGCTAGCAAAACTAAGCAAGCTTGAGAGCGAGTGAGCCGTTTCATAGCAGCAGAATACTTTGAGCGTTATTGCCTCAACTTATCTGAATATTCACAGCTTCTAGATCATACCTGTGCCAGTTGATACTCAGCGTTCGCCGCATCATTGAGCAACCGATGTACTGTCTTGAGCACTTTGTCTTTTCGAATAGGCTTGCTCAAAAACCCAGAAACCCCCGCGACTTTTGCATGTTAGCATCTAAAAAAGTGAAGTTAGCTTTAGACTGAAGCTTCCGAAGTGCGCCTTGATGAACAATATCAAACAGGATTTCAGAAAGGTACTCCTCAACGGCTTTGGCTATTTCAATACGATTCAGCTTTTCTTTTCTAACTTTAGAAATTGGCTTGCTGTAATGCAGCTCTGCATACGACCTTACAACAACCTGCGCATGTTCTTGTTCAAACTTTTGAGCAATTGGGGGCAGTGCTTAGCAATCTGATGAAAAGCGTTTATAAGATTATATTGGTTTCAAGTTTCCCAAAAGGATAGTAGGCTTAACGGCCTTTATTGGGCGATCGCACTTATGCTTAGCAACATAAGCAGCTATTTTATAGTGAGTGAAGATAGGTCAAATGCGTTAGATGAAACGGCACTTGTTCATCTATAACTAAATATGACCGATTAGTCATACGCTATAAAATAGTGCTTTTATGCCCAAACAAACGTTCTTTAATTTGCCACCGAAAAAGCGTCAGAGCATTACTGAACTTGCGATCGCCGAATTTGCCAACGCCGACTACGACAATGCCTCTATTTCCAACATTGTCAAGCAGGCGAAAATTGCAAAAGGCAGCTTCTATCAGTACTTTGAAGATAAAAAGGATCTGTATTTATATTTGGTAGATGTGGCCAGTTCACAGCAGTTGGCGTTTATAAAGTCGTCGCGTAAAGCTGAAAGATCTGATGAGGAAAAGAGAGATTTCTTCGGAGAATTGCGCTGGCTATTTAATATCGGTACGCAGTTTTCGTTGCAGCACCCGCTACTCACTCAAATTATCAACCGAGCAGCTTATGGAGATAGCCCAGTAAAAGAAGACGTGTTCAAACGTCTGCAAGCAGCTAATAAGCAACCTATTTACGACATGGTTGAAAAGGGAATTGCCGATGGAGGCTTGCGGGCTGACTTAGACCCCGATCTAGCAACTTTTTTGATTTTGACGGCTGCGGATAATTTGAGATATTTCATTCCTGAAAAGCTGAAGCTAGACACTGAGAAGCTAGCAGAGAGTGCTGAGTTAGATCTAAATATGCAGGGTGTAGACCGTATATATGACGGCCTGATTCAACTTTTGGAGCGGGGCATGGGTCGGGCGATCGCCTAACGCCTAAACAACCTTGCCAAGGTCACTTTCCCCAATTTATATCCTGCGGATTAGTTCGACACCCCCCTTTTTTGTGTATTGTATGACTAACCAGTCATGTGACTGTTGGGTCATTTTGTTTTTGGAGTTGCTGTTTTAGCAGTTAGTAAGGGTATGTCGCAGGAAACTATTTATTCATCAAAGCCAGAGAGCCTTTTGGTTCCAGCGGAAGCACTTGTGCCGATAGAGCAACCCTCTGAAAAACAGGCAAAGCAGCTTAATGATGAAAATAATGAGCAGTCATTATCCAACTCGGCTAACTCTCGCCGCAAGTTCTCATGGTGGATGCTGCCCGTGCTGGGGCTGGTGTTAGCGGTTGGTGGCCTTTCTATTTATCGGCTACAGGGCAAAAATGCTGAAGTTGCAACGGTGGCTGAACGTGCGCCGCTGAGCGTGAGAACGGTTGCTGCTACAGAAGGCGATATTCAGGCTTGGGTGTCGAGTGAGGGAACAGTGCAGGCGTTGCGTTTTAAGCATTTGGCCTTTGATGTAGATGGCGATATTACCTATTTGGCAGATAAAGACGGGCGCAGCCTACGAGCAGGCGACTCGGTGCAGCAGGGTGAGCTGCTCGCGCAAATTGATGACCGTAAATTGCAAGCCGATGTGATTCAGGCAGAGTCGGCGGTGAACGAGGTGCGAGGGCAGCGGGGGGCAGCGGCGGCAAGTGTGGCGCAGGCAGAGGCAGGCGTGGCTTCGGCAAGAGCGCAGGTGGCGCAGGCAGAGGCTCAGAGAAGTCAGGCAGTATCAGCTCGGGCCTTGGCACAGACAGAATCGCAGCGGTATCGAACGCTGTTTGAGCAGGGCGCTATTTCCAACAGCGAGCTAGATAATCGAATCAATACGGTGCAAGATGCCGGGGCGCAGTCGCAAGCTGCTGCTGCGCAAGTGAGATCGGCTCAGTCGCAGGTGAGTACGGCTCAGTCTCAGGTGGTTGCAGCCGAGCAGCAGTTGCAGGCGGTAGACTCGCAAATCAATACAGCGCTAGCCAGACTAGAACAAGCAAAAATCGCGCTGGAAGGCACCCAAATTTATGCGCCGTTTGACGGCGTTGTCGCTTATTTGAACATTCGAGAGAATGAGTATTACTCGCTTCAGTCAGTGTCTTCTCAGTTAGGAAACTATCAGGAACTGCTCAACAGAGTGCCGATTGTGGTGATTGACCCGAGTGACTATGAGGTAATGGCGGAGCTACCTGCAACATCGGGCGCGCGCATCGAATCTGGTCAAACTGCTTTGGTCACGCCCAACACCACGCAGTTAGCTAACGCTAATAACAGTCTCAACGAACGGGCTGAAGCGAGAGGAGACGTCTATTCCGTGACGCCCGCTGTGAGTCCTGGCAATCGTTCTATTGACGTGACGGCCCGAATCAACAGTGGCTTTGCGAGCCTTCAGCATGGGGAAAGCGTGACGCTGTGGGTGGCCGCAGAAGAGAAAGAAAACGCGGTGGTGGTGCCTCTAAATGCGGTGGCTTTTCGCAATCAGGTGCCTTATGTATTTGTGGTAAATGAAGAGAATATTGTGGAGCAGCGCGAAGTGAAGCTTGGGGTAGAGGGATTAAACGAAAGAGAGATTTTAGAAGGCGTCGAACCGGGCGAGCAGCTTGTGACTGAAGGTCAAAATGGGCTGGTCGATGGGGCTGAAGTCAAAGTTGTAGAGTCTGGCTTCACTGCGATGGGAGGCAAGTGAACAATGAGTAAGCATAAGCCACCAATGAGCGCTGCGACGCCTGACCCATCAGAGCCATCTCGCGAGACTACTATTAAGGCATCGCCACTGACGCAATTCTTTTTCCTGAGAACGGTGTTTGGAATTTTGCTGGCGATTTTGCTGGTGGTAGGTGGGCTGCTGGGCTACAACTCTATGGTTAAGGAGTCGAACCCGGATATTGAGGTGGCGATCGCATCCATCACCACAACCTGGGGCGGCGCAGACCCTGAAACTATTGAACAGCAGGTCACTAACGAACTCGAAAAAGAAATTAAATCAGTAGAAGGACTCAAATCGTTAGATAGCGCTTCCTTCAGCGGCTTTTCACTGATCAACGCCGAATTTCGCACAGATGTAGACGTTGCTGAATCTATTCAAAAACTACGAGACGCCGTTGCCAAAGCAGAACCCAACCTGCCCGCAAATGCCGACCAGCCTGCCGTACAACAAATCTCCGTGAGCGATGCGCCGATTCTCACCGTGGCGCTCTTTGGCAATCTCGATCCGGTGGTGCTGTCGCAAGCGGCTGAAAAACTGCAAGATCGCATCGAGAAAGTTGCGGGCGTTACTGACGTAACGCTGGGCGGGGCTAGAGAAGAAGTTGTTCAAATTCAGCTCAACCCTAACCAGCTCGCATCGTTGGAGCTGTCTCCCGCCACGATTGCAAACAGACTGCGCGAAGCTAACACTGACGCACCGCTCAATGAGATTCAAAGCGACACCATTGGCGCTCAGGTGCGCTTTTACGGTCGCTTTCGAGATATAGATAAGCTGCGTAGACTGCCGATTGAACGGATTGACGGGCGGGTTGTACGGTTATCAGAAATCGCTAGCATTCGCAGAGAATTAGAGGCTGAGGATAGCAGGGCCGCGATTAGCGTAGGCGGTGAGGCTTACAAACCTGTTGTGAGTATGTCGGTGAAAAAAGTACCGGGGCAGGACACGATTAAGGTAATCGAAAGTGTCTTGACCGATGTTGAAGCCGCGCAGAGCGATCCGAACCTGTGGCCTCCCGGCATGAGCTATCGGGTAACGGCTGACGACTCAGAGCTAATTTGGGATCAGCTAGGTAGCCTGTTTGTAAACGTGCTTCAGGCAATGGTGGCTGTCTTTGTTATTCTGTTCATCGCGCTTTCTTGGAGAGAGGCGCTGATTGCCGGACTCTCTATTCCGCTGACGTTTTTGGGTGCGATCGCAGTCCTATGGCTAATGGGCCAAACGTTGAACAACATGGTGCTAATTGGCATGGTGCTGGCGCTAGGCATCCTGGTAGATGTGTTCATTTTGATGATGGAGGGCATGCACGAAGCAATTTTTGTATCGGGGCTAAGCTTCAATCAGGCGGCGCTGAAGACGGTGAAAACCTATGCGGCTCCTGCCTTTGCGGGCCAGCTAACGACGATTCTGGCGATGACACCGCTGATGGCGATTGGCGGCACGTTAGGCAAGTTCATTCGGCTGCTGCCGCTAACGGCGATTATCTGTTTGATTTTGAGCTTTGTGATTGCCTTACTGATTGACGTGCCGCTCTCTCGCTTTTTGCTGGCAAATGTGAAAAAGGGACAGGCGAAGTCTCGCGTAGATAGAATCAGTGAAAAGGCGTCTGAGCGATTTTCTAAATGGAGTTTAGAGAATACGGTGAGTAGCAAGTCGAGAGCTAGAAAATGGATTCTTGCGGCGCTGGGTCTATTCGTGATGGCTAGCATTACGATTACGCAGGTGCCGGTGACTTTCTTCCCTGAGTCGGATAGTCGCAAAATCGGGATTGATGTAGAGATGCCGCCGCAGACGACACTTACAGTTTCGCAGGCGATCGCAGATGACCTTGGTGACATCCTTCGCCAAAAGCCCTACATCGAAAGCGTGATTAAATATACTGGGCAGGGTAATACGCTCGTGGGTTCTGGAACACTCCAACCTAGCGACGGCAGCTATCTTTCAGGTTTTTCAGTCGTTCTTTTGCCTGAAGAAGACAGGCCAGAAACTTCCTTCGTCTATGTAGAAGAACTCCGCAATGAAATGACCGCCGCCGTAGAACAATATCCAGGCGCGACCTTGATTTTGAACACCGAAAGCTCCACTGGCGCAGGCGATCCCATTCAAATAGAAATTGTTGGCAGCGATATTGCTGAACTCAGACAAATCTCTGCTGAGGTACAAAGCACCCTTCGACAAATTCCGGGTTCATCTGGCGTTCGCGATAACCTTGGCAATCTGCGCTCCGACCTGAAGCTCTTGCCCAACCGTGAGGAATTAGATTTCTATGGCTTGAGCGAAAATGAACTCACTACGCAAGCTCGCTATTATATGAGCGCGGTGCAGGTAGGAGACTTTGCAATTGGTGGAAATCAAGAAGACATTGAAATCAGGCTCAGCACCGCCTGGCCTTCTCGTAATGGTGCAGTCGGTGGCCCCACTCGCCGCGATGAGCTAGGGCTGATTCGTTTCTTTGGCTCCAATCCTGATAAGCCGGTGATTCCTGCCGGGTCGGTAGTGACCGCAGTGCAAGGAGAAACGGCGCTTTCTATTACGCATTCGGGGGGTGAGCGTACGGTCAAAGTGCTGTCCAAAACATCTGGGCGCACCGTCGGCGAGGTACTAGCAGACTTAGAACCCAAGATTGCTGACATGCAAAAGTCCTGGCCCGCAGGCTACAGCTACAGCTTTGGCGGCGAAAGTGCTGAGCAAGCTGAAACCTTTGGCTCAGCCGGTCAAGCCCTTGGCCTCGCCATCTTCATGGTCTTTGCCGTCTTGGTGCTACAGCTCAACTCTTTTCGTCAGCCATTCATCATCCTACTAACGATTCCTCTGGCGCTAATCGGCACCTTCATCGGCTCTTTCTTAGCCTGGATTCCGTTCTCTTTTACCACCTTCATTGGTGTCATTGCCTTGGTTGGCATTGTGGTAAACGACGCGATCGTCATGGTAGACACCATGAACAGCTACACGGCTAAGGGCATGACCGTACAACGGGCGGCGGCGAACGGAGCGGCAGATCGTCTGCGACCTATTTTGACCACAAGTGTCACAACTATTATTGGTTTGATTCCATTGGCCTTTAGCGATCCGACCTGGATGCCGCTCTGTAGCGCGATTATTTTTGGCTTGATTGCAGCAACAGGAATTGCGCTGGTGGTGATTCCTTGTTTGTATTTGCAGCTAACACCGAAAACTGAGAACCCGGATTTGTCGCTGGCGTAGAAGTAGTAGCGGTTGTTTTTTTAGGAGTTGCGATCGCTAGCTCAGACATAGATTTGCAACGAAACCAGTACTTTTCAACTGAATGCCAGCCGCTGCTGTTATGATGTGACTACTTAGTCATATGACCAATAAGTCACGAAGCTGAGTCGTTCAGCTCAAACGACTATCACAATCATTATAAAAGTACGGAAAATAGGAGTCGGCTCATGATCGAGTATAAAAAACCGCTTGATAACAACGTTGTTGAAATTGCCATTGAAGGAAAATTGACAGAGGCTGACTTTGAAGGGGCGATCGCCCAAATGACTGCCGATATTGAAAAGCACGGCAAACTGCGACTACTCGAAGAAATCCGCAGCTTTGAAGGCGTAGATTTAATGGTGCTGTGGCAAGATGCTCAGTTTGGGCTAAAGCATGTAAACGACTTCAGCCACGTTGCGGTAGTTGCCGATGCTGAATGGATGCGGACAATCGCCGCCGCCGCTGGGAATGTGCTATCGGCTGAAGTAAAAGCGTTTGACCGTTCCAGCATTGGTGCAGCTCGCAACTGGCTAATGACTGCTTTTGATGAACTTGTGGCACCTGGGTTGCAATACAAGCGCACTGAAAATAGTCCGGTGGTAGAAATTGTAGTCGAAGGAAAAATTACGGCAACAGATATCAGCAACGTGATTACAGAGGTAGAAACAGACCTCGCTAAGTATGACAAGCTGCGCGTTCTTGAAGACATCCGCGACTTCAAGGGAATAGATCCATTGGCACTGTGGATTGACCTAAAGCAGATTAGTAAGATTCAACACATCAGCCATGCGGCTATCGTCGCGGATGCTAAGTGGGTCAAGACGGTCGCTGAAGCCATCGGCGGGCTTTACCCGTTTGAGATGAAGGTGTTTGAGCGATCTCAAATCGAAGAAGCCCGAGAATGGCTAGCAAACAGTTAACGGCCTGCAAAATTATCTACCCAAAGTAACCATGACAACTACACAAACATCCAGCACTCTACAAACGCCTCCCGACTTAATGTCGAAAGAGTTTGCCAATAACAAGTACGAATACTTTAAGTGGATGCGTACAGAAGCGCCGGTTGCCCACTGTAAGTACGTGATAGGAAAAGCCTACGTAGTCTCCCGCTACGAGGACTGTGTTGCCCTACTAAAAGACCCCAGAGTCGTGCGCGACAATCGAACAATAGACATTAGCAGCCCGTTCCTCCCTTCATTTATTCCACTGCCAAAATCAACCGACTTGCTCCTACACAGCATGATTGGTTCAGACGATCCTGACCATAAGCGCCTGCGTAGCTTAGTGCATCAGGCGTTTACCCGAAAGTCGATGTCTGAATTGAGCGATCGCATCGACAAACTCACGAACGATCTCCTAGACAAAGCAGAAGCCAAAAGCAAAGCAGAAGGCTCAGTCGATCTAAAGGAAGTCTTTGCTTTGCCCATTCCTGTCACCGTCATTCAAGAAATGGTGGGCGTTCCTGATAAAGATATGCCCAGATTCTATAAGGGCATTGATGCTGTGATTAAAGGCTTCTCAGGCGTGAGAGTTATCTTGACGATGCTTTGGGACGTGCCGCATTTAGCTGACTTTGTGCGCGAGCTAATTGAGCGTAAAAGAGAGAACCCAGGCAACGATATGCTAACGGGACTCATTCAGGCAGAAGAAGAAGGCCAAAAGCTTAGCGAAGATGAGATCGTCAGCATGGTTTTCCTTATCATCACTGCGGGCTACCAAACCACCGTTCATCTGATCACTAACGGCGTTCTGACGCTGCTGCGGCACCCCGACCAGCTCGCAAAACTGCGAGCGAATCCAGACCTAATGGAGTCGGCAATCGAAGAGGTTTTGCGCTTTGACTGCCCCGTCTATACGACAGAACCAGCCTATGCCGCAGAAGATATGATGCTTCATGATGTCAGCATTGCCAGAGGGTCTATTGTGACCGCTTGCATCAGCGCGGCCAATCACGATCCTGATGTGTTTGAGAATCCAGAGGTGTTTGATATTGAGCGATCGCCTAACAAGCACATTGGCTTCGGCAGCGGCATTCACGCTTGCTTGGGTGCGCCTCTCGCTCGTATGGAAGCCAAAATCGCGCTGACTAATCTGCTAAAGCGTAATCCTAATCTTCGCTTGGCAGTCGATCCTTCAGAGATTGAAGTTGAGCGTACACCCGGCATTCATTCTTACAAAAGCTTGCCAGTTGTCTTGGGATAGCTGCTCTGTGAAATCACAGAATCTACTTGCCTCTATCTACCTATTAAGAGACTTCAACAATGGTTGCTACACAGAAGACCGTTTCAAAACTACAGCTTCCGCTCGATCTAAACTCAAGAGAATTTGCCAACAACAAATACGCATACTACAAATGGATGCGCGAAGAGTCGCCTGTTTTTCACGGTAAGCTCAGCATTCTAGATATTTACGTAATCTCTCGCTATGAAGACTGCGCGAGCCTCCTCAAAGACCCGCGCTTCGTCCGCAACCGCACAGCCATAACCGGCGGTGGCAGACTACTGCCCATCCCCATGCCCAAATCGGTGGAACTCATGGGGCGAAGCATGATTACCGAAGACGAGCCTGACCATCGCCGCCTAAGAAATCTCGTACATCAAGCATTCACCCGGCACTCGCTCGAAAAGATGTCGGCGCGAATTGAAGAACTCACCAACGACTTACTAGACCAAGCTGAAGCCAAAGGAACAGTAGATCTTAAAGAAGCTTATGCTTTGCCCATTCCCGTCAAGGTGATTCAGGAAATGGTAGGCGTAGAAGATGAAGACATGCCCAAATTTAAAGATGGCCTATCAGCGTTAAAAGATGGACTTTCGGGGTTGACACTGCTCCGCACCTTTTTTTGGGATCTGCCGCGCCTGTCCAAGTTCATCCGTAAACTGATCGAGCGCAAGCGATCTAATCCGAAGGAAGACATGCTCACAAAGCTGATCCAGGCCGAAGATGAGGGCCAAAAGCTCAATGAAGACGAGCTGGTTTCTATGGTCTTTTTACTGATTATTGCCGGGTACGAAACGACAGTACAGCTCATTACAAACGGCACGCTAACGCTGTTGCAGCATCCCAACCAGCTAGCAAAGCTCAGAGCCAACCCCGACTTAATCGACTCAGCCGTAGAAGAAATTCTTCGCTATAGCGGCCCAGTTCACAGCACAAAACCTGGCTACGCTCTCGAAGACGTCACGCTTCATGGGGTCACCATTCCCAAAGGGTCTGCGGTAATGCCCTTCTTGGGCGCTGCCAACCATGACCCGGCGGTGTTTGAAAATCCAGACGTGTTTGATATTGAGCGTTTTCCTAACAAGCACCTCGGCTTTGGTAGCGGTATTCATTCCTGCTTGGGGGCACCGCTCGCCCGCATGGAAACAAAAATTGCGTTAACTAACCTGCTAAAGCGTAATCCTAATCTTCGCTTAGCAGTTGATCCCTCAGAACTTGAGCTACAGGTAAGACCCGGCTGGCATACCTATAAAAAATTGCCGGTTGTGTTTGGATAGCTCTGCTAGTTGTTCTGTCGAGGTTAGTGTCGTGAGCTAAATGAGAAAAGCTACGGCTTCAATATGATTTCGCAGGTGCTTTAACGGCAGTAACGCTAGCCAAATCAGCCGGATCTAAGTTGTGATTCATGACTTCGCCGTCGCGGAACCAAACCACGCGATTTGTTAGGCGGGCTACGTCGGGTTCGTGCGTGACCATGACAACGGTGATGCCGCTGGCGTTGAGTTCGGAGAAAATGTCGATGACATCTTGAGTGGTTTGAGTGTCTAAAGCGCCGGTGGGCTCGTCGGCTAGGATGAGGAGCGGCTGGTTGACGATGGCCCTAGCGATCGCAACCCTTTGCTGCTGACCCCCCGAAAGCTGGTTGGGTCGATTGTTGAGGCGATCGCTCAAGCCAACCTGTCCTAACGCCTGTGCAGCTCTCTCTCTTCGATCAGCACCGCCCACACCCGAGTACATCATTGGCTGTTCTACGTTCTCTTGAGCGGTGAGGTGGTTGAGCAAATGAAACTGCTGAAAAACAAAGCCGATTTTACGGTTGCGAATGTGGGCTAGCTCATTTTCAGGAAGCTGCGCTACATTTTGTCCATCAAACAAATATTCGCCGCTTGTCGGCTGATCAAGACAGCCCACCATATTCATCGCGGTCGATTTGCCTGAGCCAGAAGGCCCCATAATTGAACAGTACTCACCCTGTTCAATCGTCATATTTACGTCCCATAGGGCGCGGACTTCGGTATTGCCTGCACCGTAGATTTTGGTGACTTTGTTGAATTGAATTAAAGGAGACATCGTTTTATACGCGGCTTTACGCGCTTCGCAAAGCAACAATAGGATCGAGCCTTGCTGCCTGGCGCGCAGGCACAACGCCGAAGAAAAGACCAATGGTGCCAGAGACACCGACTGCAACCACCACTGCGCTAGTAGAAACGCCTGCTTCAAAAGGAGAGAATGCCGCGATCAAGAAAATGCCGCCAACGCCAAGGCCAGTGCCGATAGCTCCACCAATCGCAGACAGAATAACCGCCTCAATTAGGAACTGACTAAGGATATCTTTTTGCGTCGCACCAATGGCTTTGCGAAGGCCAATTTCCTGAGTGCGCTCGCGGACGGAGACGAGCATGATGTTCATGATGCCAATGCCGCCAACAAAAAGAGAAATTGAGGCGATCGCAGCTAGCATTAGCGTCAGCGCTCCAGTGACCGTATCGGCAATATTCAACAGTGTTTCTTGGCTAGAGATATAAAAATCATCGCTCTCTGTAATACCGTGTCGCAATCGCAGCAAATTAGTGATTTGAAACTCAGCCGTTTCCATCGCCTCTGGATTGTTGGCTGATACTGAGATAAACGTGACATCAATGCCAAAAGGCGAGGTGCGCCCGACAATTCGACTGGCAAGCGTGGCAATCGGAATCATCACCGCATCGTCATAATCTAGCCCAAGATTAGATCCTTTTTTCTCTAGCAGCCCAACCACTTCAAAAGAGATTCCTTTGATGCGAATTTGCTGACCTAGCGGGCTTTGATCATCAAATAGACGCTCTGACAAGGTGCTGCCAATAACCGCAACCAGGCTATTAGAGCGCTGATCGAGATCGTTGAGGAATCGGCCCTGAGCAATTTCAAAGCTGCGGACGCTCAAGAACCCTTCGGTGGTGCCAATGATGCTACTGCTAGTGTTACGGCTGCGGTAGCTGATGATGCCCTGCGTGTTTTTTTCAGCGGCGACGGCGGCGACAGAGGGAACTTGGGAGGCGATCGCCATCGCATCGGCCACCACCAAATTTCTGGGCACGTCAATATCACCCAGGTTACGCGCTTCCCGATTGCCCGGCACAATAAAAAGGACGTTCGGCCCCAGGCTTTGAAGCTGGCCGTTGACGTACTTTTGTGCGCCTTCACCAATGCCAATCATGGCGATCACCGAGGCATTGCCGATGATGATGCCCAGCATGGTCAGAGAACTGCGTAACTTGTTTGCGCTCAGCGTTTTGGTCGCCATTTTCAGGCTTTCAGCAAAGTCCATAATTTGGGCTATTTGTAGCCAAAGCAGCCCTAAGATTGTAGCGCTTAGGACTAAAAGGTAGGGACATAATCCCTAGCGCTCTCGTTGCTGCTTAGATTGGTAATAGTAGGCTCTATTGCTTTGGGTCAGCGTTTCAGAATTCCAGCCTGGTGCAGGCTGATGCTTGAGATGCAGATAAATCAGCTCGGGGCAGCGGCAAAATGTTGGCTGTTGCCACAAATCTGAGGGGGCAAGATAGCGCTCCATTAAGTCCTGATCTTCTGCGCCCCAGCCGATATAGTTTTCATCCCAGCCGCCGATAGCCAGCAGGCGATCGCGCGCAAACAAAGGCATCACGCCAAATCTTTCTTTTGCCAGCAAATGCTTTCTAATCGCTGAGGGCTGATCTTCTGGCCCTAGCGTGGCTTGTTCAAGCGATCGCGCCAAATCCTTCTCCAAGTCCACTGTTTCCGTCTGTGCCATCAGCCGATAGCCCGTTATGAGCAAATTAGCAGACTGTTCGGCAATCTGACAGTGGCGAGCTAACGCGCCCTCTAGCGGGATTAAATCCACGTCAAAAGCAGCGACTAAAGGGCTAGTGGCCGCCGCTAAAGCAATGTTGAGTGCTTTTGTTTTGTGAAAGTCTTCTGGGCAAGGAAAATGTATATAGCGAATCTGATGTTGAGAAAGCTGTTGACTGAGTGTTTTTGAAGGTTCAGTAGTGGCTTCTACAACAATCCATTCTATAAACGGTTTGAATTCGCTATTTTGCCACCAGACAAGCTGATTGTTGAGGTGCTTGAGGCGATCGCGGTAAGGCGTAATCAGAGTAAGCCGCATGAGTCACAGGTCATTAGACAGGGATAAGTCACCCAGTAGCTTACCTTTAGAGACACCGCTCAGACAAAGCGAAATATTGTGATCTCGGGTCTGCTGGGGTGATTGCTGATAATTAAAGGCGTTCCGATGGGCGTCGGCGTGTGAGAGATGTGTCACCTGACCGATTTCTGTTGTTTTATAGCCCAACAGCTTCGCCCGTATTAGAAGGTCTTGATCCTCCCAGCCCCAGCCTTGAAAGCAGTGACGATAACCGCCGACTTGCTCAAATGCACGACGTTGGGCACACAAAAGGCCGTAGCCAGGGCGATAGGGGCTTGTGGTTTCATCAGCGTATATTTCAACAGTTGGGCCTGAGTTAGATTCTATTAATCGATAGGCGTAGCGCGATCGCGACATTGCGGTGGTGTCCGGTTCAGATTCTTCAACACTTTTGACACAGTAAAAGTGTTTTGCAGACTGCGAAGCCGCTTCACACATTACCTCTATCGTAGCGGCCTGCCATAAAATATCGACATCAGACATGACTAAAATAGGTGCAGTAGCCGCTCGAATTCCTTGATTCAATAGCCATCCTTTATTGAATCTCTTGTGGGGTAGCGCGATAACTTGCACGGACGAAAGCTGTGCGGCTTCATGGAGCTGGCGGGTGCAGGCGACCGTTTGCGAGCCACCGTCGCATAGGATTATTTTTCCTAGCGTAATATTTGAGGCTAGGGCTATTTGCGATCGCAACGTAGAAACGCACGCCAGCACCGTTATTCTGTCCTTCACTGGAATAATCACGTCAACAGCTATCTTGTTTATAACAGGCTTGTTCATAACAGAGCAGGCCCATACAGGTGAGTCAGTTTGATAGGCGGTAAAACGCTGAGCGGGCTGAGGTCGAGTTTCTGTTGTTTTAGAAAGACTTGCTTTCGCGCGATCGCCTGTTCTTTGATCGCCTGAGTGAGCATCTGCCGCGCCGGAGAGTCTAAGCCAGTTTCTACAGAGGTTGTAAGTGAATCAGAGCGCTTGCGGCGAAAATAGCTGTAGCGATCGCTATTTACAATTCGTGCAGCCCAATGAGCGCGTAGCAAAAACTCAGTATCTCCACCAAACTTGAGCCCCGTTGAAAATCCGCCTATTCGCTGTATTAGGCTGCGCGTCACCAAGCTAGTGGGATGCAGCAGCGCGTGACCAGGCGATTTTGCTAACGCCTTATTCACATTAAGCGGATAGCCAACTGATTGCAGCGTCAGGTCTGGCTCGATTACTCGAATCTCTTGTGAGCCGATGAGTTCAGCACTGTTTTCGCGGGCTGTTTTTAAAAGGGTTTGTAGGCGATCGCCGCTCGACCAGTCATCAGCATCCTGAAAAAGGTACGCCGTGTAGTTTGTTTGATCAATCACAGATTGAATCAGACGATAAGGTCCAGCGCGTTTCTGCGATCTCAACATCGTCACGTTTGGAAACCGTTTAACAATCTCTATAGGAGGTGAAATAGAGCCATCATCGATGACAACAATATGGGTCAAAGGATGGGTTTGATGCATTAGAGACGCAAGGCAGCCAGCCAGCCAGGACTCACACTTCCAGTGAGGAATAAGTGCTAAAACCGTTGGATTTTCAGGCCAAATAAAGGCGGGCAAATCAGGTCGAAACGAAATAGGCTCTATGCTATTTCTACCCTCTACGATGACAGCCTCTGTATACCAATGAGCGAAGTTTCCGGTTCTCTCAAGCTCGCGAGCATACTGTAGAAGCTGTTGAGAAGAGATCGACTCGCAGAGCACGGCAGCGGTATCAACAGGTAGCGGTATACCAGGCGGCTTTATCGTTATTTTCACCGGCTGGTTCACCTCGGCTCAATGGCACCGTTAAGGTACTGCACAATGGATTGCTTACTATTAACGGTCTTACTTTGGCGATCAAAGTTAGACAGACTGCGGTTGGGAGGGGCCGCCGCCATCAGATAGTCGTATGCCATTTCAGGCTGACCGTTTTTCATTAACTTGGGTGCGATCGCTCTCAAAATAGGCACCCAGGGTAAAGGATTGGAAGCAGACTGGCCCAAGCTACCCACATGCTGTTTCAACACAGCGGCCCATTCTTCTAAGTCAAACATCCTTTCAAAAACTAGATCTGCATACCCTTTTTCTAACCAGCACTGGGCTAACTGCACAGGAGAATCTGCGCCATCGAACATCTGATCAATGTACGAGAAAGTTTGTACGCTGTCCTGATTCAACAGGGCTCGCCTTTCCATTTGCCAAAGGGTTGTAAAGTCTGGAGCTAGAAAATCTGTTGATTCTATTGGCTGAGAATTTGGACAGACATGAATCATTTCTATCCAGGTGATAACAATGCGATCGCTAAGGTGATGTGAAAATCGTAGAAGGTCTCCAAGCAGTATGGCAGACAGTGGCCTTAGAGCAGGTATCCACGGATGAGCGGGCTGGCGTTTTTGAGTAAGCTGACCGGCAATATCCAAAGCGGCTAAGTAGTGGTGCATGGTAAAGGTATCCGCCTTCAATCCGTTGGGCCAGCAACCTTTAATTTGTGTTTTCACCGCAGGCCACAGCACCTTTACCGCTGGCGTATCTAAGGTCAGCATCGGCGCCAGCAAGTCAAAGCCTAGCGAAGAAAAGTCTTTGACTTTCGTGCGGTCGGCCCATTCTTGAAACCGATATAATGCCGCTTTGTAAAGCGCGATCGCTTCCCTGCCGCTACTCTCTTCACTTTGCGCTATCAAGCTAGTGCCCCACAGCAGCACCCTAATTTTAATAGCTTCAAGGGCAATATTTGAGTCAGGCTGGCTATTCTGCAACGCGTTTATTTGCTTGCATACCGCTATCGGCAACCGGTTAAGCACAATATGATGGGGGGCAACAAATGCTTTTAGCACAGATGCGATCGCCTGCGCGTTTCCGAGCGGCAGCGGTTGATTAAGCCAGTCTGCCCAAGCCTGACGGGTGACTTGTTCTATCCAAATATGACTGCTTACCGCATTTAGACTGGCGTTACTTGCTGAGGTATTCTCTGGGCTGTCGCTCAAGGAAGGCTCTATCAAAACCTGTGTATCACCTGCACCTAGCGTGTCACTTATCCACGTCTTAATCGGTATCAGATCAGGTTCAGTCCCCGTTTCAGGCTGTATCCAAAGTCGTCTTTTGTCAGCGCCAATCTGAATTTGATAGTTCAGTATATTAGGAAACGCGGGTAGGTTAATTTTGCCAGGATAACGCCACTCACCATTTAAAGAGATCTTCTCATCATCTCTACCCAGCACATTCGCTGTGACGCCTGTTCGACCGCAGGGACAGGGCATTTTTATGATTTCTAACGCATCGCCGCTGTGATATCGAGTCATCGGCATTGTCGTGTTAAACAGATCTGTGGTTAGCAATACGCCATCTATAATTTCGTATAAACAACGGTTGTGTGCTTTCCCAAAAACAAAAACACCATCTAAATGTAACCGTCCTGCTTCCGGACAGCTCATACCAGAGATCCCCGTCTCCTGACAGCCATATTCATTGATAACAGGCGCTTGAAATACTTTATTCAGCAATGCCTTCTGAAACTCGAACAAGCATTCACCGGTAGAGATCACCGCTACAACAGAATCTGCATTGATAGAGAAGCGGTAGCGGTGCAGCGCGACAGCCACCTCACACAGCCGGCTCGGATAGCCCCGAACAATCACAGGTTCAGCCTTTATTATCTGCAACAGATCTTCTAGAAAGGCGTCGTCGATGGGGCCAACAAGGCTACTGTCCTGAAGCCGCACAGGCCCCAATCGGCTCGCTAAGTTGAGCATGGGAATCTGCTCGCTAAAGCCCCACCAGGCTAAGCTGTGTCGCCGAGACTCAACTCGCTTTTGATTCCAGCGATCGCCCGCAAAATAAGTAAACGGTGCCAACGAAGCTGTACCACTGGTTTTACCTCGATAAACAACATCATCGGCATTCGCAAGAAAGCGACCAGGACAAGAGCGCACCTCATCTTTCAGCAGCGGACTTAGCCGCTTAAAAGCCGTTTCCCAGTCCGTTACCAGCATCCCAGCGTCATCAACCAAGCCCGCCTGAAGAAAACGAGCCTGGTTGCCGGGAGCGATCGCTGCTGCTGCCAGAACGGCTTTTAACTGTACTGACAACTGTACTGGCAGCCGCGCCGGCAATTTCTCTAAAAGTCCCATTCGATATCAGTCAGCCACGGACTCAGCCAGCATGTCTCCCATCGCTAGCCAGTCACCCTGCACTTCAACGGGCCGCGTTCCAAACACATCTGGTCGCAATAGCTGCGCTGCAATTGAAGGCTTTTGACAAGAACGCGCCAAATTCTTTACGTAGCCTGCCGAAACCCATCCTTCTGCAAAGCTGGGTGCACTTGCAAACCCCCCTGGCCCTGGCGTCCAGCTACCGTACTGGCTAGTTACCTTTACCCAATATCCATTGCGCGACCATTCCAACACTCTTACTTCCCAGCCATTAGGAATCAGCCCAATTTGTTCTCCATCCGGCCCTAGCCGTACTCTGAGCGGATCACCACTTGTTGCAATTTGAACAAAGGCGGTCGGATAGCCACCATACTCACAGAGCCGAATAGCTTGAGCCTGTAGCTGCTCGCCGCTTTCAGCAACGGAATTGTTCGCTGGCTCAGTGACCAGAGCGCTAGCCTGAGCGTGCTGTCCGAATCCGGTTAGGGTACCTACCGTCAGTAGAAAAAGTGAGAACTTCAAGGGTTGTACAGCCATCTTTAGCCTCCGTATATCGTGTATTACAAAAAATATTTGCGTTCAATTGTACTGGAATTACTGCAGGCTATGCTGCCAGCGTAAGAAATGGTAATGAGTGTGTTTGGAACGATGAGAAATCGGGCGACTATCGAACAGACACCAACGTTTTAATTTCATGTGCGTAGTCTACGGCGGCGTCTGCGTAGGTGTACAGCTTGGGTGGGGCGATCGCAACAGAACCCTTTGGCCCAGATTTAACTTCAACAGAACCTGAGCCTACATGCTCAAGCACTGCCGTCGCTGCGCCTTTCGCATCTTGAGGCGACACCGGAATCACCGCGTCGCCACCAGCGCCTAATGTCGCCTGATTGTTCGCACTGACAACGACTCGCCGCCCAAAAGCCGCCGCCTCTGCTACGGGAGAGCCAAACCCTTCATTCTCTGAGAGAAAGACAACCGCTGTGGAGTGACGGTACCAAGCTGCCAGCGTCGGATCGTCGGTATAGCCGTGATAGTGAACCCACGGAATTTGTTCAATAGATTTAATAAACGTTTCTCCAGCCTGCTGCGTTGACTTGTTCATGCCTCCGGTTAAGTGCAGTTCCCAAGGAACACCGCTTTTCTGTCGTAGGGACTCTACCAGTGCAACCGCTTCTGGCAGTCGTTTTCCCGCTGGGTCAATGCGCCCTACCGACAGCAAAAAGGGTGCTGAAGGCACGTTTACTTTTGCCGGTGTAATACTGGATAAAGGAGAGTCTAGCCCGTTGGGAATTGTTCTTATCTTTGCTTTGACCTGCGGCTGCGGACGGAAGCGACAAAGCTCGTTTGTCGTGGCCTGACTCACGCACACGATCTTTTTGGCCCACCAAATAGAAGCCTCTAAATACATCCAGGCACGCATCGTGGTTTTAATCAGCGAGCCGTATTTTTCCTTAGCTTTCCATTCATTGACGTCATGAAGCACCGCGATAGAAGGCGGATGCCACGGAAGCACCATTGGATTAGACATCCAAATTACCTGGTCAATGCCTTCCTCAGTGCAGTAGCGGGAAAATTGAGTGGCTATCCAGCCAAAGCGCTTAATCGGCGGGTAGTCTAGCGCGGGAAGAACGCTCACAAATTGAGGCGATCGCAGCTTTATCTGAGCAATCGCTGGCGTTTGACTTAGGGAATTGGGTGAACAGATAATTTTAGCGTCAACGCCTTGACTGGCTAGCTCGCGCATCAGCGGCTCTAGCAGCCGATCTAAAAAAGTGCCGATTCCCATTTTTGCACCCAGGTAATGCCCCACTAAGCCCACCGTCATATCTAATCCTCGTTATTCATCTGCGGGTAATGCCACGCTTATACAAGGTAGTAGTAATCGCTGAATAATTCGCTCAGCTATATTTTCCTTTCGAGAAAACAAGAGGTAGTTTATGAAGTATTGACGAGGCTAGTCGCAGTGTAGCCTCGTTAAAATCACGGATATCGCAATTAAGACGGCACGGTACTATCGCAGATATTTTTAGCTCTATAACAGACAGGCTCAAACTTTTTGCTATCGCTTGAGCAGCGGCTATTGCAAGGGTTATTAATGCCAATACTTTATAAATGCCTCATGATTGTCTTCAAAATTCTACTGAAACTGCATGTTGCCTGTGCCTGAATATTAGGAATATGTCAGTAACATTATGAGTACTAGTACGACGCTTCCATTTGGCAACTATACATTGGCGAAAGAGACTTCTAGACTGTATGCTAAGCCGGTCTTGTTATGCACATAGTATTGAACAGAAGCTGTTGAACAGCCAGTATTCAACAGCTTCTGTTTTTAGTCATTCAATTCAACAGTAAACGCACCGTCACACTCTCATTACACGATAAAAATGGACGCTATTGTATTAGTCGGTGGATTGGGTACTCGGCTTCGGCCGGTAATTACAGATGTGCCCAAGCCAATGGCACCTGTTCAAGGGGTGCCCTTCTTAAATATTTTGCTAGAGAAACTGCTCTGCTATTCGGTCATTGAGCGAGTGGTGCTAGCCGTGGGCTATGAGCGCGAAGTGGTACAGGATTATTTTGGCGATCGCGCCTACAACCGAAAGATTACTTACGCTGTTGAAAAAGAACCGCTGGGTACTGGCGGCAGCATTCGCAATGCCTTAGCGCATACGCGTTCTCGAGAAGTGCTCGTGGTCAATGGCAACACTTTATTTGAAGTTGATATTGCCGCGATGATAGACAGCCATCGACAGCGCGAGGCCGACCTTACCTTGGCGCTTAAGCCCATGCGTGACTTTAGCCGCTATGGCACCGTTGTTTTAAAGCGTGAGGGTGAGGTCGGTGAAGCTGAGCAAGATAGTTTGTCGGAGAAGCGATCGCAACCTGCTAAGGTCATCGGCTTTCAAGAAAAGCAATATCAAGCTGAAGGCCTGATCAACGGCGGCGTTTATTTGATGAACCAAACCATTTTTGATGGCTTAGAAAAGCGTCTGCCTCACCGATTCTCTTTTGAAACTGAATTCCTAGAGCGGTACATTCAGCAGCTCAACGTTCACGGATTCACTTCAACTGGCCACTTCATAGACATCGGCATTCCAGAAGACTATTATCGTGCTCAACACGAGCTGTTCAAAGCGGCCTGCGCTTAGCGCCCTCACCTTATGTTTATGGCGGCGTATCCAAAGCACAAAATGAACGCGATGAGAGCGCTTTCAGCACCAGGCAGATAGGTAACGCGGTTTTACTCTACGCCGTACGGTACGCAGTCGTAGATGGTGTAAAACGTTAAGATAGTAGGCCGGTATAACAGCCTCCCCTGATCGCGATTTAGACTTAATTTATATGTACTGGCAAGAAGTTTCTGGCAATTGGTTTTTAGTTCCAGAGCGGCCACGGGCCATTGTTCACTTTTTGGGTGGTGCCTTTGTGGCCGCTGCCCCCCATCTTACCTATCGCTGGCTGCTAGAAGCGCTATATGCCGAAGGCTACGCGGTGATCGCCACGCCGTTTGTGAATACGTTTGACCATAGCGCGATCGCCCAAGAAACCCTCGTCACCTTTCAGCAAGGGCTCACGGTTCTCACCAAACAGTGCCCCGAGCTGAGCGCGCTGCCTATCTACGGCTTAGGCCACAGCATGGGCTGTAAGGTGCACCTGCTGATTGGCAGCACTCATGGCGTCACTAGAGCAGGCAATATTTTTGTTTCTTTTAATAACTACCCGGCCAAAAAATCAATTCCACTGCTTGAGCAGGCGATCGCACAGGCCACCCAGTTTGCCCCCGATCTCAAACTCGACACGCGGATGGAATTTGTTCCGAGCCCGACCCAAACGCTTGAACTCATCAACACGCAATACGCCACCCAGTACAATCTACTGGTGAAGTTTCGTAGCGATACGCTCGATCAAACCAGGCCGCTCAGCGACGTGCTCATCGGCCGATTTCCACGCACCACCACCGTCAGAATTATTAAAGGCACGCACACCACACCTATCGCCCAAGACATTCAGTGGGAAGCGAGTGGTTCGTTCAGTCCTTTTGACGCGATTGGGCAGTTTGTTAAGCAGGAGTTCTATCGTGATATTAAGCTGCTGAAGTCAGAGATTTTGTACTGGATGGCTGGGGAGTAAAGGCCGCGCAATAGGCTAGCTGCTCTTAGCGGGTTTTTCTGCGGCGATAGGATAGTCGTGGCTGATAAAAGGCAGCGCGATCGCCTCTCCGTCCACCGTCTTGCTCTCAGCAGTCTCTACCACCACGCTTAGCCCTTCTCCTCCGGCCTTAGTGCGCACATAGCCAAGTCCTAGCGCGCCTTCACCTGCTGATACGACGCTCGTAACCTTACCCACCTTGGCATCTGCCACCAAAATAGCTGAGTCTACCGCCACCGGTGCCGAGAGCTTCAGCCCCCACAGCCGCTTTTTCACTCCTTTATAGGTATTGAGCCGAGCGATCGTTTCCTGGCCGATATAGCAGCCTTTTTCAAATGAAATCCCGTGCCAAAGACCTGCTTCTAACGGATTGTCATCATCCGTTAGTTCTTGCCCAGCCGCAGGCCGTCCTTGCTGAATGCGCAACGCTTCCCACTGATCGGTGGTAGCGGCCTTAGCGCCCGCCGCTAGCAGCCTATGCCAAACGGCATCTGCCTGTTCCTTCTTGCCTAGCACCGTGTAGCCATTTACCGATAGCTCGCTGCCTGTGGCAACGGTAATCTCTCCTATTTCTGGCAACGACAGCTCAACATGACTAAAATCTGGTTTGCCAACAGCGTCATCGGCCCCTATCTGTTGCATCACCAAATCTGCCTCTGCACCTAACACGGTAAAGATAAACGTTTTTTCGCTCTCATCGCTCAGCGTTACTTTGTCTGAAAAGAAGATATATCTATCCATCCAGTCGTAAAGCTGTTGACTCATGCCGGGAGAAACAACAACAAGGAGAGACTCATCAAAGGCATAAACGGTCGCCAAATCGATGGTTCGCCCGGTAGAGGTAACAAATACGGTATGACAACCTTCTCCAGCCGATAGTTGTTCGATATCGTTAGTGGTTTGGTTGTGCAAAAAGCGGGCTCTGTCGGCCCCGGTGAGGCGAATGCGTCCCCAGTGGCCGCGATCAAACAGAGCAGGCGTTTGAACAATCTCTTGTAGGGTGTGTTTCAAGGCGGTATTTTCCATAGGGAGCTATCTTTTTCCTTCAAAAATCATCGGAACGCCTTTAGCCGGAGCGAGGGTAACGCCGCGTCGCTTGGCAACTTCGGGCTGGTCGGTGGCTAGGCGGAAAGTATAGTTGCCAATAAGTGTGGCGATCGCTAACTTCAGCTCGTATTGAGCCAGCGCCGCGCCCACACACCGCCGCGCCCCGTTGCCAAAGGCAATAAACTCATAGGGCGAAAACTTGCGTTCTAAAAAGCGCTCGGGGCGAAAGGCCATTGGATCGGGATACAGGTCTTCTCGCTGGTGCGTGAGGAATATGCAGCCGAGAAAGGTGGTGCCAGGAGTAAAGGTGCGGCCTGAAAATTCAACGGTTTCTTGGGCGACGCGCGGAAAGGTGAACATGGCCACAGGCGATCGCCTCAGCGTTTCACTACACACCGCGCTCAGGTAAGGAAGCTGAGAAATTTCAGTGGGCGTCGCCTCAGGGCTCAGGCCGTCTAGCTCTGCTAGTAGCTTTTCTTTTACCCCAGGCTGCTTATGAACCCAGTACATCGCCCAGGCAATAGAGGTGGCGGTGGTTTCGTGACCTGCCATCAAAAGCGCCATCAGCTCATCGCGCAGTTCCGTTTCGTCTAAGGCCTCGCCGCTTTCGGTGCGAGCGCTCATCAGCATAGACAAAATATCGGTGCGGGTGGGATCTTGATGGGCGAGGCGATCGCGAATTTCTTCATAAATCAGCGCGTCTAGCTTCTCTCTAAGCCGCACAAATTTTCCCCAAGGGCTCCACGCACCCAGGTCTTTTTGTAGCTGCGTAAAAAACAGCATCAGCGCCGCAGTCGGTGAGCTAAAGCGGTCAATCGTTTCTGTAAGAACGCTCATAATTTCTTTTGAGCGCGGACTGTCCGATAGGCCAAAAACAACCTTGAAAATAATCTGCAGCGACACTTGCTGCGTCAGACTACGCGCCAAGAAGCGATCGCCCGCCCGCAGGCTATCGGCACTCTGGCGGGTTAAGTCGCAAATGAGCTGACCGTAAACGTCGAGCCGTTCGCCATGGAAAGCAGGGGTAATGAGCTGGCGGCGCTCTTTGTGGCGATCGCCGCTGAGCATAATCACCGAGGCATCGCCAATCAAGGGCGCAAGAATGCGGTTGAACTCACCAGGAGACTGAAAGGTTTTGCGATCGCGGCTCAAAATGAACTGCATCGCCTCTGGGCTGCTGGTCACAATCACCGGCCCCATCCCAAAGCCCAGCGAATCCTCCTCAAAAAAGTCTGGCAGATCTGCCTTCGTCTTTTCGAGATAGCTCACTGGATTGAGAATCCACTCCAGCCTTCTGAGGATTGCCAGCCCCTCAGGCTTTTCAATTTTCTTGAGTTGAGGCGCTTGTTCTATAGGATTAGGATCGAGAATCGGTGACTTAACCATAGTTTTCGTGAGGAGAGCTTTTGCCGGGAAAGCTTTTGTCAGAAGATAGCAATCATAGGTGTGAACCCTCTTCATTCTGACGCAACGCTCAAAAATCGGCTGGGCGATTTGACCGTCTGAGGCTTGGGCTTAGACTATTCACAGTTGCGATTCTCTTCGCTGCCGTCTGGCATCGTCGTATGACAGAAAATAGCGCGGCTGCGGTTGACTCCTCGCAAGTTTGCACCCGTCAGGTCTGCGCCACTAAAGTTAGCAGTCCCAACAATCGCAGCGGTCAGTTCTGTGTTCACTAGCTTGGCGCCCGTTAGGTTCACATCTTGCAAATTCGCCTGAGTCAATACAGCGCCACTTAAGTCAGCCTTGGTCATATTGGCGTCCTTTAGCTGAGCCCCGTTCATTTCTGCGCCGGTCAGATTGGTATTCGTCAGGTTGGTATCCACCAAGTCAGCCAGCATCAGATTCGTATTACTCAAATCTGCGCCCGTCAGGTTAGCCCCTGTCAAAGAAGCCACCTTCAGATTGGCCATATGTAGCTGAGCATTCGTCAAATCAGCATCGTTCAAAATGCAGACCGGACACTCGTTATTCATCATCAGCGCATCAACGTCTTCTGGAATGAACGCCCAGCTCGGTGCGGCAAAGCTGACGATTCCAGCGCAGGCGACTACCAGCGACAGGCAAACGGCGGTTAAAAATGAAACGATTCTTGGGCTTTTCATACTGTTTTCTCTCTACCTTATTCGGAGCTTGCCATGGGCCGGTTAGCGGCCCCGTTATCCATCTAAATAACGGTTTACATTGTCCCACACCGCTCTTGAGAAGGACAAACACTCATTGAGCGGCCCTAATTTTTGGTATGTATTGATTGCATTAACGTTTATGCCAGTCGGAAATGAGGATGTGCCGTGGGTGTTTTTGGATCAAAAGCGTGGGTAGCTTATCTTATTTTGGGCGGCATTTTGGTGGCGCTGTATGCCGGCGATACCACCTGGCAAGCGTCGGCTAAGGTGCTGCGCGATGGCGTTGTCCTCACCTGGATGATCAGCATTATGAATATTCTATTTTTAAATAACGGGCTCAGCCGTCTATTTGGCATTCGGCCTCGTCAGCCGCAGGGCTTGCTAGGCATCGTTTTTTCGCCACTGCTGCACCGCGATTTGGGCCACCTGTTTGCTAATACGGTGCCTTTTTTGGCGTTGGGATGGCTGATTTTGCTTCAGGGCGAAATTCAAGGGAATGGTGATTTTTATGCGATTACGGCTACTGTTTTGCTGATTGGCGGGATGGGCACCTGGCTATTTGGGCGTGATGCGATTCACGTGGGCGCGAGCGGCATTATTTTTGGCTACATCGGCTTTTTACTCTCAGGGGTGTATGTTGGGCCGACGCTAATCACGCTGATATTTGCGGGCTGCGTTTTTTGGCTGTATGGCAATCAGCTCTGGTCAATGCTGCCTAGCTCTAACGAACAGCGGGTTTCGTGGGAGGGCCATTTGTTTGGCTTTATTGGTGGCTTGGTGGCGGGCACCCGACCTGATTTTCTGTCATCGTTAGGAAATAACCTAAATCAGCTTATTCAGTAGTGACTGGCACACCCCGACTAGAAAGCTGCTGTGCTAGCGGGCTATATTAGCTTGCAGGTCGGGCAACATCCAACTGTGACTGTTTTTAGGAAAATGGCTTCAAGAAAACGCGGGTGCTGAGTTTTCTTTTTTCTTTTTTGGGCTGTTGTTATGAAATTTGTATGGTTAGGCGGACTGTCTGCGCTGTTAGTAGTGGGTCTGAGCCCTGTAGATGCGAGTGCGCAGGTTTTTTCTTCTCAGCGATCGCAAAGCTCACCGGAGCCCACCGAGTCTGCCGAAAATAGATCTGCCGAAAATAGATCTGCGCAAAACGGCAGAACGGCTCCGGCCTCGGGAGCTGCTCAGGGCTCATCCGCGCTCAGAACGACATTAGAGCAGGGAGATACGCTGTATTTGGATCGTAAAAAAACGTACAGCTACGACCTGGTGCTGCGCAGCGCAGGCGCGATTGGCGGACAGCGTTTGCCTGTGGGCGCGGTGATTCGAGGCCAGTTTGAGCCTGCTGAGGGTGGGCTGGTGTATGTGGCCAATTCAGTAGAGGTGGCCGATCAGATTTATCGGGTGAATGCGACTTCTGAGCTGTTGCGCGATCGCAAAGATCCACGTCAAACTTCTACCGGCGCTATTCTTACAGATGCCGCCATTGGTGCAGCCGGCGGCTACGTATTGGGTGAAGTGCTCGGCGATGCAGGCTTGTGGGAGGTCGTGGGCGGCGCGGCAGCCGGCGTCGTGGTCGGCAATACGACGGCTCCATTTGTCGTCATCATCAACCCTGAAGATCAAATTGTGCTGTATACCAACTAACGAACCAACTAACGAGCGTGACAAAAAACAGCAGGTTGATTCTCGGTGGAATTGAAGCGGGTGGTACCAAGTTTATTTGTGCGGTAGGCACCGATGCTGAACATATACTGGCCCAAACGCGTATTCCTACCACGACACCTGCTGAAACGCTCGGTCGGGTGGTTGACTTTTTTCGCCAGCAGACTAACGTTAGCGAAACTACTGGCGAAATAGCCGCTATCGGCATTGGTGCATTTGGCCCCGTTGACGTCAATGTGACCTCGCCTAAATTTGGATGGTTTTTAAATACGCCTAAGTCCGGCTGGCAGCAAATTGATTTTGTGAGTCAAATCAAACGAGAACTCGGTACGGAAGTCGGCTTTGACACAGATGTTAATGCGGCTGCCCTGGGCGAATATCGGTGGGGCAATGCCCAAGAGCTAGAAAACTTTATCTATTTAACCGTGGGCACTGGCATCGGCGGCGGCGGCATGATTGGCGGCCAGCTTATTCACGGACTGCTTCATCCTGAGATGGGGCATATCTTAATTCCGCACGATATTTCTACCGATCCGTTTAAAGGTGTTTGTCCCTTTCATCAAGACTGTCTAGAAGGGCTAGCTTCTGGCTCTGCCATGGAAAAAAGATGGGGCAAGCAGGGCGTCTCTTTACCGCTCAATCATCCGGCCTGGGTGCTAGAGGCCCATTACTTAGCGCTAGGGCTAGTGAACCTTATTCTCACGCTCTCGCCGCAGCGAATTATTATGGGGGGCGGCGTCATGGAACAGACTCAGCTATTTCCGATGATTCGTGAGCAAGTTCGCAAGCAGCTAAATAACTATTTGGATGTGTCTGCTATTATCCAAGACATAGACAGCTATATTGTGCCGCCAAAGCTAGGCAATAAGGCTGGGCTGGCAGGCGCTTTTGCGCTGGCGCAGCAGGCTATAGAAACAAATGATTAGCGGCAAGTGATTAGCGACTATTCACGGCCATCTACTCATCGTCGCTCCATAGCTCCACTGGCAGCGGCGTTTCTCGCCAGGTGAGGCTGTTGTAGGGTGCCTCGCTTAGGTACTGAGCCCCGCTAGCCTGTAGGGTATGGACGATAGGTTTCATCTTCGGCTAAGTGCACCTGAAAAAACGCGGTATTTAACATCTAGTGGTAGCTTTCTGCGATGGGCTTAATATCCTCTGTTCTCTTAAAAGCGGTGTGAGAATATCCTTGTCGGTTGCCTCCCACATTACCGGGCCTGTGACGTTAGCCATGCCTTCGGGGCCGTATAGGCTACGGCTAAAAGGAACAAAGACATAAACAGCTTTGATACGCTCGTCTTTTAGCATGGTATCAGTGGCTGCTGCGGGAAAATCTAAAGCGCGACACTGATACAAAAGAGAGATATTAAATAGGCTGCTTCGAGTGTCACATTCTTGTTGTAGATGGTCGCGATCAATCTGTGTGCCAGCTAAGGCAAGCGCGGTTGTACCGCCAAAGGAGTAGCCGAAAATGCCTGCCTGTGAAGGATTGAGTTGACCTGAAAATGTGCTCTCATTGATTCGAGTGAGTTCATCGAGCACAAAGCTCACGTCTTTGGGTCGGTCGATGTATTCTGCAGCCTCAAAGTTTTCAGATTCCAGACCGTTGTAAAAGTCTCTTAAACGCTCTCTGTCGCTGCCAGGATGATCGATCAGTGCCACCGCAAATCCGTGTGAGGCGAGATGGGCTGCTAGGTCGTTGAAGCGGCTTCGCGTCGCCCCTGAGGCCCGACGCTGTTTGAACTAAGCTGCCCGCTTCAGTAAGGAGCTGTTCGCCAGAAGCCGTGTAGGAAAACCGATTCGCCAGGATAGGATCGACTGGGTAGTGGGCCCGAAGCGACGTTTGTAGCTGATTTTGAATAACCTGCAGGGAGGCGAGCAAGCACCGTTTTTAGCCCACCTTCAGCAACACCTGTTTCTGCACAGCTTTCTAGCTCCTGACGGGTCACCGTAACATTTTGCCTGTGTTGGGTTTACGATCCGTTAGACACCATACACAAGACGGATAATTGCAGGCGATTCGGCTAGCGCAGTTGTTTTTTGGCAGGGAGTCATTAGGGAGTTAGCAGGGAGAGATCTAGCGAGTGGAGACAGCTACCTTTTGGCGGGAGTGATCGCACAGTGATTGAACCGCTTTTTGGTAGCGATCGCCGGCCACCGTCGAAATATTATTGTGGTCAGCCCCTTTTACAATCAGGAGCTGCTTAGGCTCAGCAGAGGCTTCATACAGCCTTTGACTGAAGTGAGTCGGCAGGTCAATGTCCTGCTCACCATGCACATAGAGCACGGGCATCTTCAAATTTTTCACTTTGCTGAGTGAATCGAAAGGTTCTGTCAGCATCTGCTGTACTGGAAAGAAACGGTAGATTCTTTTCGCCAAAACAGCATCTTGCATCGTGGTAAAAGAGCTTTTGACGATAAGATAGCCCGCATCAGGATGGCGTACGGCCAAGTCGATAGCAACAGCGCCCCCCATAGAATGGCCCATAATGGTCACAGATTCAGGCGCAACGCCCCGTTCATAGATGAGATAATTCCAAACGGTTTCAGCATCAGCGCAGGTTGTTTTTTCGGTTGGAGCAAGCTCAATATTGCTAGTACTTTTGCCGTAACCACGATAGTCAAACGCCAAAACGGAGAAGCCCAGATTGTAGTGAAAGCGAATGCGCTCCAGGTTGTAGCTAACATTCCCGTAGTTACCGTGGCAAAAGAGAATTGTTCTTTGACTGCTAGGGTTCGGTAACCACCAGCCGTGAAGTGTTTCACCTTGATGCGTAGGCATCCAAACGTCTTCGTAGGGAAGGCCAATATCAGCCGGGGTGCGCAAAATATCAGGCAGAGGGCGAAAAATAAGACTGCGCTGGTTACGATATAGCGCGTAGCAAGCACTTGCATAGGCGACTGTAGCGAGTCCGATAGCAGCACTTCCAGCAACAGCACCCGTTATCAGCCCCTTTATTAGCATAGCGTTCAAAGATTTTTCAGCAGTCATGAACATAGTGAAAGATAACAATGGAAAAAAGGTGCCCGAAAGCACCTTTTTGATGAGATATGGCTAGGCCGTAAATGAGGCTTACTTACGCAGCCACTTTGAAGCGATCGCGCCAATAGCAGCGCCTACCAAAGGATTGCTCAAAAACTTAAGCAGCGCAGGCTGATCGGCCATCACGTCTTGAAAAATATCAGGGTGAGCGGTGTAGGCAAAAGAAGCTAGCTTACCGACATCATCCGCGTTAGCGCGCTTAGCATTATGAGTCGATAGCCCTAGCTGCTTTTCAAGGTCTTTTTCACTCAAGCCCCTCTCTTTAAGGTGCTTAAAGAAGTCACGTGCTACATCGTCACGCTCATTCGGCTTAATTTTATCTACGGCCTTGCGTAGCTCAGGATCCATCTGTGCAGCGGGCACGCGGTCAGGGTGAAAAGAGCGCTTGATCAAGCCATGGCGTTCGTCACGAGAAGATCTATCCGCAAAATCATCAAAGCTACTGTACTTTTCACCCAGGGAATCATTGCCGTTAGGCTCCAAAATCTCTTTGTTGCCGCCAGCAAGATCTTTCATAATCTCGCGCTTGTATTTATCACTACTAGACATAATGGGTTTTCTCCAAAATTGATAGGGGGACTTTTGAAAAAGAAGTCTCTAAAAAAGGAAGTAGCTGTTTAACCTGCTTCGTATTCGACTTCGTTCGTTTGCGAGTCGTAGTTCGCAGTCAGGATAAGCTCTTTGTCCGGCGCGTACATCAGCACCGTAAGATCTTTGTTCGGGAAGCTCTGACGGAAGCCTTGCAGCAATGACTTAGAAAGCTCTCTCACCTCACCAGGACGGACTTCATTAGAGATGACAACGCCAAGCTTGTTGTTGTCTCGCACATAGGCATCAGATACTAGGCCTTGAGCTGCACCCAGCACCCATTCACCATATTCTTGACCGGCTGAAGAGTTACCGCGCTCTAGCTGAGCGTAGCTGCCGACAGCGGTGCTATTAGCGGCGTCGACGGTTGTTGTAGAGGAACAACCTGTGGCAACTGTGAGCAAAAGCACTAAAGAAAGTGCGGTGGCAATGGCAGCGAGCCTGCGACGGCTGCGTTGGAAGAAAGTCATGTTGTTTTCACGATCCTTGCGTAACGACTAAATGTATTGCAACATTAAAAATGTAGTCGCTTCCTGTGTCTAGAGTGCAAGATTCGTAGTTTATTTAACACTCCAGGGTATATATTTGCCACATCGCAGTTGACTCTAAAAATCAATCAATATTTTTCCTCTATCCAGGGGCTGATATTCTGAGAAATCAATCTTTTAGAGTGCGGTCTTTTGCCAGTAAGTATAGGCGCTGTAGGCCATCGTGATGACGCCTGCAAGCAGGGCATCTTCTTGAATTTCGAACTGAGAGTGGTGAAGTGGATAGTTGGTGCGATCGCCAAATCCCACGCCTAGCCGAAACATCGTCCCTGGCGCAATATCGGTATAGTTTGCAAAGTCTTCTGCCCCCATAGACGCATCGGCGATCCACTGAATGCGATCGCGCCCTAATGCCTCAATCGCGCAGGCGGCCACCATATTTGTCAAATCAGGATTGTTGAGCACCGAAGTGCAGCGGCGGGTGTACTTTACGGTGCAGGTTGCGCCGTGAAGCTGGCAAACATCAGTGGCGATTTTTTCAATCCAGTCAGGCAGCAGGGCGTGGGTATCGGTATGGAGCGATCGCACAGTTCCGGTCAGCCGTACCTGGTCGGCAATTACGTTCGGCGCACGGCCACCTGAAATTTGCCCAATTGTAATGACTGCCGGATGCAGTGGATTAATTGTGCGGCTAATCGACTGCTGAAGCACCGTAATCACCTGAGCCGCAATCCAAATAGCATCAATTGCCTGATGAGGCCGTGCGCCATGGCCCGACTCTCCTGAAATCACAATCTCCAAATCATCGGCTGCCGCCGTCAGCGCTCCCTGCCTTAGCCCAATGACACCTGCTGGAATACTCGGGAATACGTGCACGCCAAAGATAGCCGCCACGTCTTTCATCACCCCGTCTTCAATCATCCACTTCGCCCCCTGGGCTGTTTCCTCAGCAGGCTGAAACAAAAAACGAGTCGTGCTAGCAAACGGCCGATCTGTTGCCTGAATTAGCTCAGAAAGCACCATCGCTGTTCCCAAGCCCACCGTCGTATGAGCGTCGTGACCACAGGCGTGCATAATACCAGGACTCTTAGAAGCAAACGGTACCGCCGCCTTTTCAACGATAGGTAGTGCGTCCATATCGGTACGAATGGCGAGCACGTTATCTCTGGGGCGATCGCTCCCCTCAAGCTCAGCTACAACCCCCGTTTTGCCGACCATCTCTTGTACTTGAAAGCCACAAGAAGAGAGCACGCCAGAAACGTAGGCTGCGGTCTTGTATTCCTGTCCGCTCAGTTCAGGGTGAGCATGAATATGGCGACGAATTTCAATCAGACGAGGCGCGAGCTTAGTAGCAATTTCCTGGATTTTTGGAAGCATATTTACTTGAAAAAAGGTGATAGCCTACGACTACAACTAGTATAGATGTCATAGCAGACCTGTAAGCATCCTTTAAATCCAATTAGCAGCTCCAGAAAAAGTAGTGCTGAAGCTGCCTAGAAGCTGCCTATTAGGTGTCTAGATTAAAAAGCAGGTTAATGACTAGCTCGTGGCGCTGCCGACGGCACCTTTAAGAGCCGCAATACCTTGCTCAACGCTGGCCCACAGGCCCATGTCAGGCTCTTTACCAGCCAGCTCGCGAGTGCCTACAAAATAAAGCACGCCTTTAAGGACTTCTTGATGGGCGCGGTTCTCAAAGTTAACTTTGTTCAAAGGCTCCATGGCATTTTGCAAGTCGTCGTCTAAAGACTGAGCCGCTTTGTGCAAAACTAGGCCGGTCATGGTTTGCTGGTGCTTGAGTAGCTCTAGCTGAAAGAACTTGTCGTAAGTGGTTAGCTCAGAACCACTCATCATTTGACCTACTTTTTCAGCGTGCTTTTGAGTGATATCGCGGGGCTCGACGCTGTTGCCTAGTTTGGCGATCGCCTGCTCAATCACGCCTAAGTTTTCAGCGTCTTGACTCACCATTTTCTCCAACCGCTCACGAATGTTATCGTCATCGGTAGCAGCTAGCAGCTTCTTTTCATTTTCAAGCAGCACGTTTTGAAAAAGCTTCAGGTCGCCAAGCTTTGTTGCGATATTTGTTGTATCTGTCATTAGTATCTCCAAGCAAGAGATCCTGAGAAACTGTAAGAACAAGTTTCAAAAGTCTCTATTACGCCTACTATGATTCCGCGATATTGCATTTGTCCCCTCCATCTTCAGAAAGATTCGCGGCTGGTTTCTCTCATTCAAAGGATGAGATCGCGAATTATTCTTCAGTAGCAGTACTTTAGCTATCTGGACGATTCGGGCCGTCTAGACTGTTCGGATAGTAGTCAGGCTGTGCGATCGCCCGCGCTTTGTCAAACATACTTTCTCGCCAGTGACGCCCCGCCTTAACGCCTAGCTTCAGCAGCGTGCTAGGGCTAGGAACCAGCTTCACCCCAAGCTGCTGCACCATACTCAAGCGATCGCTTTGGCCCCAGTGCTCCACAATTTTGCTATGGCTTACCCGGTCAATATGCATAATCGCAAACCGCACCGTTTTCCCCGTGGCCGGTATCCCCTGAAACGTATCTAAGTGCGTGCCTGAAAAAAAGCCGCAGGTCGTGACCCGATCGCGATGCGCAATCACCTGCGTAAACGAGTGCCGCCCATCGGGAAATGCGTTGTATACTTCGGTGCCCATATCGCTAAAGTCTGTTTTGCTCAGCGGCTGATCGAGGCCTGCCATGTGAGCGACAAGCTGCGGCGAAAGCAGCGCAATCCCTTCAGGCAAACAGCGATTGTCAAAGGATTTATAAAACTGAAGAACCAGGGCTCTATTTTGGATGGCGAGCAGGTCGTGAAACATAATCAGGTGGAACCAAATACCAGGTTTCTACTGTATCTGCCTCTGGTTTATCCGTCCTTTCAGGTTGGGAATGGGCACCCAGATAAACCTCAAAAGGGCTTTGCTGGTGGATGGCTTGTTCGGAGCTGTTGAGCGTGGCGTCAAATGTGCCGCGCACTTTGTAGATGCTGTCAGGATAGCCCGGCTGTGAAAGCGTTGAGCCAGTAAGCTTTTGACGATTTTCTACGGTGAGTTTGTCGATGCTGAACTTCAACGCAGGCTCAGTCTGCGCCGAGAGGCCCAAGCCTTTTGAAATTTCTTGCTGGATGTTGGTTTGCTGCTGGGCGATCGCGAGTCGAATGGCCTGGTCGGGTGGCACTTGATTGAGTACACCACAGCTAGCAAGAAGCAAAAACAACAGGGCTATACATACTAGCTGAAGTCTTTTCATAGTGCTTCTCATAGAGTCAGGCGCTACTCCATTCTATGCTATCTGGTGCAGTCGGTAAGACGGTGGCCTGCACAACGGACAGTGTGCCGAATAGCATGTGGCTGGCCTGAGGGCGATCGCGCCTACAGTCTTCAATGGTCTTTTTTAACACATCAGTTAATTTTGAATTGATGACGGGAAATATCAGTATGCCTAAGCGGTTGTTTTCAAGATTGAACGCCTCTTTGCTTGGCAATGAAGCGGCGCTGGAGTATCCGACGCCTATTTTTGCCTATTCATAGCTTGTATATTTTTTCAAGAGCGGTACGTCTTAATGGCTGATGACATCAAAGCAATTTTCTCGTCGGTAAAGGAAGAGGCTAAGGATTTTGCGACGGCGCTATGGAAGTGCTGCGAGAAGATTTATAAGGAATTGCCGGAAGATTACGAGGCCGATATTGATCCTGAGCTTCAGATTGCGTTTTTGACAAATAAGCTGAATGAGGCTGTTAAGACGCTGTGTGATGGGCTGGATAATCCGACTTTGATTTTGGCGACGACGGGGACGACTAGCAGCGGTAAGAGTTCGCTGGTGAACTTGTTGTGCGGTGCAGAGCTGATGCCCAGAGCGGTTCGAGAGATGAGTGCTGGGGTCGTGACGGTAGAGTATAGCGAGCAAAGAGCGCTCAAAATCGACGAGACAGCGGGCGCTACTTGGGAGTGCGGTACTTGGCACAATATCAGCGACGAGGACATTTATGATCGCCTTGACCGGGTAATGAAAGGCTACTTGAAGCATAAGGCAGCCGGTGACGGCCACGTTGCTTGTCCTCAATCGACGGTTTATTATCCATTTAGGCTAGTCGCTGAGCCTGGTCTTTTGAACCTGCCGGAAGGTACTACGGTAAAGATTATGGATTTACCTGGGCTGGCTCATGTGGGCGATGAGGGCAATGCCGAGGTAATCAGGAAGTCAAAAGAAGCCTTATGCTTAGTGACTTACAATAGCGCTGAGACGGATGAAGAAAAAGTTTCTTCTCTATTGCAAGAAGTCGTAGATCAGGTAAAAGAACTAGGTGGCTCGCCTGCAAGAATGCTGTTCATTCTTAACCGAATTGATGTATTTCGCGATGATGGGAAGGGTTGGCCCGAAAGTGAAAAAGTTTTCTTTGACAAAACCACTCAAGATATTCGCTCAAAGCTTAAAGAAAACTTAGGAGAATACGAGCAAGAAATTGATGAGGTGAAAATTATTAAGTTAAGCAGTTTGCCTGCGTTGCTTGCTCTGAAAATAATTGATGGAAATGAGATAGAGAAGAATGAAGCTGCTGATGCTCTAGATAGTCACTTTAATTTTTTGATGCCAGAGGATGTGCTTGATGATTTGCCCAGAAACGTAAAAAAATGGACAGATCATGATCGAAATCGGCTTTCTGAGGTCGTTTGGAAAGAAGCGAATGCAGAAGCCTTTCATCAACATTTAAAGCAGCACATTTTAAGTGAGTATCCTCAGCTAATTCTTCCTCAAATCATTAAAAGCTTCAAAGACAACGCTGCCTTTAAGCTTGTAGAATGGGCTGCTCAAACGACTAGCGCTACAATCAATGGCTCTAAAAAACGATATCAGCTTGAATGTGAGAGAATCAAAGATATTGAAGCGCAGCTCAATCGAAATATTCAGACGAAAGGGCAGGCCTTAAAAGATCCTTTTGATAAGATCAAAGAAATATTAGAAACCTCTCTAAACAAACAGGACAGCATCAGTAACACACAAGAATTGCTAACAAAATTAGAAGCAGTGACAGACGTTATGGCTGCAATGCGCAATGAAAATACTAAGAAATCGACTTCCCATCCTTTTTCTGATTGGGAAAGAGAACTTAATAAAGCCATAGATGGTATTACTAGCAGCGTTCTTAGCGCACTAAAAAGTGATAAAAATATCATAGGCAACAAAGCTTTTGAATATGCTGATGTTAAAGATGTTTCTGTACTGAACAGTTTGATTCAAGGCCTGACAGGTCAAGGTTATGCAGAACATGCTGGCAGAAAAATGAAGGCCTGCACCAATGAGGAGAAAGAAAAGCTTAAAAAACTAAACGAGTCACTTAATGCCCTCTCTTACCAGCTAGAGTCAATTGTCAATGATGTCGCTGAAAAAGTATTAGATCGAGAGATGGGTAGAATCAAAGATGCCATAGAAAAATTGTTTGTTTTTCATTTGGAATCCCTTGAAGAAAGCACAACAAATATTGCTCCTGACTTAGGTATTAATTTTCCTCGGTCAGAACTTATAAATGTAGAATTTAAAGCGCAGCCAAAGTTCTCGTTTGAAGGTGGCTTTCCCGTACTTCCAGAATCTTATAGTGAAGAAGTAACAGAAAAAGTCGGGACGAGACGATTCTTATTCTTTTTTAAGATAGGTGTGTATGAAACCAGAATAGAAGAGCGCTCTATAGATAATGCTAATGTCCCATCTTTCACTGATCTTGGAAGGGGGTGGAAGTTGCAAAAAGATCGCGGCCAAATAGGCGTGTTTAAGCAGATATCAAAATGGTGGATAGAGCAACTTGATGAATTTGATAGTGGGATAGAGAGTTTTCAATCAGATGTTATTAAGAGATATCAGAATCGACTAGACCGAGCAAATCAAGACACTCGGATAGATTACGACAGTAAGATGGAAGTTTGGCAACCTCTTAAGGAAGAAGCAGAATTAGTCGCTTCTAAAATAAGCCAGTTAGGAGCAGAATGGAAGAACCGATAAAAGAGTCTGAACTTTCAAGTTATCTATAGAATAAAAAACAAGCGGTGGAATGTCTGTGACAAAGAAATATGCCTATAGCAATATTCTTGAAGAGGTTTTTAAGAAAGTCAAAGATCGCGAAACAGGAGTTCTTTATGCGTGCATAAAAGAACTAGCTCCAAATGATGTGGATAACATCAGTCAGCGTTTCAACATAGGTGATAGAGCTTCTTTGAGAGATGACCTCAAATTGCTATGGCAAACACCCCCTTTCCAGCCCGTCTTAGAAATAATGGACTCGCTATCGACGATAAAAAGAATACCTCCTCTTAAGGTATTCATTGAAATGGCTACAACAACCACAACAGGAGTAATTGGCTTTATGAATCGCGACTTTTTTATAGGAGCAATTCTTTTTATATCTTTGGTATTCTTAGGTTATTGGAGTGTGATAGGAAGAAAGGAGAAGGAAATCAATAGGAACAGCAAAAAAAGAAGAAATCAGAACAAAGCTTTGGAGAGTGAAAGCCATCCAGTATCGCTATGTTTAGTGGTTCCGTGTAACCGTATTACACCTTCTCTGCAAAAGTGCATACCTAGCCGCAGTTTAAGTTCTAATGAAACAGCTACCTTGATTGACGAATCAGTCTATTTCCTAGCAACAACAGAAGAAACTTTTAGTCTAGCAATACAGGGTGACGATAGTTGGAAGGGCTTTCCAGAAGGCAGTGATTTATTTGTTCAGCTTCATATTCCTGATGGAGATGAAATACTTACAGCCGATCTTAAGTGGAGTTTGTCACAAGCGGTTTCTGCTAAAGAGCAATTAATCAAAATCAAAAAAATTGGTCTGCGGAAAGATTTCAGCAATTTAGAAAAATTTCACCGAGCTTAGGAAGCAATAAAGATGGATTGGCAGGAAGCCTCGGCTTATTACGAAGCAAAACTAACAGACGTTCTAAACGTGCAGCGCTACGCTCTAAACTTGGCCAATCTGCCACAAACCGGCATTAGCGAAGCTGAAAAGGAGGTTTTAATCAACGAAGCAGTTCCTGCTGAAAAGCAGCTTGAGCGACTGAAAAAGCGCGAGTTTAGAATCGCCGTTGTCGGCTTAGAAAAGGCGGGCAAAAGTACCTTTGTTAACGCTTGGTTAGATTGTGATCTGCTGCCTGCAAAAGGCGATCGCTGCACCTTCACCACCACCCAAATTTTCTCAGTACAGTCCGACGCTCAACAAGTCCTCACGGTAAAAGCCAAATCACCCGCTCAGTTTTCTCAGCTAAAAAGTGAGCTGACACTAGCCGCCCAAACAGAAGAAAACGCCAAAAAAGACCTAGAGACGATCAGCCAATATGCGATCACACTTCAGCAAGTGATAGACGACGGCAACAAAGAAATTCCATTCTCTCGCTTAGAAGACATTAAAGCGCCCTTGCAAAAGTATGTAGCCGACGAGCGCTTTGCCCATGCCGTTGATGAAATTTGGCTACATACCAACAAGCTAGCGCAAGCAGAAGGCATCGTTTTTTATGACGTACCTGGGCTTGACTCTGGCCTAGCCAAGCACATCGAAGAATCTAAAGAGATGCTGTCCGACTGTGATGCCGTCATTATTGTGCAGATGTTTCCGAGCCTGCGAGATGCTGAGCTAAAAATTATTAAATTTACCGAAGAAGGCGATCGCAACGTCAAAGTCGCCGACAAGCTCTTCGCTTTCCTCAGCCGCATCGACTCAAAAAACACCGCTGAGGCCGTTAAAGACCACATTGCCCTAGCTAAAGCCGACTGGAGCAGGCAAGCCAACTTACCAGAACGCAGAATTGTTTCAGGCACAGCAGGATCACATTTGGTATTAAGCGGCGTTGCCAGCGAGCAAACGCTAAAGGAAGTAGGCTCACCCGAGGCCGTGACGCAAAGGCTAGAAGGATTGACCGGGGTGCGCGATCGCGATCAGCTCCTAAAACAAGTCACTGGCATTAAAGAAATTAAAAGCAGAGTCAACACCTACATTAATACTGAAAGAGTCGGCGTGCTCAAAAAGCGCTGTGAAGCCTCCATTAGCCAGATACTATCTACCTCAGAGAACATTAGAAGCACCGTCAGCAAGCGATATTCAGACAATCCTGAAAATGCTAAACGGCAAGAAGAAGATAGCAAGCGCATCAGCTTTTCTGAATGGTGGGAAACTAAATGGGAGCAGATATTAGCAGAGCTAGCCGACTACTATGATCTGAATATTCGACCCTCGGATCGAACTCACAGGAATGCCGATCAGCTTGCAACCCCCTCTAAAATCCAAGAAAGCTTCCACGCTCGCTATCTAGCCCATGTAGAAAAACTATTTTTAGCCTACAAAGAGCAAGCTAAGCGCCGCAGAAAGCTTATTTTTAAGCAGCAATCAGTCATTCAATTTGATAGCCAAAAAACTAACTTTGAGTGGCGAGAAGAACTCTTTGCCGACATTAGCCAAATGCTTCACGATATTTCCAAAGAGCTAGCCTTAGAACTGCGCCAGGAAGCAACAGAGCTAGTGGAATACATCTCTTCTTTAATGTGGAATAGCCCCGAAGTGAAGCTGCGCCTAATCGAAGATGCTGAAGCCTATGTAGAAGCGCTAGATCGCAGCTTGAGCGTTCTATTCCTGCGGTTTGCCCGCCCGATGGTAGAAGCCTTAGTGCGTGGCCCGGTCGATAGCGAAATGCGCAGCAGCATTGTCAAAAGGCTTGGCCCAGACATTGAAATACTAGACAACTACTACAGCGGTGAAAGCATAGAATTTAAAACGCTGAAGCGATTTGCTAACTATGGCATGAAGCTTCTTTACGACCTCACAATTAGAGACAAAGTACTTGGCATCCAAGAGATGGCAGAGATGGCAGGGAAAGTCACTCAAACCGCTTTGACCCCTGAAGAGCTTCTCATTCGTGAAGTAGAAGCTGATCTGAAGGCCGTAGAAGTGTATCTGAAAGAAGCGATTTTTGAGGCTGCTGGTTTTAGACAGTATTGCTCACAGGAACTGGATAGGCTGCGCGATAAATTTATTAATTCAAGGGCAGTTTGGAGCGGCGTTGCGACCAACGAATGGCTTGGTGAAAATCCTTTGCTGCTCGCAGAGCTACCCGATAATTTGAAAAAGCTTGAAGTGAATTTGGAAGTGAGCGATCGCCTCAGACAGCTAACCGTTGCACTCGACAAAACTTTCCTCTAGCGAAATAAAACGGAACCATATTGGTATCAAGCAGCGCCTGTTCTTCACTCTAGTTATTCGCCAGCTAACTGCTAAAATCAATTCGCCAAATTCCAGCGGCAATTTTAGCAAGCTGTTTTTGCCGACTTTCTATTTTTTGCTCATCCCAGATGTCGTAATGCTGCGCGATCGCCCGCGTAATTTGAAAATCACTCTGCTCAAAAACCGTCTTCTTCTCAGCATAGCTAGCATTACCAATATTTCTATTTGATCCCGTCTCCAACGGCGTCATATTGCCCAACCGATAAATCAAACGATTCTGCTTAGCTTCATCAATATAGTTCCAGTCTTCAGACGGGTTTTCTGGCAATACATGCTCCAAATTATAAGTAGCACTCTCAGCATCAAACATCTGGCCTGAGCACTGCTTTTCAAGCTCAAATAAAAGATAGCGGACTACCTTCTTGTTTCGACTGTTTGTTGTCTTCAGCTCCTTTTCTGAAAAAGCACCTTTGAACTGCGCATCTTCAGGATAGATTTGGCGCAAAGCCGCTTCTACTTGCGAGTGTTTTTTATAGTCGCCGGTAGAAATATTGCGCGCGATGTCGTTATAAATTTTCTCTTGATCAGAAGTCAGCAGGCTGCAGATAACGTTGTAGCGAAAAGAAACAACTAGCACAGACAATAAAATCCGAGTAAACGAGGCGCGTTCAGACTCAAAAAAGCTTTGATAGGTTGCTAAAAGCATGGATACTGGCTGACGAACGCCAAACATTTTGAGCTGTTTAAGTGCTTCTCTCTCTTTGGGCTGCCATCTGCTATCTTGCGGATCTCTTAAGGCTGTATAAACGTCAGCATAATAGTCAAAATTTCTGACTAAAGAAAACGCATCTTTGCGCGTGGTCATATCGCGTCGAACCGCTTTGAACAGATCTGTCTTGCGAACTAGCTTGTGACTGCTATTCCAATAGATTCTCAAGAATTCTGGAAAGCTTTCACTGCCTAAAACGCCTACAATTCTTTCCCACAGATCCTCAAGCGCCTGTACTTCAGTCTCATGGGTATTACCCGTACTAATAATAGAAAACAAATAATTCTTCAGCAGATCCGTTGAAGAGAGCCGTACACCCCGAGCATTCAACGTCTCAAATACTTTAAAGGCGTTTAACTCATCCGTTACCGTAATTACAGTGAAAAAGAGCCTATCAACCAGCGTATCGATAAACTGAGCAAATGCTGCGCCACTAGACGGTTGATTGCCGACGCGTGTTTTAATGCGATCTTTAAACCAGCCAAAAGCTTTTCTGAGCTGATGCTCAGACGTGTTGAGCCCTCTACTTGGGATACGCTCTAGAGGCACTAGGTACGTTTGATAAAATCGATTATTATGACGATTTAACTCTAATTTTGATTGAGGAACCAGGGTAACAGGATCTAAATAACCGATATAGCTGTTTTGTAATTGCTCCTTACGTTGCTGATTGTTAGCCGCGTCTAAGCCCGACTTAATCAAGTCATTGAGATGGGCAAGGCCCGCCAAAATCATGACACTTAAAGTTGTCATCCGTTGCTGGCCGTCGATAATATCGAATTGCTTATTGTCTGACGATTGCAGCACAAGGTAGCCCAGGTAGTGAGCGGGTTCACTATCGTCTTCAAAAAGGCCCACAATATCTTGCCAAAGATCGTCCCACTCATCTGAGCCCCATGAATAATCACGCTGAAAACGAGGAACTCGGTAAGTGAGGCCGTTGCCCATTAGCTGCCGAAAGGTTGTATTCGAAGTATTGAAGTTGATGGTTGCCATACCTAAATATGTAAAGCTTGATGCATTTAAGGGTATTGGATTTTGAGACGTTTGTTGTGGGGAATCGGCGCGATCGCCCTCTTCTATTTCGCTGGTTGCGCGGCGCTATGGAGCTACCAAACTCGCATGATATTTTTTCCTGATGCGGTGGTGAAAAGTACGCCTGCGAGCGTGGGCCTCGCCTATGAAGAGGTAAGGCTGACGGTGCAGGGTGATGTGGTGCATGGGTGGTTTATTGCTGCGGCAAAAGCCGATGCGCCGGTGGTGCTATACCTGCACGGCAACGGCAGTAATGTAGGGGATCTGGTTGAGCGGATGCGGCAGTTTTATGACTGGGGCTATGGCGTGCTGCTGATTGACTATCGGGGGTACGGCCTGAGCAGCAATAAGTTCCCAAATGAGCGGCGGGTGTATGAAGATGCTGAGGCGGCCTGGCAGTATTTGACAGCGGAGCGAGGAATTGATGCCCGTGACGTGGTGATTTATGGGCGTTCGATTGGTGGGGCGATCGCGATAGAACTTGCCAGCCACCATCCCGACGCCGCAGGCGTGATCACAGAAGGCACCTTTACCGCCATGCGAGAGATGGTGAACCATTCTCACCCTTTGCTGCCGTGGATTACGCCCGTGAATTTGATTTTGACGCAGCGATTTGATTCGGTGAAAAAGGCGCGATCGCTCCAAACACCGGTTTTGCTGATGCATGGCACAGCCGATGAAACCGTGCCTGCGCACATGAGCCAGATTTTGTACGACGTGCTGCCTGGTGAAAAGGAGCTGGTGAAAATTGAAGGCGGCAGTCACAACGATTTGCCGTACGTAGAGGGCAGTCGCTATGAAGAAAGTATTCGGCGCTTTGTGGAGCGGTATGCTAAGTAGCAATTAAATTGATCAACGCCCTAACGAAATGAAGCGCATTGCCGTTGCAAAGGTCTCTCAGCGCCGAACTTGGAGCTGTATCGTTGCCATTCTTGTCGGGCTAAGGCATCGTGTTTCGGGCGGCCCACCTCGACCGACCTGTGTACTGGGTAGATGAGGCAGCTACTGCTATGCGGGTGTCTGGGTACACACATGCGGATGTGCGATCGCGGGTGGCGACAGGAAAGTTCGGCAGAGCCGGAACGCAGCGCCTATATGTTCAGGGCGCAGCCGCCAGCGACTTTGACGATGAAACCCTAGTCGTTGTCGGCGTCGGTGCCTCCCACTTTTTTCACGACAATCACAGCGTCAATTTAGAGCTAAATGCCCTGGCTTTTGACTAGTCTGGGGATAATGCGGTGGGGGGAACTTGAACTTTTTGGTGCGATCGCATTGGATTCTCGGCGAAAACTGGTCTATTTATGTAGACGGTGGCGCAGGCATTATCGGCACCACCAACGATGTCCCTAGCGAAGGCTCCAGCTTCAACAATCTGTTGCACCCGTTATTTCACCGTGATTTCAATTTTGTCCGAGAGTACGGGCTTGTTGTGTGGAACATGGGTATAGTTGCCCAACAATAGCTGTAGCGTGTGCTCACCAGCCGGTAAATCGAGCGTTGCTTCCGTTTGCCCACCGCCAAAGTGCCTAACGTTCGCGGTTGCAGCCAAAGGCTCAGTTAGTGGCGGTAGCTCATCGACATCAATCAGTAAATGATGGTGCCCAGTCCCGTCTTTATCAAAGCCCGCAGGCGCAATCCCCATACCCGAAAGCCCAAACACCACGGTGAACTCTTCGGGAACCGTCTCGCCGTCTTTGGGTGAAACAATGTAGGTGCGAGCGTTGTCAGGCGCGGCAGAAAGATTAGCTGCGATCGCGCCTAAAGGCATCAGCAACACTACCCCTATTGCCAACAGCACACCCAACAAACGCTTTCCCAAATCAGCAGAGGCCGCGAACTTCATATTCAAACATTCCAACTAGACGAGCTGTCTATATAGTAAGGAACAATGGCCATAGTAAGGAACAATGGCCCCAAAAGTGAAAGTAAACCATCGTGCCAGCCAGCCTATTCGCTGTGTAAAGTATCGATCAAACTGCTGAAGCGGCCTCAATAAAAATTCGCTTCACCTCATCATGAGACGCCCGAATATTCTTCTCAATTCGCCGCACAGCCGCCTCAATTTCGTCCGCAGACAAGCTGTCTTTAAATTCAATATTCAGCGCTAGCAACACGTCTCTAGGCCCTAAATGCAGCGTAATCGGAGCCTCAGAGCTGGAAACTGCCTCATCGGCCTTTACAATCGCCCTAATGCTCGCCCGCGTTTCTGGCGAAGCACTTTCCCCAATCAGCAGTCCCTTAGTTTTCGCGACTAAGGCAACGGCGGTCACCGTTAGCACTCCGCCAATGCAAATGGATGCAACGCCATCGTATAGGGGGTTGCCTGTGGTTTCACTTAGCCATACGCCCGTGAATGCGATCGCTAGTCCCACCAGCGCCGCCGAATCTTCCACAATCACAATAAACGCACTCGGATCCTTACTTCGTCCAATCGACTTCCAAAGCCCCAGATCCGAATCATCCTGGCGTTTTCTAAACTCCCGAATCGAAACCGTCAGCGCCGCGCCTTCAAACACCGCCGCTGCTACTAGCACGCAGTAGCTCACCACCGGGTCGCTAGCAACCTCGCTCGCTTTCAGGCTGCTAATGCCCTGCAGCACCGACACACCACCGCCCAGCGCAAAAATTAGCACCGCCACCATCAGCGACCAAAAATACAGCTCCTGACTTCGCCCTAGCGGAAACTGCTCATCTGGCATTTTCTCACTCTGCCTAAGCCCATACAGCAGCAGCACCTCATTCACCGAATCCACTACCGAGTGAATTCCTTCCGACAGCATCGCCGAGCTGCCGCTAATATACGCCCCCGTAAACTTAGCAATACCAATCGCAACATTCGCTGCCATCGCCGCATAAATCGAGGTTCTAGAAGATCCAGATGACATAAAAAAAGGTTGATAGGAATCTACGAATACCCTAAAGCAAACCGCTCCTGTCAACCAGTCGGACTACCGCCAAAGCTTGCTCACAACCTCAACCAAAACCGGCACCGAATTAATCTCTCTTTTTTCCTCCGGCTCCAGCAAGCCCAACGTCGCCGCCGGATCGTTCCGATTATTCAAAATCAACAGCGCCAGCTTAGCCGCCGTGATGATCCGATCGTTATCGCCATTCAGCAGATTTCGCACAGCCGGTACCGCAGGCAGCGCCTGACGCCCTAAATAAGTCAGACCTAAAGCCGCCAGCTCACGCGTTTCTACATCACCATCACTCAAGCCTGAAACCAGCGTTGGCAAAATTAGGCTGCTATCTTTTGTCAGCACCCAAATGGCATCCGCTGCATATAGCCGCGTCAGCGGATCGTTACTGTTCAAAGCTTTGGTCAGGCCTGGAACAGACTGCTGGCCTATTCGCGTCAGGCTTTCGGCCGCCGTTTGAGTGACACCCGAATCCTCACCCAATAGCGCCTGAGACAGTGCCGGAATTGCGACGTCTGCTAAAGCTCCAAAGTCCCCTAGCGACTCGGCAGCAGCCCTTCGCACGCCACTATCGCCATTGTTCAACGTATTAGCCAAGACTGCGATCGCAGTTTGCATTGCCGCACCGCCAATCTCATCAGCCTGACGAATATCGCCAATCAGCGTCGCTGCCGACTGCTTTGCAAAGCTACTAACCGACTCATTTTTTAGCAAATTACCCAGTGCAGGCACCGCGTCGCTACCAATATTTACCAGCGCATCTGCTGCAATATCCTTCACTAGCCCAGACTCATTTTGAATGGCGGCTGTCAGCACATTAATCAGCACGTTCTGGTCTAGCCCAACTTGGGCAAGCGTACTCGTTGCCAGCGCGCGAACTATCTCGTCATCATCTTTCAAGAGTTCTAACAAAGTAGGAGTAGCGGGCGCGGCATCTGCACCAATTTCGTTCAAAGCATAAGCCGCCGCCGCTCGCGTTTGCGCCCTGTCAGATTCCAACGCTTTGGTTAAATCAGGGACTGCTGCAGCACCACTTGCCGCCAATGTATCGGCAGCGGCCTTGCGTGTATTTGTGTCGTTACTGCTTAAAGACGCCACTAGTTCAGAAAATTCATCTGTGGCGGCTGGCGGCGTTTGCGTTACGGGCGTTTGCGTCCCAGGCTGGCCTGCAATCACCGGCACGTAAGGAGAACTAATAGCAGTTGCTTGTCCAGCATTTACTAGCGCCTGATGCGTGATGGCGGCAATTTCGGCTCGGCTGGCATTCTTCTGTGGGTTCAAACGGCGGACGTTGGGATAGTTCACGGCTAGCTGGTTGTCTGTTGCGATCGCAACTACATCCTCAGCCCAATCCGGAATCGCCCCGCTATCTTCAAAAGCCGTCAGCAGCGCCTCAGTTTCAGCATCGGTCGCCAGCCCTAGCCCATTGGTTAAAGACACCAGCACTTCAAGCCGAGTAATCGGCTGATTTAATCCAAACGTGCCATCTGGATAGCCGCTCAGCCAGCCTTTTGAGTAAGCCTGAGAAATCACGCCCGCCGCCCAGTGATCGGCCGGCACATCTTTAAAAGTAATTGGAGCGCGCACGTCGTCTCGCAAAAATGCACCTGCTAAAACAGAAGCAAACTGCGCCCTGGTCATTTCAGCATCGGGTCGAAATGTGCCATCAGGGAAGCCGCTAATCACATTTTTTTGCGTAAGTGACTGTACGTATTGGTTCGCCCAATAGCTGCTTTCTACATCGCTGAAACGGGCCTGTGCGAATACGGGAGGGGCGACCGCTGCCATAGTGACAGTTAAAGCACTGGAGAGGGCAATCGCACTATTAAAATACTGATTTTGGCCAAACATAACGAAATCCTGATGTGCCAGAGAGGGCTGATGCGAGAAATTGCTGAAGTTGATAGCAGAGTATCGCGTTAGCATCGCACCTGGTTAATTTCAGGAGTCAGTTCTTACATCTGGCCTGACATCTGGCCTGTAAAAATCAGTATTTCTAGGTTGAAGGTGATCTGTGTCGCTTGGCTGCGATCGCCCGTCCCCAACCCCTTTGAGCCCATCAACCGCTCTTAATACATCAACCGCCTACAGCAGGGCCGGTTACAACACCGTCCCTACCCAATCAGAACATCATCCCAAAACGCTACACAGCCTTTACAGAATGCTGCTGCAACTCTTCAAGACTCACATGCCTCAACGCCGCCTCATGCGTAGACTCCAAAACCACAGGCGGCGCCACCCCATCATCCACCGCCTCCTTCCACCGAGCCGCACACAAACACCACTTATCTCCCGGCTTTAGCCCCGGAAAATTATACTCAGGCCTCGGCGTACTTAAGTCATTACCCTGCGCCTTCGTATAGCTCAAAAAAGCCTCCGTCAGCTCAGCGCACACCACATGCACGCCTCGATCCTGCGGCCCCGTCTGACAAACCCCATCTCGAAAAAATCCCGTCATTGGCGAAGTGCAACAACTCTGCAAATTGCCTCTCAACACATTCTGACTCTCAGCCATAGAACAGTCTCCTCAATAATCTCCCGCTATCTTTATACCTCTCCTTTCCCCATATGTTCTCTAACCGCCGCCGTATATTGCGCGGGCACCAGCACTAAAAACAACAGCCACCATACCGCCATTACTCCTGCCACTGGTGCCGTAATCCACCACTGATGCAACAACACCCAAGAAGCCAAAGGAACCATCACCCCAGTTAATACAATCGACCACGGCTGACACCACCAGGGCTTAGCCTCCCACATCGACTCTGGTATCTGCTCTGGTATCTGCTCTGGCATCTGCCCTAAATTTTCATTTATCATGACTTCCCAAAAATCTCCACTGGCTCAATCTCATCTGCTAGCTCAAACCCAAAAATCTGTGAATAAAACGACAGCTCTGCATCCAATGCCCGCTTAATATTCTCCGCCTTCCGAAACCCGTGCTGCTCTCCCTCAAATAACAAATACGCCACCGGAATTCCCTTCTGCTTCAGCGCCTCCACCATCACTTCAGCCTGATTCGGCGGCACAATTTCATCCTCCGACCCCTGCAAAAAAATAATCGGACAAGACAGTTGTTCCACCGCATTAATTGGCGATCGCTCCTCGTACACCGCCTTCTTCTCTGGATACGGCCCCACCAAACTATCCAAATATCGCGACTCAAACTTATGGGTCTCTGCCGCCAGGCTCGACATATCACTCACGCCGTAATAGCTCGCTCCTGCCTTAAACACATCTCGAAACGTCAGCGCTCCTAGCGTCGTGTACCCACCAGCACTGCCCCCATCAATCGCCAGCCGCGCCTCATCCGCTTTGCCCTTTTCTACCAAATACAGTGCGCCATTCACACAGTCATCAATATCCACGATTCCCCACGCGCCTTGAAGCCGATTCCGATATGCCCGTCCATAGCCGGTGCTGCCGCCATAGTTCACATCTAGTACCGCAATCCCGCGACTTGTCCAATACTGAATTGAAGGATTAAAGGCCGCCGAAGCCGCTGCCGTGGGCCCGCCGTGACTCTTCACTAGCAAAGGCGGGCGCTCAGTCACCAAAGGCTCGTAGTCCTTATTTTGAGGCCGGTAGTAAATGCCATACGCGTTAAAGCCACCCGTTGTTGGAAACGAAATCACTTCTGGATCAGACAAATACCCTGGATCAATCGACATGCTGCTCGACTTCCGCAGCTTCGTCATTACTAAGGTGTCTAAATTCAGCCGCACCAAAGCACTCGGCTTATTTGTACTTGCCGCCAAAAACACAGCAATACCCTCACCAATCTGCAAGCTGCCAATACCGCAATAGGGCACTTCAATCTCATCCATAGACCGCGCTCTGGTATCGAACCGAGCTAACCGCTGAATTTCCTTATATATATAGGTGCAAATAATTGTCGTATTGTCTTCAAATCCGTAGCTGCTTTGGCCAAAGTTCCACTGTGGCCCTGCAAACTCAGCTTCCATCGGAAACAGGGGCTCAGCTCGCTCACCTTCCCATCGATACAAGTTCCACCAGCCTGTCGCATCGCTAATAAAATACAGCGAACCACCTGGCGACCACTGCGGCTGACACACCGACTCCTTGACATTGCCAGTGAGCTTGCGCGGACGGCTCAAGCTGCCGTCATCACTCACGTAGGCCATCCACAGCTCCGTCCCGTCCCACGGCATCTGCGGATGATTCCAGGTAATCCAGGCTAGCTGAGTGCCATCTGGGCTGAGCCGAGGCGATGAGTAAAAGTCGTTTCCACTGGCTAATATGCGAGGAGAGCCGCCTGCCATGGGTATAGTAGCGATCGCATTCACTGCTTCTCCACTCTGCCGGTGATCTTCCACCACACAAATCAGCCGCGATCGCTGCGCATCTACCACCGCATCCGCATATCTTAACCCTGCCGCTGGGCTGACTTTCGGCGTAATCGCTACTGGCTCCATGCCTGCGTCTTGCCGGTACAATAGCTGATCGGCAAAATTAGAGAAAAATACCGTTCCTTGGTGCACCACATACGCCCCCCCGCCATATTCATGCACCCGCGATCGCACGCTAAAAGGCGCAGGTGTAATATCACTGGCCGTCCCAATTTCATCATCTGGCCCGTAGCGCACCACTAGCTGTCGCCCATTTTCCTTCGGCCTTAGCTCACTCCAGTAAATGTCTGGGCCATCTAGCTGCACTGCGCCCAAGCGAATAGAGCTAGACACAATTGACTCAGAAGTAATAGGCGATCGCCAAGATCCGTAACCCGTCGTATTAGCCATAGAAAAAACGTGAAGGAGGGAAGCTTTTCAATAGTCTATATAAATAATCGCCGACGTCCAATTAATGAAATTAATGCAGACTGTCCACCGCATCCCCCCAAATCATGGCTCAAACGCTACGCTGAGCGCGTTGTCTGCGCCTCTACCACTAATCTGCCACTTGTCTGATATCAAAGGAACCTAACCATGGTTAACATTCCGAAAACGCATCCTTCCAACTCAGTTCGTCGCACCCTAAAGCGCTGCGGAACGATTAGCGCCGCCCTTTTGCTCACCGCATTAGGTACCACGCTACCCAGCGCCGCCCAAAGCAACGACCCACTACCCGAAGTAGAAGCCGGCTCCGACAGCAGCGAGCTTCCTGACGATGACGTTCGCTTCGAGTGTCAGCTTTTTAACGGCCAATATACGGTAATGTACCTGCCCGAAAGTCAGCCTGGTCAGGCTTACCCCTGGGCCACACCTACCGCTTTAGGTGGTGGCTGGACGGCTGAAAACCGCTGCTTTACGATCAGCGATCGCTTAGAAGCCTACCGCCCCGAAGGCTTAGCCGAACTACAGGTTGGTACCGAAAACGGCTACGACATCGTATGCGCCACCACCGAGCAAATTCCTGGCCTGTGCAAAATCGTCTTCACCGTTCCCCCCGGTCAAAACCCAGTCGCTACCCGCGATCTCGTATTTGAAAATCTCACCCTGGCCGACGGCGGCACCGACACCACCATCGTCAACACCTACACCGGTAGCGGGGGGATCGATGTTCTCGGCCAAATCGGCGAAGCCCTCGGAACGGACTTAGGACGCTTTCCGATACCTACCGCCCGCTCGTCATCTAGAAATAGTGGACTCAACTTAAAACCTTTTCTCGATGCAGCCGACGGTGGCACTGGCACGGCCCTTAGCCCCAAAACGTCCGGGCGCATGTTGAACCCAGACAGGTTCCGCTAGACTACTGGATTTAATTTAAAGCAACAATCCCTCTCTGTCATAAAGAACAGGGAGGGATTATTTTATGCCTTTAGAAATGTCTGTTTTAGCGCGCTACGCAGCTTCAGCCACTTGCTTGTTGCCCTTAAGGCACTTGCGCACGCCCACAAACCCAATCATCAGTAGCCCACCTACCACAGATGGCTCCGGAATATCGGTTGGCCCATCAGGATCAATCGTTCGCCATTCGATGCCAGATATTGCACCACTGCCTGGATATTTAAACGATACGTCGTTAAAGCGCATACTGGCAAAGTAGGTTTCGTCTAAGTCAAACTGATACATAGAGTTGTTGCCACGCTTTTTTCCGACCTGGGTAATGGTCACACCATCTCGGGTAAACGTGCTGCCCTGACTGTTGCCGTTAGCTGATTTGTGATCGTTGATGAGCTTGTCAACATCAATATCAAAGGCGCTATCAGCGTTTTTACCGGTGACTGTAATTCTGTTTCTATCGTTGTGATTGTTGTCATCAATATCTAACATAGAAAAACTCTGTAGCGCGATCGCACTATCAAAGCCAAAGTTAATAGTCCCGCCAATGCCTTCGTCATCGGCGATGTACTTCCCTCCTGATATATTCTCATTGAGTTCTTCTTGGATAATCAAGACATTGCCTTGTGACACGGTACCTCGCTTATTGCCGCCGGTTCTAAGGTCGTTGTCCCTCCCCTTTTTATCTGTATTGTAGGTATTTAATAGTCCTACGCTACCTGCACGATTGCTGTTGGCACTAATCGTCACGCCCAACGTGTCGGCCCACTGGTTACCCTGAAGCGTGCCGTCTGAATTGTAAAGGATGTTTCCACCGTCGGCCCCTTCGTCAAAGTTAAGGCTAAACGTCGCGGCTTCAGCCGAGGGTGCGATCGCGCCCGTTGCTGCCATCGCCAGTCCAGCAGACAGTGCTAACCATTTTTTGTTGTTTTGAATGTTATTCATGTGCTTGAGTTCCCAGAAGTAAAATACGTAACCTTATGTCTTGTTAAAACATCTATGATTCGATTTTTCGAAGGGAAACGGCTGAAATTGACGTAAAACAAACATTATCGACGGATAGATTAAGCAGAGAAAAACTAACATGATTGATCACGGCATTATCACTAATATCGACCTGCCTTTTTACGTAATATAGCTGAAAAAAATCTGTTCTTTAAATCTAAAAAAGCATTCGCTCCATATTTAAGCGGAGTTAATAAATACACTGACAGTAAATATTCTGAGAATTGACCGGTTTGACTTTATGCGCTTGACCGCGACTCGCTATTTTTACGGACACTACTTCACAGCTATTGCGCAGATGTTCGTTACTTTGGACATCTGCGCTTGACGGTATGGCCTATTTTTAGAAGTGGTAAAATTCACCAGTACACTACGTTCTCGCTTATGAACGCCGCTCAGCTAATTGCTCAAGATCTCCTATCAGATTCAAATTCACCAGTTCAAATATGGCAGGTGGAAGCAGCCCTAGCGCTATTGGCAGAAGGGAGTACGGTTCCTTTTATTGCTCGATATCGCAAAGAGCGTACGGGTGAATTAAATGAAATACAGCTACGGCAAATTGCGGAGCGTCATGATTATTGGAGCGAACTAGCTGCTCGTAAGAAAACGGTGCTGGAGGCGATCGCCAAACAAAACGCCCTCACGCCAAAACTACAGGCGACGATTGAGGGTTGCCAAAGCAAAACCGAACTAGAAGATCTTTACCTACCTTACAAGCCCAAGCGCCGTACGCGGGCAACGATTGCGAAAGAGCAAGGCCTGGAGCCTTTGGCCGATGCAATCCATCAGATAAATGCAGCAGGCCAGTCTGCGAATTTAGAGGCGATCGCACAGCCGTATCTTGGCAAAGAAATTTTGACGGCTGACGATGCGCTCTCTGGGGCCTCAGATATTTTGGCTGAGCGGATGGCAGAGCAGGCGACCTTACGTGCCTACGTACGCCAGTTTCTGCTGCAAAAAGGTCAGTTCACTTCAAAAATAAAGGCCGATCATCCAGAAGGTACCACTAAGTATGAAATGTACCGCAGCTACCAAATACTGGTGAGTAAAGTCGCTCCTCACAATTTGCTGGCGCTGCTGAGAGGCCAAAAGGAAAAGATTCTCAAACTTTCGCTAGCTTTTGACGAGGCCGACATCATGAGCTATCTATTAGGCACTCAGCTAAAAACGAGAGATACTAGCCTTCGTCAGCTCTATACCGACTTAGTTAAAGATGGCTTTAACCGACTGATGAAAACATCTTTGACGAATGAGGTGATTGCCGAGAAGAAAGCTTGGGCGGATGAAGAGTCTATTCAAACGTTTGCAGAAAACCTACGAAATTTAATGCTGGCGGCCCCGGCGGGTATGAAGCCAACGCTGGGGGTGGATCCTGGATTTCGAACGGGGTGTAAAGTGGCGGCCATCAGTGAAACAGGCCAGTTTCTGGCCTACGAAGCTATCTATCCTCATTCAGGGCCGGGGCGGCGCAGAGATGCGGCAGAGGTGCTCACTAAGCTGATTGTAGATAATAATATTGAGCTGGTTGCTATTGGCAATGGCACAGCTAGTCGTGAAACCGATAGTTTTGTTGGAGAAGTTGTTGCAGCGCTAGAGAAGTTCCCGATGAAGGTGATGGTGAATGAATCGGGGGCTTCTATTTATTCAGCAAGTGAGGTGGCGATCGCTGAATTTCCAGAGCTAGATATTACCGTACGCGGTGCTATTAGCATTGGCCGCCGCCTGCAAGATCCGCTAGCAGAACTGGTAAAGCTAGATCCTAAGTCAATTGGCGTCGGTCAATATCAACATGATGTCGATCAAAAGCGGCTGAAGCAAAGGCTCGACGATACGGTAGAGAGCTGTGTGAACTATGTGGGCGTGAACCTGAATACGGCTTCTCGTGAGCTATTGCAGTATGTGTCTGGAATCAGTGAGGCGATCGCCAGCAACATTGTGAGCTTGCGAGATGAGATCGGGCGCTTTAGCGATCGCAAAACCCTGCTTAAAGTAAGCAAGCTCGGCCCCAAAGCCTATGAACAGGCCGCAGGTTTCTTGCGTATTCGAGATGGCGACAACCCGTTAGACAATACCGCAGTACACCCTGAAAGCTACGGCACCGTTAAAGCCATGGCCGAAGACTTGAAAATCCCACTGCGAGACATTCCACAGGCAACTGAAAAGCTCAAACAGTTAGACCTGAAAAACTACGTCACCGAGAAAGTAGGCGAACCTACGCTCAAGGATATTTTGAGCGAGCTAGAAAAACCAGGCCGCGATCCGAGAGCACAGTTTGCCTATGCCATCTTTGCTGAAGGCATTAACGAGATTCGTGATTTGAAAGAGGGCATGACGTTAGAAGGTATTGTCACCAACGTTGCGAATTTTGGGGCCTTTGTGGATATTGGCGTACATCAAGATGGTCTTGTTCACGTCTCTCAAATGTCCGACCGATTTGTAAAGGATCCTAAAGAGATTGTGCAGGTAGGCCAGGTTGTGAAAGTAAGGGTCATGGAAATACAAGAAAAGCTCAAGCGCATTGGGTTAAGTATGAAGCTAGCTGGCAACAGCGCATCTTCTGAGTCCCGAAAGGCTGTTACGCCGCCGGATCCGGTTGCCAAGGGCGCGCGATCGCCGAAGCCTGTGGTCAATAAATCTCGCTTGTCAGATACAGCCACCTTTGATAGTAGAGACCTAAGAAAACGATTTAACCGCCGCAGGCCATAGCCAGCATTAGCGAGGACGTCATCGCTATGTACTTTCGGCCAGGCTATCTGCGACCGCATCGTTAATAACAGAGGCGGCAGAAACGGTTTCACCGAAGACTTGGCTTAAAGACGCTCTAGGTGGAAAACGTGAAACAATGCCATCTCCCTTAAACTGATCGCCTAGGCAAATACCCAAACCCCTTGCCGTTGTCACTAAGGTACCTTGAGGATCAACCGCGCGGTTGTCTTTAATGGCCTCCGAAATCGGCACAGATTTCACAGAACGCTCCTGCCAGGTCACCATTCTGTCGTATTTACCTTTTGCAATCAAATCAACAGCAGCAACGCCAAAGGCAGACGCTAAAATGCGATCTAAAGGAGGGGTAGCAACTTAAGCCGAAATGAAAAGGCAACCGGCCAGTGGTATCGATAAGCACGCCACACAAAAGGCCCTGCAGCAAAGCCCAGAGCCGTATATCGTAGCCCTAACAAATTCAAAGAACGGGT
>JBHYED010000012.1:0-117123 GCA_051860365.1 Phormidesmis sp.
GCTGAATCTCAACGAAAATCATCGCAAAATACTGCTCTTCCTGGGTTCTGCCGCTCAGGAATACTACCTATTATGTTGAATGAGCCTTTATTCTCAATGTGACAGTCAAAAGGGCGGAATGTGGGCTTTATCTGTTTGAGTTACCGGCCTACTCACCAGAGCTAAATTTGATTGAAATTGTCTGGCGATTTATGAAGTACGAGTGGATAGATATCGAGGCTTACGAGAGCTGGAATGCCCTCAAGAAGCATGTCGAAGAAATGCTCGTGGGGTTTGGCGATAAATTTGTAATTAACTTTGCATGACTACTTAATTGATTTTGGCGCGGTCAAAAGAGCCACTCAAATTCGCCCACGGGCGTGTATACGATAGGGTATGCTGCCCCCGAAATTCTTAGAGGCGAACGGGCAACGGCTACCACCGACCTGTATTCCTTGGCGGTTACCTGCATTGTGTTGCTCACGGGAGAATCATCCGCAGCACTCTTCGATGTGGATCTTGACAGATGGTGTTGGCAGGCGATGGGCACCTGGCAAGACAACTCGCTGATTTCGGTGCTTAATAAAATGCTGCAACACAAGCCAAAGAAGCGATTTCCTTCTGCCCCAGCCGTTTTAGCAGCCCTTGAGGCGAGTCCAATACAATTGCTGCCTGATACTGCTGGAATTGTTGATCGAACGTTGCGATCGCCACTGCCCCTATTTATTACCAGAACAGCTTTTAATGGGTTTGAAATGGGACTCTTAGCGATCGCCTCGCTGAGCCTAGCGGGAACAGCACGACTTGGCAGCGGCCTGTGGATAGTGCTAGTCGCTGTATTAATTGGGCTACAGCTCAGTAAAAAACTAGGGCGCAACGGACTGCTTTCGGCTATTGGCGCAATGCCATTTATTCCATTTATTGCAGAAGCGCTATGGCCGAACGTACTCATTTTTTCGGTAGCAGCCATGCTGTTTGTAGTGTTACTTGCCCTCGTCTTTCGGCTGGTCTATTGCCTCGTGGCATAGTCCACGCATTAATTTGCAATAAAAGACTGCCTAGCTTGTCGAAAAGCGTAGTCTTTACGGTCTTTAACCATTAGTAGCAATTCTTACAATTAACGACGTACGCATTCAACAAACCTCAATCAGCAGCAAAAAGGATCTGAAAGATATTACTTCCAGACCCCTAATTTATAATGAGCGATCGCTAGTCCTCAACGAACTAGTTACTCAAATCCAAGCAGGTCAAAGATATCACGATCCTTCAGCGGCTCAATTTCAAGCGGTGTTGCATCGTCAATCATCGTCTTCGCTAGCTTCAGATACTCGTCCTGAACTACTTTCACTTCAGGGTCAGTATCTTCCATCTCAAAGACGGTGCACTTCTTCAGGCGGCTACGGCGAATCGCATCTACAGTTTTGAAGTGAGCCAACGTTTTAAGGCCAACGCGGTCGTTGTACTTGTCAATTTGGTCGGTACCGTCACTGCGGTTGGCAATGATGCCGCCCAAGCGAACTTTGTAGTTCTTTGCTTTGGAGCGAATGGCCGCCACAATGCGGTTCATGGCAAAGATGGAATCGAAGTCGTTAGCAGTCACAATCAGGCAGTAGTGAGCGTGCTGCAAGGGTGCGGCAAATCCACCACAAACCACGTCGCCCAGTACGTCAAAGATAACAACATCTGTTTCTTCAAGCAGGTGATGCTCTTTGAGGAGCTTCACGGTTTGGCCAGTGACGTAGCCGCCGCAGCCAGTACCCGCAGGTGGGCCACCGGCTTCAATGCACTGCACGCCGTTGTAGCCTTCAAACATGAAGTCTTCAGTCTGCAATTCTTCTGAATGGAAATCGACTTCTTCAAGGATGTCGATAACCGTAGGCACCATTCGCTTAGTAAGGGTGAAGGTGCTGTCGTGCTTGGGGTCGCAGCCGATTTGGAGGACGCGCTTGCCGAGCTTGGAGAAAGCGGCTGATAGGTTAGAAGAGGTGGTGGACTTGCCAATGCCGCCTTTGCCATAGACCGCGATCACGAGTGCGCCGGTCTCCATTTTTACGGAGTCATCTAGATGGACTTGCACACTGCCTTCGCCATCTAGGCCTTTCTTAGCTGCGGGGGGACGAACGGTTGAAGCTACCAAAGTAATTCTCCTTATTTCTTGTCTTGTGTCTAAAAGTTGTCGGCTAGCTGAGAAGAGATTGAACGGACGGACTTATCTATTTGCCAATCGCTGCTTTTGCCTCATAGAGCGTGTCCACGGTGATGGAAGAGATGCCGCGATCGCCCGCAAACTTCTCTGTATTCCGCTTCACCTTGCCACGCACAAAGAAGGGAATCTTCTTCAGCTCAGCCAAACCATCTGCACTCCAATTCATGCCTTCTAGCTCATCAGCAGATTCAGCAGCGGCTTCCGGTTCAGACCCCATCGCTTTTGCGTCGGAGTTAACCGCAACCGGCACAACATCGGTGTTTTTCTCTTCAGAGGCATGAGGCGCAGTATGCAGATGGCTCATGTGGCCTTCGGCAAACTCGAAGTCCTCGCGGAACATCCCTATTAGATGCTCCTCCAAACCCATCATTAATGGGTGAACCCAGTCATCAAAAATTACATTTGATCCTTCCCAGCCCATTTGAGGTGAGTAGCGAGCGGGGACATCCTGGACGTGGATAGGGGTGGAGATGACTGCGCAAGGAATGCCGAGGCGCTTAGCAATGTGTCGTTCCATTTGGGTGCCGAGCACGAGTTCAGGCGCAGCCTCGGCAACAGCTTCTTCTACGGCTAAGTAGTCATCACTAATGACCGCTTCAAGGCCGTGCTCTTTGGCAACGGCGCGCACCTGGCGGGCAAACTTGCGGCTGTAGGTGCCGATGCCAACGAGGGTGAAGCCGAGTTCTTCAGTAGCAATTCTAGCAGCAGCGATCGCATGAGTCGCATCGCCAAAAATAAACACCCGCTTACCCGTCAAATAGGTCGAGTCCACAGAGCGCGAATACCAGGGAAGGCGCGAAGCACCCGCAGGCGCAGCAGAAGACAATCGAGAAGCACCCCAAGCGCCGAGCGTGTCTGCATGAGATCTTTCAATCGCATGGCTTACATCAATGCCAGCCACTTCACCAATTTCAGTGAGGAAGTCGCGAGTGGCACCCACACCAATCGGTACTGTTTTGACAACCGGCTGGTCAAAGCTACGCTTGAGCCAATCACAAGTAGTTTGAGCAATTTCAGGGTACAGACAAATGTTGAAGTCTGCATCGGGCATCCGCATTAGGTCAGCAGGCGTCGCACCGAGTGGGGCAACCACGTTGGCATCTACGCCAATTTCAGCCAGCAGCTTCAGCACTTCTTGAATGTCGTCGCGGCAGCGGAAACCGAGCGCTGTTGGGCCAAGAATGTTCGCTTTAGGGCGAATGGCCGGATCTCTTTCGGGGCGTTTTTCGCCGGGTGGAAGCACTTCAGAAAGAAGAAGCGATCGCACCAAATGATACAGCGTCTCGCTCGCCCCCCAATTCTCTTTTTTAGAGTAAGCAGGTAGCTCCAAGCTCACCACCGGTACCGGCAAACCCATGCTCTGCGCCAGCGATCCGGGCTGATCCTGAATGAGTTCAGCCGTACAGCTCTCACCAACGAGCAGCACATCTGGCTTAAATCTTTCATACGCCTCACGCACTGAAGTTTTCACCATTTCAGCCGTATCGCCCCCCAAGTCTCTCGCTTGGAAAGTGGTGTAGCTTACAGGTGGCCGCTTGTCACGACGCTCGATCATCGTAAACAACAGGTCGGCGTAGGTATCGCCCTGGGGTGCGTGAAGAACATAGTGCACGCCTTCCATGGAAGTTGCGATGCGCATCGTTCCTACGTGTGGCGGGCCTTCGTAAGTCCAGAGAGTCAGTTCCATAGTTTAGAAGTTAAAGTTTTGCACAGGAGTCGTTTTGCGTTAGGAGAATTTATTAAACAGATAGTCTTCTACGTCGTTCAGAAGATCTCACAAACAGCTCCGCTAAATCGCCTGCCTGGTCGTAGCCATGCAAAGGAGAGAACACCAGCTCAATTGACCACTTTGTTGAAAGTCCTTCAGCCTCCAGCGGATTCGCTAGGCCCAAGCCACATACTGTAATATCAGGCCGCGCCTCACGACAGCGATCAAGCTGCTTTTCAACGTCTTGACCTTCAGAGATCTGCGTCCCATCCGGCAACAAAGCAATCTCGGTATCCATCAACAGTCGGTCAATATAGGGCGTGCCGACTTCAACTAACTCCATGCCACATTCTCTTGCCAGGAAGCGGGCTAAAGGAATCTCTAGCTGAGAGTCTGGGAATAAGAAAGCTTTGCGGCCGTTGAGTACTTCTTTGTAGCGTTCTAGGCCCATGGTGGCTCTGGCAACAGAAGGCGCGATCGCCTTGTCAAATGCCTCGCCATCAATGCCCCAGGCATCCGCCGCTGTTTTCAGCCAGGCGGTTGTACCTTCAATACCGAATGGATACGGTGAAGGAAGTAGCTCTGCACCTTTGGCGATGAGCGATCGCACTGTATTGCTCAAAAATGGCTGAGCCAACAGAATCTTGGTTCCTTTCCCAACGCTAGGCAAATCCGATGCCCTGCGAGCGGGGAAAAAGGCAACGGGGCCAATCCCCATCTGGTCAAACAATCGTTTGAACTGGTCTTCAACCACATCTGCAAGGCTGCCTACAATCAGCAGCTCAGCTTCCTCAGTTGTTTTTGCAGGCAGCACAGGCACCATCGAATCCAAGCAAGCATCTTCACCTTCTGTAAAGGTGGTTTCAATGCCGCTACCCGAATAGTTCAGCACTCTCGTTTTTGGAAAGTAGGTGTGGTTAAGCTTTTCAGCCGCCTTGGCCAAATCCAGCTTAATTACTTCCGAAGGGCAAGACCCTACTAAAAACAGCGTGCCAATGTCAGGACGACGGCTTAGTAACTGGGCCACTACGCGCTCTAGCTCATCATTCGCATCGGCAAGGCCCGCTAGGTCACGCTCGCCCAAAATCGCCGTACCGAACCTGGGCTCAGCAAAAATCATCACGCCCGCTGCCGACTGAATCAGGTGCGCGCACGTACGAGAGCCCACCACCAGAAAGAAAGCATCCTGCATTTTACGATGCAGCCACACAATGCCCGTTAACCCGCAAAAGACTTCTCTTTGGCCGCGCTCTTTCAAGACAGGCAGATCTTCTCTCACGGCCAAACCTTTGGCTGCACCGTTCTTATCGGCTGGCGCTTTAGCGGCCAAATTTTTAGCAGGTGAGTCAGTGCTGATCATATTGGTCGGAGTTTGAGTGCAAGGCTCTAGCGCCATAGTTTGACTTCTCTTAATTCTCGGCTGGGCGGTTAATATCGGCGTGTCCCGATTTATTCATTAAAGGAAGAATTTTCAAACCAGCCAATCTGTACAAAATAACGACGGTAGGAAAATTCACATGCAAACATCATAGTCACCGCACTTGCGCGGGTGGCAACTGACCTCGCTTTATTTACATTCAGCCATCAATGTTCACATTGGGGCACGTACAAGTTCATTCCACCGTTCACAATCTAAAAAGAAGTAGTGGAAAACGAGCAAAAACTATCCATCTAACAGCGCTTCAACAAATTCGTAGCTAGAGAATGGTCGCAAGTCCTCAATGCCTTCGCCGGCACCAATGAAGCGAATGGGTAGGCCAAGCTGCTGGACAACGGCTAGGGCCACGCCGCCTCGGGCTGTGCCGTCTAGCTTGGTGAGGACAACGCCGCTGAGCTGAGCGGCCTCGGCAAATACCTGTGCTTGGCGCAGACCGTTTTGGCCGAGGGTAGCATCTAGCACCAGCAGCGATTCCACATTGGCATCGGGCGCTTTTTTATCGATAATTTTACGAACTTTAGACAGCTCGTCCATCAGGTTCTTTTTGTTTTGCAAACGTCCGGCGGTATCAATCAGCAGTAGCTCAGTGCCTCGAGAGTTAGCGGCGCTAATCGCATCAAATACGACCGCAGCCGGATCGGTGTTTTGGCCTGGGTTGGCAATCACCTCTACGCCGCTACGCTCGCCCCACACTTTTACCTGCTCTACGGCGGCGGCGCGGAAGGTGTCGGCAGCGCCAATTAGGCACTTAAAGCCGGATTTGGTGGCAATGTGCGTGAGCTTGCCGATGGTGGTGGTTTTGCCCGCGCCGTTTACGCCGGTCATTAGCCACACGCTGAGCTTGTCTTTTTCAGGGGTAAAGGTGAGGTTGTGGCCGCCGTCGAGCGGGGCGTCGAGCATGTCGCGGAGGAGGGATTTTAGGTAGGCGATCGCCTGCTCCGGCGGTAATGTTTCTTCTTTCAGTCTGGCCTGCAAAGACCCGATAATTTTATCCGTCGCCGCTACCCCTACATCTGCCTGAAGCAGCAGCGACTCAATTTCATCGACCGCCTCATCATTCAGCGGCCCCTGCCCCACAATCGCCTTAAGCTGATTGACTAGGCCACGACGGGTTTTGTCTAACCCCTGCCGTAGCTTATTGAGCCACGTAATTTCTTCAATCGAAATCTGATCGGGACGCCGACCTTGAGAGGCCAATACCTCAGCAGACCATAAAAAGGCTTCGTCTAAGTCAATATCTAGCGGGACAAACTTAGGTTCAGGTGGGGCTGGCTCGGGTTCGGGCTCTGGCTCCAAAATCGCCTCGGCCTGCAGCCGCTCTAGGCGCGCCTCACGCTCGGCCTGTGCCTGTGCCCAAAAGGGTTGAGCGGCGACTGGTTCAGGTTCTGAAACTTCTTCAGGCTCTGAAACTTCTTCAGGCTCTGGAACTTCTTCAGACTGTGCGATCGCATCTTTTATCTCTGAAGCTTCCTCCAATTCTGACGTAACAGCTTCCGCCTCAATTGCTGGCGTTTCATCAGGTTCTACCGTATCTGGCTCTACCGCTTCAGGCTCAGACTCTACTGCTGCGATAGGCTCCGACGTTTCAGGTTCTGGTGCAACAGGCTCCGACGTTTCAGGTTCTGGTGTTTGAGGCTCTGGTGCTTTTGATTCAGCAATTTCAGGCTCTAACGATTCTGGCTCAGCGGCTTCTTCCTTTGCAGTCTCAGCCTCAAGGCTCTGTCCCTGACGCTCCTGAATGTTTTGGTAGGCAGCTTTTGCCCAGTTCAAGTAGTCTTCAGAGCTGGCTGGCGCTTCTTCGGCTTTTTCTTCGGCAGGGGCCGCTTCTTCTTCTTTCGGCTTTTCAGGCTCCTCGTAGCTGCGCTTAAACCAGTTAAAACCTGCCATTGCCCTAAACTCTCTTGCTTGTCTTACTTGAAAAGTACTGCGTATTCATTAACATTAGCGTGCCACTGACGACTAAATGTCCGCCTATACAGTAGCGGTGTCCATTTTATCGGTTGCCCGACGGAGCACGCCGTTAATAAAGCGGTAGCCGTCTTCATCGCTGTAGCGTTTGGCCATTTCAACCGCTTCGTCGATAGCCACTTTAGTCGGCACTTCCATATGAACCATTTCCACCATCGCCAGGCGCAAAATGTCGCGGTCTACCCGAGCGAGGCGTCGCATGCTCCACTTTTCCATCGCCTCGTTGAGCTGATCGTCAATGTCGTGCCAGTGGCTAATCCAGTTGTATAGCAGGTCGCAGGCATAGCTGCGGACGTCTGAGTGATCGATAATTTTAGAGAAGCTGCCGGGGGCTAGCAGATTGTGGAGTTCGGTCGTGACGGCGCGAACTAGGGCGATCGCTATCTGAATTTCCTTGCGAGCATCGTTAATGTTGGCTGCTCTGCGCTCATGCTCAATCAAAAGCTGATTGCCTTTTTCCAGGTGCGTGGAGGCTGAAACTAACTGATTTCTAGAGGCCATTACTTCTTGCTTATCGCCCTGCTGCGCAAAGATGAGTAGCTCTAGCGTTTCTCCAGCCTGGTTAATCGCGGACTGTACGAGCGGAAAAGCGGGCTCAATGCGCGATCGCACCTCATCACTTTCCACCGTCCGCGTCTCACTTTCTAATATCAGCCGCTCCCCGCGTTGCAGCTCACCACCGGCCGTATCCAGCGTCTCTTTCGCATCCGCGCTCAATGCCTTCAAGGCTTTCATTAGCAACGCATCTAGCTGTTTACTCGAAATTGTCTGACCCGACTCTTTGCCAGTGTCAGCTTTTACTTTGTCAGGGTTATCCGTGAGCTGACTAATGCCCAACAGAGCCAATTCGCGGGCAATAGATCGCGCCTTCATTCAGTACCGTTAGCTGTGGAGTCTAGCCATTTTATCAGCCTTTCCAGGTTCCGGAGGCCTTATGCGATCTCTTCTTTAGAGGCAGTATTAGAACTCAGCGGCGCAGACTGAGAAGCGGTGGTTTCCGATGGCAGCTCAGCGGGTTCAGCGGCGCTAATACGTTCAGCGGGCACTTCAGCCGCCAGGTTAGGGCCAACAATCCCGCCAGAGAGCAGCACTTTGAAGGCTTCTTCAATTGAGATAGAAAGGTTGAGCACGTCGTCTTCAGAGACGATAGAGTACCAGCCGCTGGTGGGGTTGGGTGTGGTGGGGATAAAAACGCTGATCATTTTGTTAGAGGCATCAGTAACAGTAACACCCGTGACAAAGGCGATCGCCCACAGCCCCCTTCTTGGGTACTCAATCAGCACCACTCGGCGAAAGCGCGTTTTAGAATCTTGAAAAACGCTTTGAATGAGCTGCTGAAGGGTTTTGTACACAGAGCCCGCTAGCGGAATAGACTGCACAATGCGCTCGCCAATATCTAGCAGCCAGCGGCCTGCAAAGTTACGCGCCATCAGGCCAATGAGAAAAATACCAAACAGCGGGATTGCAAAGCCAATGCCCAGATTGATTATCCACTTCAATAGTGGATTCAGATCAGTGAAGGGATTGAGCTGTTTGGGAAAGCGCGTGATGAACTGAACGACCCAGATAGCGACGTTAATAGTCAGCCAAATCGTGGTTGCCAGCGGGATAATGACCACCAGCCCAGCAATAAAGTCACTCTTTAGATCCTGCTTGAACTTTTGTAGCACAGGTCACCCGTTGAAATATCTGTTGGCTACATCGACTCACACACGCGACAGATAAATCAGCCGGGATCATGAGGCAGCAAGCCTTATATTCCCTAATTTTGATTACATCTGTTCAGGGATTATATCAATTTTTACAGGTGTATTTCGCCAGGTTCGTGTCTTGAGCGATACAAACTCAACTGCAAGCCAGAAAATTGCAAGCTAGGAAATCAAAGGCCCAAAACCTGCCGTGCCAAATTCAAGTAGATCAAAACGCCTATCACGTCCACAATCGTGGTGATGAAAGGTGCAGACATCAGCGCCGGATCAAGGCCAAAGGATTGAAATAGGAACGGGAGGCCCGCGCCCGCGCTAGACGCCAAAATAGAGATCGCAACCAGTGAGACGCCAACAACAATTGCCACGGGTAGGTCGGCAGGCGAGCCGCCCTGAAGAAAATAGGCCCAGGCGGTGACGACAATGCCGAGCATTAGGCCGAGGAAAGCCCCTGCGATCGCCTCTCGTCTAATTACCTGAAACGCATCCTTTATCTTTAGCTCGTCCGTATTCAGCCCGCGAATCACTACCGTAGAAGACTGCGCGCCCACGTTGCCGCCCGTGCCAATCAGCAGTGGAATAAAAGCGGCTAGAACAACCACACTTTGCAAAATATCCTGCTGCGAGCGAATCACCGCCGCCGTCACTGTGTTCGTAATCAGCAGCACCGACAGCCACACCACCCGCTTTCGCGCTACGTCTAACAAATTACTCTGAAAATAGTTGTCACCGCCCGACTGCACGCCGCCCAGCGTATAGATATCTTCAGTCGCTTCTGCTTCCAAAATATCAATCACATCATCAACGGTGATAATCCCCACCAGTCGATTTTCGGTATCAACCACTGGCACCGCCAAAAAGTCGTAGCGCTGAATAATTCGGGCCACTTCCTCTTGGTCGGCGCTGGTTTGTACTGACACCACCTCACGCGTCATGATTTCACCAATCGTTTGCTCAGCCTGGCCAATAACTAGCTGCCGTAGCGAAAGAATGCCCGTGAGCTGCCGATCTGAGTTCGTCACAAATAAGTAGTAAACCGTTTCGCTTAGCTCAGCCTGGGCGCGGATATGTTCGAGGGCTCTGGCCACCGTCCAATTTTCTTTAAGCGCCACGTACTCGGGGGTCATAATTCGACCCGCCGTTTGGGCTTCGTAGCCCAGCAGTAGCGCAGTTGCCTGCCGTTCTTGGGTACTTAGCTGCTCTAATAAACGCCGGACAATTTTGGCGGGCAGCTCGTCAAACAAACGCACGCGGTCATCTGGCGACATCTTATCGACAATATCAATTAGATCCTGGCGCTTGAATTCTTCAATCAGCGCCTGCTGAACGGAGGAATCCAGATTTTCGTAGACTTCAATGGCTTCGTTTTTAGCGATCAGGCGAAAGGCGATCGCCTGCATTGTTTTCGGCAGTCCTTCAATCGCCTCTGCCACATCGGCAGGCTGCACCGGCACTAAGAGCGCTTTAGCCCCCCGAAAATTGTCCTGCTCTAACAAAGCCTGGAGCTGCGATCGCACCAGTTCAGTCAGCTCATGACGAGAGATCGTTTGTGCTTTTACACCAGAGTCACTATTCGGCAAAGCTAAAGCCCCCCTCTCACGACGTATAACAGTCTAGCGGTTGCCCAGACCCGTCACGGCACGAGCTGCCGATTCTATAGCTAAGCAACACCTCTTTTATGGCTACGCCATCCTCGTCAACGCCTTTTTAGGTGCCTTGTTCAGCGACTGGTCAGGTGCGATCGCCTTGGCCCGCACAATCGTCCTCTCATTTAGAGACCTCTCATCTAAAGGCAAAATAATTAGGCAAAATAGTTGCAGAATTGCCATCTACAGCAGACAGCATCTCTATTGCCTGCTTCACTGGCAGCTTAGTAGGAATGCGCTTAAAAGACTTTAGTGACCCACGGTAAGTGGAATGCCGTGACGCCATAGAAATAAGCCCCTTCGCAGAATTGACAACCACCCGATTTCGCCCTCGCAGCTTAGCGGTGTACAGCGCCTCATCTGCCCCACAAACTAAGGCATTATGACTGCGCTGCGAGCTGTCGGGATACAGCGTGCAAACGCCGATGCTCAACGTCACATAAGCCTCTACCAAAGAGGCCGGATGAGGCACCTGGGCGCGGGTTAGCTCTGACTGCACAGCCGTTGCCACCTGCTGAGCCCCTTTAGAATCAGTTGCAGGCAGCAAAATAGCAAACTCTTCTCCCCCGTAGCGGGCCACCTGATCGCTATGCCGATGGGCTCCTCTCACTAACGCATCGGCCACAGCTTGCAAGCAGGCATCTCCCGCCGGATGGCCGTAAGTATCGTTGTAGCGCTTGAAGTAATCAATGTCGCAAAGCAAAAGGGAGATTGACCGCTGATTTGCGATTGCGTCCTGCCACAGATCGACAATTTTTTGATTAAAACTATGGCGATTGGCAACTTTTGTCAGGCCATCGGTAAAAGCTAACCGCTGCAAAGCTCGGTTCTCTTTTGTCAGTGAAACCTGTTCCGCCTTGTGCTGTCTCAAAATATGATTGTACGACCAGATTTTTTGATGCAGGCTGGCCTTTTCCGCCTCCAAGCTTCGCACCAGTTGAACCGGCCGCAAATGACGCTCTATCCTTAGCCAGCACTCTTCGGCGCTAACAGGCAACTGCACATATTCATTCCCACCACAGCGCAGTGCCTTCACTAGCTCAACCTCCTGAGCACGTGTGCCGACAAACACCACTGGAACGCTGCTCGTGCGAGGGAGCTTACGTAAAACCTTGCAAAACTCGTAGCCCTCATCCCCAGATGTCTGTAAATAGACAATCAGCAAATCTGGCACGCGCTCTAATATGGCCTGAAGTGTTTCGCTCTTCTGGCTGACAGTTGCCACACAGTAGCCATTTTTCTGCAAGGTAGGCAGCAACGGCTCAACACCATTGCGATCGCTATGATTTTGCCAAACTACGACAGATCCGACTGAAGGCGTGACGAGCGAATGAGACATAGATTTATTTAAAATTAAAAAATGAATACAGAAAGCTTGAGACGCCATGAATATAGGTATGGCTTCGCTGTATAAAAAATCTATCAAGTTTTATTAATATGCGAGCCCGTACAAATACGACAGCGCAACGCACAAAATCCTACAGAAGCAGTTTTCTGTAGGATTTTCTTAAGATATAGCCCCGGCTCTATGTAGGTGCTTGTAGCAAATCAAATGAAGACATACACAAATCTTTAGGTTTTATAAAGATTAAGAAGCTGGCGCCACCAGTCCCCGATGACGCAGCAGCGCCTGAGTGCTAGGCGCGCGGCCCCTAAAGTCTTTGAATACGTTCATCGGATGGCGGCTACCGCCTTCAGCGAGCACCGTGTCGCGAAATCTGCGACCAATGGTGGCGATCTGCTCTTTGTTCTCTAAGCCGGCTTCTTCAAAGGCTGAGAAGGCATCGGCACTGAGTACTTCGGCCCAGAAGTAGCTGTAGTAGCCTGCTGCATAGCCGCCTGAGAAAATATGGCCAAAGCTGCACAGGAAGGCATCTTCGCTGAGGGGTTCGAGCAGGGTGGTTTTTTCAGCAATGCGATCGCGCACCGCCCACACCGACTCATCGCCCTCAGGCTGATACTGCGAATGCAGCGCCATATCCACCCAGCCAAAATTAACCTGTCGCAAAATCGCATTGCCCGTCATAAAGTGCCGAGCAGCCAGCAGCTTCTGATAGTCTTCCTCTGGCAGCGCCTCGCCCGTTTCGTAGTGCTTCGCCATCCCAAAAAGCGTATCGCGTTCGTAGCACCAGTTCTCCATAAACTGACTCGGCAGCTCTACCGCATCCCACTCCACGTTATTAATGCCCGCTGCACCTGAGTAGTCCACCTGTGTGAGCATATGCTGCAATCCGTGGCCAAACTCATGAAACAGCGTTTCTACCTCACGAAAGGTCATCAGGCTGGGCTTGCCGTCTACGGGCGGCGACTGGTTGCACACTAGGTAAGCGACTGGCAGTCGTACGCCCTGCCTTTCTTTCGCCCGCACAATGCACTCATCCATCCACGCACCGCCGCGTTTCTCAGCCGGACGGCTGTAGGGATCGAGGTAAAAGTGGGCAACTTTCTCACCATCCTCAGCGTCTGTTACCTGAAAGTAGCGTACGTCTGGGTGCCAAACTGGGGCTGCGCCATCGGTGGCTGAAATACTGATGCCAAAGAGCCGCTCAGCGAGGCCAAACAAGCCTTCTAACACCTTCGGCAGCGGAAAGTAAGGGCGCAGCGCTTCGTCGTTAAGATCAAACTTGATCTCGCGCATCCGCTCTGTCCAAAAAGGAATATCCCACTGCTTGATGCCTTCGGGCTGATGTTTGCCCGGAAGACTTTCCCGCGCGATCGCAAACTCTTTAATCTCTCTCAGCTCGCGCTTTGCCGCTTCATAGCTCGCTGAACGCAGCTCCTCCATCAAATCTTCTACCGCCGCAACAGACGGTGCCATTTTACGCGCCAGGCTCAGCTCAGCATAGTTATCAAAGCCCAGCAGCTCAGCCTTTTGCTTGCGGAGGGCCAAAATTTTCTCAATTAGCGGCGCATTGTCCAAATCCCCTGAAGAGGCGCGGGTAATAAAGGCCCGATATAGCTTTTCTCTCAGGAATCGGCGCTTAGCATGACGCAAAAAAGGGATATAGCAGGGCATGTCTAGCGTAATTCGCCAGGGGCCAGCTTCAGCCGTAGCATCTTCTTCACCAGCTTCGCGGGCTGCCTGGGCGGTCAGGCTCAGCAAACTAGGCGGCAGTCCAGCTACATCTTCAGGCTTGGTCAGCGTCAGGCTAAAGGCTTTCGTCGCATCTAAAACGTGATTAGAGAACTGCGTCGGTAGCTCGGCCAGGGACTGCTGAATTTCGTTGAATTTTTCTTTAGGCTCGCCCGATAAACCCACGCCTGATAGCTCTGCATCGCGCAGATCAGACTCAACAATGCGTTTTTGGGCGGGTGCTAGATCGTTCCAGCTTTCGCTTTGGCGCAGTCGCTTGAGCGCCTTGTAAATGACCTGATTTTGATTGAGCTGGGTCGAGAACTGAACCAGGCTGGGCTGTACGCTCTCGTAGGCTGCTCTCAGCTCAGGGCTATTTTTTACGCCCATCAGGTGGCTAATAATGCCCCAGCTCCAGCTCAGCTTTTCGGTCATTGGAATAATGGGTTCAACCAGATCTTCCCAGGTGGGAGCGTCGTTGTTTTCGAGCTTTGAGGTGAGTTGGGTTTCGAGCGATCGCAGCGCCTCCTCCAAATCCTGCAATAGCCGCTCAATCCCTGGCACCACATGCTCAGGCTTAATATCGCCAAAAGGCGGCAACCCTTTCCCGATTAAAAGCGGATTGCCAGTAGCAAAGTCAGTCGCCTCGGACTGATTTTTCTCAGAGACAGACTCAGAAGCAGGCGAAGCAGCAGGTGAAGAAACGGCGCTCATAAAATTAAAAGAAACTTAACTTAAAGGTAGAAACTGTAACTCATAACGAGTATGACTTATACACATATCATAAACTCAAAAACTTGAATTGGAGGCCTTAAACACCTGCTAGCGAGCCCCGAGTTAATAATTGCCAGGTGCCGTGTAGCCCTGAAGGTTTTCAGGCCGCATCGGACGCAAAATGCGGCTCGCCTCTGAGAGCAGCGCATCTGACCCTTTGACAATTACCAGGTACTTGCCAGCGTTGAGCCGATTGCGATACGAAACCGTGTCACCACCGCCTACGCCTACGCCCACACCGCCCCCAATAAAGAAGCCACCCATTGCGCCTGCGCCTGCACCCAAAATACCGCCGATGATCTGGTTGCCGATGACGCCCGCCCAAGGAAAAGTGTTCAAACCAGTAATGGCATTGAAGGAGAATCCGCCGACAAAGCCAAACGGAATCGTCCAAATAGCGAGGCGTTTAATCTGTTTCCAGGCCTCTTCGTTCGGATCAACCAGGCCGTATTCATCGGCAGATTTGAAGCCTTTGCCCAAAATAGAGACTTTATCCATGGTGATATTGGCCCGCTCTAAGGCGGTGTATAGCTCTTCTGCTTTGATGCGATCGCCCGCCACAGCCACTAAATAGTTATTCATCTTTTTGCGCTCTCCCGTTCCTGTGCAATTTGATCTATTGTTACATCCGACTTCTTCACCACTGGCTTAGGTCTGAACAGATGATCATGCGTTGGGTTGTACAGCCGCGATCGCGCCGACAGCCGATCCGCGATCGCCGGAGAAATAATATAAAGCGTTGTCCGCACTAAGTTTTCAGACTCAGTAACCTCAGCCATTTTCTCCAGCGGCACCACCGTAATTTGCTCATCTGGCCAGCCGACTCGAAAACAAATTGCCACAGGTGTTTGCGGCGAATAGTGCTTCATTAGCTGAACCTGTGACTCTTGCACATGCCGCGCACTCAGATACAGGCACAAACTTGCCTGATGCGCTGCTAGCCCAGACAGCTCCTCCGTATCTGGCACCTGTGTACGACCGCTAATTCGCGTCAAAATAATGCTTTGCACCTGCGCTGGAATGGTCAGCTCCACATTCAGCTTCGCCGCTGCTGCCTGAAACGCACTAATTCCGGGTATCACCTCAAACGGCACATCGGCTTCGCTAAGCTGTAGCATTTGCTCATGGATCGCGCTGTATAGGCTTGGATCACCCGAATGCAGCCTCACAACTGACTTTCCCGCACGCACTCGCTCAATCATCAGCGGCACAATGTCTTCTAGCGTCATATTGGCGGTCGCAATTTTCTCCGCACTAAGCCGAATGGCTGAAAGTATTTGAGCGGGAACCAGCGAATTGGCATAGACTAAAACGTCCGCTTGCTGTATCAATTTGAGCGCCTTTACTGTCAGTAAGTCAGGGTCGCCAGGGCCAGCACCCACGATATAAACAGCCGGAGAAATAGGTGAAGCGGCGGCTACAACCGCCGCCGAAGAATCCGCTATTGGCAACTTGTCAGAGTCCATGAAAGCCTGTGTTTAATAGGTAAAAGTATTGTCTTAAAAGATACGAGGGGGTGTAATTAGCTAGTTAGGAAAACAAAGAACACATCAAATAAAATTGTTGCTTGAGTTCCAACATTCATCAACTCACTATTATCACTATCCATTTGTTGAAGACTAAATGAAGTCATTAGTGAAACCCCAGAAGCGCTGAAAAAATGCTGCATCTTGGTATGTAGATGCACCCTGATTCCGAGCCCCAAAGGTCTTATGACCCCAGGGGCTTTTTCTTTGCTTTTTCATTCTTTGCTTTGTCGTTCTTCGCTTTTTCAGCAGGCGATATTGTATCTGGCAGGCGCTTGCCTAGGCCATACGTCCAAATCAGCCCAATCCAACCCACCACAATACCGGTTAGGCTGACAATCTGAGCGATCCGCAGCGGCCCAATCATCAAACTATCGGTACGCAGACCTTCAATCCACAGGCGACCAGCTCCGTAAGCAATCATATACACCAAAAACAGCGTTCCGGCTCTAAACTTGCCAGGATGCTTGAGGCCCCAAAAGAACAGGGCGAGCAGTAGGCCGAACACACCTAGGTTCCAGAGCGACTCGTACAAGAACGTGGGGTGGAAGTACTCAAACTCTTGATAGCCTGCGGGCCGTCTTGCTAACGGAATGAAGAGTTTCCAGGGTAAATCCGTTGGCCCGCCGAAGGCTTCTGAGTTGAAGAAGTTGCCCCAGCGCCCAATGGCCTGACCTAGGATAAGCGACGGTGTGATGATGTCGCTGAGCTGCCAGAAAGAGAGCTTGTTGAATTTGGCAAAGAGCCATGCGCCGAGCGTGCCGCCGATGACCGCACCGTGAATGGCAATGCCCCCTTTCCAAATAGCAATGATGTCGCCGGGTCTGTCAACGTAGGAGCGCCATTCAAATAAGACGTAGTAAAGTCGGGCAAAGGGAATGGCCAAAATCACCAGCCAGATCACTATGTCACCCACTTTCTCAGGATCGATGCCGCGCTTTTTCGCGAGATACTGCGATAGGGCCACGCCAATGAGTACTGCTGAGGCAATCAGCAGGCCGTACCATCGCAGCGTAATGGGGCCGATATTAACGATGTCGGGGCCGGGCGACTCAAACCGAGCCAGCAGAAAGTTATTGAGGGCCAAACTGTTCATGGCCAGATCATTCATGACAAAACGCCTGCCTGTGTAGGGTTTCCTAACCGCAGCAGTCGGCTGCGATCACTGTCCTATTGTGCCAGCGATCGCCCGTCCCATTTTCTTAGTTCTCAACCTCGGCCATTTCAATCACTTCACCGTCAAAGTCTTTGACTAAAAAATTGAGCGGGCGATCGCGCCGCAATTTATGCCGAATCCCCCGTGTCTGCACCTGCATTAGCAAATACTCCAAGCAAGCATGGTCAAAGCAAACGTGCCGCTGCCGGTTCCGATTGCCCAAGCTTGCCCCTGCAATCACATGTAGCTGCGTATTTTTCTTAAGCTGATACCACAGCCCGTCGGGTGTGCCATAGCCTGACGGACTCCCTAAGCTAGAAGCACCCAAAGACGACGCGCCAAACATCGGATCAATGCCAGCGGTGCCTAGCGTTTGCTCGTAGTTGTAGTAGTAGTGCAAAGGCACCTCTGCGGCTGAAAGGCTCAGCACACTTTCATAAAAGCGGCGGGCCAAGTCCAAATCCGACACCATCACGGTATGCACTTTGGGCGCACTGCTCAAAAACGCCCACATCGCCCCCGCATAGGCAACCAAAAGCATCACCATGATGCCTTGCGTAGACACTAGCGTATCTAGCGGTAGACCTTGAAAGATACTGGCAATGAGACGATCTGAGACGTGAGCGACGGTGAGTGACATCATGGCGAAAAAGATATCAAAGAAGAATTTTGCTTTAGTCTACCAATTAGCAACTGCAAACATTTTGAGGGAACGCTGTGAAGCGATAGATTAATCAGTATTGATTAGTTAGCCAGTTGCTTTCCCCGTTTGTCCCATATCTATTTCACAGCTATTGCTAGGGCTATCAGCTAGCGTCAATCGGCTTTTTTCACGCTACCTGTTACTCTCTCCAATGAGTCTTGCTTAAATCCTGTGCAAATTCCCACTTTTCCTGAATGTGATCATGCGTTGGTTAAGTCGCTCATTCACCTGAGCGATTACGATCTGGTGGACTCATTGCAAAAGTCACCGACAGATGGAAAGTACTTCACAGCGCTTTTTTGCCGGTACAGTCCGGTGGTGTATTCGCTGATTCGTCATTCAGCCAAATCACCCGTTCAGGCCGACTATCTCTTTGCCCTCACCTGGCGGCATATCCTTAATGAGCTGGGCGGTATTGACCTGACGCCATTCAGAGTGCCGTCACAGCCGCCTGCCGAAAGCAGCTCAGACTCAGAAACGAATCCTATCGCCGAGTCTGCCGCCGAATTTTCCTTGCAGGGATGGCTGATCAGTCTCACCGCTGCCCACATCAATCAGGCCGTGCTGCCTGATGTAGAATCGATTCACTATTCGCTTGAAGATGCACCGCCGCCGCTCTGGTGCTACACCGAACGCGCCTTAGATGGCCTGCTGCCAAAGCACCGCCTGATGGTACTGATGGCACAAACTTTTTCTTGGAGCGACACTCGCATTGCGGCCTACCTACAGGCCGAAGGGGTCGATATGTCGGCTGCAGATGTCCGCAGTGAGTTGCAGGTGGCCTACCAGGCGCTGGAGCGGGCGATCCCAAAGGACATCCGCGCCATTTATATAGAGAATAATCCACTGGCTTCGCCGCCGACAGGAGATGCGATCGCTGAAGAAATGGCGGGCCTGCTCACCATTGAGTTTGACGAAATCGACCTTTGAATCTGGGCTCTGTGAATCTGGGCATGTTAAGGCCGTAAAGCCACCTTGGAAAATCGTCATGGCCCGTTGGTACACATGCGGATCGCATCTTAACGTTGCGCAGATCGCTCTGCTGTCTATGGCGGTGATGATGGGTTTGCAGGACTCAGCGAAAGCTGCGCCGAGTTTGACTGAACAGCTACACAAGCCGCCACAAAATGAGATTCGAGCCCAAAGAGATGTGGCCGATCAGTTTTTGCTGGTGGGGCGATCGCAGCTCAGATCGGGTGATCATGGGCAGGCAATCGCCGCGCTAGACGAAGCCGCCAATGCCTATCACTACCTGGGTGATTTTGTCGGCATGGGCGAAGCTTACGAGCAGCTTGTGAAGGCATACAGCGAGCTAGGCCGCTATCGTGAGGCTGAAACGGTGGTGCGCAAACAGCTTGCGATCGCCCACAGCAATAACAACTTCAGCGACCAAATTCTGGCCTACAACAACCTTGGCACGCTCAGCTTGCAAGAAGGTGATTTGGCCACGGCCCGAGCGGCCTTTGATGAAGGACTCACCGTTTCTCAAGATATCGGTAGCCAGAGCGGTATCGGCCTTTCGCTCAGCAATCTGGGCCTGATTTCTGCGGCCCAGGGCAAAATGGATGATGCCGCTAAGTACTATGAAATCGCGGCTGACTACCGTGCCCGTGCTCGTGACTACGCGGGTCAGGCCAATACTGACAGTAATCTCGGCGACATTTACCTGGCAACAGGCCGTCTGCGAGAGGCCGTCGGCGCTTACCGCCATTCCCTGTCGCTCGCTCGCGATGTGGACGCTCCCTACATTCAGCTACGGGCGATTGACGGGCTGATTTCTGCTTACCGTCAGATCAAGCTACCGCGTGAGGTTGAGCAATATCTCGCTGAGCGAATTACGCTGACCTTGAGGACAGGCGATGACTGGCAGCGGCTGATCACATTTCGGACAATGGGTGAAATTTACGAAGAAAACGGTGATTTGACAGCGGCCTATGAGTCTTATCAAAGAGCGCTAAGAATAGCGGTAGGATTGAATCAAAAGTCGGTTCAGGCAGACTTATCGAACCGGGTGCGATCGCTTTCCCTACGCCTGGTCGATTAAAAAACCATTTCCCCTATGCCGCCAAAGCCTCTCCGCTTCGATATCATCAGTCTCTTTCCCGACTTTTTCACCTCCCCGCTCAACGCTAGCCTCATCGGCCGTGCCCTCAGCCGCAAAATCGCGTCAGTACACATCACCAATCCTCGCGACTTCACAACTGATAAACACCACAAAGTAGACGACATTCCCTACGGCGGCGGCGTTGGCATGGTAATGAAGCCGGAGCCTATTTTTGCGGCAATTGAATCCTTACCTGAGCTGCCTAGGCGCGAAGTGATTTTGATGACGCCTCAAGGGCAGACCATGAATCAGCCGATGTTTAGGACGCTGGCCGCTGATTATGACCAGCTCGTGCTGATTTGCGGTCACTACGAAGGCGTCGACGAGCGCGTGCTGAATGTAGTCACTAGAGAAGTTTCTCTGGGAGATTTTGTGCTGACTGGGGGCGAAATTCCAGCGCTGACGCTGATTAACGGGGTGGTTCGGCTCATGCCTGGAACGGTGGGAAAGACGGATTCGTTGAAGTATGAAAGCTTTGAGGCAGGACTGCTGGACTATCCGCAGTACACAAGGCCAGCCACGTTTCGAGAGTGGACGGTGCCGGATGTTTTGATGTCGGGCAACCATGGGGCGATCGCCCGCTGGAGAAAACAGCAGCAAATTGAGCGCACCCAGCAAAAAAGGCCTGATATGTTTGAGCAATGGCCGCAACCTTCAGACGATCTTTAGCGATAATCTTTAGAGCACGGTTAGAAAACAAGCTCTGGAAAAAGGCTTTAAAGACGCATGAATATTCGCATTGGAAATGGCTATGACATTCATCGGCTGACGAGCGATCGCAAGCTCATCCTCGGTGGCGTAGATATTCCCCACGAAAAAGGTTTGCTGGGCCACAGCGATGCCGACGCGCTGACTCACGCCATTATGGACGCGCTGCTTGGGGCCTTGAGTCTGGGTGATATTGGCCTGTACTTTCCGCCCAGCGATCCGAAGTGGGCCGGAGCCGATAGTCAGGTGCTGCTCAAGCAGGTGTATCAGCTCGTGCAGGATCGCGGCTGGGGCATCAGCAATATAGATAGTGTCGTGATTGCCGAGCGGCCCAAGCTCAAGCCTCATATTCAGACGATGCGCGATCGCCTCGCTACCACCCTTCAAATTGAGCCCGAGCAAATCGGCATTAAAGCCACCACTCACGAAAAACTAGGCCCGTTAGGCCGAGAAGAAGGCATTGCCGCCTACGCTGTCGCCCTGATTCATAAAAATAACTCGTAGGCTTCCACAAGCAGAAGATGCCGCACAGATGTCGGAAGGCGCATGAAGCTGTGAAGTAGTCCACCAATCAATTTGTATGTACGCGTGAGTGGACGGTTCAAACACCTGACCACTTATGCCTGCTTCTCTACGAGCCTTTACTGTACTTTTACAACATGTGCCTGAAAGCCGCTGAGAACGTACTCATTTTCCGTAGGAACACGGTTCTTTATAAAAATGAGCGCACAAAGTATCAGAATATACGCAAATATCCTTGTATTATTTATACAATTTTTGTTAATTATGTAAAGAGAGCGTGCTAAACGGGCCTTTTTGCATTTCTTACATAAAGACTATTTAAAATATTGCATAATTATTGCAAAGGCTACGTATGTAAGACCAGGCATCTATAGGGAAAGCACGATCTATCTATTTTTAAGGTCAAAAGCATGGGTGTGTTGGGTGAATCGTCTGTCGTGCTAATTCCAGCCGTAAACAAACCTTTTGGGGCGGTGACCAAGGAATATTCTATTAATAGCTTTCGGTGCAGCCCACCAGAACGAATTGGCCTCGGTGGTGAATACGACTATAACGGCCTCGCTAAACGAGTGGCCAAGTGTTTTGAGCAATCTGTGGGCAATGAAGTCGCACAGCTAAAAATTCGCCAGCGTGGCTGTGTTGTTATCTTAACGGGCGTTGTTTCTTCCCGTCGGCTGCTCAATCGCCTTGCAAGCTTAGCGACAGATGTAGAAGGCACAGCGCTAGTAGAAATTTACTGTGTGACCTTTACTGAAGACGAAATTACCGCGCTGTAGAGGCGCAGCGTTGCTAGGCCACACATCGTAGCGATTATGCAGACTCCATCATGGTCGCTACAAAGTTAGTATATACCTCTCCTTTTAAGAACAGAGGATGCTCCAACACCTTTTGGTGAAACCCAATAGTGGTCGGTAGCCCGGTAATGGCACACTCACGCAAGGCTCTTTTCATCCGGCTAATGGCCGTCGCTCTATCAGGCCCCCACACAATCAGCTTGCCGATAAGCGAGTCATAGTACGGCGGAATTTCGTAGTCGGTGTATACGTGTGAATCCATCCGAACGCCTAAGCCGCCGGGGGCCAGGTAGCCGCTAATGCGACCAGGGTTGGGCCGAAAGTTATGCTCAGGGTCTTCTGCATTAATGCGGCACTCAATCGAATGACCGCGTAAAACAACGTCATCTTGAGAAAAAGACAGGCGATCGCCTTGGGCCACCCGGATCTGCTCAGCAATCAAATCAATCCCGGTGACCATCTCTGTCACCGGATGCTCCACCTGAATTCGCGTGTTCATTTCCATAAAGTAAAACTTACCGGAATGATCCACCAAAAACTCAACCGTACCCGCGCCCACGTAGTCAATAGACTGCGCAGCGCGAACGGCTGCCTTACCCATTTGCTTCCGTAGCTTGCTATCTAGCACCGCACTGGGCGCTTCTTCTAAAAGCTTTTGATGGCGGCGCTGAATGGAACAGTCGCGCTCACCCAGGTGCACCACGTTTCCATGGCTATCAGCCAAAATTTGAAACTCAATATGGCGCGGATTTTCGACGAACTTTTCTAAGTAGACACCAGGATTGCCAAAGGACGCTTCGGCCTCGCCTTGAGCCGCCATAAACATTTTGCTCAGCTCCTCGGGCTCCCGCACCAGCCGCATCCCACGGCCACCGCCGCCTGCGGTCGCTTTAATAATTACTGGATAGCCAATCTCAGCCGCCAGCTCGGCGGCTTCTTCAGGGCTGCTGAGCAAACCCTCGCTACCTGGAACAGTTGGCACCTTTACCCGCTGCATGGTGGCCTTAGCGGTCGCCTTATCGCCCATGGCCCGCATGGCATCGGCAGTCGGCCCAATAAAGGTCAGATTGTGATCGGCGCAAATTTCGGCAAAGCGAGCGTTCTCAGCCAAAAAGCCGTAGCCGGGATGGATAGCTGTTGCGCCTCGAGTCAGCGCGGCAGCGATGATATTTGGAATGTTGAGATAGCTTTTGCTGCTAGGGGCTTCGCCAATACAGACCGCTTCGTCGGCAAGTTGAACGTGAAGCGCACTGCGATCAACCGTGGAATGGACTGCAACCGTGGCGATGCCCATTTCTTCGCAGCTACGGATAATGCGCAGGGCAATTTCGCCACGGTTGGCAATCAAAATTTTAGAAAAGCTCATCGGCAGCCAGCCATTTTTTCGCTGAGTTATTAAGAAGATGATCGTATCACGCAGGGAAGAATGCCCTGCATTTGTACAGGGGTGGCATAAAAAGTCAGCGACGAGGTGTCTAAAGGGACGCGTTTTGTCGTATTGTTATTAACCGATGCCTTTTCGCGGATGTGGTGGAATTGGTAGACACGCACGCTTGAGGGGCGTGTGGCGCAAGCCTTGCGAGTTCGAGTCTCGCCATCCGCATAGCATACAAATTAAAAGCCCTGTATGAAATTTAGTGTTCATGCGGGGCTTTTTAATGAGCTGCCATATAAATAGCCACGGTTGCACGGGTTTGTTCTTCGTTATGATGAGAGCAGAAAGTAAACTTTTGTGAACACCTTTTATAACTGTTTTGACGCCAGCCTCTCCCCCGATTGACTTACCTTTTGTTCATACAAAACCTGCCAACTGGCACGCCTTGCAGCCACTCTGGCAAGGTGACAAAGCCGTGGTAAAGCAGGGCCTACCTCACGATCAGCTTTCACCTGCTTGGCAAATTTTGATGCTGGGGGATGGCTCGCCCACGCGTCATTTGCAACTGCTGACGCGTGAGCCGACAGAAGTGGATGTGATTGATATGTCGCCAGTGGGTGAGGCGGGCGATCGCGCACCTGCTCAGATAGAAAATGTGCCGGGGCCGCACCTACGGCGCCAGGTTTGGTTGCGAACGGCATCGGGTCAGCGACTCGCCTATGCTACGTCATGGTGGGAAGCGAGCCACGTGGACGAGTATTTAAAGAATCGGTCGCTGCCAATTTGGGCGAGCTTAGCGGCACTACGAACGGAGCTATACCGCGATATTCAAGGGATTTATTTGGGAGAGTCCCAGGCCTTGGAAGACGCGTTTGAGCAAAAAGGACCTTTTTGGGGGCGGCATTATTTGTTTTGGCATCACGGCAAGCCGTTAACGCTGATTTACGAAGTGTTTTCGCCCTACCTCATTCGGTATTTGGGGCCAATGAGTTCAAAGCCTTAAGATCCCAAGCCTTAAAATCGAATCTTAAGGTCAAAGCTTTGATTTTGGGGCAGCAGATCTTTGGGTGAGGCGACTATCTCTCGTTTGATCTAGCCAGATTTGAGCGCGTACTGGCCCGTATTGGTTTCTAAGTAATTTTTCAATGCGATCGCCAATCGTATTAGAGAGCACCATAAACTCAGGATGCAGTGCTAGGTGAAGCTCTATCCAAACCTGACGACCCACGAGGCCGCGTGAGAGGATGCGATTGCAGCGGGTAACGCCTTCTACCTGGCAAACAACTTTGGAAATGGCCTCGGGTGCGATCGCCATCGGCTTCAATAGCATCGGTAGCTGCTGATGGATTACCTGCCAAAGGCTTCTTGCTAAGAGCATCACTAAAAGTACTGCCAGCACCGGATCTAGCCAGCGGTAGCCTCGGTTAATGACCACCAAACAAACCAGGACGATACCCATCATCCACGTGTCTGTCAAAATGCGCTGAGTGGTTAGCTTGAGCGACAGACTGTTGATGTGCTGACTTTGACGAGAAGCAGTTAGCACAGCTAACAGCATTAGCAGATTAGTCACCCACGTTAGTACCATCAGCGGCACGGTGAGGTCGGTTGAGAAGGCATTACTGCCTATTTGAAAAAGGGCCTCGCTGAGCTGAGTAAGGGCGATCGCCCCAGTCGAAACTCCAGAAAATCCAAGCACCGCCGACAGCAGCACCGCCCCAGTCGCCTCGCCTCGTCCATATCCCCAAATTTCTCTACCCAACGTTCGCTGAGGCGACGCCACCGCAATCAAACCCAGCAGCGTACTAAATACGTTAATCAGCGTGTGTAAAGACGCCGCAATCAAACACAAAGACTGACTGACCCAGCCTGCCGTCAGCTCTACGGCAAACACCAAAAGCGTTGTCCACAATATCATCAGCAGCAGGCGATAGCTCATTCGCCGCTGGTATCCGCGTCCATTCATAGCGCACAGGCTATCACGAAGAGAACGAAAACGCCTGTAGCTTGATGCACCAGACCTGAACGCCTATGAACTAACAAAGCCAGCAGCTTAGCTGTTATTCAATTGAAAAATACTTATGACGACTTGTCTTGCGATGACTTGCTTTCAATTACTTGCATAGAGCTACTTGCATAGAGCGTTGAAGAGGATGGCTTCTATGTATTAAGTAACGGTTGCCTGATTTTTTTAAAGACAGAAAAGGCACCGACGACTGGCCGTGTTTCGTCTCGGTGCCTCAACTGGTTCGCTCCTCACACTCCATCAATATAAGGGATCTCTTTAGGTTTGTCACTTTGCATGGCCATCCAAAGTGATTGTCACACCTAGCGTTTATCAATCACATCAAAACGCGTGAATTTGCTTAGAGCGCAGCGGGCGCTTTAGCATTTAAGTATTGCGTTAGAAGGGTTTCGAGCGTTTTTTGAGACATTGAGATTAAGTGAAATTTGGCTTGAAATGTCTGCATAGTTGCGATCGCATCCATCTGATCAACGTTCGGAAACTCGGTCAAGCTCGCTGCCCAAAACTGCTCAAGCGCCTGACATAGAAGAGCTGCACGCTCTAAAAGCAAAAAATATTGTTTAGAGTGCCACTGATAAGGAATCCAAAACATGTGGTCTATCATTTCTATCAGCGAATGCACAAGCTTGCCTTGATGCCCATTTTGATAAAGGTTTTTGCACAGCTTTTCCTGTGGCGAATGGCTGAGCCCATGTTGAGGCTCTAAATTGCGTTTGCCGCTAGCTTGCACCTGTCGCCATCGGCGCAACAAATGGCAGCAGCGAGCGTGAGCATACTGCAACTGCCACATTAATTCGTCAGATACTGGGTCATGTTTTTGACAAGCCAAATACATCGAAAGCAGTTTTTCGTGTAAAACGATACCGATATCATATTGATTTAAACAATGCTCCAGCCACAGACCAATACCTGTTTGCGAAAGACAAAAAGCAATCCATCCAGATCGATGGGTTTCTATCTTGAACTCATCCCAAACTTGAGAGATTGAAGAAACATTGTAGATGCTGTGATCTGACTCACAACTCATCGATTCAAATGTAACTTTTTGAAGTTTGTTAGTGACCAACTGAGAAATGTCTGAAAGCGTTAGAGACTGATCAAAAAATCGACCGGCGAGAAGCCGTTGAGGTAGTGCAGATGTATAGAGAACCGCATCGCCATTTCTTTTTTTTTGCAGTGGAATCTGAAGTGAGCGATCAGTTAGAGGAGTAACCTTGGTGCGGCTTGAAGATGCCCGCTTGTGCGCGTCATATGAAGGCTTTGGTAGCAAATGCTCAATGCTTGACCGGTTCAAATTCGGAGATTGATCATAACCTTCGTGTAAAAGGTTCGTGAAGTTTGAAAGATTCTCTTCACAAACGCTAAATAAAGCTTGGTTCAAACAGTACACCAGCGTGCCTTTGAGCGATAGAACTACGCCTACGTTCGTCATTGAGTGATGGCCTCTAAAGCACGTTGACCTGAAAAAACCTCGTGATTTCTACGGGCATTTGTGTCATTTTCTTCATGGACTCTCCCTAAAAATGCTGAAGTAGTTGTAAAGAAGGGAATTTAGTCATACAAAACCCAACAATTTATATTAATGTACTTACAACATTCGACTTGTCGTGTTTGATTACTGTATGTATTGCCTCCCGGTTAATACAGTAGTGATTGCGCTTACATTAGCTACTAATAATCCCTCTTAAGAGCAGCTCCGTAAGAACACTCATTTAGAGCGTCCCCATCTGTCAAAACGAACGCCATACGATATCCGTGTTTGTACGGGTAACTGATGCCGTTGGTCATTTCGTCTGCTGCGCCTTCACAGTTATGCAACTATTCGCACTCGTTAGATGACATTATCTGCAGTTAAACTCAATCCCAGTATTGTTAATATGGCTTCTCCTTCTCAACCAGATAGCGCACGGCCGTTTCTAGCATGGCAACGTATCTCTGACTGGGCAAGTGAGCACTATCGCTGTCGCACCTTCAATAAGGACGAAAAAATTCCGGCGCGGCCTGGTTTGCTGTATTTGGTTCAAAAAGGGTCAGTCCGGCTACTTGGCAATGCGCAGGTAAGCGCGACCAGTAAGCAAAAGAGCCTCAATTCTCGAGTGCCTTTGATCGCTTCAGAAGAAGCCTTTTTAGGGTTTGTGGGTGCGGGACAGCCTTTTGAGGTAGTCGCACAGCCGCCTTTTACGCTCCAAAGCTTTGCCCATGTGGATCAAACCACGGTGATTTGGCTCTACTGGAATGACTTGGACACGTGGCCTCATTTTCAAAAAGAGGTTCTAGATGCATTTCGCCGTCAGCACCAGCGCAAGCTGCTATGGCTAAGCACGCTAGGTCAGCGCCGTACTATTGATCGCCTGCTGGGCTTTTTGACCCTGCTGATTGATGAGCATGGCGAACAGTGCGAGCAGGGCTACTACCTACCCTTTCCATTGACGCACGCTCAAATTGGTAGCGCGATTGGTTCTACGCGAGTCACGGTGACTCGGCTAATGGGTAAGCTGCGCCAAAGTGGCCTCATTGAGCACTATGGCGACAATTTAATTTGTATCTCTAATGGTGCAACTTGGAAAAAGCAGGGATAATCACGTATTAGCATTCATGTTTTTATCGAGAAAGGCTTGACTTACGTTTGTAGGTTGAGCTTTTTTTGTGGAAGCTTAAGCGCTTCACTTTAGGTGGTGCGGCGTCAGGAAATAGCGTTATGGGCGGTGCAGCTTTAGCAGCAGAGAGTTAAGGACAACCGTAACGGAGCTAAGGGCCATGAGGCCACCAGCAAATCCGGGATTGAGCGAGAGGCCGAAGGCGGGCAGGAATGCGCCAGCGGCTAGGGGAATGCAGATGAGGTTGTAAGTGAAGGCCCAGGCTAGGTTTTGACGGATTTTGTTGAAGGTGGCGCGGCTGAGCTTGATAGCCGCGATCGCGTCCATCAGCGAGTCACGCATCAGTACAATATCAGCCGTTTCCATAGCTACGTCAGTGCCTGAGTTTAGGGCGATGCCGACATCTGCTTGAGCCAAAGCGGGGGCATCGTTAATCCCATCGCCGACAAGACCGACGCGGTGACCTGACTTTTGCAGAGTAGCGATCGCATCGAGTTTCCCTTGAGGGCTCACCTCGGCGGTGACTTGCTCATTACTGAGTCCAAGCTGCTGTGCGATCGCCCTCGCCGCTGCTGGCGTGTCCCCGCTCAAAATTTGAACCGATATATCGAGCAGGCGTAGCTGCTTTATCGTCTCAGTGGCATCGGGTCTCAATTTATCAGAGACCCCCAAAATGCCGATTATCTGCTGTTCTTGAGCCATAAATACAGGCGTTTTCCCGGCCTTGCCTAGCTCACTGGCCGCCGCGCTTATGTCGCTGTCTATTGTGCAGTCATTTTTTCTCATCCAGGCCGAATTGCCCAGTAGAACTGAGCCCACCTCGTTTACATGGGCCGCAATCCCAGAACCCGCTTGAGTGTTGAATTCATTAGCCTGTAGTTGTTTCAATCCCTTTTGCGCTGCGGCCTGTTGAATGGCGAGCCCGAGCGGATGGCGCGTGCCGCTCTCTACCGTAGCGGCGATTTGTAATAGGCGATCGCTAGACACCTCATGCACCAGCGACCGGCAGTCGGTGAGCTGAGGCTTTCCCGTCGTCAGGGTTCCGGTTTTATCAAAAATCAGCGTATCTAAGCTGCGAGCGGCTTCTAAAATGTCGCCGCCGCGAATGAGCAGTCCTTGCTGTGCGCCCATGCCAGAGCCAACTAAAATAGCGGTCGGTGTCGCGAGGCCCAGGGCACAGGGACAGGCTACGACCACAACGGCGATCGCGAGCTTCAGGCTTACCAGCAATCGCTGAGACTGTCCGATGATCACCGTCGCATCGGCCATGCTGTGACTCGCCACGGCCCTGTGATGAACATGATCCATAGCGGTGGCTGCAACGTCAGGCCACAGGGGAATGCCAATAAAGTACCAAAAGCCAAAGGTTAAGGCTGAACAAGTTAGGACGCCATACGTAAAGTAGCCAGAAATTAAATCTGCTAGGCCCTGAATCGGCGCTTTCCTGGTCTGAGCCGTTTCAACCAGGTGAATTATCTGCGCCAGCGTCGTATCCAATCCGGTACGCAGCACCTGAATTGTAATCACTCCCGACTGGTTAAGGCTGCCAGCGACAACCTCATCACCTGGCTGCTTTACCACCGGCAGCGACTCGCCCGTAAGCATTGACTCATCTACGGTGGTTTGTCCGAGTGCGATCGCGCCATCTACCGGAATTTTTTCACTCGGCAATACCCGTAGCCACTCGCCTACCTGCACCTGGCTTGCTGGAATTTGAACGCCTGTAGCGTTAGCGGCCTGAGGATTGTCCGGCTCAGATAAATCGGGGGCGGGGACAAGCTGGGCCAATGTCGGCTGTAGGGCAATGAGCGATCGCAGTGAACTGGCCGCTTGAAATCGGGCCCGCTGCTCTAACGTACGACCCAGCAAAATAAAGCTGAGAAGCATCACCGGCTCATCAAAAAAACACTCCCAGCCCAAGCTTGGAAAAATTAGCGCAACCACACTGGTTGAATACGCACTGACGGCCCCTAAGCTCACCAGCGTGTTCATGTTGGGCGACCCCCTCCGAGCGCCCTGAAAGCCTTCGATCAGAATTTTGCGAGCAGGAAAAATCAGCGTTAGGGTGGCGAGCGCCGCATGAAACCAAAGCGTGCTGAGGATAGGAATCGAGAATCCATCAGCCCAGTTGAAATGCTCTAGGTGGCCAATGGTTGAGAGCACCAGCAGTGCCAGCGCGATCGCGACCTGCTTTTTTTGATCCCTTTGGGCTTGCTCTTTGCGCAATAGCCAGTCGGCTTCAGCGGCGAGCGGGCTATTGCTGTCTGAGGATCTAATTTTGCTGGGGTAGCCTGCGTCGGTAAGAGACTGCGCGATCGCCTGCGGATCGGCCTTTACGGTGCAGTCCACGGCGGCCACCTCAGTGACTAGGTTCACCGTCGCAGACAATACGCCTTCACACCGGGCCAGCTTTTTTTCGACCGTACTGACACAGCCTGCGCACATCATGCCCTGCACGTCTAGCACGACGGTTTCTGGCGGCATACTTTCAGATTTACGATTTGCCTTTGAAGGGGTTGTCGTCGGTGCCACAAGCTGAGTCATAACGCTAAGCGGTTGGTTACTGAATCATTCTTCTTTGAGCGTAAAACACTTTTTCCCTTTGAAACAAAAAACCAAGCGCAAAAAGCATATAAACAGGCAGTTTCTTCAGCCTTAGTTCCGCAAAAAGTGTCGTAAACGATAGCAAGCTGGCATGCCTACGGAGAGTACAATCTTGTGGCATCTGAGCTGTGACTACTGAGGAAAATACCGAGGAAGAGAAAATATGTTTTCTGATATTGCAAACCACTGGGCCAGCGGGTGCATTGTGGCCCTGACGCAGCGCGGCATTGTCAGCGGCTATCCCAACGGGACGTTTCGACCGAAGGCCACCGTGAATCGTGCCGAGTTTGCGGCGCTGATGCCAAAAGTCTTTGCCGATTTGTCTGATCAGCAGGCAGCGCTATCTTTTCGAGATGTGCCGGCTGAGCACTGGGCGCATGGCGTAGTGACTTGGGCTACGGAGCGCGGACTCTTTAACGGTTATGAGGATCAAACGTTTCGGCCTCGGCGCAATCTTTCTCGGGCGCAGGCGATTACGGTGCTGATGATTGGCTTGCAGGCCACGCGGGGAGCCAGCGCTGTGATGTTTTCGGTGGATGAACCGTCAGAACCGGTCGATCCAGTCGCAAGGCAGTTTGAGGATGCGGCAGAGATTCCAGGGTATGCCAGAGAGGCGATCGCCTCAGCTCTCAGTCAGAATCTTTTAGAAACACTCAGCGAGCCGCGCTTATTTCTTCCTAACCAGGCGATTACCCGAGGCGAAATTGCGGCGCTACTCTGCCGCGCGTTAGATATTTCGGTAACAGAATTTGGGCGTGACTATCCTGCTTTGAGCGCCGCTAAAGATACGACCGCTATTTTCCAGCAGTTTCTCCAGCAGGAAAAAGGCTTTGATGAGTCGAAGCTGGCCTTTTTGGATAGCGGCGTGAGGCGATCGCCCTATCGAGATCACACGAACAAGTACGCCCTACGCCTGCAAATTCCAGACGGCATCGCGCCTTTATTAAAGGATGCGGTGGCCTATCCCGATACCGGCAACTTATTTTTTGTGAATGAAGGTGGACTGGAATTTCTGTCACCCGATATTTTGTCGGGCTGCGTGTGCATTGCCACCGAGCAGAACGGGGCGCTGATGGGGCGCTGGTTAGGACGGGATGCTTTGAGCGATCGCCAGCTATGGAGTTCTACAAAATTTATTCCACTGCTCAACGTGGCCGCTCGTGCTAATGCTGTGTCAGCCCGCACCGATGTCAGTCAGTGCCGAGTTCGCAGCGCGGGCAGCACCGGTAAGTTCAGTGGCTTTCCCTTTCAGGATTTAGCCGAGGGCATCATGACCTACGACAACCGCGTCTCTACGTCTAACTCGCTAGCGGCAATGTTCAAAAACTTTGAGACGCCGGAGCGCCTAGAAAAATGGACACAGCAGCTTACGGGCAATCAGTCGCTTGCCTTTCAAGGCCGCTATGGCGAAGTCCCCTTCATTCAGTCTCCAGAGCTATTCGATCCGCAGCTCAATCAGATCCTGCTAAAGCCACCAAAGGCAGCGCATTCCGGTCAAAACCTGATGTCTACCTACGATTTGACCCGGCTGATTACAATGCTGGGCTGGCACTGGCGGCTATCGGCTCAAGCGAGAATTCCGCATATGCAGACGAAGAGTATAGCCAGCATTATTCGAGCGATGGGGATGGATACGGCTCGATATGTGGATGTGGCGTTGAAAACTTTGGGGCTAGAAGACGTGGTGCGATCGCCCGTGATTATTTCTAAAAGTGGGTTTGGTCGGAGCAATGGGCGCGATCGCACAGAGCTTACTTACTGCGCCCTGGTTCAGTTCAGCCTTCCCCGCCATCTGGCCGGTCATCTGGCCAGTCAAAGAGCCGGTCAAAGGGCCAAGCAAAATGTAGGAGCCCCCGATCCAACGGCGGCCTACCAACATTACTCAATGGGCTTTACGCTGATTGCCGCTCAAAATGTAGGTGATGCCGATGCCGAAGCTCGATATGTAGATGCGCTAATGGCCGCATCAGTCACCGAGATTATTCGTCGCGCAGCACTCAACATTTTATAAACACGCAGCACGCTAAGGCTGATCTGATTGCACAACATCTAGTCGAGACTGCGCGAGCCGTTTCATCCAACCGCTTAAGTAGTCGCGGTTTATCACCTGCTCTTTTGGATCAGCGGTATCAGCCGCATACGGCATCATGCCACGTACGGCCGCTTCAGTCACACAGAACATTGACTTTTGAAAGCTCTGGCTTAGCTGCACGCGAATATCGTCCTGCCCCCGTTTAGATCGCTGGTAAAGTTCGCGCAAATACGCTGGCACATAGTGACGCATATCCTGCATGAGCAGTGTCGGTGGCGTGCCCGCACCACCAATTGGCAGCGGGTCAGCAAATAACGCACCATAGCCAAACTGAGCCTGGTCAATCGGCACTTGCTGCGCCTGTGCGTTATAAGAAACGATGCCAAAAAACGGCGTACCCCGAAGAAAAATAGTCTCGACATAAGGAACTGCCGTATCGGATAAAAAGGTGAGGCCAACCGACTCAGGAATAATGTCGTACTCAGTGCCATCTACTGTCACAGAGTAGGTGATGGGTTTGCTAGCACTGGCGACTAAGCCATCTTTCACGAATACCACTACTTCAGCAATTGATTTGATATTGCCCTGGTTGTACTCGTCAGCGAGGTGCATAAAAATATCGCTCATCACACGCCAAAACTGACCAAGCCCTGAGTAATAGCAAAGCTGTCGAACCTGCTCTGCTAAGTAGTCTGGGAAAATGCTGTTGAGGGCTAGTAGGACTGGGTTCAACCGACTTTTGGCCCGTACCGCTGGGCTACAGCAGGCCCAAAAGTCATCTGAGTCCAAGTAGGCATCTAGCCCGCCGCCGCCGTGCCACATCATGGTGCGCATTACATACTCTGCATACTCGTAGTTGATGCGATCGTGCCAGAGGTGCCTGGCGATTTTTTGCGGGGTGACTTCTCCGTTGAAATATTTGAGCAACGGGAATAGCACCAAAAACTGGCTGTCTGCAATGTAGTTGAGGTTTATCGCATACGCATCTAAAACAACACCGTAGGCATCTAGCACACCCACCACCTCTTTCAGATTCTCTGGTGTCTCTGGCAGCAGAGTTCCGCCTTCTACAAGCCGGTCAATATAGTCTACTGACGAGTAGGCGGGCGCAGCTCTTAGCTGTGTTGCAGACGGTGTTGGAGTCATAGCGGACACGCTTTGAAAATAGTTGATTTCTGTTAGTTAATTACTGTTAGCGGTTTAACGGTCGAGGACTGAACGCAGGTGCATTCGACAGCGGGCGCTGCGACAGGGCCGGTGAATCGGAAACGAGTGAAGCGGAAACGGGTGAGGAGATAGTGGCGACTTGCTCGGCGCGAACGAGAAAAGTTGCTGTGGTCGATTCCATCCAGCGAGTCATCCATTCGGGCTGGAGGCCAAAGGCAAATATGAGCAGAACAAGGACAAGCGCAGGGGTGCGATCGCGCCATTTCACCCCAGATATCAGCGTATCGACCGGTGCATTCAGCCCAGCAGGCGTCACCGCCAGCCGGCCAAAAAATACCCGGTTGATCATTAGCAAAAAGTATACAGCCGTGAGTCCAGAACCCACCATGCATAGCAGCGTTTGCGGCGCTTGGGTTTCAAAACTGCCGCGAAACACAATAAATTCTGAAATAAAGCCCATCATCCCCGGAATGCCAGCGCTGGCCATCGCCCCTAGCACCATTAGCGAGCCGACAAAAGGCAAGCCTCTTTCAGGGGCCATCAGCCCACGCAACACGGTTAAGTCGCGCGTTCCTGTTTTTTTATAAACGACGCCCACGAGTAGGAACATTAGCGCTGAAATCAGTCCGTGGCTGACCATTTGCATCACGGTGCCCAAAATGCTGAGCGGCGTAGCAGCGGCGGCGGCCAGCAGAATGTAGCCCATGTGGCCGACAGAGCTGTAGGCGACCATCTTTTTCATGTCGGTTTGGGCGATCGCTGCTAACGATCCATACAGCACGCTCACCACCGCCCACCAGGCCAGCCAAGACGAAATCTCCACCCAAGCTGTCGGAAACAGCCCCATGCCAAACCTCAAAATCCCGTACGTTCCCAGCTTCAGGAGCACACCTGCTAAGAGCACTGAAATCGGAGTAGAGGCTTCAACGTGCGCATCGGGCAGCCAGGTATGGAAAGGAACCAGCGGAATTTTGATGCCAAAGCCAATGAGTAAAACCACCAGCAGCAAGGTTTGTTGGGCAAGCGTTAGGGTTTGGGCGATCGCTGGATTATAGTCAAAGCTGTCAGTGCCAGACAGAAACGCCAGTCCTAAAAAAGCGCCCAGTATTAAAATGCCAGAGAGCGCAGTGTAAATTAGAAACTTAGTGGCCGCGTAGCCTCTGCGCTCACCGCCCCAAATCGCAATCAGCAGGTACAGCGGAATCAGCTCCAGCTCGTAAAATAGGAAGAACAACAGAAGATTTTGCGCTAAAAACGCACCTGCCACTGCGCCCGAAATTACCAGCAGCAGCGGAAAGTAGAGCCGAGGCCGTTTGATGTTGGCGCTCAGATAAACAGAAACAAAGCTCAGCAGCGCGTTGATCACTACCAACGGTAGCGCAATGCCATCGACCCCCATTCTGTAGGACAGACCCAACGCCTCTATCCAGTTCAACTGCTCTATAAACTGAAAGCCTGGATTATTGATATCAAACTGGCTTACTAAGTAAAGGGAAAGTAACAGTGTCACGCCCAGCGTTATTAAAGCGCCTAATCTGGCTTGAGAAGACTCCAGCTTGCCAGGCCAAATGCCAATAATTAAAGCGCCCAGCAGCGGAACTAATAGCAGCGAACTCAATATCACAATCTTTTCCTTATCCTGCCGTTCATTATCCTGCCGTTTAATAATTTCTGACCCTTCTAAGGGGCTACCACATTGCCCAAGTTGTTATCAGCACCAGTAGCCCGGTACCGGCCACAATGGTGAGAATGTAATGTTGCGATCGCCCCGAAGCACTATATTTAAGCCCTTCACCCGTCAGTAAAGACGCCGCGCCCACCAGATTCACCGCCCCATCAACGACATAGCGATCAATCCAGTTACTCAAACTCGATAGCTGTGACACCAGCCGAACCACCGTAATCTCGTACAGCTTTCCGGTATAAAAGTCATTACCCAACCAGTCTTGCACCACTCGCAGCCACGCAATGCTCGAGCGCGACCAGGCTCTATTTAGCGGCAGGTAAAAGCCCAGCCCTACACCCAGCAAGCCAGAAGCCACCAGCAAAACCACAGCGACTACATTGAAGTAACCCATCGGCGGTAACATCGACAGCCGCCACATCATCATTGGCACCAGCAGCACAACCACCGAAAGCGTCACCATCGGCACGGCCATTAGCCATCCCACTTCAGGCGTGCGCCGCGTTTTGGGCTGAGGCTTCCCCAAAAACACTAGCCGAAATACCCGTACCATGTTCAACGTGGTTAGGAAGTTCACGAGCAAAAACACACCGACCAACAGCGGATGCTCATCCCACAAAAACTCAATGCCCAGGCAAAACGACCAAAAGCAGCCAAAGGGTAAAACGCTCGTTAGTCCCAATGTGCCCGTGAGGTAAGCGGTGGTCGTAGCTGGCATCCGCGACCAAATGCCGCCCAACTCCGTTAAATCCTGATTGTTAGTAGAAAAAATAATAGAGCCAATGCTCATAAAAATAAGGGCTTTCGCGACCGCATGCGTAAACAAGAGCATAAGAGCCACCCCTGGCCACTCGGTTCCTACAGCGATGAAAACCAGCCCAATATAAGCGCTGGTGGAGTACGAAAATGCCCGCTTAAAATCAATTTGCGCCAGTGCCACCAAAGAAGCCCCTACTGCCGTAATCGACCCAATGACGATTAAAGCGTCCATTGCAATGGGCGAAAGGACAATGACTGGCTGAAGCTCAATGAGCACATAAGCGCCTGTCGTAACCACCACCGAATTTCGCAGAATAGACGCGGGGCTAGGCCCTTCCATGGCCTCATCTAGCCACAGGTGCAGCGGAAACTGAGCACACTTACCGGTCGGCCCTGCGATCAGCGCTAGCCCTGTGAGCGTTGCTGCTAGGGGTGTGATGTCCGCGACTTTTACCCAGTTATACAGATCGTCATAGTCGAGGCTCCCGGCATATGTACTCAGCGCAACGAGCCCCATAAACAACAGAACGTCGCCGACCCGCTTAGTCAAAAAAGCATCGCGAGCGGCTGTGACCACCAGCGGCTGGGCATACCAAAAGCCCACAATGAGATAGGTTGAGAGCGTCAACATCTCTAGCAGGAAGTAGCTAGAGAATAGGGAGCTGCTGAGGATGACGCCGCTAATGGCACCCTCAAAAAATCCCATGAGGGCGAAGAATCGAGCCAGTGCCCAATCTTTTTCTAAGTAGCCCATCGCAAATATTTGGGCTAGCAGACTTAGCCCTGCCGTCAGTTCTAAAAAAATTAGGTTAGTAGCAGAGAGGTCTAAAGATGCAGAGAGATTGAGTCCAGTGACAGAGAGCCACTGAAAGCTCACCTGCTGAGTGCCTTCGTTCCAAATTGCTTGGAGGAGTACAAAGCCGTGTAAAGATGCGATCGCGGTCATCAAAACGTTGATATACATTGCCGGTCGTGGCCCGGTTCTCCGAATCAACCGTGTTGCCCAAGGCAGCGCCAGCAGCGCACCCATAAGGCCGTACAACGGTATTAACCAACTCCACTGAATGAAAAACTGCATCACTGGGCTACTTCAGAATTTTTTAAAATTGGCTAAAAACGCAGTCGGATGGATTGTAATAGCACCCTTTTCGCTACGCATTTTTAGGCCCTGTAAAGGGACTCTCAATCGTTTGATTAAATAGTTTAGAAAGAGAATAAAAGACTAGATGGAGCGATCGATTTAGCGAATGGCTGTCCCTACTTTCTTCGTGTTTATAGCCCATTCTCAAGCTTTTTGAATACTTTTACTCTACAAGTAGAACGCTCTCGTAATTTGTTTATATTACCTGCTGAGTGGATCGCTTATCCCTTGATCGCGCTCAATGATTGACCATGAGCCCTATCAATAGCTTTAGATATTGTGATCTGACGATGTGAATAGCGTTTGGTTGCCCATAGCCGCAATCGTCAGCCGGATAAAGCGGCAGCGATACCTGCCCAGACGCACTGACTACCGCTTAATCTAGCTTTACCTTTAAACACAAAGCGCTACGATCCCTGCATAAGCTTTAATAATGCTCGGTATTAGCAACAATCATTGAAGCTTATTATTGTCAAAGGGGCGACGTCAATTTATTCTGAGTTATGACGCAGGAGTTATGAGCAGCTCGCCTGAGATGCTTTTTTGAGTTTGGCTTGTGAAAAATTGGGCTCTTAAAACTAAGCTTTGCACTGGAGATTTTAAAAGAAACCTTCAGGTAACTTTTAGGCATTCAAAGGGCTAGTTTTAGCCGCTAAATTTGCACAGTGCTCACGCTCAATTCTCTTCACTTCTACTGATAGAATTAAGAGATCAGTGCGGGAGCGCTAAGGCAGTTTTACAAACGCCGAAAGCTCAGCCTGTTCATAGCTTTTCATATCAAGGAGATCTCGACTAATGCCTATTGCTGTTGGAATGATTGAAACAAAGGGTTTTCCCGCAGTCGTTGAGGCGGCTGATGCGATGGTGAAGGCTGCTCGCGTTACCTTGACCGGCTACGAAAAAATTGGAAGTGGCCGAGTTACCGTGATTGTTCGTGGCGACGTGTCTGAAGTTCAAGCGTCTGTTGCCGCTGGCGTTGAGTCTGTTAAGCGCGTTAACGGTGGTGAAGTGCTTTCAACTCACATCATCGCGCGTCCACACGAGAACTTAGAATTCGTGCTACCTATTCGCTACACCGAAGCGGTTGAGCAGTTCCGCTCTTAGCGTCTGGCTTTTAACATCTGTAAGTTTTGAGGGAGAGGGATGAGCCTAAAAACTCGTTCCTCCTAGCGGTTTGTTTTGATCTTGTTTTTTAGAGAAAAAGTATGGCAATTGCAGTAGGTATGGTGGAAACACTTGGGTTTCCCGCAATCGTTGAAGCGGCCGATGCGATGGTAAAAGCCGCTCGCGTTACGCTGGTAGGCTACGAAAAAATTGGTAGCGGTCGGGTGACGGTTATTGTGCGTGGAGATGTGTCTGAAGTTCAGGCTTCTGTCGCTGCTGGCGTTGAGAACGTCAAGCGTGTAAACGGCGGTCAGGTGCTTTCGACCCACATTATTGCGCGCCCGCACGAGAACTTAGAATTCGTGCTGCCGATTCGCTATACCGAAGCAGTTGAGCAGTTCCGTGAGAGCGTTAGCGGCATTCGCCCATACGGCAGATAGGCGTTAGCAAGAACAAGAACATATGCAAAGGACTAGAGGCAATTCTTTGAAAAAGAGGCCCTGCCGACGCCTAATTCAAGGTGAAACTTTATGCGCCTAGCGAAGGTCAGGGGGACTGTCGTTAGCACCATAAAAGACGACAGCCTTAGAGGCGTCAAGCTCTTGCTCGTTCAGTTAATTGAAGCGTCGGGCGATCTTCAAGATGAATATGAAGTGGCTGCTGATGTCGTAGGTGCAGGTGTTGGTGAGTGGGTGCTTGTAAGCCGTGGCAGTTCGGCTCGGCAGCAGCAAGGCTATAACCAAAGGCCGGTAGATGCCGCGATTATTGCAATTGTAGATACCGTAAGCCTGGACTCGGGCTCGCTGTACGACAAACGAGAAGATTTTTAGATAACACGTTTTACGAGGCAAAGGGGCAAATGATGGCCCAACAAAAAGCCATAGCAAATGCCCAAGCAAGTGCGGGGAGGTCACAGTGCCGAACTTAGGCCTGTTGGCAAATCCGAAAGTACACGCATCTGCTGATATTCATGAGTTCTCCTATATAGAGGGCGATGTTTCTATTGGTGCAGGCGTGACAATAGCACCTGGCACTGCGATTACCGCAGGTGCTGGGGCTTCGGTCGTTGTGGGTGAAGGATGTTCTTTGCTGCCAGGTGTGCTGGTAGAAGGGGTCGGTGGAGCTCAGGTGATGAGTCAGACCGGGGCTAGCTGCTCTGTGTGGGTGGGCGATCGCACTACAATTTCACACAAGTCTGTTGTTCACAGTCCGGCCTTCATTGGCTCGGACTGCTTTGTTGGTTTTCGTTCCACCGTTTTTAATGCGAGACTTGGCGACGGCTGCGTCGTGATGATGCACGCCCTTGTTCAAGACGTAGAAATTCCACCCGGAAAATGTGTACCTTCTGGCAGCGTAATCACCAATCAGCATCAGGCCGATCAGCTCCCGAGCGTTAGCCCTAAAGATCGTGAGTTTGCTAAAGAAATCATCGGGACTTCAGGGCGTACCTCTCGTTCAAGTAGCGCTCAAGCCTCTGCTCGTAGCCGTTCTAAAGCCAAGCTCATCCCGATTCCCAGCAATTCCTATTCAAGATCGACTCGTCAATCTGCCAGCCCATCAGCGACTCAATCCACATCCGCCCATTCGTCCTATTCACAAGCAGGAGCCAATACAGGAGCCACTATGCAAACTCAAAGACTCTCCCCCGAAATCGTTCAGCAGGTACGCCAGTTTATTGGACAGGGATTCCGTATCGGTATGGAACACGCCGATGCGCGCCGCTATCGCAGCGGTGTTTGGGAAACCTGCACGCCCATTAAAGAAACGCGTGAGCAGGCAGTCTTTGAAGCCCTTGAACGCTGCCTAGCAGAGCACCAAGGTGAGTACGTCCGTATGTTTGGCATTGATCCTCAAGTCAAGCGCCGTGTTGGCATGTCTACCGTTCAGCGTCCTGGTAACAAGCCAGCTAGTGGCAAAGCCAAGTCTAGGGCTCAGGCCTCTGGCCGTGCCTCTCGCGGCTCTTCTGGTAGTTCATACGGCAACACCAGCCGTAACAACAATTCTGGCAGTAACGTCGAGGGCGGTGGTTTGACAGCCGATGTCGTGAAGCAGATTCGCAATTTGCTCAGCAGCGGCAACATCATTGGTACTGAGCACGCAGACACTCGCCACTACAAAAGCAACGTTTGGAAAAGCTGCTCGCCTATCAAGTCCACCAACGAGAGTGATGTAATCGCTCACTTGGAGCACTGCTTAGCAGAGCACAGCGGCGAATACGTCCGTATGTTTGGCATCAACCCTAACGTTAAACGCCGGACTTCTTCCATCACCATTCAAAGAGCAGACGGCAAGCCAGTAGATGATTCGGGCGCAGCCGGGACGCAATCGGCTGGTGGACAGTCCTACGGTGCTTCTTACGGATCGCAGAGCAGTTCCCAAGGTCGTTCTCAGGGCGGCGGATACGGTCAGAGCAATAGTGGTGGAAATGAAGTTGCCACTGCTGTAAACCAGATTTTAGGCCAGGGAAACAAAATTGGGGTCGAGTTCGCAGATGCGCGGCGATACCGCAGTGGTATTTGGCAAACTGCGCCTTCCGTACAATCACTCAATCAGCTCCAAAGATTCTTGAGTCAGCACGAAGATAAGTATGTGCGTGTCTTTGGCATCAACAAGTCTCAAAAAACACGCGGCGCTTCGGCCACGATTCAAAAGCCGGGTCAGAAACAACAAATTCAGCCGTCCGGGCAGAATGGCTCTCAGGGCAGACAAGATCCTATCAACGAGAATCCTCCGCACTACGACGACCCTGCTTTTCGCGGTCAGCCTAGCAGCTACAACAGCGACGGCTATAGCAGTAGCCGAGCGGGTGGTGGCGCCGGTGGTAACGGCAAAATGGATTCCAGCGTGCTAGACCAAGTAACGCAGCTTGTGAACCAGGGCCACAAAATCTCGATTGAGTATGCTGATAAGCGTCGCTACCGTAGCGGCATTTGGAAGACGAGCACAACGATTAACGCCCGTCGTCCGGCAGAAGCTATTTCTGAACTTGGCAAGCAGCTCGCTCAGCATAAAGACGACTACGTGCGCTTAGTTGGCATTGACACGAAAGCCAAGCGCCGCCTCACAGAAACCACCATTCAAAAACCTGGACAGGCGGCTTCTAGAGGGGCCTCGGGTACTGGCCAAGATCCGATTATCGCCAACCCACCGCACTACGACGATCCTGCTTTTCGCGGTCAGCCTAGCAGCTACAACACGACCAGCTACAGCAGTCGGCGTGCAGGTGGCAGCGGCAATGGCAATGGCAATGGCAATGGCAATGGCAGCAACGGCAATGACGGCGGTCTTGATTCTGCCGTGCTAAGTCAGATTACGCAGCTCGTAAACCAGGGCCATAAAATCTCGATTGAGTACGCTGATAAGCGCCGCTTCAGCAGTGGCATTTGGAAGGATGGGGCAGCCATTAAGGCACATCGTCCGGCTGAGGCTATTTCTGAACTCGGCAAGCAGCTCGCTCGTCATGAGGGTGAGTATGTACGGTTAGTCGGTGTCGATCCTCAGGCAAAGCGTCGTGTACTAGAAGCCACGATTCAGCGCCCTTAAGCGACAATCACGCTCTTCAACCAGGGCTGCTTTAGATAATTTTTATGCTGAGCGGCCTTTGATTGATTTATTTGTATGCAGCCTGTGACTGAAGTGCTTCCAACGGAACCTACGCTTATTAGTAAAACTCACTACTGTGTGGTGGGCGATGTAACTATCGATGCGTCGTGTGCGATCGCGCCCGGTGTCGTCCTGCAAGCATCCTCAGGTAGCCGTGTCGTTATCGGTAAAGGCGTCTGCATCGCAGCGGGCGTCTGTGTTCAATCGCGCGCAGGCGTGTTGACTATTGCCAGTGGCGTTAGCCTAGGTGCCAACGTCCTTGTTATTGGCAAAGGCATGATCGGTGCAAATGCCTGCGTGAGTCCAGGCAGCACCCTGATTGATCCAGCGGTAGAAGCTGAAGCTATTTTGCCGCCTGCTACACTTATCGGCGCAAGCCCAACGGCGAGTCGCACTGCCTCCTCACATCAAGCAGCCGCTAGCTATTCAAATCAATCAGCTAGTAGCGCTCCTAATAAAGACTTCCAAAGTAATGGCTACATCTACAACAAGCCATCACAAAACACTGCCTCACCCAGTCCTCAACCCGAGCCATTTAAAAATACTTTTGTAGCGCCTGGGCCAGTCACCGCTAAGCCAGTGTCTATTCCTGATCTTAGCGACCAGTCCAGCAGCTTCGTACCGCCGCCACCGATTAATCAGCCGTTCAATCAGCCCGACAGCTCGACGAATAACGTACAATCGGGCTATGGATCGTCATCGCTAACCGTGCCCTCTAATAATGAGGTGTATGGAAAATCGCAGGTTAACCAGCTAATTTCAGCGCTGTTTCCCAACCGGCAATCCCTCAATAACAATTCCTAGGCGGTAATTCCTCAGCAGGAACTCCTCATAAGCGTATGCAATCAGACGCGACTCCCCTTCGCAAGCCAACCGTAACCGCCCGTAATTGGCTGTACGATACGGCGCTGGGCATGGTTTCTACTACCAGTTTTCCGGCTATCATCGGCACCGCAGACGCGATGATGAAGTCTGCCAATGTGTTTTTAGTCGGCTATGAAAAGACGGGTGGTGGGCACTGTACGGCGATTGTGCGCGGTGGCGTGGCCGATGTTCGGATGGCCGTAAAGGCAGGCGAGGATACGGCTCGACAGTTTGGGCAGTTTGTGTCAGCAACGATGATTCCTCGCCCGATGGCAAACTTAGAGGCGGTGCTGCCTATTAATACCCGACTTGAGGCGCTTGAAGGCGTTGGCAATTCGATGGGTGGTAGTGCCATCGGCCTATTAGAAACCCGAGGCTTTCCGGCCATGGTGGGCGCGGCGGATGCGATGACCAAATCGGCTGAGATTACGCTGCTTTCTCACGAAACGATTGGGGAAGGGCTGTGTACGATTATTATTCAGGGTGCGCTTTCTAGCGTGGTGATTGCGGTTGAAGCGGGAATGAACGAGGCAGAGCGAATTGGTGAGCTGAATTCGGTGATGGTGATTCCTAGGCCGTTGGATGAGCTGGAGCGAAGCCTGCCGAAGACGAAGGCGGTGGAACAGAAGCAGCCGATGAGATTGCCGCTGAAGCTAGAAGAGCGAGTTGAAGAGAAGCCAGAAGAGCAACAGGAACGGCAAAAGGAATTAATTCCAGCGCGATCGCCTGGGTTAGAGCCTTTGAAAGAAAGGAAGATAGCGATACCGATCAAAGAGTTGGAAACCGAGGAACTCTGACGCCGACGCCGCTTAAAAATTCATCCACACGAGCCGATACCTGATCGACTAACAGGGGTTCACCTACTGGGAACCACTCAATTCGAGGCTCTTTGCGAAACCAGGTGCGCTGACGTTTTGCAAACTGACAGGTGTGCTGAATAATCTGTTCAATCGCAGCTTCTAGAGAACATTCTCCTGCTATATACGGGAGCATCTCCGCATATCCCAGCGTTTTAAGTAAAGGTAAATCTGCGCCATATTTTTCAACGAGATGGGCGACTTCATCAGCAAGTCTGGCTTCGATCATTTGGTGTACGCGGGTTGTTATCCGCGATCGCAACATCGCAACATCACAATCTAGTCCTATATATAGAATTGGATAGCCCGGCGGATTCTCTCCCTGCTGACTCGAAATTGTGTGCCCTGTTACATAAAAAACTTCGAGCGCCCGCAGCGTACGTACCTGATCGTTTTGATGAATTCGGCGGGTAGCTTTAGGATCTACCTGTTGCAGCAGCGCGTAGCAGTAGGGCTGTCCGAGTGTGGTTAATTGCGATCGCAAGTCTAAATGCGGCGGCACACGTGGTATTTTGAGTCCTTTGGCAATGGCATTAATGTACAAACCAGTGCCACCGACTAATAGAGGAGACTGTTCGCCTTTTTGATGAATGTGCGCGATCGCCTTTTGAGCCCGCTGCTGATAGTCCGCGACCGTCAGCACCTCAGTGGGCTCGTAAATATCTATAAATTGATGCGGGACTAACTGGCGATCGCTCGCTGAAGGCTTCGCCGTTCCAATATCAAACTCCCGATACACCTGCCGGGAATCCGCACTCAAAATGATCGCTGGCCTTAGACTCGCTAGGTGATGAGCCAGAGCCATTGCCAGACCAGACTTCCCTGAAGCCGTCGGGCCGACAATAATAATTAAATGCGGTTTAATATAGTACAAAAGAAATAGTACAAAAGAACTGAATAGAATCGCCCGGCCCGGACACAAAACGAATTATCACCCTATCAATATAAAGGTGACCTGCAAGGTTGCTTTTTTGACCAAATTCTACACAGCGCAAAAACAGGGCCACGATCCCATTTTAATAAAGGCGCTGAGATAGCTCTAAAATCGCTTTTAACGCCTTTATGCTAGAATTCATAAGCACAATATCATTTCATCGCCTTAAAACGTCTCTGTAGAGAAAATAGGCACAAGCAAAATAGGTAAAAAGACCATAGGTAAAAAAGACCTAGGAGAACACGTATGGCGAATAACAATAACTACGGTGCACAGCAGATTCAGGTTCTAGAAGGACTTGAGCCTGTTCGTAAGCGTCCGGGGATGTACATCGGTAGCACTGGCCCGCGCGGCCTGCACCACCTGGTGTACGAAGTTATTGATAATTCCGTCGATGAAGCCTTAGCCGGTCACTGTAACCGAATCACAGCCGCGCTGAACGCTGATGGCTCAGTGACCGTCGTAGATGACGGTCGCGGTATTCCTACCGACATTCATCCCACTACGGGTAAGTCTGCGCTAGAAACCGTACTGACTGTCCTTCACGCCGGCGGTAAATTCGGCGGTGACAGCGGCTACAAAGTATCGGGTGGCCTCCACGGCGTTGGCGTTTCAGTAGTGAACGCACTTTCTGAATGGGTCGAAGTCACCGTATGGCGCGAAGGTAAAGTCCATACTCAGCGCTTTGAACGCGGCAATCCAATCGGCACGCTCAAAACTGAAAAGGGCAGCGATCGCACCGGTACTCAGGTCGTCTTCAAGCCTGATGCGACTATCTTTGTACACACCACTGAGTTTGACTATGACACCCTCGCTCGTCGTTTGCGTGAGCTAGCCTACCTGAATGCGGGCGTAGATATCACCTTTACGGACTACCGCCTAGAGCTGATTAACGCCAAGCAGCCTCGTGAGTCTCGCTTCTGCTACGAAGGCGGTATTAAAGAGTATGTCGAGTACATTAACGACGGTAAAGAGCCCCTGCACCCTGAAATTATCTACGTCAATTCAGAGAAGAATGGCGTGCAGGTAGAAGCTGCCTTGCAGTGGTGTGGCGATGCCTATTCTGATAACCTAATGGGCTTTGCGAACAACATTCGCACCATTGATGGTGGTACGCACTTAGAAGGCCTGAAGACTGTGCTGACTCGTACCATGAACGTGGTGGCGCGTAAGCGTAAAAAGCGTAAAGACGGCGAAGCAAACATGGCGGGTGAAAACATCCGTGAGGGCTTAACGGCTGTCGTCTCGGTGAAGGTGCCTGACCCTGAGTTTGAAGGCCAAACCAAGACTAAGCTCGGGAATACTGAAGTACGTGGCATTGTGGATTCTTTGGTGGGCGAAGCGCTCACGGAGTACCTGGACTTTAATCCCAACGTCGCAGATGCGATTTTGTCGAAGGCGATTCAGGCATTTAACGCGGCTGAAGCGGCCAAGAAAGCGCGTGATCTGGTTCGCCGTAAGTCGGTGCTAGAGTCTTCTACGCTGCCGGGTAAGCTCTCTGACTGTAGCTCTCGCGATCCGTCTGAGTCGGAGATCTTTATTGTTGAGGGAGACTCTGCGGGCGGTAGTGCCAAGCAGGGGCGCGATCGCCGTTTCCAAGCGATCCTTCCTTTGCGCGGTAAAATTCTCAACATTGAGAAAACTGACGACGCCAAGATTTACAAAAATAATGAAGTTCAGTCTTTAATTACGGCGCTGGGCCTCGGTATTAAAGGTGCTGAATTTGATCCTGCTAGCCTTCGCTACCACCGCATTTGCCTGATGACAGATGCGGACGTAGACGGCTCGCACATTCGCACGCTGCTGCTGACCTTCTTCTACCGCTATCAGCGCGACCTGGTAGATCAGGGCTACATCTACATCGCTTGCCCGCCGCTATACAAGATCGAGCGCGGTAAAAATCATACCTACTGCTACAGTGAGCGCGAGCTAGCCGATGGGATTGCCGCACTGCCTGATAATGCAAAATACAACATACAGCGTTTTAAGGGCTTAGGTGAGATGATGCCGCAGCAGCTATGGGATACTACTATGAATCCTGAGTCGCGGACACTGAAGCGGATTGAGATTGAGGACGCGGCTGAAGCTGATCGGATCTTTACGGTGCTGATGGGCGATCGCGTCGCCCCTCGTCGTGAATTTATTGAAACTCACGGCCCTCGTCTCAACATGACCGACCTTGATATCTAGTCACTTCTCCTTGTAAAAAGTAGAGGGTGTCAGCGCGATCGCCCTCTAGTAGCCAATTCTAGGTAATACAAAACCCTCCAAACAACCGGTACTAGATGGTTTTGTATGGAAAAACCTATTCTTTTCCCACTTCTTAAAACCACCTCTCGAAAGAATTCGCAACGTGAAATAATGTTGCGGATTCTTTCTCTGGGTAGAGTCCTCACTTTAATATTTAGATTCCCACACGTTCTTCCCACTATAAAAAACATGAGCAACAATTTAGCGACCCAGCTCCGTGAGGGTACGAAAAAAGCCCACACCATGGCCGAGAACGTCGGGTTTGTTCGATGCTTTTTACGGGGCGTCGTTGAGAAAAAGTCGTACCGCAAGTTAGTTGGCAACTTCTACTTCATCTACTGTGTGATGGAAGAAGAGTTAGAAAAGCACAAAGATCATCCTGTTGTTTCTAAGATTTATTTCCCTGAGCTAAACCGCAAAAAGAGTCTTGAAGAAGATCTTGCGTTCTACTACGGCGCGAACTGGAAAGATCAAATCGTACTCTCCAAAGTAGGGGAAAAGTACGTTGACCGCATTCGTGAAATCTCAGCCAGTCAGCCTGAACTACTTGTGGGCCACTCCTACACACGCTATCTGGGCGATCTTTCTGGTGGCCAAATTCTTAAGGGCATTTCTCAGCGGGCGATGAATCTCAAAGGCAGCGATGGCGTGGCCTTTTATGAGTTTCCAACCATTGAAGACGAGAAAGCTTTCAAAAACAATTACCGCGCTTCTTTGGGCGAAGCGCCCGTTGATGATGCCATGGCTAACGCCATCGTTGAAGAAGCCAATGACGCTTTTGGCCTTAATATGGAGCTATACCAAGAGCTAGAAGGCAACTTGATTAAAGCTATTGGCGTCATGCTATTCAACTCTCTAGTTGGCGGTCGCCGTCGTGGCAGCACTGAGCTAGCAACCGAAGGTTAATAGTCTCGTTGCGCATTTCACCAATTGTGAAAGGGGTTGTCTGTTGAGGGCAACCCCTTTTAAATGAACAGTATTTCAACAACTCTCAAAAGCGGTGAATTCATGGTCAAGCTCGTAGGTATTGGTGGCAGCTTAAGAACAGATTCGTATAGTATGCAGGCGCTAAACCTGGCGTGCGATCGCGCTAAAGCCCTAGGCGCAGACGTGCAGATTCTTGACTTACAAGACATGAATCTACCCTTTTGCGATGGTGGCAGCGATTACCCTGACCACCCCGACGTAGACGTCATGCGCAAAGCCGTTACCGCCGCAGACGGCCTCATCCTTTCTACGCCTGAGTATCACGGCAGCGTTAGCGGTGTAATTAAAAACGCGTTAGATCTCATGAGCTTCGATCATCTCGACGGTAAGGTCGCTGGTGTCATTAGCGTTCTCGGCGGACAGCCCAACAGCAACGCCCTTAACGATATGCGCCTGATTATGCGCTGGGTTCATGCCTGGGTCATTCCCGAACAAATTGCGATTGGCCAAGCTTGGAAGGCTTTTGATAAAGCAGGAAACCTTGTAGATAAAAAGCTCTCTGAACGATTTGATGCGTTTGCTCAAAGCTTAGTTGAGAACACAGGAAAGTTGAGAAAATCTGACTCATCACTCAAGTCTTGAGTTTTTTTAGCGTAACTGCAATCTAAAAAAGCTCATTAGCCCGTGAGCAAATCCTCTTCAGGAAAGTGAATGGCGCTTGGGCTTGGATCGCCCAAGAGTGCGGACATGAGCAGCAGTATGCCCACTCGGCCTATATACATGGTGAGAACAATAAATAGCTGGCCGAGAACAGAGAGCTTGGCGGTGATGCCGGTAGAAAGGCCCACGGTGGCGAAGGCGGAGACGGCCTCAAATAGAATGCTGATAAAAGAAAGGTCTGGATCGCTGATGGAAATACAGGTGGTGATAATGACGACGCTGATGGCTGAGGCTACGACCACAGAAAGTGCCTTGAGCACTCGGGCTGGCGGAATTTGCCGCTGGTAGCAGTTGACGTCTTCTTTGCCTCGCAAGGCGGCGTAGGTGCTGACAAGCAAAATGCGGACGGTGGTGGTTTTGATGCCGCCGCCCGTGCTGCCTGGGCTGGCACCGACAAACATGAGTGCGATCGCAACAAACAACGCACTGGTTTCCATCGCCCCAATATCAATGGAGTTAAAGCCAGCGGTACGCATCACCACCGACTGAAAACCAGCTAGCAAAAACTGCGTGCCAACGCTTTTATTCGAGAGCGTTTTTGTGTTGTCAAATTCAATTAGCCAGAAGGCGATGGTGCCGACGACCAGCAGAATTAAAGTGGTGCTGGTTACCACTTTGAAGTGTAGTGAAAAGACGTTGCAAGCTCTGCGGCGATGAATGCGATCGCGCAGCCACATAATGCTTTCCATAATCACCTGATAGCCAATTCCGCCAATAATGATCAACGCTGAAATAATTGCCATTGGCCACGCATTTTCGGCATAAGACACCAAGCTGTCGGAGAATAAACTGAAGCCTGCATTGTTGAAAGCGCTAATGCTGTGAAAAATAGAGAGCCATAGCGATCGCCCCCAACCAAAGTCCTCTATAAACGTAGGCATCAGCAAAAACGCCCCAGACAGCTCAAAAATAAGCACCATCGAAATAATCGAAATCAAAAGCGCTTTCACATTAGCTAGCTCCGCCGTTTCCATCGCTTGCTGAATCGCCAAACGATCTTTTAGCCCCAAACGCCGACCAATCAGCAACAGCAATAAAGTGGTAGCTGCCATGTAGCCCAAGCCACCTAGCTGAATCAACGTTAAAATCACGCCTTGACCAAAAGACGAAAAGTACGTCCCCGTATCAACCACAATTAGCCCTGTTACACACACCGCAGACGTGGCTGTAAACAGAGCCGTTAGCGGGCTATTCCAGTCACCGCTGGCCAATGCAAATGGCAACATCAATAGCACGGTACCCACCACAATTAAGGCAAGAAAGCCAATACAAATCGTTCTAGAGACGGTCATAAGGGTAGTCGCGCTTCAATAAATGGGTTGGGAAATAGACCCGTTGGGCATGGGTATCCTTCCATTAAGACACCTAACGTCGCAAGCCCTAAACGAATGAGCCTTTTACACTAAAGAAAATTCACTTACAGACTTACGCGAGGCTACGCCGCATAGATGGGCACAACAATAACCGAGAAAATTCAGCAGTTTTACGACGAGTCTTCACTGCTGTGGGAACGCACATGGGGCGAGCACATGCACCATGGCTACTACGGCCACAGCGGTCAGCATCGCAAAGACAGACGACAGGCCCAAATTGATCTCATTGAAGAATTATTGCAATGGGCTGAGGTAGATTCAGCAAAAAAAATTCTAGACGTGGGCTGTGGCATTGGCGGCAGCACGCTTTACCTAGCCGATCAGTTTCAGGCAAAAGCGGTGGGGATTACCCTAAGCCCTGTGCAGGCAACGCGTGCGGGTGAACGTGCAGGCACTCAGGGCATTGCCTTGCAGCCTTGGGAAAGTTTTGACGAGAGTGACACACCCGTTGCCGTTGATTTTAAAGTGGCAGACGCACTGTCTACGCCTTTCCCAGATGACTACTTTGACTTTGTTTGGTCCATGGAAAGCGGTGAGCACATGCCAGATAAGCAGGCCTTTTTGGCAGAGTGCTACCGAGTCCTCAAGCCGGGTGGTCGGTTTTTGATGGCGACCTGGTGTCATCGAGAAATCGACAACTTAGCCGGGCCACTCACCGATAGCGAACAGATACATCTCGATACGCTCTATCAGCTTTACCATCTGCCCTATGTGATTTCGCTCTCTAACTACGGCGACTTAGCTGAGCGAGCAGGGTTTAGAAACCTGACGACCGCAGACTGGTCGCAGCAGGTAGAGTTCTTTTGGCAGGACGTGGTGCGTTCGGCGCTAGATCCGAAAGTGATTGCTGGCATTTTTCAGGCGGGTTCAAAAACGGTGCAAGGAACGGCTGCGATCGCGCTAATGACCACTGGCTTTGATCGCGGCCTCATCCGATACGGCCTGTTGCGTGGTACCAAATAGACCCTAGCCAAAAGTAACCAAAGAAAAGCCCCTGCATAACGATGCAGGGGCTCTTTAGAAAGCTCGCCTAAGAAGATTTGCTTAACTCACAGTTGGCTCAAGCAAGTATGTCGCCTGAGTGTATCGCCTGTGTTTACAGCGCTGCTGTTGTATCAGAGCAGTCAAGCAAGCGCACCATTGCCGCTGCTGCGTAGTTGCGTTTTGCAGGTGTATTTGGCGCGAAGTTGTTACCCGTCTCATTAAGAGGAGTTGCAATGCCGCAATACTGAGACAAAGTAGAGATCGTGGACTGAGCCCAATGACCTTGCGTATCGCTAAAGTTCGTCATCGTCTGGTTAGAAACCAGCGCAGAGTTACCGTTTTTGTACTGAGCAGCCCGATTCATAACCGCCATTAGCTCAGCCCGGGTCACCACTTGAGTTGGTTTAAAGGTACCGTCCTGGTAGCCGCTGATAATCCCTAGCTCTTTTGCCACCTCAATTTTAGAGGCACTCCAACGGTTCGTAGGCACATCAGGATAAGGCTTGCTAGTTGCAGGCGCACGCTCTGGAACAGAGAGGCCATCAAGCGCCATAGACACTAGCTGCTCGCGAGTGAGAGAAGCAGTAGGACGGAAGGTATTGTCTTCTGCAAAGCCAGAGATAAAGCCAAGCTGAACGGCACGGTCGATTTGGCTGGCGTAGATGTCGCCTCGAACATCAGGAAACGGTGCTGCAGGTGCAGGTGGATTCACAACAACAGGAGGATTTATGACAACAGGAGGGTTGGTCGGTGGCGTCACCACAACCTCACCACCAGATTGCTCAACGAGCTGGGCAACCGTCATATCGTTAGCAAGATATGTCCGCCCTGTCACCTTGTTGTCAAACGTTTGGCGGGCTAGTCTCCAGCCGTCATTTAAAAAGATTTTGGTGTAGCCGCTAGGTGAGATACCATCGGTTTGGCCAATTCTAAACTTCTGTGAGCCGCTTGGAGCAAACGGCGTAGGCTTGGCATAAAGCACCAGTACACCGTTCTCTTCTTCCAAAACGGGATCGTACTTAACGTCTTGGCCCGCCGTCCGAATGAGGTAGCCGTTGGTGTCGGTGCTGCGACCGCAAATACCGGAGAAGTCAGGAAGCTGAGCGAGCAAAGGAAGCACTACGGTTGGGCTAGAGCCCACAGTGTCAAAGCATGGTGGCTCCGCTCTCTTTTGCTCTAGAATCATCAGACCGTAGCGCTGGCGACCACCGAGACGGCTGGTGGGGTTGGTGACTAGGAGGTAGGGAGACTGGCTAGTTTCCTGTGCGCCAAAGGTGGAAGCCTGTGCGAGCTGAATAGGTGTTGCAGCAGGTGTTGCTTGGGCAAAGGCTTTAGGGGCATTGCCAGCAGTGATGGCAACAGCGGCGGTAGCTAAAGCAGCAAGTGAGAAGCGGAGTGATTTCATCTTTTTCGTATGTCCTGTAGTAGATTTCACGATATCGAGGGCAGCGTGAATATGGCGCACCTGATATTTATTGAGGGTTCCCAAAGCACTGAGTGTGTAGATTTCACTAATGTTTTGAGTGGCTTTTATTGAGACAGCTCGCAGAAATGACCGTGCAACTGGCTAAACTAGCGTAAAACAAAAACGGGTTGCATCCGTGAAACCCCCAGTAAATAGCTGTGTGAGAGCGATTTGGAGGGGTAATAATGCTATCCGGTGATGAGAGAGCAACCTTTGTAAGTGGTTTGTGAGCGTTTGGCTATCAGTTGACTGTGAGCCTTGTCACATTTCTACAATGTCTGACACCATAGAACCAAACCTTGGAGGCGTGTCCCTTCGTCATGTATATAGAGATAATCGATTCAATTCGTAAGTGCGATCGCCGAAGGGTCGCTTTCGCGTTCGGCACATTTGTGGTAAACGCGATCGCCTTCAATTCAGTTGCGATATCGGGTGCGATCGCTGCTGAAAATGAAGCCATCGAAAGACTCATCAGAGACAATGCCTGTGCGGGTTGTGACCTGCATGAAGCTGATTTGAGACGGCTTGATTTATCCGGTGCAGACCTGACCGGAGCCGACTTAGAAGGCGCTAACTTTTACTATGCCAATTTGGACGGTGCCCAGCTATCAGGTGCCAACCTGATCGACGTTAATTTGGGTTACACCAGCGCTCGTGGCACGGTGCTCGACGGCTCAGACCTGCGCTACGCCATTTTTGACAAAACTGATTTAACCGGCGCATCAATGATCGAAACAGACCTACGCGAGTCCTATATTAGAGACGCTGACTTTACGGGCGCGGTGCTCGACGGCTCGAATATGAAAGACACGCTGTTTTTTGATGCAGACTTCTCAGTAGCGGCTAGCCTTTGTGGCGTGGTTACCTGGTCTGGAAGCGAATATCGTCGAGATTGCAGCGTGGCCGTTCCTGATCAAATTGACGATCCGTTCTAAGGCGTTTGATTCTTTTAAATGACAGCTACGGCGGTTCCTAGATAGCTAGGAGTCGCTTTTTTTATCAGTCCGTTTGGTATGCCACCAATTTTGGAGCTGCATAGCAAAGTTAACGGTATATAGCGTCATCACAATTGGCTTGCTGCGATAGCTTTGTCCCACAATTTCAACGCAGTAGGATGGATGCCTGCGAGTAGACAGATCAACCGTGAACCGCTTCCCAATCCGCCGCCAGCTAGGTTCTTTACTGCGCCATTGAATTCGGCAGCAGGGCCACGGTAGCTGATCGCGGTCATAAAGGCGACAGCAGGGGCCGATTACGCGATAGGTGAGGTGTGCGCCCGGACTTTCAAATACGTACCCCGCAGGCCACGGGTGCGCAGGTGGGTGAGCTGAGCTAGCGGGCATAGATTGAGGGCAAGCCGTCATGAAAAAGGAGGTATTGTCTATGATAGGAAGACGCAAAAAGGGTTGAACGACCGCACAGAGATGATAGTGCTCTGGGGTGATGCTCTGGAATTGTAGTGTTAAAGAGGACGAAAAAAATGGCGGCAGCGAATCAGTCGGATGTGAAAACAGAAAGGGGCCATTTGGAGAAAATTACGCCTCAGGTGAGCGATCGCATTTGCAAACATATGAATCGCGACCACGCCGAATCTGTTCTTACCTATGCCCAGCGCTACGGCAACCAAGCCAACGCAACCGCCGCCACCCTCACCGCAATAGACCATACCGGCATGGACTTACAGGCAGACGTTGCCGGTGAAACCATTCCGGTTCGTGTCGCGTTCGATCACGAGCTAAAAGATGCTGCTGACGCTCACCATACGCTCGTTGCCATGCTCAGAGCTTAATTTGACAGGGTTTAACTGATAGGGCTCAATTGAGTTGATTGCTGGCAACCTTGTATCGATTGAGAAACGGTGTAAATGGCGACTGTAAATATTCATTTTTTACCGGATGATGTCACCACTACTGCGAAAGTGGGAGAGTCGTGGCTGACAGTGGCTACGCGAGCAGGCGTTCATATTGCAACGGGCTGCTTGTCAGGTGCCTGTCACGCTTGTGAAATTGAAGTTGATGGCGATCAGGAGTCTGTGCTGGCTTGCCTTCAAGCCGTTCCTGAAAGTACTAAAACAATTGAAGTCGATCTGTTAGACGATCCTACGTGGTAGCTGTTAGACCCATGAGCTGACCATGATGACCTAACTTTGATGACCTAGCGTTTGCGATCGAACTTTGGCCTAACTTTATTCGTCTAAATTTTAAGTGAACCCACTTAAGCGACCTCATTTAATCGAGTGTTGTTGTTCGGTTGTCATTCGGTTTCAACCCATAGGCGAAGCTAAACCGACTTGTTACAGTAGTTCTACAAGCAAAAGAAGTAAAGAGCGAACCCCTTTATAGAATCGCATTCTGTAAGCTCAAAGAACGTTAAGGATAGGTATCAGCATGGATGATGTCACCGGGAAGCTGCCAGAATTTATGGAAAACAGAATGGAATCAAACGCTGCTAGCGAAAATGACCTGCTCAGCTATGTCAAAACAATGGATCCTGAGACCATTACACAGCTCTCACGTCCTGACTCTGATGATGTGATGCAGGTAATTGAGCATAACGTCATGGGATTGCTGGGCGGACTGCCTGCTCAAAATTTTGATGTCACTGTGACGACTAACCGTGAGAATCTAGGCCGTTTATTGGCTTCAGCGATGGTTAGCGGCTACTTTTTACGCGGCGCTGAGCAGCGATTGAAGTTTGAAGAGCAGTTTGAAGCGTCTTTGTTTGCTGACGGTCAGTCGTAGCTTTTGATGACGCGTCGCACGGCCTCTCATCACAACCTTAAAAGCTCGATGGAGAAGTCTCTGTCGGGCTTTTTGTTATCTGAAGACACTGTTTTAGATCTTCGTAACCAGCTACTCACCTGGTACAGGTCTCAAGGCCGCGATTTGCCGTGGCGACAAACCCAAGATCCTTACGCCATTTGGATTTCGGAAATTATGCTTCAGCAGACCCAGGTAAAGACAGTGATGCCTTACTATGAGCGCTGGCTGAAAGCGTTTCCGATGGTAGAGGTTCTGGCTGCCGCCGATCAGCAGCGCGTGCTAAAGCTGTGGGAAGGACTCGGTTACTATGCGCGGGCCAGAAATTTGCATAAGGCGGCGCAGCAGGTGGTAAGTGAGTTTGGCGGAGTATTTCCAGATGATCTAGACGGGGCGATCGCACTCAAAGGCATCGGGCGCACCACCGCAGGCGGCATTCTCAGTGCAGCATTCAACCTTCCTACCCCCATCCTTGATGGCAACGTAAAGCGCGTTCTCGCTCGCCTAGTCGCTTTCCCTTTTGTGCCAAACAAAGCCCTAGCTCCACTTTGGCTGCTTTCCGAACAAGTCCTTGATCCGCAGCAGCCAAGAGACTTCAACCAGGCCATCATGGATTTGGGAGCAACCCTCTGCACGCGCCACAATCCAGCCTGCTTGCTGTGTCCTTGGCAACTCCACTGCGCAGCGTACAATCAAAATGCCGTCACTACCTTTCCTATGACAGAATCTCGCAAGTCCGTTCCGCATAAGCACATTGGCGTCGCCGTTATTACTGACGCGCAAGACAATATCTTGATTGATCGTCGTAAGCAGGAAGGGCTGCTGGGCGGACTGTGGGAGTTTCCGGGCGGTAAAATTGAGCCGGGTGAGCGCGTGGAAGACTGCGTGAAGCGGGAAATTATGGAGGAGTTAGGGATTGAAATTAAGGTGGGCAGTCGCCTAATTACCATCGATCATGCCTACACTCACTTTAAAGTCACGCTGAATGTATTCAACTGCACGCACCTCAGCGGGGAACCGCGGGCGATTGAGTGTGACGAGGTGAAGTGGATCACCTTAGCTGAAATTGATGAGTATCCTTTCCCGAAGGCGAATAGTCAGATTATTGACGCGATGAGAAAGCAGGCCGCAGGATAGGGCAATAGAGGCTTTCGGTCTATTCTGGCGAACTTAATCTGGGCAGCCCAGGCTATCGCGGGTGTCAACGCCTGTGACAGGGTTAGTGCCTGCTGCGCGCTTACACATGTCCTTTACCTGAAAGCGATCAATAATTGAGTCTGAGAAATCTGCGCCAGTGATGATTGTATTGCTGAAGGTGCTGCTGATCGCGATCGCCTCAACAAACACCACATTTGTCATATCCGAACCATCGAAGGCCACCCGGTCAGCAAAAGTTTTGGAAAGATCAACATTGGCCAGGTTGGTGCGAAGAAAAGTCGCCTTGGTCAAAATGGTGCCGCTCAAATCAGCCCCTGCAAAATCAGCATCTCGAGCATCTGCCGCTGCAAAAGAGGTGCCCGACAGATTCATGCCGGAAAAATCCTTGCCTGCCTGGTTGGTCAGCGTGTAATCGACCGCGTTGTCTTGAGCGATCGCAGGAGACGCCAGCCCAACCGTCAGCACCAAAATCAGCAGCAGCGCTTCTAGCCCTCTCGATAACGCCTTAATTATCTGCGCTGACGTTGCCCTACTTTCAAAAAGTCGCCAAAAACCCATCCGAACCTACCTTCACTTGCAACATCACTCGATCATATCGGCTCAAGGGCGACTTCCCTGCATCCGAGGCCTTAATATCCGCACATGCTCAATCTTTATGCAGCATCTCCGAAAAATCAAGATTTTCAGCCGCAAGCACCATCACCGTCGGTGGCAGTCCCACGACGCGATTTTGCAGCGTTTGATAGTACTTCATCAAATCGCCATCAGGCACCGCTAAGCCTAAAAAGACCAAATCGGCAGAGGCTGAAGACGTTTGCAGAATAGTTTCAAACGGTCTGTCTTTAGCCAAAATTACCTCAGATGTTGCTCCGATTCTCAGACTCTGCGTTAGATTTTTCAGGTTCGTCTCAGCCGCCTCTTGGGCCGCTTCATCAGACACCACTAGCTTGAGCCGAATCTCTGCCGAGCGCCACTGCCAGCTCGTGCGCAGCAAATACGCCAAAATCAGCATCAGTCCGCCGTTAGACTGCAAACCACCCCACCACACGTCTATTCGCCGGGTATCTTCCATGCGGCCAAACAACGGCGGCAGCAGCGGCTCTGGATGCTCGTTAGCCTTTTCGTCTCTAAAAACAATCACGTTTCGCTTGGCATCGTGGCACATCCGAATTGTTTTGAAATAGCGCTCGATACTTTCAGGAGCCACCTCATCACTGTCGCCAATTAAAACGGTGTTAGGCACAAGCGGCCCTATGCCATAAGCTTCTAGTAGCTGCTGAGTGCCCACGTAGGGATCTTCAGCCGTAATGATTTTGGCAAAGGCTTGTATGCCTTTGCGATCTAAAAAGTCGCGAAGGGTAACTTCTGCTTTTTTTTGCTGTATGATGCTGCGCGAACCGCTGGGCAAAATGCTGGCAACGGTAATTAGTCCTCGGTTGTGCGTAAAGGAACGGGCAATTTCAATCAGGTGCCAGCGCTTGGTGGGTGTGCCTGAAAGCACCAGTAGGTGAGGCCGCCAGTTTTTAGGATCTGCGGTGTCATCAATGTTGAGTAGAGCAGCCCGTACGATGGTCATCCAAACGCCCTGGCGCACGTCGCCCCAAGTGCTTTCCATTTGCCTGCGCTCTAGCCAGAGATAGATCAGGCCGACGATGATCAGCGCCACGATGGTCGCGACGGGATTGATCAAAAACATCACGGCGATACAGCCGAGTGCGCCTAGCACTGAAAGTGACCAGTGGACTTTGAACGTGGGCCTAAAGGAGGGGCTTTGCAGAAAGCCTTCGATGCCTGCGGCAATATTGAGCACCATGTAGGTGGTGAGGAAAAACATGGAGAGCACGGGGGCGATCGCATCCAAACTTCCCAAGCACACCACCGTCAGCACAATTCCCAAGGTAAACAGCGTGCCGTAGCGCGGGTCATCATTCGGGCCATTGCCTTTACCCAGCCATCGCAACGCACCCGGCAAGATATTGTCGCGAGCCAAGGCCTGCAAAATTCGCGGCGCGCCTAAAATGCTGCCTAGTGCACTCGACAAGGTAGCTCCCCACACGCCTAGCACAATCGAATCGACTAAGAAATCACCACCGACTGCGATTCGCTTCATCACCATCGCGTTTGGATTGAGCAAAGCCGCAGATTCTGTCGGCGTGCGCATCACTAAAATGATGGGAATGAGCATGTAGATGATATAGCCTACAATCACCGCAGCCAGCGTGCCCCGAGGAATCGACTTAATTGGGTCTTTTAAATCGCCCGACATATTGACGCCTGACATAATGCCGGTCACTGCCGGGAAAAAGACCGCAAACACAACCCAGAATCCGACTCTCGGAACGTCTACAGAAGCGGCATCCGAGGGAATCGGTGTGACGTCGTGGCCAAAGACTAAAGCAATGAGGGAGAGGGCGATCGCCCCCATAATTACGTACTGCGCCTTAATCGCCACATCGGCAGACACCAGCGCCAAGGTGGTGACTAGTACTGTGGTCACTAAGGCCACTGGAATAATGCCAAAGTCGGGAAAAACCGATTTAAAGCTTTCAGCAAAACCAATGGTGTACAGGGCCACCGACAGGGCTTGGGCAAAGTACAAGGGAATGCCCACCGCGCCCCCGGTTTCAATGCCCAAAGAGCGGCTAATCATGTAATATGCGCCGCCTGCTCTGACAACTTTATCGGTGGCGATCGCGCTAATCGAAAGCGCCGTCAAAAATGTAATCGACGTGGCAATCGTCACAATCAGCAGCGTCGGCCAAAACCCCACCTGACCCACCACCCAACCAAAGCGCAGATACATGATCACGCCTAAAATGGTTAGGATAGACGGCGTAAATACCCCGCCAAACGTGCCTAATCCGGTTGCTTCGTCCTTTGCAGGCAGAGCATCAACTCTAGGAGAATCTGAAGTCATAAGCGTTTCAAAAAGTGGGGTTGGCTTCAGGCCGATTTTTAAGGAACTGATTTCAATTTAAAGCGACACATAGCCGTTCTACAGTTTAGAAGGATTCGCCCCCTTCTGCGATGTCACAGCCGCCCAAACTATTTTGATGCAGGTTTCTCCTACTGGTCTTTTAACTGATGAGCATACCCTCTACATCTCAGCCATCATCGCAATGGCAGCGGCTGCTCAAAAACGCAGGCACCTGGCAGGGCTCGTTTACCCAGCTTTCCCCAAAGGGAGAAATCTTGATGGATACGCCGACAGAAGTGGCGCTGCTGCCTCAAAAGGACGGGCAGGCCATGCGCCAGGAGATCCATCGCTATCCATCAAACGCACCTGAGCAAACAACCGTTTTGGAGTACAGCTCGCTGAGTAGAACCACCCTATTTTTTGAAGACGGTGCGTTTTCTCAAGGCTCTACGCAGTGGGGGCCATTGTCAGAATTTGGGGCGGAATTGGGATTGATTAAAGGCGTTGGCGAAGCCTCTCATAGGGCGAATCGCCGTCTTCGTCTGGTGCAGATATTTGCACGGACAAATGAACTCAAGCAAATCACGCTGATTCGCGAGCAGCTAAAAGGCAGCAGTGCCCCTGAACGCCCCTCGCTTAAAGTCTCAGATCTGATCGGTACCTGGGAAGGACAGTCGGTGACGCAATACGCCGATCTTCGACCAGAGCAAACGCAAAAAACGCAGCTAAAGATTGAGGATATGGGCGCAAGTCGCCTACGCCAAACCCTTTCCTTTAGCGCCAGTCGTCCGCCTATCACCTCTACAGGTACCATAAAAAATCAAATCATCACGTTCAACGAAGGCGCTCAGACGGTTCACGTATTGCTGCTTCCCGATGGCGCTTCGGCCACTTTCCCACCACAAATTACGCCCCGTCAGCCGCTGTTTTTAGAAGTGGGCTGGCTATTGGATGCCAACACGCGTCAGCGCATGATTCGCAGTTACGACACAGCGGGTGCTTGGGTTAGCATCACGTTAGTCACTGAGCAAAAACAGTCTTCTTAACGACTTATACCTGTATTGTTTGTTCAAATAAAGCCCGTTTGCTGAATCCTCGCTACTTTTTGAATTGAAGTGTTGTCATTAAAGGGAGGTGATCGGAGGCTTCGCCTGCCGCGCTGACAACCTGAGTATCTGTAACTTTCAGGGTGCTTGGGGTGTAGAAAATGTAGTCGAGTTTGTATTCGGGGCTATTGGCAGGGAACGTGACGCGGCTGTTCCATTCTGATTGGGGAACGACTGGGTCCAGTGACTCAGAGGCGATCATTGCCTTGATGGAAAATTGAGTTTCGCCCAGGTTTTCGCCGGTTGCGGTGGTGAAGGTGCCTCGGTTAAGGGCGCTGTTGAAGTCACCGACTAGGATGACAGGATTGCTTTGGGCGTATTCTTCTGCAAGCGATCGCACAAACCGAGTCTGCTCCACCCTGGTTCTCTCATCAAATGCCTCTAGGTGAACGTTCATCACCACTAACGTTTTTCCATTCACGTCTATTTCAGATATTTGAAGTACTCTGTCGAGGTAAAAGGCGTTATAAACAAAGTTGTTACCCGCAACCTTTTGCAGCACGGTGCGGCTGTTTTTGAGAATTGGGAAGCGGCTGAGAACGGCTTGGCCTGAGAGAATTTTGCCAAAGTGAGCTGAGGGTGGCCAGTAGGGAAACGGCACGTAGTTTTTGTCCCAGTTGATAGCGATCGCACCAGCACCCAGTTCTAACGCTTGGGCGATCGCCTCTGCCTGATTCACTCCATAAGAACGGCTCGCGCCAAAATCAATTTCTTGAAACGCCACAATATCAGGATTAACCGACTTTAGAGCTGCGATCGCCTGAGCCTGATTCGCCTTAAAAAAGGCTCGCTTGGGCTTGGTGGTCGTATTATTGGCCAGCCCTGAGAGGTAGCCCAAGTTATAGCTCACAACCGTAAAACTATCTTTGGACGTAGCGGTTGCAGAAGGGCCATAGTCTATGGTCGCTGCATAGTTTTGCTCGTCGTCGCTACCGGCTGAGCCCCATAGATAGAAGAGTGCGATCGCCACCGTCGGCAGTCCCACCAATAGCCCTAGCCACTTAAACAGCACTTTCATCACCGATACCCCTTACACTTCGCATAATACAAACATATATTGATAGGATTATTCCCCCTGGGTAACCTCAGGGAGTCTTAAATCTCAAACCCGACTTAGCGTCTTTCGGAGTGGCTTAATGTCCATCAAAAATACAATCTTTTACGGATTTTTGGGGTTTATTCCCGTTTCCATCGCTGCCCACTTTCTAGGCTGGGGTGACCTGGTTGTATTTGTCACCGCAGGCCTCGCCATTATTCCATTAGCAGGCTGGATGGGCACCGCCACCGAAGAAATTGCCGTCGTCCTTGGCCCCTCTTTGGGCGGACTAATGAACGCCACATTCGGCAACGCCACTGAACTCATTATTGCCATTTTCGCCCTCCGCGCAGGCCTAATCAACGTCGTCAAATCGAGTCTTACTGGCTCTATTATTGGCAACTTGCTGCTGGTGATGGGCCTTGCTATGCTGCTGGGCGGACTTAAGTTCAAAGAGCAAAACTTTGAGCCCACCATTGCTAGGCTTAACGCCTCCTCAATGAACCTAGCCGTGATTGCGATTTTGCTGCCAACGGCTGTGGACTTTACCTCCGCTGGTATTGAACAGCCTGTTTTACAAAAGCTTTCTGTTGCCGTCGCCGTCGTGCTGATTTTGGTATATGGACTCACGCTGCTCTTTTCGATGAAGACACATGCTTATCTCTACGATGTAGGCACGGCTGAAGAAGAAACCGATCCTAAAGCGTTTGCTGATTTTGCAAAAGATAATTCAAATAGTTCAGCGGAGGCTAAGCCGGCTGAAGTGGCGTCAGTAGAGGCCAACGCGCACAACAACGGCCATAGCGAAGAACATAAGCCGAATTTACCGCTGTGGATAGGCGTTCTACTCGCCGCCACCTTAGTGGTTGCCGTCGAGTCCGAGTTTTTAGTCAGCACGCTTGAAGTAGCCTCGGAGCAGCTTGGCCTTTCTCAACTTTTTACCGGCGTCATCATCCTACCTATCATTGGCAATGCCGCCGAGCACGCCACCGCTATCACCGTCGCCCTCAAAAACAAGATGGATCTCTCCTTAAGTGTGGCGGTAGGCTCAAGTATGCAAATCGCGCTTTTTGTCGCTCCTCTTCTTGTCATTATTGGCGCGTTCATTGGTCAGCCGATGGACTTAGACTTCAACAACTTTGAACTACTGACTGTTGCTGTGGCCGTACTGGTCGCCAACTCTATCAGTGGCGATGGCAAATCCAACTGGCTAGAAGGCACGCTACTGCTCGCAACTTACGCCGTCATCAGCCTGTCTTTCTACTTCCATCCCGTCATCGAAGGGGTTGGCTAAAAGCAGACCGCTATAATTTAGTCGTCGAAATAGTGAGTTGTATCCTATGACAGCCTCGCCTCTTATCAAAACTCAGACTGACGCGCTCTATGAAGCTGACTATGTTGCTTGGGTAGAGACTACGCTAAAGCATCTCAAACAAGAGAACTACAGCCGTGTCGATTGGGAGAATTTGCTGGATGAAATCGAGGATATGAGCCGTAGAGAAAGACAGGCCCTGAGAAGTAATCTCATTGTCTTACTGATGCACTTGTTGAAATGGCAGCACCAACCAGAACGTAGAAGCGGGAGCTGGAAAGGCAGTATTATTGAGCACCGTCGCCGCGTTAATGAGGCCATAAAGCGTTCACCTAGCTTAAAGCCATATCTAGAAGAAACCTTGATCTCAGCTTACGATGCGGCTCTAGAGCAAGCTGTTGGAGAGATAGGACTGCTAGAAAATAGATTTTCAGCACAATGTCCGTACGAAGCCGCTCAGTTTCTCGAGCGTGGATTTCTTCCAGAGTAGACAATCTCTTTCTGAGGGTGCGTTAGGGCCTGTGTCTAGTGATAGATGTGAGCGATCGCACATCTTCCTACGCTTAAATGCAAACTGTCTCAAGCATTTAGCAGGTAATTTTCATGAGCACTCAGCGCGTATCGGTCTGTCAGGTAGATGAGCTGAGTGCAGGCGAAATGCGACAGTTTTCTGTGGGCGACAGAGATATTTTGCTTGCTCGTTCTGATAGCAAGTCTGACGACAAGTTTTGGGCCACAGCCGCTCACTGTTCTCACTATGGCGCGCCGTTAGAAAAGGGCGTTTTACACAACAACAGAGTGATCTGCCCCTGGCACAATGCGTGCTTTGGCATTACTTCAGGCGAGCAGCTAGAGCCACCGGGTCGCGATAATTTGGCTAGCTATGCGGTGCAGGTAGAAGCGGGCACTGTTTATGTTGAGCTGTCTGAAACAACAAATGAACATGTGCCGCCTACGATGGCAGATGCTGATGCAACAGCAGATAGTCGAACGTTTGTGATTGTAGGTGCAGGGGCGGCAGGATGTGCGGCGGCTGAGATGCTGAGACAGACCGGGTTTCAAGGTGGAATTGTGATGATGACGGCTGAAAGTGAGCTGCCGTATGACCGCACAAAGCTGAGTAAGGCGGCTTTGCAAAGCGATGAGTTTGATGGGCCGAGTTTGTTGCGATCGCCCCAATTCTACAAACAGCACAGCATTGAAATAAAAACCAACGCCCCTGTTACCAAAACCGACACCAAAGCACAGCAGATTACCTATGGCGATGGGCGAACAATCGACTATGACACCCTGCTCATTGCAACCGGCGGCAAGGTTCGCAAATTGCCAATAGACGGCAGCGGTTTGGAAAATGTGTTTACCATTCGGCAAGTTGAAGATGTACAGAAGATTCTTGCAGTTGCTAAAGGTGCGAAAAAAGCGGTTGTTATTGGTGCGGGTTTTATTGGCATGGAAGCAGCTTCTAGCCTGAAACAAAAAGGGCTTGAGATCACGGTTGTTGCCCCTAATAAAGTGCCTTTCGAAAAGGTGCTGGGCGAATCCGTTGGTAAATTTTTTCAGCAGGTGCACGAGTCTGAAGGCGTGGCGTTCAAGCTTGAATCTAAAGCTAAAGCCATTAAAGGAGAGAATAGTGCCAAGTTAGTAGTTTTAGAGTCTGGAGAAGAACTGCCTGCCGATTTGGTGATTGTTGGTATTGGAGTACAGCCTGCAACAGATTTTATCGAGGGCGTGGATCTAAATGACGACGACAAGAGCGTGCCCGTAAATCAGTACCTTCAGGCGGCACCTAATGTCTACGCCGCAGGCGATATTGCGCAGTTTCCTCACTTTGTTACTGGTAAGCCCGTACGAATAGAGCACTGGCGGCTGGCGATGCAGCATGGCCGAATTGCAGCTTGCAATATGAACGGTCAAACGGTGCCGTTTAAGGCAGTGCCTTACTTTTGGTCTGGGCAGTTTGATGTGAAGCTGCGCTATGTGGGGCACTCAGAGAAATATGACGATGTGGTGATTCAGGGTAGCTTGGAAGATCAAGCATTTTTGGCGTTTTACGTTGAGAATGGTCGTGTGATGGCAGTGGCTGGGGTGGGTCGCGATCGCGATATTGCTGCCATTTCTGAACTCATGCGCCTGGGTAAAATGCCTGCGGCTAGTAGCGTGAAAGACAATACTATAGATTGGATTTCACAGCTTGCAAAGTTAGATGTGGTTGCGGCCTGAACCGTAATTACAGACGCTACGGTATTTTTGAGCTGTGCGCTCGTGAGTCTCATACCGAGACCCAGAGCCCACATCCAAGAGCTAATTTCAGCAGGCGTCGCCTCCAGAGCCTGCGCCGCTTGAAACACAATTACGCCAGCGCCCGTAAAGCCCACCAGCACTGTAATAAAACCAGCAATCACCGCAGAAATAGAAAAGTCTTTAGCAAATGTCATAGGCATACCCTGTATAAAAGCAACAATCAATAGGCTACGCGACTTTATCCTGAAAGCGTGCGTATTTAGTGCTTTTTTCGCATATCTGTCTTCTCCTGTAGAGTTCAATACTAAATGCAGGCGACATACCCCATAGAGTTGGAATTAACCAACCCCTTTTTCCTGATATATGCCAAGGCTTTCCCGACGGTGTTTTATAGGTACTGCTGCAGCTATCAGCGCAAGTAGTCTGCTCGCCCATAGCTGTGCGCCTGCCCCGCAAGCTGCAAATTCCAGTAATGGAAACAACACCGATGGCCGTATTCGTCTTGGCTTTATTGCACTTACAGACGCAGCTCCATTAATCGTGGCTAAAGAGAAAGGCTACTTTGCAAAGCATGGTCTCTCTCAGGTGGATATTGTGCGAGAAGCTTCGTGGGGCAGCACTCGTGACGATCTTGTTCGAGGGGGCGCGGCGGGCGGCATTGATGGTGCCCATATTCTTTCGCCCATGCCCTACCTGATGAGCGCAGGTACGATTACAGGTGGCGAGCCAGTGGCGATGAATATTTTGGCGCGGTTAAATGTGAATGGGCAGGGCATTTCGCTGGCTAACATTTATAAAAAGATGGGCGTGGGCTTGGAGAGTGGCAAGCTTAAAGAAGCGGTTGCGATCGCAAAAACAAAAGGGCCAGGACGCTATCTAAAAGCAGCAATGACTTTCCCAGGCGGCACACACGATCTGTGGCTACGCTATTGGCTAGCTGCAGGTGGGATTAGCCCCATTAAAGATGTCTCTATGTTCGTCGTACCCCCGCCGCAGATGGTGGCCAATATGAAAACAGGCAGTATGAATATGCTGTGTGTGGGTCAGCCTTGGAATGCTCAGCTCATCCGCCGCAATGCAGGGTATTCAGCACTCACCACCGGACAGCTTTGGCTAGATCATCCAGAAAAAGCATTGGCCATGCGATCAGACTGGGTAAAAGACAATTCCAAGGCCGCAAAGGCACTGTTAATGGCAGTGCTAGAGGCTCAGATGTGGTGTGACAAAATGGAAAACAAAGCTGAAATGTGCAACATTGTTGCGGCCCGACAGTATTTTGATGTCCCAGCCAAAGACATTTTGGAACGAACAAAAGGTAACTTCGACTTTGACAATGACCAGGTACTGAAAGATAGCCCGTACCGCATGAAGTTTTGGAATACGAGTACCCCTGAGGCAAACGCCTCCTATCCCTATCAAATCCACGATCTTTGGTTCCTCATTGAAAACATGCGCTGGGGATATTTGTCTCAAAGCATTGACACAAAGGCATTAATTACCCAGGTAAATCGAGAAGATCTGTGGCGTGAGGCTGCTATTTCTATTGGCCAGGGATCAGCCATTCCGGACAGTACGTCCAGGGGCATTGAGACTTTTTTTGACGGGACAGAATTTGACCCTGAAAAGCCGCTGGCGTATTTGAACAAGCAAAAAATTAAGGTCGATCCAACAAAAGAGACTGACGAGGAGGCCGCATGATCCCAAACAATGCCAGAACAAGAAAATGGAAGCGCCGCAGCTCTATCAGGCGGCTACGAGCCAGTAAGTTCAATCTCAAACGAGCTATCTTTGACATTTTAGAAGTCACCCATCACGACGACTTACCGGGCAGGCTATTCGATGGCTTTATGATCGGGCTCATTTCATTAAGCGTAGTGGCTTTTGCGTTTGAAACGGTTGATTCGGTTTCGATTCCTAACAAAAGCCACTTCAATAACTTTGAAACATTCTCTACCGTTGTCTTTACCTTTGAATACTGCTTACGACTGTGGACTTGCACGTTGGCGCGAGGGTTTCGGCATCCAATCTTGGGCAGGCTCAAGTTTATACTTGTGCCGCTCTCGCTGATTGATCTACTCGCCATTTTGCCGCTATATTTGTTCTTCTTTTTCCCCAGCCTGGTATTTGTTCGTGAGATACATTTACTGCGGTTAGCTCGACTGCTAAAGATTGGCCGCTATTCGGAATCGATTCGCACGCTTGGGAAGGTGGTTGCTGCCAAGCGAAACGATTTGTTGTCAGCGATGTTTACAGTGTTTACGCTGCTGATGATTTCTGCGAGCCTAGTTTATTTTGTAGAACATGCTTCTCAGCCGAAGCTGTTCCCGAATATTCCAGCATCAATGTGGTGGTCGGTGGTAACGCTGACGAGCGTTGGCTATGGCGATGTATACCCGATTACGCCTTTCGGTAAGCTGCTGGGCGGGGTAATTGCGGTGCTGGGATTGGGATTGGTTGCGCTACCGACAGGTATTTTGGCGTCGGGGTTTGCTGAAGAGGTGCAGCGGAAGCAATCGCAGCCTAAATGCCCTCACTGCGGGAAGGCGCTTAACTAGGCGATGTGGACAGAAATCTTGCTAGCGGTCGGTACCAATGAAGAGCATCATAAAGAAGGACAGCTTATGATTGCAACAGCAGCCAAGCTATATAAAGGCCATTTGAGAATAGAGGCCATTTGAGATCTTTTATGAAATAGGCAAGAATGGCCTCTATAAATTACGTGCTTATTCATCAGTACCGGCCCTGCGTAGAGCACTATGTGAAACAGTCAGAAAATCAGTGGCTGTTTACAGAGCATATTGGCCTGGAGGCTGGCTTTGTGTTGCCTGCTGTAGAGGTGGCGATCGCACTAGCAGATCTGTATGAGTCCATTAAATTTGAGGCAACATAGCACCGGCTTAGTCAACCGAACAGCCTTCTTCATCACAAGAAATACTGTCAGCATTGGTTTCTGCTGGTACGACGGTAAATCCGCCAACGCGAAGAGATTCAAACCCAAACTGTTGCTGCAACACTTCACTGAACTTAGCGATAATGTTGGGCAACTGCTTCTCAATATCGGCGCGAAGCTGGTTAGCTTCAGGGGGTGGATTGCCAACGGTTTCAACAGCCATAAGGTAGATGCTCTATGAGTGAATGTATTTATTCTATGGGCAAAGCATCAGGTTAAGCAAATTAAGATGAAAACCTTGTAGCGACTGAAAGTATGCAAAAATCTGGGCAGTTTTATAGTGCCAGATATGGCCGAAGAAATGACCCAAAATCGTGAACCGTTGATTAGTCTTGCCCTGTATCACCTTTTTAAGTGGTCGGTGGTAAGCCCGGTGCTGCATGGCTACCTGCGCGGACGCATTTATGGCGCAAAAAAAGTGCCGATGGAGGGGCCGCTGATCGTGGTAGCCAACCACGCAAGTAATTTTGATCCGCCGCTGCTATCGAGCTGTATGCGCCGGCCCGTGTCCTATATGGCCAAAGACTCTCTGTTTGAAGTGCCCATGCTGGCGCCGGCAATTCGAGCGTACGGCGCGTATCCAGTGAAGCGTGGATCGGCGGATCGAAGTGCCATTCGAGAGGCGCTTAAGCAGTTGGAAAACGGCTGGGCGGTGGGCATTTTTTTGCAGGGGGTGCGGACACCAGACGGACGAATTTCTTCGCCTAAGCTAGGCGCTGCCATGATTGCCGCCAAGTCGCAGGTGCCCTTACTGCCGGTGAGCCTATGGGGCACAGAGCACATTTTAGTGAAGGGGTCGGCGCTGCCTAAGCCCAGCCCGGTGACGGTTCGGGTGGGCGATTTGATTGCCCCGCCAGCGTCGTCTAAAGATAAGATGGCGCTTAAAGAAGTTACGCAGCGCTGCGCAGATGAGATCCATACGCTGCACGCGCTAGGACGCTAAATGGGCATTAGTAGACAAATGGGCATGAGACGGCTAATCGAAACGTTAAGCGGGTGCCAAGACGGTAAAATGCTGTCTATAGACAAACGGTAGTTACGCTTAAAAATCAGCAATGACAGAGGATTCAGGCTCAAAGGATATACGCTCTCAAGACATTAGCTCTCAGGACAAGGGCTCTCAGGATAAAGGCTTGCGAGATCTTCGTACGGAGCTGACGGAGATGATGGGGCCGGTGCAGTGGGCGCTGCTAAAGCCGCATGTAAAACGGGATGCGGTGGTGGTCGTCAATTCTCACTTGGATTTGGTGGATGTGGGAATAGCGATCGCAACCGACAATACCCAAGCTGTAGAACGCTGGATTACCGAACAGTTGATTATGAAGCCCAACGCCAAACAGCTCACCCAGTGGGAATCAGGCAACACGCACTTTCAATCTTTAATCGTACAGCCCTACGTTTTAGTCCAAGACGCCGCCGCTATCGACACATCCACCTAGATCTTGCGATAGATCAGACAACAGGTCTAAATAGCTATGCAAAGCCATCCGCTTTGGAACTATCTCAACACCTCTTCACTCGTAAGATATTTGTTGTTGTTTGCCTGTGGCTGGGCTGCAATTGAGGTTCTGCACTATTTTGAAACTGTTATTGTTATTTTTGCATCTGCGACGATCTTAGCGTTTTTGCTCAGCTATCCGGTGCGCTGGCTGCGGCGCTGGCTGCCGCATAACATTGCCGTTTTTACCGTATTTGTGGTTGCGCTGACGGTCATCGGCGGCGTGGTTGCCACTATTGGGCTAGCTGTTCTATCACAAGGGCAGCCTCTCATTGACAATCTGTCAGATTTTCTGACGACAATAACGCCGCGCATTGAAGCTTGGGAGCGTTCTTTTGCCCATTGGAATTTGCAGGTTGATTTGCAGTCTATTGGCGCGCAGTTGCGGGATCAGGCAGCGGGATTGTTAGGCGCAGGGATTGGATTATTGCAGGCGCTGCTAAGTAATTTTTTGCATTCAATTCTAATTGCGGTGGTGACGTTTTTTATGCTGCTAGATGGCGATCGCATCTGGAAGCTCATGGTTAGCGGGGTGCCACCGGGCGATCGCTATCGTGTTACCAAAGTCGTGCAAAAGAGCCTGTTAGGCTTCTTCTGGGGCAGACTGCTGCTCTCTCTCTTCTTTGGCATTTCCACTTTTGTTGTATTTCTTATTTTCAAAGTGCCTTATGCCCTAACGCTAGCGGTGATCGCTGGCTTGTTTGATCTTATTCCGGGCATTGGGGCCACAATAGGCATTAGTTTGATCATGCTTTTTCTCCTGTCACACAGCATTACACTCGCGATTCAAGCTGCCGTTATCTGTATTGTTCTTCAGCAAGTAGAAGAAAATATACTGCTGCCGCACATCATGAAAGACTCACTTAATATAAATCCAGTGGTGATGTTTTTTGCGTTAATTGTCGGGGCTCGTGTGGCGGGTGTGTTAGGAATCTTTCTCTCTATTCCAGTGGCCAGCACACTCGTTAGCCTGTTAGAAATAGATGAAATGAAAGGCACCGCAGCAGCGCCAGAGGAAGGGTAGACCCCATAAATCCTCTAATGCTATGGGTTTTTGAAAGATCGGCTGAACGCTTCGCTGAGGGCTAGTCATTCTTCCAAATTTAGACCTACGTCTAAAGGCTATTGATATTAGGTATCACCAACGCTAATATGTCTCTTGATACTTTTCAGCCTCTTTTTATTAGCCCCCGGAGCCCAACGATGAAAAAACGACTAAAGCCTGCTGAACTCTTCCTTTCGCTAGGACTTGTTGCAACCCTTGCGACTGCCTGTGGTGGCCCTACCGAAGGCGGTGAAGAACTCGAAGGTGATACGGGCGTAAATACCGAAGAACCGATGGAAGAACCGATGGAAGAGCCCATGGAAGAAGGTGGCGAAGGTGGTGAGGGCGGCGAAGACGGCTAAGCTAAACGCCCCTCTTCCGTTCTCTTTTCGTAAAGCTGCTGGGTTATTTTCCGGCAGCTTTTATAATTTCGACGAGCTGCTGCTGCATCTCTTTTGTGGCAGAGACAATAATTTCTGAACGACGGTAGTTTTTGCACGCTGAAAGTGGCGGCAGTTTGCTACCGTCGTAAGTTGTGAGGCAGTAGCCCATCTCCTCAGCCATCCAGGCGAGTGCTGCGGTGTCGATAAACTGAGCACTCGCGAGGATGACTCCGGCGATTTCGCCGGTCAGCAGTCCGTTAATCGGCGGAACTGGGTTGGTTTTGGAATATTCTGTTTTTAGGTCAATGACGGGGAAGTGCGATCGCACGTCATCTGCCAGCTCGCTCAGTGACCACCCCAACAGTACTGTCTCCCCCGGATCTTCAATTTTCAGCGGCTTGCAGTCATCTAGCTCATCTGCCATGCTACCGATAAAAGTGCCTTTGCCTTTGAGCGAATAGTAGTAGCAATGATTAGGCGGACTGAGTGCGATCGCCGCCTCAAACCCATCCGCATTCAATATCGTCAAAATAATCAAATAGCGCGAATGGCCGTCCATGTAATAGCGGGTGCCATCAATCGGATCTAGCGTTACCAAATAATCATCCTTTGGCCCATCTGCTGGCCCGACGTCAATTGCCTTAAAGTACTTCGTGTTATACGTCGCATCATACTCCTCACCATAAAAGCGAAGGCTCGGAAACTTTGCTAGCAGCACCACTTCCATAAACGTCTGAATCGAAAGATCCGCATCCGTTAGCGCATTGGCAAATAAATGATCGCCATCGTACTTGTCCGGCAACGATGTAATTCGTTGCTGAATTTGATCGGCATAGGCTCCAGCAGTTTTTAAAAAAGGCAGCAGCGCCGACAAAATTTCTTTAGGCGAAGGCCTTTCGGCTGTGAGGTCGGACATGAGGCAATTCCCTATCAAAACGAGCAAGCCACATCTTAAACCCTACGCCGCAACCCCATTGTTTGCTTTTGCCAAAGCACAGGCGTGCCCATCGCCCCATACCGGCTATTCCTATCAATATATTTTAGTTGCAACGGATCCTACTGGATTCGAACCAGTGGCCGACCGCTTAGAAGGCGGTTGCTCTATCCAACTGAGCTAAGGATCCTCATGGCTATTTATTGTACATAGCTGTACCAGCATAGCGGTGATAGCGAATATATCGCATTTCTAAACAAAATTTTTACGCTTATTCCGAAGACGTTGAATCTGACGGCTAGCAGCATATTCCTTACATATATACCGACCTGAATTGATACTGGTTTTGGGTACGCTAGCCCCACAACCCACATGCAATTTTTGTGTGTAGCCTCCGCGATCGCACCTGCTGCCATGTTCCTGCTAACCCCCGAAGACGTAGAAGTCACCAGTATTCAGCATCCGAAGCAAGCTAAAAAAATACCCATTTTGTCTTACGAAGCCAAAACGTTTCGGCTACTGAGCGTTTTTAGGGCCGACCAGTACGCCAAAGCCCACGCCGCCTGGAAAGATCTCACAGAAAACGAAGGGAAACTGTGCGTTTTGCTAGAAGAACCCTTTCGCTATAGCGTATGGCGGCAAGTACGGATCGATAGGGGGCTGCTGCATCCGGTAGTGCCCGATGCCTATTGCAAAGCCGCCGTGGTCATGGTGCAAGCACTCTATAGCGATGTAGATGCATTGCTAGGTAGCAATCAGGGCAAAAACTTCGGAGCCGCGTTAGAAAAAAATGTTGCCAAACCCGTAGCCGCAGCAGGTGGTTTCGGCGGCATTCTTCGCCTGAATCCTTTAGCTGAGGTATCGCTAAAATGGACTGAGCAAGATCTCAACGCCCTTCTGCTAGAGCTGCACCGGCTGGGCACTCAATTCTTTGGCCGCTCCAAATTTACAGTCCGAACGCTCGCCGCACTCGACGATCTTACCCCTGATGATAAGTCCGTCTTTATTAACTGGCTGAGGCTCTCTTTTTTAAGTAACCTTTGGCGGGTTTAGATCACTACGCGCTTGGCGACATCACTATTTTGCTCCGGCGTAGCCTTTGGGGTCTTACGTCAGTCGAACTTCTATCCCCTAACGCGCCAATTCTGCCAGCCCAAGCCCTATCCGCAAAATCCGGATCCGTCAGCATTGAAGCAAACGGGGCGATCGCTATCAGCTTATCGCCGACTGCTCGCCAAAGTGCTCCCGTCATTGTTCAGCTTATAGACGAGCGGCTGAGCCCAGTGAGCAACCGAGTCGGCCTGCTTGTGGTGTATGTGGTCGGTGATTGTGTGCTGCTGGTGACCGCAGCGGCTTTACTCGTCGCCTTTTAGGTTGGATTTTATCAGCGCTCTTTTTTGGCCTAGGGACTAGAGTTGAGCGCGGTATTTCGGTTAAGATGCTGCGAAATCGCTCCCGGTAGCAGTGGTTGTAACCCGGAAAACTGCCATACTGTGAGAGGCAATTGTGAAGGATACCGACAGCATGGCCCCGCGAAAACTGTCTGACTCAGATAAAGGCGACATCATCGAGCTGTACAAGCAGCCCGATCAAACCACTTCGACCCTCGCTGAGAAGTACGGCGTCAGCAACAGCACGGTGAGCCGCATTCTAAAAACCACACTGCCGCCTGAGGAATACAGCGCCCTGATTTCGCAAAAGCGGATGGCCAGCGCTGATAAAACCAGCCCCAATAAAACTGGCGCTGACAAAACTGGCGCTGACAAAACTAAAGAGCAGGCAGATTCACGTGCAAAAAAAAGGCGATCGCGCGGCACAAAGCAGCCGACAGAAGCTGAAATTATTGCCCACGCCATCTCTGAACCTGTCTTAGAACCAACGGTCGAATCAGAAACGCCCAAAGTTAAGCTACCCAAGCTTAAGGACTCTGAGCAGCAGGCTGATTCTGAAAAGCCCGTCGTAGCTAGACGAAGACGCAGAAGCCGCCGCTCTAATGCTGAAGATGCTGAGCAGCTACCGCTACTAGATGAAAGCGCTCAGGTCGCTGATGCGCCAGATATTGTTGAAGCTGCGCCACCCGCAAATACGCCTCCTGCACCCATCCTGGCGAGCACTACAGATGCTGATGAAGAGGATGATGACGACGATGATGATGACGATCTGTTAGGGCTAGATGAAACGCTAGGCGATGACTTTGGCGACGATGACGATGATGACGACGAAGACGAAGACGATGATGACGATAGCATCGACACGCCCAAACCTAAGCTCAAGCCCGCCGTCACCCTATCAATTATGCCGCTAGGCGAGGCTGTACTTCCCAAGCCCTGCTACTTAGTCGTAGACATGCGTTCGGAGCTAATTACTCGCCCGCTGAGTGACTTTGCTGATCTAGGCCAAATTCCTAGCGACGAAGAAGCCGCAAAAACGCTGCCCGTCTTTGATAATCACCGAGTGGCTAGAAGATTCTCTCGCAATAAGCAGCGCGTTATCAAAGTGCCAGACGGCAGCCTAATCACCCGCACCAGCCCCTATTTGCAGGCAAAGGGCATTACTCGGTTGCTAGTAGATGGTCAAGTGTTTGATTTGGCCACAGTTTAAAGTTGAGTGCCTATGGCAACTCTCGCTTTTCGCCCATTTGCTCAGCATCAGGGCAGTCATTGGTCAGCATTAGCTCCATCGCGCCTTTGGGCACCGTTGCCAGCTTCTGGCTAATGGCACCAATGCTTTCAACGCGAACCATCTCTTCCCAAGAGCACACTTCGTCTTCGTCCTCAGTTTCGTAGCGAAAGGTCACTAGATCACCTTCTATACTCAAAACGGTGGCTGATTCGATCCATCTTTGCTGATCGCGCAAAAATATTTGCACTTCACGGCCATCGCAAGAAAGCTGGTAAATTTTACGTTGCAGCATATCTATTAGGTCTAGGTATCTGTGGAGCGATACGGATGCCTACATTCTAGCAGTGCCAAAAATTATAAAGAGGGAACGTAATGCAGCTTCATTTGTGTACGTGGCGTGAGGTTGAAGATTATTTGGGGCGATCGCCCCACCCTCACATCCTCAATTCAGCCAGCCGCAAGTGCTTCGACAAGCGCCGCTTTTTTCAGCTTGGATGCGCCTGTAATCTTACGCTTACTAGCCATCTTTTTAAGGTCTGCGGCGGTAAAGGTATTCAAAAGAGTAGGGTCTGTAATCACATCAGGTAAAGGCTCAGGCACTACATAAAATACTTTTTCTAAGTCCTTAATTTTGCGGGCTGTAATGCCACACTTTAATTTTGTAATAGGCGTTAGCGTTTTCCAATACTTGCGAGGAGCACTCTCAATTCGATGGGTGGCACTGGCGACCTTGACCCCTTTTAGGAGAGTTCCTGGCTGATTAATGACGTAGTCTAAGGCATTTTTAATTTGCTGGCGAGAAGCCTGCGACAAATTGATGCGCGGTACAGTGTCTTGCGCCAGCACGGCTGCACTTTCTGCTGTTTCAACAGAGTCGTCTGCCAAAATGCACCAGGCTTCGTCGAGTCCAGCTTCGGCAATAGCCGCATAAATAAAGGTGTTGCCGATTACTTGATACTGATGGCGACCAATTTCTTTGACCACTAGCGGCACCCAGTTGCGCTGCACCTGACTCAGCATCCGGGCCGCTTCTTCAACCAAAAAGTCATGTGCTTCGGTCGGTTCACCGGGCTCAATTTCTTCAAACGGCAAGCACAACAGATTGCCAACATCACTTAATCCCATAAAAAATACCCCTCTATAAAGTCTAAATACTGTTCGTACACTACCTTGAAGCCAAACACAGCCGGGATATGCAAGAAATCTGCCCGTGCAATATGCGCAAAATGTCTAATCTTAGCTATATCAGTTCGACGCCGACTAGGAGTCCACTTGGGATAAAAGAACGGAGTCAGATCAATCTGCTTGTGTGTTTTCGCACTGGCAATTAACTGCTTGATAGCGTTATGCATCCTGTCTGACTGAACATGCGAGATATTAGACGGAACGCCATTGAGAAAAATAGGTAGTGCTGCTGGCCCCGCTCCACTATATTTGAGGTGTTTTTTCTGTGCCTGTGGCAGCAAGTCAGTAACGGCCATAGCCGCGTTTTGCAGTGAGTGCAAATTGTCATGCCGTGCAGGCATCAACACCACATCTGCGGCATACACGGCACACTGAGAAAAGATCTGCCAGTTAGGAGGGGCATCAATCAAAATATAGTCATAGTCTTTGGCTTTTACCTCTATAAGGGCATCCAGCAGGGCATCATGGCCTATCTTTTTGAGATCGACATCATCTTGGTCAGAGACCATCGTGGTATCGGGCAAGATGACATCAAAGCCGGTGCCTTGAGGCAAGTGTTGAGGCGTGTACTTATAGGTTTGAATGCAGTCGCGAATGCTTACGCTAGAGGTGCGAGAAAGTGCCTTCAGCAAGTTACCACTGTTTTGAGACTTCATGTTTAATGAGTCGCCCAAATCTTGCTGATTGGGATCGAAGTCTATAATCAGCACCTTCTTTTTTCGGATTGTGAGCGCAGCCGCCAAGTTGATAGTTGTTGTCGTTTTGCCAACGCCGCCTTTGTTGTTATATATGGTGACGGTCAAGGCCCGAGGTGTTGCCGTAATATGAGTGCGAAAGGTCGTGATGACCTTCTCAATATCAGCACAGTCCATACAGGGCGTCACCGGATAGATAACCCGACCGTGCTTGCGAAAGAGCTGAGCCTGTCGCGAATTGGTTATTACCCCCCACTGCACCGACTCAGATCGAGAACCCAAAAGGTAGCCTTTAAGCTGATTGACCGTTTTAGTGTATTTGGAATGGTTGTCCGTTAAGGTCGTATCTTGGCCTTTTACTTCAACATATAAGAATGGGTTGGTGCGCGTGTCAATAAACCTATCTTCTGAGGTGTTGTGTCTAGCTGCATAGTCAACAGGTTTACCCCCTATATCAAACTCAGGAGCAGTCTCTGTCCAGTCAAAGCCTAGTGCTTTCATGAAGAGAGGCATAAAACGCTCTCTGACTACGGGCTCAGGCGCATTCTCTGGCAGACTCTGAATAACGTCTTTTAGACCCGTTATTTCCATTTAACTAAATTCCTAAGTATAAGCAAAACAAACGATGCTACTTGCAATGTACGGGCTTGATGGGAGATATTTGACAGTAAGCTAATGCATAAAATTCAAAACTTTCTTCAATATCTTATTCAACTAAATCGTATTAAAGAGATGGCAGCAACCGTGCCAATCGCAAATTATGGGTGCTTAAGGCGACCTTCATTTTAACGTTTACTTCAGAGGGCGATCGCTCTCCGGACAGTTAGCCGCGCGGTACACTAAAACCTGTGAAGATTCAAAGCGTATTACGCAAAAGCAACCATGCAGCTACACCTGTGCACCTGGCCTGAAGTGGAAGATTATTTAGAGCGATCGCGCGGCATTATTTTCCCCATTGGCTCTACCGAACAGCACGGCCCCAGCGGTCTAATTGGCACCGATGCGATTTGTGCTGAAGCGGTGGCCAAAGGTGTAGGAGAAGCCACCAACGCGCTGGTTGGCCCTACCATTAATGTTGGCATGGCGCTGCATCATTTGGCCTTTTCTGGCAGCATTAGCCTCAGGCCCAGTACGCTAATTGCCCTCATTCAAGACTATGTAAAGCCGCTCGCTCGTAACGGCTTTGAACGCTTCTACTTCATCAACGGTCACGGCGGCAATGTGGCCTCTATGAAAGCCGCTTTTTCCGAAACCTGTTCGGCGGTGATTGATGCAAATATCCCTAACGCCGAACGGGTGCGGTGCAAAATTGCCAACTGGTACCAGGGCAAAGCCGTAGGCGACCTCGCCCAGAAGCTGTACGGTGAGCAAGAAGGTTCTCACGCGACGCCTAGTGAAGTTGCGCTAACGCAGTTTGTCTATCCAGAGGCCATCAAAAAAGCTGCCCTTTCTCCAGCGGTTGCCCCCTCCGGTCGCTCTATTTACAACGCTCAAGACTTTCGCGCTTTCTATGCTGATGGGCGCATGGGATCTAACCCAGATTTGGCCACTCCTGAGCACGGACAACAGTTTTATGATTTAGCTGTGGCGGAAATCGGTGCAGCCTATCTAGCCTTTCTTCAGGAGAACTAGAACAACAATCATGTTAAATTTCTACAGCAGTAGAGACTTCAAAAGTTGCGCTGGTCGGTTGGCCTATCCATTCTGGCAGTAGCAGCGCATTAGGATCAGCAATATCGGATTGACCTGTCGTTAGACTATCGACTGAGTGTGGATCGGCCACCGGCTCAACAATCGTTTTAACATCAGTGCTGTTTAAGAACGTGTTGGTGCTGTTTGGGAGTAAAACGGTGTCAAGGAAATTAGTGTTAGCGCTATTAGCATTTACATTAAGTGTGCCACCTTCTAACAGTACGTCGGGTGGTTCGTTTTCAGTGGGTGCTGTTGAAAACAGCGTTGTGGTGTCCATGAAGAGGGCTTCTAGCTGAGAGAGGAAATCGCTGACATCGCTGACAATAGCATTGCTGGCGATGAAGGCAGAGAAGGCCTCCCCCGTTAAAGTGCTGTCGCTGAGGCTGCTCAGGATATCGAGCAACGCCTGGTTTTGGGCGATGTCTGGACTTAAGCTGCTGAGGGCTTGGGTGAAGCTAAGGTCGGTGAGAACTGTCGTGCTCAGAGTGGTGAGCAGATCTACGAACTCAGGGTTTGTCAGCAGCGTGCTGTCTAGATCGCCTAAGAATGTCTGCAACGTTGAGTTGCTTAGGGTGTCACTTCCTAACGATTCAATGAAGTCTACAAAGCGTGTGTTGGTAAGGATGTCAGCGCTGAGACTAGTGAAAAGCGTGACAAAGCCGTCGTTTGTAAAAAGCGTTGGGTCTAGGTTGCTTACCAGGCGGACGAAGGTGCCGTTTTCGATTAGCTCTGCACCAACTGCGGTCACAAAATCGGTGAAGGCGCTATCGGCTAATAGGTTGGCATCAATGCTGCCGAGGGCACTGGTAAAAGCTGAGCTGGTCAGCAGATCCGTTCCGGCAGTGGTTAAAAAGTCAGTAAAGCTCTCGTCAGTGAACGTGCTGGGGCTGATGTCTTTGAGAAAATCAACGAAGCTGCCGTCGTTGAAAATATCGCGATTTAGGCTGGAGACAAACTGGCCGAAGCTGAGACTGGTAAGGAGGTCGGTGCCAAGTGAGGGGAACAGGCTAGTGAACTGATCGCTGGTCAAAATATCGGGATTGATCTGGGCGATCGCATTCAAAACCACAGGGTCAGTCAGCAGATCAGAAGAGGCCCCAGCGGGCGGATTGTTGTATAGGTTGACTAAAAAACGGGCAAAGCTGCCATCTAGGAACAGCCTTGAGTCTAAACCGCTCAAAAAGTTGGAAAAAGACCCATTGCTTAAGAGCGCTGTCGGCAAAAGCTGGATGTTGTTTAAAGCTTGGCTGCTCGTGAGCCTCTCACTGCTTAGGTTAGATAAGAACGTTGTGAAGCTGCCATCTAAGAACAAACCTCTATCAATGCTGCTGGCAAAGCGCAAAAAGCTTGCATTAGTTATAATATCGCGGCTGACATTGCTTAGAAAGCGACTAAAGTTATCACTTTTCAATACGTCTGTGCCAACAGTTTTGAGCCACTCGGCGGCTAGGCCATTGCTTAAAATTCGGGTATCTAGCTGACTGAACGTCGCGATAATTTTACCGTCGCTCAGCGCCTCTTTGCCAATACTGTTGAGCAGTTGAACAAAGCTGCCGTCTTTAAAGAGGTCGGGGTTGAGCTGTCGCAGTTGAGTCCCGAGCGTCGAGTTGGTGGGCTGACCGTTTAGAATTCTGCTAATGGCACCGTTGATGCTATCTGAAGCATTGCTATCGGACGGCTGACCAACATCTGTTGGCTCAATCCCCTGAGTCACTTCAGCAATAATATCAATGCTTTCTACAATGTCGCCATTGCTGCCCATGGGCGAAGCGCCGTCAATAAAGTCAATAATATTAAAGTCTAAAATACTCATGGGGGGAGGATGTGTGCAGGAGGAGAGAGCCGCGAATGCTGCATACAATTAACATTATGACAATTTCTCCCGTGCTATCTTTGCTGCGGTCATATTTCACAACTATTTCTTGATGTAACTATCTATGTGAAATCTGCATGAAATCCGTATGAAAGGATTTTGAGTTTCTGTTCTTTTTTACTATTCTTCTAAAGAGACTTTTCTACCTGACAGCGATCGCCTTCTCGACGGGCCAGTTTTTGGTCTCTTGCAGCAATCACCTCTGCTAGGCTCGCTCGACCCGTTACAGCCAGCCTTTTGTCGGCCCACAGGTCATAAATTTTGTTGACAATTGGGCCAATAATCGGCCATTTAGTCGGGGCGTACATCCAGCCAATGCCTAGCGCGTCATACACTTCCTGGAAAACAGCCACATTTTTTACAACGGTGCCATCAGCGCGAACGGCATGGATGCGACCCATCGCCGTTTCAAAGTCCACGTTGCCATTCTGGGCTGGATCATAGTCAAGATCAGCAATATCGGTAAGCTTCACTAGGCCCCGCCCGGCGTCTTTCTTTTGTAAAAAGTTAACCTCTCTGACGCACAAAGGGCATTCGCCATCAAACAGAAGATTAATTTTCCAAGGCTTGTGCCGAGAACTGGGCGTTGGTGCGGGCTGCGTGTGGGTGAGCGTCATGAGAAAAAGAGACTAAAGCTGCTTTCTTAATTGTAGGGAGTGAGGGCAACATCGTGGTGTGTCTGTAGCCAAATTTGGTGTGTTTGTGTCGCGGGTGCACAGGCTTAATAGGCTCAAAGGGCCTCGGGTTTTGCTGTTTTGGGGCAAACGGGCTGAGCGTGCGAGCCGGCATCGCATTCACTTAAGCAGCTTTGGCTAAAGGCTTCATCATCTGCAGGCTCAAGCGGCATTTGGCCAAAAACCATGGTGCAGCTAAGGTCTTCAAAGTTGGGCGTCATGGTGAGCGGAATGCCGAACTTATTGGTAAAAAAGGTTTGGGTGGGGAGCTTGCACATGTTGACGCACATGCCGACGCACTGAGAGTCTTCTAGATAGCGACACTTTTGGATTTGTACAGCGCTGGACTGCGATCGCACCACCCCATCTGGGCCAGTCACGTCTGCTTCTGCGATCTCACAAGGCCCGACCAGCCATTCAAACATTTGGGCGGCAAACCAGGCATTAAGCACACATACCAGCTTTGTTGGTGAAAAAAGCGTGCGAATTAGCCACAGCACGGGCGCAGGGACTAGCGATTGCAGCACTCGTGCCACCGCCGCCTGCTGTTCACTGGCATCTCGCCCTTGCATAATCTGCTTGGAGAGAGCAACAAAGCCGCTATAGCCGCTTGCTGGCATCTCTGCACCGATAGCGTTAGCCATTTTGCGAGAAAACAGCCAAATGAACAACCGATCTAAGAGATTGTCGTGATATGTCTGAGTTGCTTGCATAGGGAGCTAAAACTCCTGATGTATTGTTGTAGGGGGCCTCTCCTTATTATGACTTGGGACGGGAGCGCTGAGCGATGACCGCCGCTAGTCCCAGCAGAATTGCGCTGCCCATGCCGATTGTGATCCATCTGGCTACGGGCGATCGCGGCCTAACCGGAGCAGAGACTTCTCCTGCAGGATCGGGTAGTTTAGCCGCTGCGTTTTCTGGAACTCTCGGGATGGCTTTCCCCGCCGCGACGGTGATATCAAAAGCCAGCTCAAAGGGGGCGAATGCGGCTGCACCTTCGGTGGCCTTCGGACTGCCGCTAATCACAAGTGTGTAAGCGCCCACATCAGGAAACGTAAATTCTGCGCCGGGAATGCCTTGATAGCTTTCTGCTTCAACCGCAACGGTGGCAGGTGATAGCAGCGGCTCATCTGGCTGTGAGGGCGTATAGATATCGATTTGACAGTCGCAGTCTGCCAGCGGGATGGTTTCACCACCTTTACGCGTCAAGGCCACCCAGGCCAGAACTTCTTCTCCGGCTTTAGGGGTATCGCTAGGCTCGATGTGCAGCGTGCCCCCGACATCCTCGGCCAGCTCTACCTGATGGGCAATAGCCGGTGATGGTGAGATAGCGGTATTAAGGCTGCTCAGGGTGACAGCCGCGATCGCGCTGAGCAGAAGATAAGCTGTTTTGGGGGGAGCTTTTAGGAGGGGCATAGTATTTTTGAAGAGAAAAGAGAGACCAGAGGTGAGGCGATCGCACTGCAAAGACCAGACCGACCGTGATGATGAGCGCGATCGCCTGAGCCTGATGCTGCCAGGTTATCGCCAGCGCGCCCCAGTAGCTAGATCCAATCAGCAGCGTATGAACCATTGCTAGCATTAGGGCAGGAACGCTGAGCAAATGTAGCTTGCGCCACCGATTGCCAAGCGCTTTTTGGGCCTGATCAAAGCTGGTGAGGGCGCCCGGTATCATTAAGATGATTGCGATCGCCCCTAAGCCCACACCCACCTGATGCGCCGGCAGCATAAATTGCACCGCCTGAAACTTCCAGTTCCAGGTATGGCTCACCATATGCAGCACGTGCAGCCCACTCAGGGCAAACGCACCCACGCCCAGCACCCGCCGATGGCGCAGTGGCACAGCCCAAAACCGGCTAATCGGACGCGCAATCAGGGCCACCACCAGACAAATCAGCGCCGCATGACCGCTGTAGTCGCTCATGGTATCGCCCGTACGAACCAGCAGCAGCAGCCCGATCACAATCGTCAGCCAGCCGCCAATGCGGAACAATTGAGAACGGCGATCGCTACTCAATGCAGACGTGACTGCGCCCATTGTAATCATCGCTGGCAGCGTGCCCAAGCCAAACGCCAGCATAATCGCTGCGCCCCCCATCCAGCTTTGGGTTTCAGCCGCCCTTAGCTGGCCTGCATATAAAAATCCACAGGGAATCAGTCCCCATAGCAGGCCCAATAGCAGCGGCAATAGCCTTTGTGCCTGATGGCTTTCGGCGCTAGCAACACGCATCATTAGCTGGGTGAGCCGTTCATGCAAGCGCTGCTGCTTAGCCGGGTGTAAAAACGGCAGGCTAGGTAATAGTCCGGGCTTCGCCTGCGTCAGGCCAAACCAAATCAGCAAAACGCCCGTAAAAATAGAGACAGCTCGCCTCAACGTAGAGCCCACGCCTGCCATTTGTCCGCCTGCAAAAATGACCGAGCCGAGCGCACCAATGCCTGCACCGACCAGGGCATAGCTCAGCAGCCGACCCAAATTGAGCAGCACATGAAATTGAATATTTGACTGCCAGACGCTATCGGTTTGCATTGAGGCTTCACGCTGAGCCGATAGCGCAAATGCTGCCGTGATCGGCCCGCACATACCCACACAGTGACCAAAGCTCCCTAGAAAACCCAGGGCCGCGATTAACCATAGATCTAATAGGCTCGGCATAAGAGATCACTCCAGGCTAGTCAGCATTCGGATCGTAAACCTCGACGGTCACACTATCTTCAATCGGCGTATTTTGCGTGGTTAGCGTTTCGTAATCATTAGCGTTGAGCGTTACCCGGATTTTGTTGATACCGGGTGGAAGAGTGGGAATATGCGTCCAGGTGCTGTAAATCCGACGGATAGGTTCGTCGTTGACATATAGATTGGCATGACCGCCTGTATAGCTGCTCTCGCCACCGACCTCTGTGGGTGTAAACGTGAAGTTAGCGGTGCCGACATACAGGTTCCAGCCGTTCACTTTGTCCTCATCCATCCGTATGGTCACGGCGGGTACGGGCTTTCCAGCGGGCACTTCTATAGTTCTGGCATGGTAAATGTCGTGAGTGGTTTTGACACCTTTGTTGGGGGCGGGGGTAGGCTCACTAGCGGCTAATTGTCCGTCTTTAATGGGCACCTGGCCGCCTGTCGCTTCGGATGTGGCAGTCCCTCCTGCTTGAGGCTCTTGAAGCTGGCTACAGCTCGCCATGATACCTGTTGCTAGCAGGGCTGTGCTGATGATGGCTATGCGGGTGATGACAGTTTTACAAGCCTGGTAGATAGCCATGATGATGCCGAGAGGAGGAAGGAAACTGCACTACATCCTATATTGCAAGGGTTGGAATGGGTAGTCAAAGGACACAACCGTCGGGAATATAGCGTTAGGAAATTGATATAAGAGATATGAATAAAACGATTATTGCAGTGTTGGGTGGTTTGGGTGGCGCGATCGCGCTTTTTGCAGGCGCTCAGCTATACGTGTCCCACAGGGCTACTCAAGAAGTTGATAAGGCGATTAGCAGCGTATCTGAGTTTGTCGATATCGACTATAAAAAGGTCAACAGTTCTTTGCTAGGTGGTGGTACGCATGTGAAGGGCGTGACGATTTCGCCGGTAAAATCAGGCGGCGAAACGTATAGTGTGGATGAAGTGGTGGTGTATGACTACGACTCGGCAGGCGATATTCCGACTTCATTGAAGATGGCGGTGAATGGACTGGCGGTGGACGTGGCTGACCTTGGCAAGAATGCTGCGCCCTTAAAAGAGTTTGGCTATGGCGAAACGCTGTCGGTGAATTTTGCGACTGAGTACGAGTATGAGGTGGAAGAGAAAGAGATTCGCCTGAAGACGTTTGAGGTGGGTGCCGATGAGGTCGGTGATTTAGATTTGAGTGTGTACGTGTCTAATGTCAGCTTGGATCCAGCCGCGATCGCCAGTATGCCGTTTTCGCTATTTGGCATGGTACTCCATGAGGCCGAGATTAACTACAAAGATGATTCGCTGGTGACGCGTATGTTTGATACGGCGGCGGCGGCGAATGGGGCGAGTGTGGATGAGTTTAAACGGGAGGCGATCGCCAGCCTAAAAGAAGACCTAGCCAGCGGTGAACAAGGCCTCACTGAAGACATTGTGAAAGAAATGACAGCCTTCATCAACAACCCTGAAGTCTTCTCCGTTTCAATCAATCCCAATGAGCCTATCCCGCTCAGCACGATCATGACAGCCGGTAGCACTGAGGACATGATCAAGCTACTTAAGGTTCAGTTCAAGTCTTAGCGGCTAATTAAAGATACTCACAGACCGCTTGCATCATCGCACGGTCAAAACCTAATAGAGCTGAAGGGTTTTGCTTATCACTGGATTGAAGTGTCGATAGGAAAACGCCTTTGCTCGGTCTAAGCAAGATGATAGATAGCGCTGATATTTGTAGGATATCTGTTGTTATCTATCATCATATTGGTGCTACTCGTGCATATAGCACACAACAGTTATAGACAAAAGCTTCAACTGTTCTTGATGCAAGCCGAACAACAATGTAGAGGCCAGACGACTTGTAAAATTCTCTACGACTAACCAAGCCAGTGCTGTAGTCTCAATATTTTTACGTCTCATAGGGCACTCTAGGAGTGCTAATAACCGGTTCCTAGAGATGTATCAGCTTCCTGTGCATGGGTGCCTTCTCTGAAGTCGTGGACGATGGCTATCAGACTCGCGATTCCTGCCTATGGCTTGGCAACGGTCGTACTGGCTTTTGAAGTCTGGCGGTTCTTCTTGCTGGGTACTCTGCTATCTTTCTCTGGTATAGAAGGACTGTTTTTCTTCTTCGCTATCTCTCTGCTGTCGCTGCTGCTATCTCTGATGTGGTTCTTATTCTGGGCTGGTACGTACTCGCTGCTGCTTCGGTTGCTATGGTCTAACCCACCTAAGTGGCTCAGGTTACCAAAGGCACCAATGCTGATTAATCGGGATTTCGGCGTGCTCGTCACATCTGTTTTGCCGGTAGCCATCACCTTTCTCGCTCACGTCGGGCTGAGGGTGAGTTTGATCTACGACTTACCGACGCTTGAATCGTTTAATCTGACATACAAGATTTTCTTGCTAGATTTCTCTTGGCTCTGGTTTATCTCGGCGGTTTTTCTCTATCACAGCTACTACCAAATTAGAGCCCGAATCAGGCAGAGAAAGCGACACCGTAAGGCTTCCTCTATATAGACAACACGATTCAGTAGGCTGTCCCTTTTTAGACTGTGGAGAGCTGGTAGCTTCCTCGCAAAGGTACGTTCAATTATCTCCGCGTATGAGACTGCCCCAACGCTTAACCAGCTTCCGTCTCTTTCACGAGGGATTTTTGCCTGTCTACCTAGCTCTCATAGCCAATGTCCTCACTACGATAAACCGGCGTTGATAACGACTCATCCGTACGCCCCCTGCCATTACCTGCACCTACAGGCCTTCTCCCGTTGCCTCCAGAATTAGGCCCGCCCTTAGATCCTGATCTATCGCTGAGCTGCTTGATGATGATGTATAAAATCGGCACTACGAACAGGCTAAGGAAGGTGGCCACCAACATGCCGCCAAACACAGCCGTTCCTAAAGACTGACGAGAGCCTGCGCCCGCGCCCGTGGCGATCACCAGTGGAAAGATACTGCTGAGCGTGGAAATTGCCGTCATCAAAATCGGTCGCATTCGCTGCTGAGCCGATTCCAAGGCTGCCTCTGTAATAGAGCTGCCTTCTTCTCTGAGCTGATTGGCAAACTCCACAATCAGAATTGAGTTTTTACTCGCCAGCCCGATCAGCATCACTAGCCCAATTTGACAGTAAACATCATTCGGTAGTCCACGTATCGTTTGCGCTAACAGTGCACCTAATACCGCCAGCGGCACGGCAAACAAAATAATCACCGGATCTACATAGCTCTCGTACTGAGCTGCCAGAACCAAGAAGACGAGGATGATCCCCAAACCAAAGATGATTGGTGCCTGGTTGCCGCCCTCAATTTCTTCTAGCGCAGTACCCGACCACTCGTAGCCAAGGCCAGCGGGCAGCACCTGATCAGCCACGTCTTCCATCGCCTCAATCGCTGCGCCCGAGCTGACGCCTTCGGCAGGCTGACCGTTGATGGCAATAGAGCGAAATAGGTTGTAGTGGTTGATGGTTTGCGCTCCAACGGTATCTTCGGTGCTGATGAGATTTCTCATCGGGACGAGATCGCCAGATTGGGACTGCACATACAGCTTCTTAATATCCTCCGGCGCAGAGCGATATTCTTGGTCGGCCTGTACAAATACCCGATACGTCCGGCCCTGCAGGTTGAAGTCATTCACATAGCGTGAGCCTAGATTCGTTTGTAGTGTGCTGAAGATATCGCTGATGTTCACGTTCAATGATTTGGCCTGATCGCGATTTACGTCAATTGCAATCTGTGGTGTGCTGGCTGCATAGGTGCTAAATACTGATGAGAGTTCAGGGTTTTGATTGGCTGCGCCCATAATTTCGCCCATGCTCGTCACTAGCTGATCGAGGCCTGAGTTGCCGCGTCGATCTTGTAGCTGAAACTCAAAGCCGCCAAAGCTGCTTAATCCTGCGATCGCAGGCGGATTCACTGGCAGCATTCTCGCTTCGGTGGTGGCCATCAACGGCCCGCGCACCCGATCGATAATGTCAAAGGCACTCGCATCCCTTTCGCCCCAGGGATTGAGGGTAGTAAAGATAACGCCGCTATTGGCCGTGTTACCACTAAAGCCGAAGCCGCCGACTGCAAAGGTCGCACGCACTTCAGGTTGCTCTAGCAGCAGTGCCTCTGCCTGCTCCATGACCTCACTGGTGTAGTTCAGCGAAGTGCCTTCTGGTCCTTGAATGATCGTAATGAAGTAGCCTTGATCCTCATCGGGCAAAAAGGCAGAGGGCACGGTGGTGTAGAGCCAAGCGGTAACCACCAAAGAGGCGACAAAGCCAGCTAGGACAACTAGCTTAAAGCTAACAAGTCCGCGTAGGATGTCGCTATAGCGATCGCGCAGCCAGTCCAACCCATTATTAAAAGGATTAAAGACCTTCGCACGCCAGCCCGTTGGCTCCTGTCGAGGTCTGAGCAGTAGGCCAGAAAGGGTAGGGGTGAGGGTAAGAGCGTTAAAAGTGGAAAGGGCGATCGCAAAGGCAATGGTCAGTGCAAACTGCCGGTACAGTGCGCCCGTCGTCCCTGGGAAAAAGGCTACTGGAATAAATACTGCCATCAGCACTAACGACGTGGCAATCACCGCGCCCGTCAGCTCGCCCATCGACGTAATCGCAGCTTCCTCCGGCTCCAATCCACGCTTATTAATCTTTGAGCTGATGTCTTCAACCACCACAATCGCATCATCTACAACCATGCCGGTTGCCAGCGTCAGCCCAAACAGCGTCAGGCTGTTAATGGAAAAACCAAACAGCTTTACAATCGCAAATGTCGCAATCAGCGAAACCGGAATTGTCACCGCCGGAATCACGGTCGTGCGCCAGTCCTGCAAAAAGATATAAATTACCAGCACCACCAGCCCAATCGCCTGAACCAGCGTCCACAGAACGCTTAAAAGAGACTGCTGCACATACTCAGTGGTATCAAAGCCGATGCCGTACTTCATGCCGGGTGGAAAATCAGACTCCAGCTCAGCCATTACCTCTTTCACGCCCGCTGCTACCTCCAGCGCATTACTTCCAGGTAGCTGAAAAATACCTAAACCAACCGCGTTATTGCCTCGAAAGCGCAAAAACGAGCTGTAGCGCTCGGCCCCTAGCTCCGCATACCCTACGTCCTTAAGTCGAATGAGCTGCCCGTTTTCTCCGGTTTCCAAAACCAAATCTTCAAATTCCTCAGGCGTTTCTAGCCGACTGTTCGCCCGTAGGTCAATTTGAAAATTCTGATCTGTGGGCGTGGGCGGCTGGCCAATTTGCCCTGCCCCAACCTGAATATTTTGTTCTCTGAGCGCAGTCACAACGCTATCGGCAGAAAGCCCGCGCGCGGCAAGCTGCTGAGGATTGAGCCATATGCGCATGGCATAGGTACGTTCACCAAAAATAGTGACGTTGCCTACACCGCTTACCCGGCGCAGGGCGTCTGCAACATAGAGGTCAGCGTAGTTACTCAAAAATACGTCGTCGTATTCGCCATTTTCAGTGAAAAGGCTCATCGCCAGCAAAATATTGCTGGTTTGCTTGGCTACCGTGACGCCCGTTTGCCGAACAATTTCAGGTAGTTGGGGCTCTGCTAGCGATACCCGGTTTTGGACATCTACGGCGGCGATGTCTTTATCCCGCGATGAGTCGAAGGTGACGGTGATGTTGCTCACACCGTTGTTGCTGCTGTTGGAGGTCATGTATCGCATGCCCTCCACGCCATTAATTTGTCGCTCAATAACGGTGGTGACGCCTTGCTCTACGGTTTCGGCATCGGCACCGATGTAGCGAGCCGTCACGTTAATTTGCGTAGGGCTAATTTCAGGATACTGAGCGATGGGCAGCGTAGGGATGCTGACTGCGCCAATGAGCAGCATAATTAGCGCACAGACGGTAGCAAAAACAGGTCGCTTAATAAAGTAATTGACAAACATACTATTGATCGCTCCTGGTACCGCCATTCTCGGAACGGCTGCTTTCAGCTTCAGGTGCGATTGGCACCCCGTCTCTCAGGTTTAGCAGTCCAGACGTGATCACGGTATCGCCAGCTTCAAGGCCCTCTACAACCTGATATTCGTTGTTTTGCAGGTCGCCTAGCGTAACGGGAATAAGCTTAGCGACTGTCGGCGGTGGCCCCTCTTGTTCGCCAGATTGACGCCTTGGAGGAGCGCCCTGTGGTGGCCCTTCACCTTCGGCAGGGGGGTCAGGTTCACCGGGTACGAAAACGAACGTTTGGCCGCCGAGCCTAGAGACAGCAGTGGTTGGAATTAAAATGCCGGGCTGCTCATCCCAAATGACGCGGACGTTGAGCCTTTGATTATCTTGTAAGGGCTGTCTTGAATCTGAAAAGCGAGCTTTTGCCAGCACGGTTTGAGTCGCAGGATCGATGGTTGGAGAAACAAAAGTAATGTTGCCAGTCGCCACGGCATTGTCCTGTCCGGTCAGGGTAAGTTCGACCGGTAGCCCCGTTCGCAGGCGAGATGCGTTGCTGATATCTACAGCAATTTCAAGATCTAAATTGCTGTTTTGGGTGATGGTGGCGAGCTGGCTTCCGGTGGTTACGTAGTCGCCTAGCTTAATCGGAATGTCGCCGACAATACCGCTAATAGGTGAGGTGACTGTTTTATCGAGGAGGTCTTGCTGAGTGGCGTTAGCGTTGGCGTTAGCCTGGGTGAGTGTGGCTTCTGCCTGCTCACGGCTGGCTTTGAGGGCTTCAATTTCTTGTACGGCAGAGTTAAGCGCGGCTTGGGCGACAGCGCGATCGCGTACCACCTCATCTAATTGTTCTCTAGCCAAAGCGCCTCGCTCGACCAATGTTGCCGTCCGGTCGTAGTCACTGGTCTGAAGGGCCAAATCAGCCTCTAGCTGTGCCCTTCTTTCTAAGGCAGCTCTGAGCTGAGCTTCGGCGGCGTTGCGGGCAGCGCTGGCGGCGGTCACATTAGAGAGTGCAGCGCTATAGTCGGCCTGCGATCGCCCAGAACTTAGCTGCATAATCGTTTGCCCTGCGCTCACCTGCTCACCCGAATTCACAAAAATTTGCGTTACCCGCCCATCAGCCTCAGGCTGTAAGCTCACGCCCGCCTCAGAATCTAGCGTGCCAATGTACTCTGTGCTGTCTTCAATTGACTCTTTTTGCAGCCGCTCTATTTTGACAGGGACAGCCTGCGGCCCCTGCATTGGCGCCTGCCCGCCGCCTGCAAGTGCCTTCCACAAAGCGAATCCAACGCCAGCAGCGAGTAGCAACAGCGCTAGCAGGCCGAGCCATTTTCGGGGCGATCGCGACTCAGCTTCTGGATAAAGGGCAGACCCCGTTGTATGTGGTTTGACTGGCGGCGTGGCATCAGGTGGAATGGGTAAAGCAGGCGATGAGTCCGAAGAAGCCGTCATAGTGAAGGGTTGCCCTAGATACTGATTAATCTATGTCTGCGAAGCGGATGTCGTATGTGGAGCAAGTGGCAAAAGTTTGCCTTAATCTTAAAGTACTGAGTATATCTAAACTAGTCGGTTTGGTTTAGTTTTGTTGAAAGAATATTGCCGCAGCCTGTCATGTCTGATTTTGGCAAGCGTATGAGTGTCTGTATTAAAGTACGACTGATTAAAAATACTCAAAGGACACGTTACCAAAAGAGACTTGTTCGTATATCTTCCCAGAGGTCGAAGTCTTGTATAAAAAAAGGCCTAACCGTGAAGGGTCAGGCCTGAATACATGGCTAGTGGATTGGTTGTCGTGTTGCTCAGGTGTGCTAGTCAGCCCGAGCGTCCCTTTCCAGCCGCTTAAGGAACCGCTCAACGCCGTCGGTATAGTCAGCCTGCTCGTCAGCGGCAGTTCCCAAACGATTGGTGAGTGCGCCTGCTTCTACAATGTCAGCGGCTGAAATATCACCTTGATTGTAGGCACTGAGCAGCACACTGCCGCCAGGAATACCTTCTTCTTTAAGACCGCCTGCGATCGCTAAATAAGACAGTTGGAACGGTGTAAAGCCTTCACCGACGAGGCGATCGCTGCTAGAAGCCCCCACCGAGAAATCGTCATTGGGCACAGCGCTATCGTCTAGCGGCGTGTTTTCTTCCAAGGGCGATCGCGGCGCTGGCTCAACTGGCGCAGGTGGGAATCCAGGCGACGTTGAAGGTGGAAACCCAGGTGCAGAACTACCCGGTGCTACGGGTGGAATGCTTTCCTGGGGAATTGGTGGTAGCACTTCGTCAGCCGCCGGTTCCCTAAGTGAGTCTTCTTCCAATTCATTCAGTTCAGGCTCATTCAGTTCAGGCTCATTCAGTTCAGGCTCATTCAGTTCAGGCTCATTCAATAGCGGATCAGCCCCCTCAGGCCCGGACATTCCTGGCTCGGTTAGATCTGGATCAGACACTCCCGGTTCGATTAGGCCCGGATCGGTCATATCTGATTCAGGCGTAACCGTACCTTCATCGGGCGCTGTTTCATCTGGCTCCGCTTCCATCATTTGGGCCTGCGCAGTGGGTATAGCAACAGATGACGGTGCATTGGCTGGACGGAGATTGACGTTTGCTAGTTCTCCCTGTGCAATAGAAGGATTGCTTTGCCCATTAGAATCTCCGGGAAACCCTTCTGCTTTTGTCGCGACAAAGGCTGTGCTGATGACGGTTAGTACCGATAGAGAACTGTAGATAATTCGTTTCATAAAAACCCTGAGTACAAACGTGGTGCTGCACAAGCGTTGTTCGTAGAGGTTCTGGCTGTGTATTTTGCGTGTTTTGCTGCTGCTGTATGTCGCTCGCCCGTTTTAAATTTTTGGACGTCAAACTGTCGCCATACTGTCGAATTCTGGGAAGGGCTGGATCGGCCTATGGGAGTAGACTGAAAAATTGTGTCTATATCTAAAAGAGTATCAAAAACAAATCTTTTCTACTCATAAAAGCATAGTTAATAATACGCAGAAACAATGTGTTCATCTCACCGCGCGTGTTTGGGCTGTCACGCAGTTCATTGACTTTTATGATTGATAACGATAGATTAGAGGCAATCTTCTTTGTATGTATCAACGAACTTTGAAGTGACGACAAAGGAATTAGGCTGGTTTTTGTTAGAACGATAAATTAGCGACTCGCTGCACATTTCGTATCAATTTTATGTTATAGGCGTTGGCGTTGCTTCTACCTCATCCTCGGCACTACCTCTAGCGTTAAAACTCCCAATCGTTTTAAAGTAATTGCCATATGTAGTGGTTAAATCGGCTATTCTTCCTTAGAGTGCAGATGCCATTTTCCCGCTGAAAAGTGGTTAAACGAATTGCGCTTGAAGCATAGCTTTGCACTCAGTCAGGTTCGACCTGTTTAATCGCCACCGTTCTACGAGGATTTTTCCATGCCCTTTGTTGGCTTGCACATTCACAGCGACTACAGCCTGCTTGATGGTGCTAGCCACATTGACCCGCTGGTGGACAAGGCGCTGGAATTGGGAATGAATGCAATAGCACTCACCGATCACGGTGTCATGTATGGCGCAATCGAACTGCTCAAGGTGTGTAACAAAAAAGGCATTAAACCGATCATCGGCAATGAGATGTACATTATCAACGGTGACATCACCAAGCAGGAAAAGCGGCCTAAGTACCATCAGCTCGTGCTGGCTAAAAATGACGTCGGCTATAAGAACCTGGTAAAGCTGACGACGGTTTCTCACCTTGAAGGCGTTCAGGGCAAAGGCCTCTTTTCACGGCCCTGTATTAATAAGGCGCTATTAGAGCAGTATCACGAAGGCCTGATTATTACGAGCGCTTGCCTAGGTGGAGAAATTCCGCAGGCGATTATGAAAAAGCGGCTAGATGTGGCTCGCAGAGTAGCGCAGTGGTATAAGGATTTGCTCGGTGATGATTTTTATTTAGAGATTCAAGATCACGGGTCGCCTGAAGATCGAATCGTCAATGTAGAGATTGTTCGGATTGCCAAGGAACTCGATATTAAAGTGGTTGCAACCAACGATTCGCACTTTATCTCTTGTGTTGATGTAGAGGCTCACGACGCGCTGCTGTGTATTCAAACCGGCAAGCTGATTACTGAAGATAAGCGGCTGCGCTACAGCGGCACAGAGTATTTGAAGTCTGAAGAAGAGATGGCTCGGCTGTTTCGTGATCATTTAGAGCCGGATGTGATTGCTGATGCGATCGCCCGCACCCAAGAAGTCGCCGACAAAGTAGAAGCGTACAATATCCTCGGCAATCCTCAAATTCCGAACTTCCCGATTCCTGACGGCCATACAAAAGAGAGCTACATGGAAGAGGTCGCCTGGGACGGCTTGTTCGAGAGAATGAACGTCGCCAGTCGCGAGGAGCTAAGCGAAGAGTACCAAGATCGTATGAAATACGAAGTGGCGATGATGCATGAGATGGGCTTCGCTACCTACTTTCTCGTTGTATGGGACTACATCAAATTCGCCCGCGACAGCAATATTTCGGTCGGCCCCGGTCGTGGCTCTGCCGCAGGCTCACTCGTCGCCTATGCCATGGGCATCACCAACATCGACCCGGTTCATCACGGCCTGCTATTTGAGCGATTCTTGAACCCCGAGCGCAAGTCAATGCCTGATGTAGATACCGATTTCTGCATCGACCGGCGCAGTGACGTGATCGATTATGTCACCGAAAAATACGGCACCGATCACGTCGCTCAAATCATCACCTTCAACCGCATGACCTCCAAGGCCGTGCTCAAGGACGTGGCCCGCGTGCTCGATATCCCTTACAACGAGTCTGATAAGCTCGCCAAACTCATCCCCGTTGCCAGGGGCAAGCCCGCCAAGCTCAACGTCATGATCTCTGACGAGACGCCCGCCGCTGAGTTTAAAGACAAATACGACAGTGGCGAACTGATTCCAGGCACAAATGTCTCGTTTCAACGCTGGATTGATACGGCCATCACCATCGAAGGCACCAACAAAACCTTTGGAATGCACGCAGCCGGTGTGGTTATTTCCGAGCATCCGTTAGACACCATTGTTCCTTTACAGCGCAACAACGATGGCTCTGTAATTACCCAGTACTACATGGAAGATGTCGAGGCCATCGGTCTGTTGAAAATGGACTTTTTGGGCCTGCGCAACCTCACCATGATTCAAAAAGCCGTGAATCATATTGAAGCGCGCCACGACATTGAAATTGACCTTGATGCGCTGCCGTTAGACGATCCGGCGACATATAAGCTGCTCGCGGGCGGCGAACTCGCAGGCGTATTTCAGCTAGAGTCTTCAGGAATGCGACAGATTGTAAAAGATCTCAAGCCCTCCGGTTTAGAAGATATCTCTTCTGTGCTGGCGCTCTATCGCCCTGGCCCGTTGGATGCTGGCCTGATTCCTAAGTTTATTGACCGTAAGCACGGCCGAGAAAAAATTGACTATGCCCATGACATTCTAAAGCCAATTTTAGAAGAGACTTACGGCATTATGGTCTATCAAGAACAGATTATGAAAATTGCCCAAGAGCTAGCAGGGTATTCTCTTGGTAAGGCTGACTTGCTTCGAAGGGCAATGGGCAAAAAGAAAATAAAAGAGATGGAGCTGCACCGAGAAGACTTTATCGCTGGTGCTGGTAAGAACAACTTTCCTCGCAAAAATGCTAACGATTTGTTTGAGCAAATGGTATTGTTTGCTGAGTATTGTTTCAACAAATCTCACTCAACGGCCTACGGCTTTGTAACGTTTCAAACGGCGTATTTAAAAGCCAACTATCCTGTTGAGTATATGGCGGCACTGCTAACGGCGATTAGCGGCGATCAAGACAAAGTACAGATGTATATTGCTAGCTGCATCGGCATGGGTATTCAGGTACTTCCGCCAGATGTAAACCGTTCCGGTGTGGACTTTACGCCATTAGATAATCAGATTCTCTTTGGCCTGTCAGCGGTGCGGCATATTGGACTTGGGGCAATTGAGGCGTTAATTAAGTCTCGCGAGGAGGAAGGGCCGTTTACGTCATTGTCGGGTTTGTGCGATCGCGTAGACCTCCGCTCGGTCAACAAACGTGCTCTAGAAGCTCTCATTCTCTCCGGCGCGCTAGAAGCCCTAGACCCTAACCGTCAGCAGCTCATGCACGACCTTGAGCTAGTCATTGAATGGGCGCAGGGCCGCGCCAAAGATCGCGAAGTCGGCCAAGGCAACATCTTCGACATGATGTCAGGCTTTGCCACCGCCGAGACCGGCCCCTCCGAGACCTTCGAGTCTGCCCCCAAAGCCCCATCAACCGAAGACTTCGAGCCCCAAGAGCGCCTCCGACTCGAAAAGGAACTCCTTGGCTTCTATATCTCCGATCATCCCCTCAAAGACGTGCAGCGCTCGGCGAGAATTCTCGCGCCTATTAACCTTGCTGACATTGCAGAACAGCCTGAAAAAGTGACGCTCAGCGCAATCGTTATGCTTAGCATGGTGAAGCCCGTTACCACTAAAAAAGGTGACTCTATGGCTGTGTTAGAAATGGAAGATCTCAGCGGTCACTGTGAATCTGTTGTATTTCCAAAAGCTTACGCTCGCATTGGCCAGCACATTAAGCCGGATGCTCGCCTGATGGTGTGGGGCAAGGTGGATCGGCGTGATGACAGAGTGCAGATGATTATTGATGATGCTGAGCCGATTGAGTCGATTCGGATGGTAATGGTGGATTTGGATCCTGCGATCGCGGGAGACATTGAACAACAATATCGTCTGCGCAACGTTCTCAAAGTGCTACAGGGCGAAAATAAATTTGCAGCCAAAACCCCAGTGATTGCCGTCATTCGCACCCAAGATCAGCGGCAGGCCATCCGTCTGGGCTCTCAGTTTAGAGTGCAAAACGCTGAAGCGGCTGTGGCTGCACTGCAAGCGGCTTCTTTTAGGGCAAGGGCAACGCCGCTTCTCAGCGTGTAGGTTCTCTTCAAACTAGACATTCGTTGGCCTGCAGCTAATGTCTAGACAATCCATGGCAAAAAACCTTGCTAATCCATAAGGCACTCATAAATAGAAGAACCAGACATCTGTTTTAATTGGTTGCGCAAGAGGTAGGAGGTTTTGCGACGACGGATAAATGGTCTGATCAAAAACAACATAAGCGATTGGGGCAAAAAGCAGTGTATGAGCAGCGCTAATGATTCAGCGCTTAGTAGATACCACACCTTAAGCAGTTTGCAGTCCTTTCTAGCCTTATTTAAGCTATCTGAAGACAAACTTTAGCTAAATACCGTTAACCTGGCTTAAGTAAATTAGCCTAAGCTAATGTGCTGTGTGGCTTGTTTTTTACAGTTAGCCGCATGGGTTGCGACTTTCTGCTGTACATAGTTATACCAGTCATCCAAGCCTTCATCAGTCTTATTCGATACAGGGGTGATGCTTCCTTTCTCTAGTGTTATACCACCCGCCATCATATTAGAGTTCAGGTGGCGTGTGCCCTCTTCACATCCTGTGATTTCTCTGCTATATGAACGTTGTTTTTATACTGTCTCAGCAAATATATTAAGAGATAGCTGTTTATTTATAACGTCCCTATGCTGCTTGAACCTGCTCAAAGAACAAAACTCGATCCGTCTAGCGATACGCTGTTTTACAATTCACCACGATTCGTAACGCATGTGGATGAAGGGTTCATCTCTCAGTTAACTGAGCTGTATCGCGATCGCATCCCTCCAAACAGTCGCGTTTTCGACTTCATGAGTAGCTGGGTGTCACATCTGCCTACCGATATTGCTTATGCCCATGTAGAAGGTCATGGCCTAAACGCAGAAGAACTCGCACGTAATAAGCAGTTGGATCATTATTTTGTTCAAAATTTGAATGAAAACCAGACGTTTCCACTAGAAGACTGCGCTTTTGATGCAGTGGTCAATACGGTTTCGGTGCAGTACATTCAGCACCCTGAAAAGATTTTTGCTGAGGTGTACCGAGTGCTGAAGCCGGGTGGAATTGCGATTTTTAGCTTTTCTAACCGAATGTTTTATGAGAAGGCGATCGCAGCCTGGCGCGACAACAGTGAAGCGAGCCGCGTTGCTTTAGTAAAACAGTATTTTGAGGCTGTCCCTGGATTTGGCAACATTGAAACGGTGGTCAAAAAGTCAGACGTGCCTGCCATTATGCAAATGATCGGCCAGCTCACAGGCAGAGGTGGCGGTGATCCGTTTTATGCCGTGATTGCTGAACGAATGGAACCGCTGGTTAAGCCGTAAATACATTGGGTGAGAGGTCGGCAATTTAGGTGCTGATGATCAAAGATTCCATTTCGGTTTGGAGGTCTTTGGTGAGCTGCGCGATCGCCCGTCTCCTTTGTCCTTTATAGGTCGCGAGTCGCTGCGTCACATCAATCGGCTCACCCACCGTCACAATCGCCTTTTGCTTTCCTAACGCTGGTCGCGCTACCGTTTTCCCCTTAATTTTTGCAATCATATCGCGCAATAGCAGCGCGGTTTCTGCGAAGCGATCGGCACTCGGATGATCCTTTACATAGCATCCGGTCACCGCCACAAAGCTCTCCACCAAGCGCATATGCCACATTCTCAAATCGGCCTCTTCGGCAACCCGATTGGCCAAGCCTAGCTCTACTGGAGAAAGGTTCCGTGTGTCCTCGCGAAATATTCGATCCCAGCCCGCTTGTTCTAGTTTTCGGCAGCGATCAATCAGGGTGCCTTTGGGTCTGATATTGAAATAGCGCTCAGCAACCTGTAACGATTCGTTCATGAGATTTTTTAAGCGATCGCCCAGTAAAACATTCGGCTCACGGCCACCCTCACAAACGCCTGCTTCTTTACAGACAGCCTCATCAAAACTCGCCCCGTAGAACGCCTTGTAATAGTTTTCCATCAGCGTCAGCAAATGCTCCGCCAGCCGATACAACCGCACGTATAGCCCTGCGTGCTTTTGCCTATCAATATCTCCAAGCCTTTGGCGAAGCGCCTTTTTCTCCGCCGCATCCGGCCTGCCGATCCCGCTATCCGTCTCCATTTCATCAATCAGCTCACCTAGCTGTGCCCAAGGTTCCTCTACATAGCGATACTGAATCCCGATCGGCAAAATCACCACCAAATCATCCCGCTCAGCCGCCTTCAAATCTTCCGCACACCAAAAAGCCAGTTGCGCAATCCCAGGCTCTAACGGACTAATAATCTCGTTATGCCCGTTGTTTCCACCTTCTGGCGCTGCTGCCAGTGGAAATTGCCCGTTCAACATCAGCTCTCTAGCCGTTTTCAGCGCCATTAAATCCAGCTTGCCGCGCTGAATCGGCACGCCACCGAGTCGTGCAAATACCCAGCGTAAGTAGCTGCCAGCCCACAGTGGAATGCCGCGATCGTAAATAAAATGGGAATGCGTCGTCCTTAGCTTCAGCCCCATTTCCCTAGCTGTGCTTGGCAACGCCCGCCATAGCAAATGGCTCAATACGTAGGGATCGTTCGCATTCGGATGGCGAAACGCTAACAATACCCTGGTTTTACCTAGCTCGAATGCTTGATACAGCCTCGCTAGCGTCTCAACGTTTCGCGCCTCTACTTCTACAATATCTGTTTGCTGTGCCATCCACGCTGGCATCAGCGGCTTTATTGCCCGCCTGAGGCAGCTACTGTAACTCGGCGGAGTAAAATCGAGAGCTGGCTGAGCGCGATTAGTGACAGAAGGCATGAATACACAGGAAACGAGCGATAAAAACCAGTGACGAATCGATCATCAAATGTGATCTTTATATCAGCTTGCCCTGATTAATTACGGACTGACTGTTTCAATTCATCGATCGGCTTTTTGTCGTTACTGGCTCCAAAATCATCCCCTTTGGTACTGCATACTACCTGGTATCTGCGTTATCAGCCCTAAAAGCTCTAGCTGCATTAGTGCGCTTAGCACCGGGCCGGTTTCTATGTGCGATCGCTGCACAATCTGATCGAGCAATATGGGCTCAATTGGAACCGCTTCCAGCACCTGACTCAGCAGTGGAGACAGCTCAGAAAGTGGCAACTTTGTTACCTCAGCCGTCGCTCCAGATTCAGCAAAGGTATCCATATTATTTGCAATCGTTTCTATCTCAACAGCACCCCTCTGCTCTTCGTGAATACTGCCTACCGGAGATAACTGCCCTGCTGTCGCTGGCAAAGCACCTGGCACAATCGTTTCTACTGCCGGTATCTCACTCAGCGCATCCACTAAACTTTGCTCACTTAAGATCATTTGAGCCCCTTGGCTAATGATCTTCAAGCACCCTTCCCCCTGACTATTATCCAGCCCAGACGGCAGCGCATATACTTCTCGACAGTAATCATTGGCCAGCCGTGACGTAATCAACGCTCCCGATCTAGCCGGAGCCTCCGTCACCAAAATCGCCCGACTCAGCCCCGCAATAATTCGATTACGCTGCGGAAAATGCGTTTTATCCGGCGGCGACCCATCCGGATACTCACTCACCACTAGCCCCGTTTCTACAATTTGCTGATACAGCCCGCTATTCCATCTCGGATAAATCACATCCACGCCAGTCCCTAATACCGCAATCGTCAGTCCGCGCTGCTGCAAACAGCTCGTATGCGCCTCCGTATCAATCCCTGCCGCCATCCCTGAAATAATTATCACCCCCTTTCTACTCAGCCGAGCACTCAGCCGCTGAGTCCACCGCTTGCCATAGCTAGAAGGCCGACGTGTGCCTACAATGCCCACGGTCAGTGCGTTCGGCGTGTCATTTAGTCGCAGCGCACCTCGGTAATAAAGCAGCGGCGGCGGATCGTTAATCGCAAACAGCAGCGTCGGATAGTCAGGGTCGGCGGGTGTCCAAAACGCATTGTTTTCTTTCTCATGCTGAGCTAGCAGTTCATCAGGATTCAACTTTCGTCGCTGCGACACAATTTTCTCAGCGCTAAGTAACCCAATGCCATCTACCGTTAGTAGCTCGCCTGCTGAAGCCCGCCAAGCCTCAGCCAAAGCCCCAAAATGCTCCCACAAATGCTTGATAGTGACTGGCCCTACGCCTTTAATCTGCGACCACGCCAGCCAATATGCCCTTTCCGTTGCCAATTTACCGCCCTACCACGCACTATCAGACTTTAGAGTGCCCAAGTGCGAAAAGCGGTAAAATCAGCCCGACCAATGAAATTTTAGGAGCAAGCGCCTGTGGCTGATCTCAAAGCACTGATTTTCGACGTAGACGGCACGTTAGCAGAAACTGAACGTGATGGACATCGGCCCGCATTCAACCAGTCCTTTGTCGATAATGTTCTTGATTGGAACTGGTCGGAGGAACGCTACGGGGAACTGCTAGACGTTTCGGGTGGGAAGGAGCGGATGAAAGCTTACGTGCAGCAGTCGCAGCCTAATTTTGTTTTACCTGCTGGATTTGCAGATATCACTGAATTCATTAAGCATTTACACGCAGCTAAAACGCTGTACTACAAGCAGTTTGCACAGGAAGGAAGGATTCCATTGCGGCCTGGGGTAGAGCGGTTGCTAAATGAGGCGAGAGCGAAGGGAATTAGGTTAGCGATCGCAACCACCACCACCCCCGCCAACGTTCAAGCGCTGCTCGAAAATACCCTCGGCCCACAAAGCCTAGACTGGTTTGAAGTCATCGCCGCAGGCGACATGGTACCGCACAAAAAGCCCGCTCCCGATATCTTTGAGTATGCTCTAGAGCATCTCAACCTACCGCCTGAGAACTGCCTGGGCTTTGAAGACACTAACAATGGTCTGCTTTCTGCTACTCAAACCGGACTCAAAACCGTCGTCACTGTCAATGACTATACTCGCGAGCAGGACTTTTCTAAAGCCACCCTTGTTATTAGTGACTTCGGCGAACCTAGCGCTCCTTTCAGCGTGATTTCAGGAGATGCCGGAGATGCCAAATATTTCGATATTGCTTTAGCACAATCACTGTGCGAAGGCTAAACAGTCCAAAGTCTAAACGGTAGCGCTGTATGCCTGCCAGGCTTGCCAAAAGATAAAGAACGAAAGCACAATTAGCATGACTCTAAATAGCTGAGTGACCATGCGATCGCTCAGCTTAGGTAAAAAGCGGGTGCTTGCTTGGACACCAATCAGACCACCTGCTCCCAAAATTAGCCCTGCAACAACATTAATGTTGCCTTTGAGCGCGTGCCCAGAAATCGCAGCAATAGACGTAATCACAATGACACCTAAGCTGGTACGAATCGCCGTTTTGATTTGTTCACCCAGTAACAAAATCTGCATCGGCACCAAAATCACACCGCCCCCTACGCCAAACAAGCCCGCCATGAATCCTGCTGTTGCCCCGGTGACAATCCGAGCCGTAATAGGATCAATCGCCGGGCCTGTCGTGGCCGTTCGCCCTTCTCTAAACTGCGCCGTGCGAATCACACGCTTTTTGAGCGAAACCAAATACAGATTGCTAACGAGCAGTAGGCCAAAGCCAAATAGCAACAGATAGGGGCGAACATAGTCAGCGGCGAAGGCGCCTGCAAAAGCCGTTAATACAGCAGGAGCGCCTAGCAGCAGAATCTGCTTTATATTTAAAAAGCCCATACGCCAGTTTTGAAAGCTGCCCGCACTAGACGTGACCAGGATGGCCAGCGAGCTTGTTGCTGTAGCCTGCACCGGCACAAAGCCAAGTTGGATGAGCACAGGCACCAGCAAAGTACCGCCCCCAATCCCCAAAAAACCAGCTAGCACACCTGAAACTAAGCCAGCCAACGACAAAAGAACAACATCGCTAGGCGTCACATTTTCACCTGAAGATAAACCAAATGACCTGCTTGCACATTCTTTAAGACAAAATTGGATCGAGATCTATATACTCTTCAATCGTAGTCGCTAAGCTGTTCAACATGGCGTCACGCTGCTCCCGATAGTTTGCAATTCCAGTCGGCATAGACTTTAAACCGCGTTGCTGTCGTAAGCGGTTTAGCCACGCTCTGCGCCAAGGCCCATTGTCAAAAATACCGTGCAGATAAGTGCCCCACACAGATTGTGCCTCATCCACAATACCGAGAGAGCGGTCGTCAAAAATAGGCATGAACGAAGGCACATTCTCACCTTCACTGCCGGTTGGCATCACGAGCTGCGTCCGCCCCTGATGAATTTCATAGCCCACTACGGGCAAGCCTTCTTGAGGATACTTAGAAGTGACCGTGCGCTGTCGAGCCACCTTTTGCTGTGTAATCACCGTGCGCAAAGGCAGCAGCCCTAGTCCGTTAAAGCGACCTTCCTGACCTTCTAACCCTTCTGGGTCGGCCAGCATTTGCCCCATAATTTGGAAGCCGCCACAAATGCCCATTACGGTGCCACCAGCGGCAGCATAGTTGCTAATCGCTTCAGCCATTCCAGTTTGTTGAAGCACAAGTAAGTCAGAGATGGTTGTCTTGGTGCCGGGTAAAATTACCGCATCTGGATAGCCCAAATCATCGGTTGGGCTGAGATACTTCACGTTGACTGAAGGCTCAGCTTCTAAAGAGTCAAAGTCAGTGAAGTTAGAAATTCGAGGGAGTCGAATCACGGCCACCGTAACTTCAGCCTGCGATTTTACAGAAGGTCTTTCTAAGAGTGAAAGAGAATCTTCTGCGGGAAAGGCCTCGTTGATCCAAGGAATTACACCGATCACCGGAATGCCTACACGCTTCTCTAGCCAGTCAATCCCTGGCTGTAAAATTGATCGCTGTCCCCGAAATTTGTTAATAACGATGCCTTTTATCAGCGCTCTTTCTTCTGGCTCAAGCAACTCTAGCGTGCCAACGATATGTGCAAACACGCCGCCCCGATCAATATCTGCAATCAAGATGGTTGGTGACTTTAAGTAGCTTGCAATTCGCATGTTGGCCAAATCGCGATGCTTAAGGTTAATCTCAGCGGGAGAACCTGCACCTTCACAAACAATCAGGTCAAACTCTTGACTTAAGCGAGCGAGGCTTTCTTGAATTGCCTGCCAGCCCGTACTAAAAAATTCTTCGTAGTATCTTTGCGCCGTTGTTGTCCCAATCGGCCGACCTTTCAAAATTACCTGAGAAACACTGTCTCCTTGGGGCTTTAGCAATATTGGATTCATTTCTGCTTGCGGTGGGACGCCTGCAGCCCAAGCCTGTACGGCCTGCGCATAGCCAATTTCTGCGCCCGTCGTACTTACGTACGAGTTCAAGGCCATATTTTGCCCTTTAAAGGGCGAAACGCGCCAGCCACGACGGCTCAAAATACGGCATAGAGCAGTCACCAGCATGGATTTACCTGCGTGTGAGGTTGTCCCCACCACCATTATCGACTTCACCACCGGCTGCTCCCCACAATGTCTGTACCCACTTCACATTACCCAAAGTTGGTTGAATGTGAAGCAAAAAAAGTTGATAGAACCATAAAGTTCCTGTACAAACCCCTAAAGAGTTAGCCGTTACTTATCCATACGGCTTCGCAGTAGCCCGTAGTTCTACCGTTTAAAACTCGCAAACTCTACATCAGCCAGTCAGGGATGCGAAGCCGTCGAACCATCGCATTTTTTATATAGTCCACTAGACTAGCTCGCTTGTCCGGACAGCCTTGCGATCGCCAACGTTCTACAACCTGCCTACCCAACGGCGTCAGCCTAAAGCTGTCTGTTAGCCCTTGCCCATCCACCTCGCGCCGCAAAATGCCAACATCAACCAGCCACATTAATCCTGTTTCTGTGGCTACCTCTGACAAAGGCTGCTTCGTATAGCCCTTGAGCGCACCGCTATTTTCTGCAATGGTGAGCACACTGACGCTGCTGACTCTCATTTCAGCCAAGAGCTTCACATAAAAAGGAGAACATCGCACTGCACGCTCAGCTCGACGAACAGCTTCAGTTGAGTATTGCAGGGTTCTATCTTTTGTTCCTGCATTGCTGATCTGAGGACTACTCGCCTGAGGACTGCTCATCTGAGGGCTATCGGTCATGTTTTGTCAATATAAGGCTGTCCTTTTAGCCTAGCGCAAACACGCACCGTGAGCGGGGATAGTCTGCGTGGGTAGCACTATCAGCATCTAGGCTTTGTTTGGAGTCAAGCTTTTGTTTGGGGTTGAAAGTATTGCACCGGTACCGTTTTGGGTGGGCGATCGCAAGTCAATTACGGAACGTACCTTTTCGCGAAAGGGAAAAGACACGCATCCGTAAAACCGGCTCTGTAGAGCTAGCTCAAACTTGCTTGACTGAATTGGATAACTGGGGTGCTAGGATTCGAACCTAGGAATGTCGAGACCAAAACCCGATGCCTTACCACTTGGCGACACCCCAACGCTTTCGCCTAGATATTGTAGCACCGGCTGCGCAGTTTATTGCAAGGGCTCAAAACTTTTTTTGTGCTTACAAAATTAGTTTAAAGCAGGCTCTGATTTAGACTGTTGACTATGTTTCTCCAGCACATTCATCTCCAAAATTTTCGTAACTACAGCAGTCAGTCTGTAGCCTTTACGGCCTCTAAAACGATTCTGCTGGGAGATAACGCTCAGGGAAAATCTAACTTATTAGAGGCGGTAGAGCTGTTGGCGACGCTGAAGTCTCATCGTACGAGCCGCGATCGCGATCTGGTCAAAGAAGGTGAAGCCACAAGCCATATCAAAGCCCAGCTCAAAAAAGATTTGGGCCTCAGCGAACTTAACTTAGTCCTTCGCAACGGGGGCCGCCGCGCCGCTATTCTGAACGGCGAAACGCTTAAGCGCCAGCAAGACTTCCTAGGCAATCTTAATGCCGTTCAGTTTTCTAGCTTAGATATTGACTTGGTTCGCGGTGGCCCAGGCGGTCGCCGCGTTTGGATCGATACGTTGCTGACGCAGCTAGAGCCGGTCTATGCCTACATTTTGCAGCAGTACAATCAGGTGCTGAAGCAGCGTAATGCCTTTATTAAGCAGCAAACAGCAGACAGTAAAGAAAGATCGACTGCTCCTAGTCAGATTGATTCGGATCAGGTTGCTATTTGGGATGCACAGCTCGCAACCGCAGGTACTCGAGTGATTCGGCGGCGATCGCGCGTCCTCAACCGGCTCATTCCAATTGCTCAATCCTGGCACCGGGCTATCAGCGGTGATGCCGAAAAACTCATCATCGAATATCAGCCTAACGTCTCACTCACCGAAGATAATCCTGCCGTTATTCAGCAAGCCTTTTTAGAAAAAATTCAGTCTAGAGCGATCGCCGAATATCATCAGCGCACGTCACTCGTCGGCCCCCACCGCGACGATATAGACTTTGCTATCAATCAAACGCCTGCTCGCCAGTACGGCTCTCAAGGCCAGCAACGCACGCTTGTTCTTGCTTTAAAGCTTGCAGAACTAGAGCTGATCGAAGCCGTGATTGGTGAGCCGCCGCTGCTGCTGCTTGATGATGTCCTAGCTGAACTTGATCTCAAACGTCAAAATCAGCTTTTAGAAACTATTAAAGATCGCTTCCAAACGCTCATTACCACCACCCACCTGGGAGCTTTTGACACTCAATGGCTCAAAGAATCTCAAATCCTGACGGTGAGTGGTGGTTCGCTGATCACATAGCTATGTCATTTTGCCCAGCGTTCGATCTAGCAGCGTTAACGCTTCATCAACCTCGGCCTTAGTCACAATCAAAGGTGGCACGAGTCGAATAACCTTTGTGCTAGCCGGAATGATCAGCAAGCCTTCTGCTAGGGCAGACTTCACCACGTCGAGCGCGGCAATACTGTCTTGAAGCACAAGGCCGTTGATGAGTCCCCAGCCGCGTACGCCTGTGCAAAGCGTTGGGTATTTTTTAGCGATCGCCCCCAATCCTTTTCTAAGCTGCTTGCCGCGCGATCGCACATTCGCCAGCACATCTTCTGCCTCAATCGTCTGACACACCTTCAGTGCCACACCACATACAAACGGATTTCCCCCAAAGGTGCTCCCATGCTCACCCGCTTTAAGCACGTCACAGTGGCTTTTTGTCAAAATTGCCCCAATCGGCACGCCACCGCCCAAGCCCTTCGCCGACGTAAATACATCCGGCTCCACGCCCACCGTCTGATAGCCCCACAAATTTCCCGTGCGGCCCATCCCAACCTGTACCTCATCTAGCATCAGCAGAATCCCTTTCTCATCACATAGCTGACGAACCTGCTTAAAGTAAATCGGATTGCCTGGACACACGCCGCCTTCACCCTGCATTGGCTCCAGCAAAATCGCCGCCACCTGCTTTTGGCCAGCATCTAGCGTTTCAATCGCTTCCCGCAATGCTTCAATGTCGTTGTAGTCCACATAGTGAAAACCAGGCACTAGTGGATTGAAATTTTTCTGGTACTTAGGCTGCCCCGTCGCGGTCACCGTTGCGAGCGTTCTCCCGTGAAAGCTGGCATTTGCCGTAATGATAACTGGCGTTTCTATGCCAAGCTCTGTCCGCCCGTATTTACGCGCTAGCTTAATCGCCCCTTCGTTGGCCTCTGCCCCTGAGTTGCAAAAGAACACGCGATCCGCACAAGAATGCGCCGTCAGCCATTGGGCCAAATCACCCTGCTCAGGAATATAATACAGATTAGAAACGTGATGCAGCTTTTTAATCTGCGTTGTCACCGCCTCTATCATGGCTGGATTCGCGTGACCCAGCGTACAAGTCGCAATCCCTGCAACAAAATCCAAATACTCGCGCCCTGTAGAATCCCAAACTCGGCAGCCTTCGCCTCGCTCTAGTGCGATGGGGAAGCGGCCATAGGTCGCCATCACATGCTGATCAAAAACGTCTGGCTGAAAATCTGCTGAAGTCATCTCAGCAGTCGTCATTTCAGCAGCAGTCTTTGAATCGTCAGAAACTAGAATTGAAGAAACCATAAGACGTTAGAAAAACTAAAAGGGTGCGGAATACCTAAAACCTTGAGCACTTGAGCGATGTATTCCATTGTGTTGAGAAGTGTTAATTGTATCGCTCCTCCTGAAGGAAAATCGCTGACCCTTTTCAAAATAATTCGCAAATCTTGATTTTCCAAGCGCCAATTTTTGTCAGTCGCACCCTGCCAGTTTGGAACGCTATCTCACAGTTTTCAACAAAGAGAACTTCACAATAAAGAAGGCCAGCTCATGGACAAGCTGGCCTTTTTAAGGATTGTGTCGGTCGCATGGCAAAGACCGTGTGCGTAGATGTCTTGGGTTCCTGATATGGCCTGCAAAGGTTACAGGCTACTTGCTATGTAAGATGATGAGCCTGCATCTGTCGCCTGAATGACAAAGTTGAGAGCACGTGCTTCACTTTGCAAAGACACTTCTAAAACGTAGTTCTTTTCGAGTGTAGGCTTCGCCCAAGTGAGGTCTAAAGATCCAGGTTGCGATCGCACTGCCTGCTTCTCTACATCCCCATCACACAGCCGCACCTGTCCGCCCTCTGGCAGCACCGCAACTACACTGAGCTGATCATTTTCATAACTAGCTGTTAATTCCAACACACCGACTGTTGTGACCCAGCTACGCTTTTCAAAAGGCCGATCGGCACTAACTGATAGGGTGAGGGCACCTAATATCTCTTGTGCAGCTAACATAGACAGCGCCACCTGCTGTTCAGGCATCGCAGAGCTGTAGCCACCAACCGCATTAGCGAGTTCTTGGATAATGGCATCCTTGTCTGTATCCAGACTAGAACTGCCTGAGCGATAAGCCGGTACTAATACCATATTGGCAATAGGCTCCAACATATCAGCACTTTCTGGAAAGAGGTCTTCAACGGCTCGCACCAAGCGAACCCCTTGCTTTATGGGCGCAGTGACTATTTCTTGACACCGCTCGAACAAAGTATTCATCAGCGCAGCAGGCAGCAAGCTTGGCACCTTGAGTGCACTCATATGAGCACCCCATAGTAGCGATTGTGTGGCCGCGATCGCAGCAGGTGCGTAATCAGTGACCTCAGCAGGATACTCGCTGACTTCTGACTCCCAAGGGAAAAGAGGTGGGTTATTTTCGTACTCCAAAAGGAGACGTTGCTTTATCAAAGACTGGAAATGTTCTTGCACGGCGTGGATTTCTCCGAAGTTAAACGACTGAGCCGTCTGAGAGCACGTATCGACTGGCGATACATCTCTCGAAGCCGCTAAAAAGCTAGGCCGCAGGGCTCCTCAAAATAAATCTTGGAGCGAGACGCTAGCACATGTAGAGGGATAAGAGAACGATATTTCAGGAACTTCCTCAGATCCTTGCTGGCATGTAGGCTTCATGGACGTTGCATCAGACCCGACTTCGTAATGACTTACCCTGTTTGAATTGGCTTCCGATGTAGACCCATTTCCTGATGGTAGAGAAAATGTCGGGCCAGACGACCTGCGGGCGCTTCCTAAATATAGGATTCACCGACAAGTGTCTGAAGAAGCCACAAAAGTAAGTTCCGAATGTAACCTGCATCATTCTTCTTAGGCGGGTATGCCAGTCCGGATAGATCCAGATACTTCGCTTAAATATTCCGAATGTCCCAGGCCTGCTCTAGTAGTTTAGACCACTGCTTCCGGAGCTGAGTCGGCGTCAGGTCGAGATGTTTAGATATTTCTGAATCACTTAGGCGCTGCTGCTTTAATGTGAGTACTTTAGCCTGAGTTTGATTGATTTTTGTCTGAAAATATTCCCATTGCTGGGGTGTCAAACCCAAGTTCTTACCCAATTCTGCCCCAAGCCACTCATGAACTAGCTCCCAGTTGTGCGCGAATGAAAACTTTAGCAAGTGGTATTTAAACCGCTGCTGCAAGTAATCCCTTTCACGAGGATCTATCCCTAGAATCGATTCAATTTCGTGTGTTGGTAGATCTACTAGTCGCAAGCTGAAATAATCAGCACAGTCTTTTTGACCCTTCTCAACGAGGTAGTCCATGAGCTGTTCGACGACGCGATCGCGCACAGTACTCTCAAATTCGCTGATATTGCCATTGCCCGTCGTAAGTTCTTCGCGCAGCCGTTGCAAAGGTGCTGTCCTAGGCTGATCGGTGTCGCCACCTTCTATGGCCTGCTGAATATCGATAGCGGTTTCAGGCGGCTGCTGTTTGGAAAACGTTTGCGTGCGCAAAATAATGAGCTGCTGGCTGCGGCCTCGTGAGAGCGGAATACGCCTTTTGGCATAGCGCTCCGTAAACGCCATATACTCTGCAAGTTCCAGTGACGATCTGGGCCGATATTCCGCAGCCACCTCGTTCTCACGTCTAAAAGCATTGATGCTCTCAACGTAAAAATTCTGCAAGAAGTCTTCGATCAGCGAAATGCGGGCCTGATAGCTAGCCTGTACTTGAGGCGGCGTCATATATCGGTACACGATTGCGCTGAGACTGCTGTGCAGCTCTAGGCGTCCTTTTGTAGAGCCAAAGTTGACGTAGCGTTTAATTTGCTTGAGCCTGTGGTTGGCTAGCTCACTGGCCCAGCCGTCCACATCGCCAGAATTTTGAATGCGCTGGCTTTCCGTACAAATGCGCTGAACTTCTTCGTTAATTCGAGTCGCCACCTCTTGGCAGTTGCGCTTTGAAGCGGGGGTTGCCTGACTCAGTTCCTGAAACAGTCGTTCAAAAAGCGTATCCACAGCTAATGACAATTATTTCCCTGATGGTTGAAGCGTTAGTAGTTGGGTTGAAAATGTAGATAATTTTCAGGATAGACAGTCAGTAGGCACCAAGTTGAGAATAGACAACTTAGCTGTGCTTCTAAACATTTCTGACCTGAGATTCACAGAAGTATTAAGGTTGAGAGGTACAATCCTTGCACTTTCAACAACAAGCTCTGTGATACGCGCACCTTATGACATCCCTTAGCACTTGATAGAGCGCTGTTCAGAGTAAATTATTTTCGGCTAGCATAAAATTTATGGATATTGACCAGCAGCTTCAAGATCTCATGGACGGGGCGCCTCCTGAAGTCGATCTAAAACAGGCGATTGAAACGGTGTCGCCTGTAATTCGGGCAATCGCCAAACAGCTTCAGCACGCCGAGTACTACATCTTGCAGTCCGTCAGTAAACAATGGCTCCAAGCCACCATCGCCCACAAAGATCACCCCACTCAGCCCAAGCGTGTTATCTACGCCTACCCCTCTTTAGCGGCTGCGGCTAGCGACAAACTCGCCAAAAGCAATCCTGGTCTGATGGCCTTACCCATTCCCGTGGCAAGGCTGCTATTTCAGCTACCCTCAATTAACCCGGTAGACAGCCTTATTTTCTTAGAGACACTCACTCGCGATCAGGCGATAGAAGTGCGCCGTAGCGATCTAAAAACGATGTTTCAAAATCAACTGACGCAGACTATGCCAGCGGCAACTCAAATGCCCTCGCAGATTCCGCCCGACATTGCATAGGGTTGCCGTATCGCTCGGCTATGCTTGCATACAGCAAAAATCCCGGTTGCCTCTATGTAGACAAACGGGATTATGAGAGCTTGATTAAGCTAAAAGCGGCTTAGAATGCGTGATTAGAGATAATTTCAAAGGCTAAAGCTACGATAATGCCGACCATGGCTAAGCGACCGTTCCACAGCTCTGCAAATGGTGTAAACCCTAGCCGAGGCTCAGGGCGGTAGTAGCGGCTTGGATTTACGCCCAGGGTTTTACTCTCTAAAGCAGCAGCAGAACCTGAAGAATCAATCTGAGTTTTATTTTCCATAGCTAGTGCTTTATTGCTTTTAATGAATGTGCTTAATGAAAGTATACGCGATGATTTAACACATTGCTGTATCGGAAGAAACAAGTTGGGCGATCGCAACAAAAATCCCCTCGCAGAACATAAATCTGTAAGGGGCTTAATGCTTCGAGCTAGGACGCCTGTAGACGATTACTTTGAGCCGGACTGTCCAGTAACTTGCGTAGAACCATCAGCCACAGATATATCCGACGCCTCGGATATGGGCTCATTGAGCATAGCCTCTGCCGATTCTCCATCTGATTGAGCTGTTTTAGTATCAGCTTTAGACGAGTCAGCCGCTTCTAAGACACTTTCTTCATCTTCTCCGTCCGCTTCATCTAGTCCTGTACGGTCAATATCCAAATGAGGATGTCCGTCGCTGTTGTTATCTGCTTCAAACCGTTTTAGCGCTGCTTCTGTCTCCTCTGCATCCAAAGCAAGGGCTTCTGCTGGAGACGCCAGCTCAATTTTCTCAACCTCATCATCATCGGCAATGGGCGCATCTGCACCCCTTCCCAAAGGACGGATTCGACGAATCGGCAAATTTGCGGTGAGTGCTGTGACACGCTCATTCGTTGCCAGCGAGAACTCTAAAGACTCGAAGTCAACTTCAACATATCGAGAAACCACAGCAATAATTTCTTGGCGCATCATCTCCAACGTTTGAGGATCGAGCGCGAGTCGGTCGTGAGCGAGCACGATTTGCAGCCGACGCTTAACATCATCGCGACTGTGAGGATCTTCGCTAGGGCCAAAAAGTCTATCAAGGAGATTGCTGATTATAGGAATTGCCATATTGTTAGTCACCGTGATGTCGCTATTCTAAGTCGGTCTTCAGCTAGGCTCTTACCTAAGGCGAAATAAAAACCGAGACGTCTACCCTCTAAATAGCCGCTTGAGCCTGGTAAAGAAACTTTCTTGAGGAATGCTTAAGTCCATGAGTGGAACCTTTTCGCCCTGCAATCGCTGCGATACGTTCGTAAAGGCGATGCCCGCTTGAGACAGCTTTTCATCTAGTACTAAGGGCTCCCCCTTATTAGTCGAAACTATCACCTGTTCGTCATCCGGGATGACGCCCAAAAGTGGAATCGAAAGGATACCCTGTACGTCCTTTACAGACATCATTTGCTCGGCAGCGACCATCGCTGGCCTGAGCCGGTTAATCACGAGGCGCACCGCTTTGATGTCATTGGCCTCTAGCAAACCAATTACGCGATCAGCATCTCTGACTGCTGAAATCTCTGGCGTAGTGACAATGATAGCTTCACGCGCAGCCGCAATAGAGTTGCGAAAGCCCATTTCAATACCGGCTGGGCTGTCAATTAAAATAAAGTTATATACCTTAGTGAGTGCTTTAATCAGCCGTTTCATTTGCTCTGGCTTAATTGATTCCTTAGAGCGGTTTTGTGCCGCTGGCAGCAGGGCAAGATTAGGTTGTCTTTTATCTTTGACGAGCGCTTGATCTAATCGGCATTCTCCGGCAAGGACGTCTAGAGCCGTGTATACAATGCGGTTTTCAAGGCCCAGCAGCAGGTCTAGGTTGCGTAAACCAAAGTCAGCATCTACAACCGCGACGCGTTGTCCGGCTTTTGCTAAGGCCATGCCTAAGTTGGCGGTGCAGGTCGTTTTACCAACGCCTCCCTTTCCGGAGGTCATAACGATAATGCGGCTCATGTGCTCTCTTGGATATTCCTTGGAAAGGTTTCTGGATTCATGTCTGGATCGGCCCCTGAATTACCGATATCAGCCAAGGCGAACTCGGAGGCGATCGCAATCCGAATACCGTCAGGGCCAATATAGGCCACTTCTGGCTGATACTGCGCAGGCGGATCCTCAGGCGATCTAGCGACCTGGTCGGCAATTCGTAGCTGCGTTGGCTGCATGTGCAGGGCCATAATACGGCACTGACCGTTCCCTTCAGCCCCGGCATGTACAACCCCACGCAACCGTCCCCATACAAAAATGTCGCCTTCTGCCACAATCGAGCTGCCAGGATTCGCATCTCCTAATACAATCACCGTGCCGCGATGACGCACCTCTATGCCAGAGCGCAGCGTTGTCTGCAAATAAAGCGGTTCGTCCATTGCCTGACGAGAGGCCTCTTGCCCTTGACCTAGGTGGCCTAGCATGGTTTGCTGCTCTACTGAGTATCCGGCGGTTGCCGCAGCGACTGCACTCTGCCTGCGGTTGGTGTAAATTCTTTTGAGCGGGAGCTGAGCTTCGCTGAGGAGCGTGTCTATTTCTTGAAATTGCTGCGCGTCTAGGAGGCGATCGCGCGCAATCAGATGCACAGGCGTATGCGGCTGCAGAAAACGCTCTCCCCCACTCAGCCGACGCTTTAGCTGCTGTCTCAGCTCATCCCAATGAACTGGATTTCGGCTTTTTTCAGGTGCTGGCGGCAACAGTAGCAACAGCCGTCCACGCTCACTCTTAAACTGAACCTGCAGATTAGGATTACTTTCAGGTTTAGTCTGAACAGCCTCTTCTCTAACAGAGGTTGGATCGGGCTCAATCTCCAAAATAAAATTATTGAAGTCAATGCCCTCAGCAGGCTGCCTGTTTTGCAGAGGCGAAGAATCTGAAACCATTTGCCGACGCCTCCGACGCCATCACCAACCGAATATTTCAAGCTCAAGCCTATAACTGAGCCAATCCACGAGCCTTGGTCATCTTAGAACACTATTGCTTTATGGAGAACAGCGCGTGGTTGAATGTATCAGATTCATCAAAACATATTGATACCAGCCGCCAGTGAGCTACACGGACAAGAAGCTATCAGTCGCTTTAGAACGACTCTCAAATAACTGTCTAGAGAGTGTTTCGAGCTTTCTTGTAAAAACTACTACTCTAAAAAGTCTCAAATGAGAACCGTACAGATTTGAAGAAAAAATACATTCAGCTCAAAGTTCGATAAAGCTGACCTACCGTGTAAGGTGCACAAATATCGTTTGTGCACTCAATGATTTAGAACCCAGCCATTTTTTGAATGCTAGGTTCAAAACCTCGGAATATTCCAGCTTTTAGTCTGTGCCCACTGCTTCTACAAATATCACCTGTAAACGTTGTCAGAGTGTATATATATTCAACTGCTGGTCAACTGCTGGTCAACTGCTGGTTCTCAGCAAAGCTCAACGTCGTCTCACCTAAACAGAGGTGTTATTGAAAAATGGTTAATTGTAAAGCGGCTTCAGCTCTCACCATCGCGGCGCTTCTCGCCTGTGCCATTCCTACCAAATCTATCGCCTCCTTAATAGTGCCTGTCATTGCTCAATCTGCACCTACGTTTGAGGTACCCGATTCCGTGGCGAAGGGTACGAATGTTCGTGTCAGTAGCGCTTCTGATAGCATGAATGCCATCAGTCAAGTTTTGGGCAATGGCTTTGACAGTAAGTACTCAGCACAAGTCGCTGTTGACAGCAAAGACGCTGATGCTGCCCTTCAAGACGTACTTAATGATAACGCTGACTTAGCTGCAATCAGCCGACCCCTGACGGCAGCAGAAGCGGCCAAAGGGCTCATTGCTGTTCCTGTTCTTCGTAAAAAAATTGCCATCGTTGTTGGGAAAGACAATCCTTTTGCTCAGAGCCTTACCGGTAGCCAGTTTGCTCAAATCTTTAGAGGTGAGATCAAAGACTGGTCTGGAGTGGGTGGAGAAGCTGGCCCTATTCGCGTTCTTGATCTCCCTGATACCAGCGAAATGCGTCAATCACTCAAGCCCTATCCCGTATTTACAACAGCCGAATTCAAAACTGGCGATACGGCCACTCAGCTCAGCGAAGACACCACTGAAGCACTTGCTAAAGAAATTGGAACAGACGGCATCGGTTATGTACTCGTTGATCAGCTAGAAGGCCAATCAGATCTTAAAGCCATTGATTTGCATCAAACGCCCCCTAGCGATCCTCGCTATCCTTTCTCTCAGCCTTACTCTTTTGTCTATGCCGGTGGTGCTTCTCCTGCGGTTGCTGCTTTCCTCGGCTACGCCACGGGTGCAGATGGTCAAACTGCGCTGGCAACTGCTGATTTCACAGGTAATGGCATTGTTCCTACTGGTAACGGTGCGGCTGAAAACTCAGCTACCGATGGTGCGGTGACGACTGCTGCTGGGGATGCCGAAGGTCAACCTCCTGAGTCTACGGCTAGCACTCCAAAAGGCCTAGTCATTGGTGGTGCTGGTAGCTTAGATGCGGATGGCAACTTAGTCGATACAGAGGGTAACTTAATTAGTCCTGAGGGCTACCTGATTGATGCGGACGGCAACTTCGTTGATGCTAACGGAGTTTTGCTCGCGGACGGTGCAGAGCCTGTTCCTGGTGTGGGTGTTGATATTACTGGCAGCATTAATGAACCAGTGGACGGTGTTGCCGGAACGGTAGGTGAAGCGACGGATGGTGCTGGTAGCTTAGCAGCGAACAGAGGTCGCTGGTGGTGGCTATTGTTACCTCTAGCAGGCCTGGCTCTATTAATTTGGGCTGCGGGCAAGCGCGGCGCTGAAGAAGAAACTGGCTACAGTGTGAATACAGGGGGTAAGACAGACGATAAAATTCGTAGTTCCTTCAGAGGTGGCGATATGCCTCGTCCTAATCCAGAGCCTGGATTAGGATCTGTTGGTATAAATGGTGGTACCGTTTCGGCTAGTAGAGCAGGGCAGGCAGGTTCTGCTGGCATGAATAAGGTTGCTGGAGACACGGCGCTAGCAGGAGGAACCGCAGCAGCGGGCGCTGGCTTCGTTAGTAGTCGCATGAAGAACAAAACGGGTGATGTCACTATGGACTTGGATGGCGTTAAAGGGACTAGCCAAGACAATATTGGCGGGATCAGAGGCTCTGCCCAAGGTGATCTTGGCAACCTGCGTTCAACCGTTCAGAGTAGTACTGACGGTACTAGACCTAGTGTTCAAGGAGACGTTGAGGGCACTCGGACTAACCTTCGGGGCAGCACAGAAGGCAAGAGCAGCCCAGAAGGTGGTAGCTGGTTAGATCGCGCTAAGCAACGCATCAACGAAGCGAGCGAGCAGGCAAAAGATGCCGCTGCAGAGATTAAGAACGATACCACAGGTGACAAGTAGCCAATTTGACTGCATATTTAGTGGTAAGTGGGTAGACGATAATGGTTTGGTCTTTAGCCCACGCTAAACTGCACACTCGCTTGCGATCGCAACTCCTACTTCCTAGCAATAGTCACATTTTGATGGCGGTATCTGGAGGTCAAGATTCTTTATGTTTAGCGCGCTTGCTGCTAGATATTAGTCATAAGTGGCGGTGGTCTCTATCGCTGCTCCACTGTGACCATCGCTGGCGAAAAGATTCTGCAAACAATGCAGCATACGTTTTAAAGCTTGCTCACAAGTGGAATATTCCGGCCTATATAGAAGTGGCTGATATTCGACTTCTGAATGAAGCAGACGCCAGAGCATGGCGATATGAAATGATTGCAAAAGTCGCAAGAGAACGCGGGTGCGCTCACGCGGTGACTGGACACACAGCCAGCGATCGCGCAGAAACCGTCTTGTACAATCTCATACGAGGAACGGGCACCGACGGCATCAGCTCACTGCCCTGGCAAAGACCACTAGATGCAAATCAGCCAGCCGTCACACTCGTCAGGCCGTTACTGAACTTTAGCCGACAAGAAACTGGTGATTTTTGCCAGCAGCAGAATATTGAAGTTTGGGAAGATAGCAGTAACGCCAACCTAAAGTTTCGTCGCAACCGTATCCGCACTGAGCTGCTGCCCTATTTGCGCGAGCATTTCAATCCTCAAGTTGAGCGATCGCTCTCACAAACCGCAGAAATTACCGCAGCAGACACAGCCTACTTGCAGGAACAGACAAACAAGCTATACCGCCAGGTCATCATTGAAACGACCAATCACCTATCTCCAAGCCCCACATGGGAGATCCAGATTCAGCCGCTTAGCCTTGCGCCACAAGCTCTACAGCGTCGCGTTGTCCGCCAGCTACTTCAGCAAGCACTTCCTCAGCCGCCAAGCTTTCAACAAATAGAAAAGCTGACGGCTCTCCTCAAAGCACCCAACGGCAGCCGCACAGATACCTATCCTGGTCAGTTAGTTGCTCAGGTACGCAAACCTAATATCTGGCTTGGCACTCTCTCATAAATGGAGTCAACTACCACTACGGTTCTGTCTTGAGAAACCTTGTAGTTTTCTAAAGAAAGTTGTTTTGACTCATCATAATGTTTGCCTAACTTTACAAACGGGCTCATCTGCGCTATATTTACTTCATAGGCGAAGTTCATCTTTTTTGTGAGTTCCGCCCTGTACCTAGATAATTAAAAGGATTCATAATGACTACTACTCTACAAACGCGCCAAAGCGCGTCCTTGTGGGAGCAGTTTTGTCAGTGGGTTACAAGCACCGAAAACCGCCTCTACGTAGGTTGGTTCGGCGTCTTGATGATCCCTACACTACTTGCTGCTA
>JBHYED010000013.1:0-111851 GCA_051860365.1 Phormidesmis sp.
CGCGCTACATCCTATGATGTGGATCAGGTCTATAGACTACGTTTCAATCCCTAAGAGGGTTTTGGTCGAGTTTTCGCGTGGGTAAATCCACGGCTGATAACAAGCCTAATGTTTCAATCCCTAAGAGGGTTTTGGTCGAGTTTTCGCTGAGCACTGTTACCGGCTTAAATTGAGTAGCTGGTGCGTTTCAATCCCTAAGAGGGTTTTGGTCGAGTTTTCGCTGAGAAAGGATAGTAGCCAAGAATTCCAGAGTAAAGTTTCAATCCCTAAGAGGGTTTTGGTCGAGTTTTCGCAACCAACTAATCCAGATGTGCCCTTCTAAAAGCTGTTTCAATCCCTAAGAGGGTTTTGGTCGAGTTTTCGCCCGTGTGGAACGCTTTGAGCGGTTGCCGTTCCAGTTAGTGTTTCAATCCCTAAGAGGGTTTTGGTCGAGTTTTCGCCCGCTTTGGCTGTACCTCAGTTACCGCCACGACTGTTTCAATCCCTAAGAGGGTTTTGGTCGAGTTTTCGCGCAAAGCGCAGCGTTTCCATTCCCTCTCTGGGATTACGTTTCAATCCCTAAGAGGGTTTTGGTCGAGTTTTCGCGTCAGCCGCTCTATCGACTGCTGCAGGCCATAAGGTACTGTTTCAATCCCTAAGAGGGTTTTGGTCGAGTTTTCGCCGTCTAAAGGGCATAGCTTTACTCACTATGTAGAGCTGTTTCAATCCCTAAGAGGGTTTTGGTCGAGTTTTCGCTCACCGGTTATCTCTGTTATGGCTCTACTCGAATCGTTTCAATCCCTAAGAGGGTTTTGGTCGAGTTTTCGCTGGGCGGAGTGTTCCCTGTTCATCTCTACCCAGTAATGGTTTCAATCCCTAAGAGGGTTTTGGTCGAGTTTTCGCTGGCATCAGCGCTAGAAGGTATCGCGGCTGAAGAGTTTCAATCCCTAAGAGGGTTTTGGTCGAGTTTTCGCGTTTTGATCGTAGAGCCAAGTCAAATCGGCATGACTGTTTCAATCCCTAAGAGGGTTTTGGTCGAGTTTTCGCCCACTCGTCTACACTTACGCCCAATTCATCCTTAGTTTCAATCCCTAAGAGGGTTTTGGTCGAGTTTTCGCACTATCAGCAAGGGGGTAGTTAAGCATGAGCCAAAGGTTTCAATCCCTAAGAGGGTTTTGGTCGAGTTTTCGCTGCTATGCCATCCAGGTAGTCATTAATATTCCCTGTTTCAATCCCTAAGAGGGTTTTGGTCGAGTTTTCGCTTACGCTCTCAGCTTGAAGTCACTAACCGCAAACTAGTTTCAATCCCTAAGAGGGTTTTGGTCGAGTTTTCGCGCATCTTCTCCCATACGCGCCGTGTGAGATTACCAGTTTCAATCCCTAAGAGGGTTTTGGTCGAGTTTTCGCGGCAGGCAGTGAGAAGGCCTGTTGTATAAGGTTTTCAAGGTGCGAATGCGCGAACCATAGTAACTGTAGCATCTTAATCTATATATAGCTGGTCGCCAGTGAGTAAAAAATCATCAAGAATGCAGTGATACCAAGCTCTTTCCTCATTGCGCGAACCTAAAAAATGCTGCGATCGCACACAACCGCCTATTCACGCGCAGTTGAATGCCCTCACAGCGCATAGCCGCATAAAACACCCCCCTGCTCGCGAAACGTCGCCTACGCAAAAAATACCGTGTCATCTCGCACGACCTCGCCCCCAATACGTTCCACCTTTCGCTGACAGCGCTCACACAAAAAATAAAAGCGAATGCTGTCTTCCTCCGGCTTGATTAGCTTATTCAATCGATTTCTCAGTCGAACGTATTCAGTTGCAGTGATCGCGCACTCAAAAACGCTAAACTGCATCCACTGACCATACGACTTCAGTATCTTGTGAATTCTAGTACGGCGTTTGTCTTCTGAAATATCGTACGTGATAACAACGTGCATGAGCGGCGCTTAGGTCAAATATTCAAGTAAAAAGCAGTGGATAAGGGCAACATTTATCACTTCAAAACAAGAGGCGGATACTGCTCAGTCTCAGCCATCAAATATTTGGCCAAAAGCCGAGCCTGAATTTCAAAGGCCTCTTGATAAGTACACTGACGGCCCATAACGGGATGCTTAAACTTTGACTGTTTCTTTTGCTCATAGAGCCGCAAAAACTTGCCCCGCCCCTCATCCGTCAGCGAAACAGCATGACTCAACGGCTCATCTGCAAAGTCTTCAGGACTAATGGCTTTGCGATTGAGGGCCGAGAGCACCATCGCATCTACCACCAGCGGACGAAACTCCTCCATCAGATCCAACGCCAGCGAAGGGCGACCGTAGCGCTGAGTATGCAGATAGCCCAAATACGGATCAAAGCCAACAATGTTAATAGCCCCTTGGATATCGTGCGCCAGCAAGGAATAGCCAAAGCTGAGCAGCGCATTAACGGGATCTGTCGGTGGCCGACGACAGCGCGTCTTAAAAGAAAAGTGGCTGTTGCTAATGAGGCTGTCAAAGTGAGCAAAATAAGCAGCACTGCCTGCACCCTCTAAGCCTCGCAATGAATCGATAGTGGCTGTTTTGTCAATCGGTGCGATCGCCTGTTCCAAACGCGTAATGCCTGCGCTCACATCTGCCTTTCCTTCTCGCTGAGCCCGCAGCAGCAAATGCCGGTAGCTCTTAAGCTTGCCGCGAATAAAGCCGCCTGCCACATGAACCGACTGAGCGGTTTCACCCGCCGCCTGCCACTGCGCGGCCCGCACAAAAATATTCTTGTTTAGCTCCGGCTCTAGCCGCCCCAAAAAACGCCCCGTTCTGGTCATATAGCTCAGCGGAATGTTGCGATTAAGCAGCTCAATTAAAGCAGCAGGCGAGACGGTCGCGCGGCCTAACACCACCACCCCATCCACCTTAATCATCGGCACATCTAACAAAGTCTCTTTGTTGGCACGCACGCGCAGCCGCTCATCCGTTTTGCCAATAAAGGCATCATCTGTCGAAATATAAACCGTTCCCATCTCTTTTTTGTCCTGCTTTTCATGAAGGATTGATTGGCCTTAGTCCGCTTCCTGATAGCGCCCTAGCTTTTTCGCCGCCCGTGGCAAACACTGAGCGTAGAGGCTACAGCCCCGGCAGCGCTTTGTGTATACAGGCTGCGGCATTTTACCGGTATGAATTAATGTGCGTACTAATATGATAGTTGCGATCGCCTGCGCCCTCAGCTCATCCGAAATCACCACTGCCTGCCGCTGATGAGAATGCGTATAGTAAACAAAACCCTGCTGAATCGATTGCCCCGTCATTTCTTCTAAGCAAAGCGCCTGAGCACAAACTTGCAGCGCATCGTTCTCAAACTCACCGCACGTTCCTCGCTTATATTCCACAGGGCATAGCTGGCCGCTATTCTCTTCAACCAAATCAGACTTGCCAATTAGGCCGTAGCGATCGCTCTTCAGCCAAATCGCCCGTACCTGCCAAGTCCCCTCCCGCTGGCTGCTGCCCATAGAATGAACCCGCTCATGTAGCCCTGTCCCCTCTAACGTATATTGATTATCAACAAATCCGCCCGCACAAAACATCCGCCAGCAGCGATGAGGACAATAGGCATATTGGTTAAGCGCGGCAATCGGAATGTAATCAGCTTCGTTCATTGGTAAAATCTTCCCTCAACTGTCAGTTGAACAAATCCGCTCACAGAATGCGACGAGTCATTCCCATCCCCATCGGCGTCTTTCGCCCCACGCCTGCATATAGTGCAAAGTCAGCCAGCGTATTAATTTGTTGAACAGTGGTTGAATCCACCTTGCCCAAAATTTGAAAGGTCACCTTGCCCACACAGCCCGTGAAATAGTTGCAGGGATTAATTTTGGCTCCGGTATGTTGAAACTGGCTGCGCGGGTCAACGGCCACTTCAGTGCGAATAGTGAGCTGACTATCTTGCAAATGGGTGAGAATCTCGGATGGAAACTCGATGTGGCTATAGCGATTCCAGCGGCGCAGGAGACTACCAAAGACACGCTCAGCAGTGGGTAAAGAAGAATCGTATTTGCCCTGGCGAAAGGCCGTAGGCGTACAAAACTGTAGGGTAATTTTTTGGGTGGTGCTAGAAGCCTGCTCGTGGAGCTGAGCATAGTTGCAAAAGTTTGCCCAGGGCTGGGTGCTTTGGGGCGTACCCAAAACGCTATTGATGTACAAATTGGCAGGGCCAAGGTGCCAGGGCTGCTGCGGGTTCAAGTTTAGCCAGAGCTGGCTGAGCTGGCCAAAGAGCTGATCGTCGAGTAGGGAAATGCGCCACCAGCAGGGAGTGCTAGGAGCGATAGGCTTTAGGTGCTTCCATCTGAGGTGAGTAGGGCTGTTGTTCTGTTGCAGCGGGCTGAGGGTGAAGGGTTTGTTGCTTTGGTTTTGGTGCAGGCGATCACCCAGCTCAGCGTCTACAGAGCTAACCAAGTTGAGGAATAGAGCATGTAAAGCCTTGCCAGAGGTAAAGCCCGGAGGAATAGGAGAAGCGGGTACAAAGTTAAAAACGAGACTATGTGGCATAGATTAAGCGACCCAAAATTCTTCATTGTCTGGACTTTTTAGCGCAACACCAGCTTGAGCGATCGCCAAAATGCCGGATAAGCTAGGGAAAAAGAGAAACGCCTGATCGTTTGCATCATTAGGCGATGAAACCAAAATAGGATAGCAATCTAGCCCGAGCTTTTTGAGCTTAATAATAGCCCACCGATTTTTATGGTTCTCTTTAACCACGACACCCGGAATCATACTTTCTTGAAAAGCTTTCTTCAGGGACTCTGGCAGTTCTGTAGGTTTTGTTGTGTTTCCTACACTACGTCGAATACTCATGCCTTCAAAGGCCCAAAGCTTCCCAAGCTTCGTCGCTTCAAATCTATCCAAATCGCTAACGAAAAGCCTAAAGCTGAGGAGAAAGGTTTCCTGTGCTCGTTCAGTCACCTCAATGCGATCACCATCACTCACAAACTCATAAAACCGAAGCAAATGAAAAGGATCAAGGTTTGTTTCTCCAACCTCATCCAGTAAAAATTTCTTGGGATCGTGAACCGTTAAATTAGGCAGTAAGCCATCTCGAAACCGGAAGATAGGAGACCAAACAGTCTTCCAGAAAACAGCAAAATCTCTAAGTTCTTTAGCGAAATCCTTATCTTCTTTTAAATGCTCTTCAATGTCCTCAATTCGCAGATCACCACTCTTCAAAGCTTCCAGCTCTTCAGGATAATAAATATCTAAAAACTGATCAATAAAGGAACGCCTGATATAAGCAGAGCCTTTGAATAAGACAGTCGTAAAAGACCACTGACCTTCACGAGTCGGCACCATCGGTTGCTTAGACAGGTTTTCAGCAAAAGCAATGAGCTGCATCCGATACCTATAAAACTTCCAGGATCTACGCCCATTAAAAAGTTTCTGCAGCGTTTGGTAAAGATCTTCAATGAGATGCGCTTGCTCTAGATTCTGCAAAGCGCCTTCTAGCTCTAATAGCGGTCTGGCAATTTCTAAAAACGCTTCAGACTGCCAGTAGATATTCAAAAAGGGCTTTTCCATGCAGCTCAGATTTTCCAAAGCGCCTCGAAGAGCATCCCTTCCGCCTGAAGTATCCAAATTCTCGATGCCTTCTTCCCAAGCTTTTTCGGGTAAGTACGCGATCGCCTCCGAAGCCAAATCCGTCTGAGACTTACCCAGTACCCGGCCAACCCGACCAAGGCGCTGCCAAAAAGAAAACCGATCTCGGCTGGAAAACATCAGCCAATCGAGATTTTGACGATCAGGCGAAATGTCTCGCTCAAAATTGAAGCCCACATCTACCGTGCTTGTAGCCAAAATGACCTGTTTTTGGGCAGCAATGCGTCTCTGTTCTTTAGGCGTATCGCCAGTGATTCTTCCACGGAATTGCTCATAACCTTGTTTCTCTAGCTGTCCAGCAACTCGATTGAGGGTGTCTTTAGAGTCGAGGATGACAGCACCATATTTATCGGGCTGGTTTTCAAGCCTATCAATTACCTCGGATGTAATCTCTTTGATTAGGTGCTCTTTCTCTAAATACTTACGAATCTCTAAGTTAACAGCAGTTTGCGATGGAATCTCAGGGTGTTCGCCGCCCTGCCCATCAGTAGATTTAACGTTGACCCCAGCCTCTTGCAGAACGCTCAGCGCAGCTTCACAAGCAGGTTCTGGCGTTGCGGTTAGCAAAACTATCTTACGATTTTGGTCAAAGTAACCGAAGACTTTGGAAAGCGTCAGGTAGAACAGCAGGCTAACTAACTGTTTAGCATCATATAGATGAAATTCATCAAAAATAATGGTCGCAAAGCCGCTGTAAAACTCACTAGCGATGTTGCTTTTGTCTTGCTTTCCATATTGAAAAAACGCCGCGTAGTAAAAAATATCAGGATTGGTGACTAGCAGTAGGGGGCGATCGCCGCCGCACTCTGGGAAAATAGTAGCTGGCTCCCTCAATACGTTATAGATTTTCTCACCTGGCCTAGAGCCTACGCGATCGCTCGGCCATTCTCGAACTCTTTGCGCAGAAGCCGCTTTCACAATATGCGGCAATCCCACCAACTCAACGAATTCCTTAGCCGCTTCGGCTTGCTGTTCAATCAGTGCATTAGTAGGGGCAATGTAAACAGCGTTACGTTTGGAATTAAGACAAATAATGCTCAAGCCCGCTTTGGTTTTTCCAGTCCCAGTAGGAGCTGTATCAAGAACAATATCGTTCGCCTCCGCAGCTCTATACAAATCCACCTGATGCTGAAGCATCCCTTGAGGAAATGCAGTCGATAATGATGGCGGCAAGTTCGGATTAGGGCAAGTAGCAATGCCACGCGGTTCAAGCTGAATTTTAAGGCTATTCTCCACGGTTACGCCCTCCGCAAAAGTTTAGATCTGCTGGAATAATGTGGTCTCCCACTTGCCAAGCAGCGCCTTTAAATCGCAGGTTCTTTAATAGCGACACGGGCGGGATAGAGATCAGATCAAAGCTTAGTAGCTCAATATTCTCAGGCATATCGGCAGAGTTGAGATAGGTTCGACAAATGTATTCGTCAACGGGTAAGGCTGCAACGGTAAGCTGTTCGCAGACATCTACGCGCACTTTGCTCATAAACTTGCCGACTCGAATGTACTCAGGCAGTTCAACCTCGCCAAAGACAATAGTGCGAAAGCGATTTCCTCGCTCGATCAGGCGCAGGCGACCCGTCTGAGGGAAGTTGCTAGGCCGGTAAGAGCTGGGCTTTTTACCCGTGCGTTTCAATGGCAGATCTTCTCGGGCTACCGCTACACGATTGTTGGTCATCGCGTACCAATACGCATCAGAGAGAGCATTGAATCTCTCAAAGCGAAAGGAGGCTGATGACTGAGCTGGCCAAGCTGGAAGGATATAGCGCTGATTTGAAAAAGGCGTGAGGTCTTCGATGTATGTGGGGCGTCCGGTGGCTTTACCTTGTAGTCTGTAGGGCGATCGCGCCCAACCCAATGCATAAGCCAACGCATAATTGCCGATAGTGCCCTCCGTATAATAAGTATCCGACAGCTCTCGGGATGCGAAAAAAACAGGTTCAGCGCACCAAAGTTCTATCACCTGCGCAGTCTTATAAGGTGCTTGAACGCTTACGGGTTCAAGTTCAAGTTGAGTCATCGCTTAAGCCTCTTTTGTTTTACCTTTACCTTTCGTCTGTTTAGCAGCGGCTTTCACCTTGCGTATCGGTTCGTAGGTTTCGTTCAAACGCCTAAGAAAATCTGCCTGCTGTTTAGGCTCTAGATGCTGATCTATTTCAGTGATGAAGGCATCTAACTCATCGGAAGAAAGCTGTATAGAAATACCTCGCTTGTTGACCCAAGGGGCAATGACTTCGCGGACTGAGCTGACCAATGCGTCAGCATTCAATGGATGTTCTAACTGATTTTTAGAAAGCTTATCATAGACACCTTGCACCAACTCTAGAGAGCTAGGCAGTTCTGAAATACCGCCAAAGATACCCAGAATCTGATTTTCCATTCGGCCTACTCTGCTAGAAACTGCGCCGTACCGAGTGGTTAGCAGAATATTACCGAGCGCATATTGCAGCTCGTCAGCAGTGACATCTCTAAAGGTGACAATATCTAAAAAGTGAACGCCCGGTTTAATGTATTCACTGGTGTTGAGGGCAGTTGAGGGCTTATCGTTTTCATCGCGCATAGTGCCAGTTTCAAAGATTGCGTTGATGGTGCGATCGCCTATCAAGTCAGTCGCGGGTAATACGCTAAAAGCATCCTCTGTCCACACACGGCTTTTCTGAGCACCCCCACCACCAGCGGCAAATCCATAAAGAAAACAATCAATACACATTTCACAAGGCGCGTTGGTATTCAAAGCACAAACACTGTCGCCTTTCTCTGCTCTATACAACAGATCATTAGCACGCAGAAATTCTCTACCCTTACGGCGCTCAGGCGCGACTTGCTTACGCTTAGTCATCACCAGCCGAGGAATCGTTGTCATTTCTTTTTCGCCTGCCTGCACATACTCGCTACACATCGGCTCGCCTGCGCCTTCCGTACGAAAAATAGTTTCCGACTGAGTAGTTCTCAGCACCACAGCGCTAATGGTTCGACTCTTGGGAAAGTTATCGTAGCCTTCTGCTAAAAACGGACGTAGTTTTTCAATAGACATGTCATTTTCTCCTAAGCTTCTTCAGTGGTTAATTGTTTTTTAGCTCTAATTTCTGTTCTGGCTTCCTGTAGAAAGAAGAGGTAAGCCGCTTCTAAGGTCTTGCTATCACTTAGCAGTCGATCTGGACGGTTATCGTAAACCTCTTTGAATAGAACTTTGAGAACGTCGTAAAACTGAGAAATTTGTTCTAACTTAGTTTTACCGATCGTATATTCAGAATTAATCCGAGTAAGACGATTGTGATATTGCTGAGTGAGAGCAGCAAATACGGTATCCCAGTCCATATGAGATTTACGAGATCGAACAGCCTTTATAAATGCTGAGAAAGGCTCGATTTGAGCAGTTCGGCTCCACGAACTACCTCGTAAAATTCCAGTCTCAGCAATTTGAGCGGCCTGCCTCAGATACTGAGATACTTGGTTATGTTCTTCTGACATCAAACTCTCCATAAATGTCGTCAAGGGTTCTTTTATTCGGCTCCAAGCCACCTCAAAATTGGGGGCGTCCTGCTCTCTGATCAGCCAACGCAGCAAAACGTGATAGATATCTAAAGGGCGAGCGGCTGCGCGGGCTAAATCATATAGGCAGTCATCCTTCTTTCTAAGACTGGCAACAGAAATAGTTAACAAACCCAAGCATCTCAGTCGCTCTAGCACTTGCTCAGCCGTTAATTGCCGTCCTTGTTTCTGTTTAGACAGGTTGCCAGTGCGCAAATATTGACCAAAGCCTAATAGGGGTTGCAGCGTAGACGGAATGCCCTCGACTCTACCAAAGATATCCCAGCTAGATTCTGCCTCTAAATTGCTGCTGAGCATAAAAGGAAAGCCAATCTCTTCAGCCAGCGACATTTCCAGCGCTAAGCGCAGCGATTTCAGTAGCGAAACTGAGTTGTTGACATCGCCCCAAAATATTGGAATTGTGACTGTTGAATGAACAAACTCAGCTCTTTTTGGCAAGGCTAACCCCACCACTTTATTCGCTCTAAACTCGATCTGATTCTCTCGGTATAGCTTGAGATCGTCTACCGTAACCGGCCCGTCTTCATTGGTTTCAGCGGTGCGTTGAAGAAATTGCCGCCACATGTTTTTGAGCTGAGTACTGGAGCCTTTAGGCAAAGCAAAATGAAGGTATACCGGAGGCTGCTTAGTTGCTTTTGGAAAATTTGCGCCTACGGTGAGTAGCTGATAGCTCAGCGCCGATATTGAATCTGCACGTCTTTTAGGCTCTGCGCTCATGCCACCCGGCAGCCGATTAGAGAAAGCTTGAACCTTGGTTTCTGGCGGCATCTTAGCTGAAATTAGTTCTTCTATTTGCGTGCTGGTTGTGCCTAATGAGCTGCGCTGACGGGGATTGGACTCAATGTATGCAGTTAGCTCGTAAAAGCCGTTCCAGGGAGTGGACGTTGAGAGATTGAGGAGTTGAGGAACGGCTTCAATGAGTGCTTGAGGCACTGAAATTTCTTCGTCACCTTGCCGCAAAGTAAAAGAGTCTTTTAGAAGCGGAATAATCGCGCCTAGCCCTTGGCGGACGGCTTGAGCGGCAAAAAGGCATCGTCCGTATTGGGCGTTAAAAGGCTCAAGTGCCGTTCGTTGTTCTGGTGAGATTTCAGCTTTCTCGGCGATGCGATCCCAAGCTACCTTCGGACTAAGATCGGCTTCTCGGTAGCTAAGGTAAGCAGCTTTTAACCCTTCAGAAACAGCAAACTCTTCGGCAGTAGAAATAGGCAAAAGGCCCACCTTCGTAGCCGCTAAAACAGCCTTTTCTCCAGCGGCTGTCCCATATTTTTCTACATCCTTGGCTATTTTATCTGGCTTAAAGCTACTGAACTTTCTTGCGAGCAAGGCATCTACTTGATCCAACGCGCCTTCCGGATTTTGCTGAACGGCTTGTAGGTCAACTTTAATGCCGTCTTTGCTGGCTTTAACCAGTTGTTTTACATTGCTGCCAAAGACTTTATTGATTTTGCTGCTCCATTTTTTGGCGATCGCATCTACTAAATCTTCTGTCGGAAACTGCTCACCCACAAAAAGCTGCCCATCAGGATCTATAGACAGCGTGGCTAAACCGCGCTCGTGCAAAACATCTTCACAGGCAGTCAAAAGCAAGGCAGTCAAATAGCCACGATCTTCTGATAGCCCAACTTTAAAAATGCGAGTGTTCCTTTGAAAGACAACCGTTAGTTCATTTTCAACTTTACGAACTCGCTCTTTTTCGGGAAGCCCCAAATCATAGAGATCGCCACCAATCAGCATTGCCGCCCAGCGCTTAATATTTGGATCTTCCGGTAAAAAACGCATCCCATCAGTCGCATTATGACCTGAGTGCCGCTCAATCAAACGGCGAACCAGTTCAAGATCTTCCAGCGTTTTTACCCATGTATCTACACCAGCTTCCTTTAGCCTTGCCGTCAGAAATGAAGTATTTCGAGCCAGCTCTTTGACTTTGCCGCCTTTCGCCGCCTCAAACTTATTCAAATCATGCACGGCAGTTGCTGCTAGAATGCAGGCGCGTTTTTCATCGGGCACTTCAGCCAGTTTGCTAACGGTCAGCACAAACTGACAAGCTGAGTCCAAATGCTCCGCAAAACTTCTCCCCTCGCGAATACCTGTTTGTGGATGATCCGTATGGAGTTCATACAACTTGGGCCGAATCTCATTAAAATACCGTTCATCTAAACTCTGTGTCTTTTTTTGAAAAAAGCGATGTTTTATTGACATTTACATTTTCTGTTGACTAAAGCCTTATCTCTCAATTAGCAAATAATTTACCGATTTATACTCAAAGACTTTTGTATTTACTCATCGTTTCCTGTGAGCCCTTTTGTATTGTTCAAAAATTATGCGGTCAATTTTGCTCAATGAAACAAAGTGTGATGAGAACAATAAGACTGGTTATTTTTACTGGGAGCACTCAATCCAGGCGTTTTTACGTAAGGATAAAGTGCACGTGCTCTATTGCATAAATTCATATTGCCGGAGAAAATAGAAATAATCAAGCAGTGTATAGACAAAGTGCACTTACACTTTTCAGGCCGGTAGCAATGCCTTCTAAACGTTCCTCCGTTACACTTTCAATTTCTGCCCATGAAAAGGCCCGCCTGGAACAGCTTGCGCTGGATTTTGGTCAGATGTGGGGCGATAGTCCCAATGTTTCAAAACTTATAAAAGCGATCGCGAAAGGAAAGCTTCGCCTTGCCACGAATCATGATTGGCAGCGCGATCGCATTGATATTCTCAATAAGGCAATGAACCGGCTTAAAGACGAGGGGTACTTTGCTGAAGCCTTGGAGCTGGCGCATTTACTGCTAGAACGTAGCGAGCTAAGCAGGCCTTTACGGGAGGAGATTCAAAATTGGGTTGATTCACCAGGGCTTCCCTGGCGACGTCAGTTAGATGCTTGCCTTCAGCGCAACCGTCCGTTTCGGTTGGCGTATCAGGATGCGGCTGATCTCATCTGGAGCTTCACGGTAAGACACGCAAAATTTGAACGGCACGAAGACCGACTATATTTAGACTGCTGGTGCGATGAAACGGAAGGCAACCAGGATATAGAAGGGTTGCAGCATAACTGGTCGCTCAGGCTTGATCGCATTCCCGATGAAGCGATGCTTTCTGCTGTGGAGGGGCATTGGCAGCCTGAGCTTGGCTATGTTGATATTGAGCTGCACTTATTGAATCGCTTAGCTTTAGGCTATCGCTCTAAAACGAAGGCGGATCTCTATAGTGAATGGCTGCCTGAGCAGCAAATACGGCGGGTTATCCGACGAGTTCATAATACATTTTGGTTTTTTCGAGAGGTGCGCCGCTATGGTGCTGACTGTGAAATTATTGGCCCAAAGGAAGTGCGCGATCGCTTCATTAAAGAGCTGAATAAAACTGTTCAAAACTACCGCTGATGACCGGTGAGCCTGCCGACATCGGCCTGCTAGCCAGCGCCAATCGCACTCAAACGCCCCTTGATCTACCGTCGCATGTCAAGGGGCGTAGATGCCTTATTTTTTATCCCAGCTAGCCTGCGTTTTAGGCTGATTGAAGCCTGGGCTAAATTTTAGGCTTGTCTTTACTAGGGGGACGGTGCTTTTTGCGAGGGGGGCTAGTGGGGCCGCTTCTTCTGCGACGCTTGGCGGGTCTGCCTTCACGCCAGTTACCGTCGTCGCGGGTTTCGCCCAGGCTAGAGATGTTCATCGGATGGCCGAGAACTGAAACCTTTTTGAGCAGCTCGAAGGTTTCTTTGGGAATGCCAATTGGGAGATCGACGGTGCTGTGGTCGTCTTCGATGCTGATTTTACCGATATGACGGTTAGCGAGGCCGGTTTCGTTGGCGATCGCACCCACAATATGCCCCGGTTTCACATTATGCTGACGCCCCACGTCCACTCTAAAGCGCTCCATGCCGACGCTATTTTGACCCTTCATGCCAGGGCCACCGCGATCGCGATCGCCATCACGTCCCCGTTGAGGCTGCGCCCGTTCCTCTAGCAGCAGCGGCTCATCACCCTGCAATAGCTGAGCTAGCGCCCCCGCAATTTCCAGCGCAGGCACATCGTGATCCTGCTCGTACTGCTCTACAATCCGCTTGAAAAAGTCAGAATCTTCCTCAGCGATGGTGTCCGTAATCCGCTGTTTAAATCGCGCAATCCGCTGATCGTTCACCACCTCCGTAGAGGGCATCTCCATTCGCTCAATCTTCTGCCGCGTAGAGCGCTCCAAAGAATTCAGCAGGCGTTTCTCCCGAGGGGTCACAAATAAGATAGCCTCGCCCGTCCGCCCAGCTCGCCCCGTCCGCCCAATCCGGTGCACATAGGCCTCGGGATCATAAGGCATATCGTAGTTAATCACGTGGCTAATGCGCTCTACGTCCAGTCCACGCGCGGCAACATCAGTGGCCACCAGGATATCAAGCTTGCCTTTTTTAAGCCGGTCAACCGTCCGCTCTCGCTGGTTTTGAGGCACGTCACCACTCAACGGCGCGGTATTGTAGCCTCGGGCTTCTAGCTTTTCAGACAGCTCTACAGTCGCCACTTTGGTGCGCACAAATACAATCATGCCGTCAAAGGCTTCGACTTCTAAAATGCGGGTGAGCGCGTCGAGCTTGTGATAGCCGCTGACCGACCAAAAGCGCTGACGAATCGTGTCTGCGGTTCTAGACTTGTTTTTGATCGAAATTTCAATGGGATTATCGAGGTGCTTTTGGGCGATTTTACGAATTACCTGCGGCATCGTGGCCGAAAACAGCGCAATCTGTCGTCCGGGTGGCGTTTGGCCTAGCACCCATTCCACGTCGTCAATAAAGCCCATCCGCAGCATTTCATCGGCTTCGTCAAGCACCAAATACTTAAGGTTGCTGAGGTCAAGCGTGCCCCGCTTAATGTGGTCAATTACACGTCCCGGCGTACCGACGACAACATGTGCGGCTCGGCGTAGCTGTTTGAGCTGAATTTGATAGCTTTGGCCGCCATAAATAGGCAGCACGTGAAAGCCGTTGAGGTGCTTGCCGTAGCCCTGAAAGGCTTCTGCGACCTGTAGGGCGAGTTCGCGGGTGGGGGCGAGCACTAGGGCCTGCGGGCGGTTGTTGCTAGTATCAACATTACAGAGGATGGGCAGTGCAAAGGCGGCTGTTTTACCGGTGCCGGTTTGGGCTTGGCCGATAATATCTTTGCCTTCGAGCAAAGGCGGAATCGTCTGGGCCTGAATGGGAGTCGGGTTTTCGTAGCCAGCGTCGTTAAGGGCTTTAAGAACGGGCTCGATTAGCGTGAGATCTTGAAAAGATTGCACGGGCGTAGACATATGGAAATTACCTAGAATGAGCTATAGCTGAAGGGGCGGCAACGGAGTATAGCAGCGGGCCAAAACTACAGGCCAAAGCTACATTCCGGCGTTGGAAAATCACTAAGTTACTAAAGAAGCGTTGTTAAAAAGGGGGTTGGATAAAGGAAAGGCCGTGAGTTGCAATAAGTAAAGTTGATGAAGTTGGGCAATCTATCGTGTGAGAAGGCTACGATCAGGCACTAAGCATACCGCGCAGTTAGCATAATCAGCCAACGATTTGTAGCATTAACGACTTCTGCCCTGACATTTTACTGAAGTCAGAGGCAGGCAGGGGAATTGAATTCTCTGGTGAACTTGGCGCGATCGCATCTTCTCACAAAAAGCAAAAAATAGGCGGCGGATACATCTTCATCCACCACCTACGCCTAGAACACTTTGCTGAAGTCAGTCTCAAAAAATAGGATTACGAATCAGCCTCTTTCTGCTCAAACCACTCAGCCAGCGAATGAGCTGATTCACAGTAATCTCTCCAAGCTTCATCTGCTCCGTCCAAACGAGAGCGAAATTCGCTTGAATATTCGCGATAGTCGTATGCTTTTGAGAGGAATTTTTGTAGCTGACTATGTGCAATCTGGAATGTGGTTTTACGCTTTGCTAGCTCAGGTTCGTACGGATTGATGGCCATGTCTATTAGCTGAAAGTTTCAACTGTAGAGTGCCCATTTCTTTAACAGCAGCACCCTTGAAACGATCTAGTCAAGGACGTTTGCAACACGATTAGCGGCCACCCGACGTTCCAAACTGCACGTCGTTACTGACAGGGATAATATACTGCGAGTTTGCTCTTACATAACAGTCTCCTAAATAGTTATTGCTCCCACCAGCCGGTGGAGCAACAAAGTTACGATCTGTGCCAGTGATGCGGAGCCAGGGTGAGCCGTTATGAGCAACAACTGCATCGGCAGCAGCGTTAGGACGTGTGCTATTTTCCAATGAAACCGGGCCGGTGAAGCTAGATCTAATAATTGCACCTTGAGAGATTCTTGATTGGATGTGACCGTTAGGCGTCATGCGACAGTTGAGCATACCGGTATCTGTTTGAGGTGCAACAACCCAGTGATTGTGGCCATAATAGCCTCGATTTCCTCTCATGATTGCCGTATTAAAGTCACCCCGCTTACTCATCTGAGGAATGTCAGCCATTTGCGCCTCAGCAACATAGTTTCGAGAGAACACAAGCTGTCCTCCAATTGCCAAAGCAGTCAGGCATCCGCTGACGAGCAGCCATGAAAAACGATTTTGCATAGTTGATGACAACCTTAGTAAAAGACAAAAGCTTGTAGAACAAAGTAGTGTTTGTCCGTATATACAAACACCTCATCGCTATAGCCTCACCACTATTTAACTCAATTTTTCCTTAAGCTGGTCTTTAGCCGTTTCTAGCGCCTCAGGCAGCTTAGCGGCATCGCGCCCGCCCGCCTGCGCAAAGTTAGGTCTGCCGCCGCCGCCGCCGCCGCATAGCTTGGCAATGCCGCCGATAAATTTACCAGCCTGTAGCCCTTTTGAAATTACGGGCTTGCTAAAGGCCGCTACCAGGCTGACTTTCCCTTCAGCAGGGACTGAGCCCAGCACAACTGCGCCATCGCCTAGCTTTTGCAGCAGTCTTTCTGCCGCTGCTTTGAGGGCATCCGGTTCTACCGCGTCCATGTTGGCGATAATAACTGAAATATCACCGAATACTTCAGTTTGATTCAGGAGTTGATCGGATTTTGAGAGCGCTAATTCAGATTTAATCGCTGAGAGTTCTTTTTGCGCCGCTTTAAGATCATTTTGAAGGCTAGAGACGCGATCGCTAATTTCTTCGGGCTTGGTTTTGAAGCGATCGCTCAAGTCTCGCACAATGCGATCGCGCACCTCCAAATAATCCAAAACCGCTGGCCCAGCCACCGCCTCAATCCGTCGTATTCCAGCCGCTACGCCCGTTTCAGAAATAATCTTAAACACGCCAATCTCAGCCGTATTGCCCACATGCGTACCGCCGCACAGCTCCATCGAGACGCCAGGATAGTCAATCACCCGCACCTCGTCGCCATACTTTTCACCAAACATCGCCACCGCACCTCGCGCTTTTGCCTCGGCAATTGGCATCGTCTGCACATCCGCGCCGTGAGCCTCGGCAATCCAGGTATTTACCTGCTTTTCAACCTGCCCAAGCTGCTCAGGCGTCAGTGCTTTTGGCGCGTGAAAGTCAAAGCGCAGCCGGTCAAAGTCTACCAGCGAGCCCGCCTGCGAAATTGAGGTGTCTACCAGTGACTTCAGCGCGGCCTGCAACAGGTGAGTCGCCGTATGGTTGGCCTGCGCCCGACGACGACAGGCGCGATCAATCTTGGCGCTTACCTGATCACCGACGCTGACGGTGCCGCGCTCTACTTTGCCAAAGTGAACGAAAAAAGCACCTTCTTTTTTCACATCTTCAATACGAATGACTAGGCCGTCGCCCGAGAGATAGCCGCGATCGCCAATCTGCCCACCAGACTCGGCATAAAAAGGCGTTTCGTTCAGCACAATCTGCACCTCGCGCCCGGTTTCAGCAGTGCTCACAGGCTCTCCCGCCAGCAAAATCGCCTCCACATTGCCCTGAGCCATCACCTGCTCATAGCCCACAAAGGCCGTAGACTCAATGCGCTCAGCCAGCGTATCCAAGCTCCCTTGCACCGTCAAATCAATCGTCTCATGAGCCTCTTTAGAGCGCTGCCGCTGCTGCTCCATTGCGGTATTAAAGCCTGCTTCATCAACCGCAATTCCGCTCTCTTCGGCAATCTCCTGCGTTAGCTCCAGCGGAAAGCCGTAGGTGTCATATAACTCAAACGCATCGGCCCCAGAAACCTGCCCAGACGTGTCCTCCAAAATGTCGGCGAGCCGCTTTTCGCCGCGCTCTAGCGTCTTCAAAAACTGAATTTCTTCTCGCTCTAATTCGTTCGTAATTGCATTTTCACGGGCACGCACCGCCGGATAGGCCACTTCAGAAAGCTGAATCGCCGTCTCAGCTACTTTCACCGTAAATAGCGCTTCTATACCTAACAACCTGCCGTGGCGCACCACCCGCCGAATCAGCCGTCGCAGCACATAGCCCCGTCCCACGTTAGAGGCGGCAATTCCGTCAGCCACCATGTGCATCACCGAGCGCACATGATCTCCAATCACCTTAAGCGAAACTTTTTGAGCCTCGGTGGCCTGGTGGTAGTCCAACCCGGCAACGTCAGCCGCCGTCTTGATAATCGGGAAAATCAGATCTGTCTCATAGTTGTTTGGCACGCCCTGCAAAATTTGAGCCATGCGCTCCAATCCCAGGCCCGTGTCAATATTTTGAGCCTGTAAAGGCGTTAGCGCACCGTCAGCATCGCGGTTGTACTGCATGAATACCAGGTTGTAGTACTCAATAAAGCGGCTGTCGTCTTCAAGGTCAATACTGTCGTCGCCTAGCTCGGGATGAAAGTCGTAATATAGCTCTGAGCAAGGGCCACAGGGGCCCGTTGCGCCTGACTTCCAAAAGTTGTCGGCTTCGCCCATGCGAATGATGCGGTTTTCAGCGATGCCGATGTCGTCGCGCCAAATGGCAAAAGCTTCATCGTCGTCACGAAAGACGCTCGGGACAATGCGCTCGGGCGGTAGCTTGAACACTTGGGTGGAGAGTTCCCAGGCCCAGGCGATCGCCTCTTTCTTAAAATAGTCACCAAAGCTAAAGTTACCCAGCATTTCAAAAAACGTATGGTGCCGCGCTGTTCGGCCCACGTTTTCAATGTCGTTGGTACGAATACACTTTTGCGCAGTAGTCGCCCGGTTAAACTCAGCTTTGCTTTGGCCCAAAAAGATCGGCTTAAACGGCAGCATACCGGCAATCGTCAGCAGCACTGTCGGGTCTTCAGGCACCAGTGACGCGCTGTCAAGTACCTGATGTCCTCTAGCCTTATAGAATTCTAAAAACTTTTGGCGAATGTCAGCGCCGCTTAAAAACACTCGCTGAGAAGACTGAGATGGATTGCTTTTTGACACAGACATAAACACTAACGACCGATTAAGACGATGCGGAACGCCACAAGATTAATCAATGGTGCCATAATCTTGCAGGTTTCGGCCGACCACTTTAAAAACGCTAGAAAAGGGAATTCTGAACAAGTAAATTCTGGGCGAGCCAGGTACTTAAGCATTGACTCTAAATACGACTAAGTGCTAAGAAAAGCCACATAGCCTATTGTTCATATATAAGAATGCATTATCAAGAGATGCAGTTTTGTTCTAATGTATCGGTAGAGTATTCACCAAAATATTAGAAAAAGCGGCTAGCTGCCCAGATATTCAGTTATTTGTTGGGTTATGAATGCCAGAAGCAGTTTTTAAACATAAGCTTGCTTATTCGTTTGGAAGAAATATCAAGCTAATAAAACCCTGTATACAAGAAGATCGTTTCGTTGGTGAAAGGCTTAAGTTTGTTTCGCATAGCCCAGCATAAAAAGCGCTGCCAAAGTGTATAGGCCTTTCAGGTTCTAGGCGATCACACTTTGGGATTTTAGATTCATTTTTTTAGATTCATTTTTCATGACTTTTAGATTCATTTTTCATGAATAGTGTGTTGCTCATTGGCAATGAATGTTTCACGACGAGCGTGATGACGCAGGTGCGTGGACTATGTGCACTGACGTCTACAGCGGTGAAGGATGTTTCAGGGGCGATCGCCCTCATGCACGAAGTCGTTCCCGACGTCGTTATCGTGCAGGCCTCTCAACTGATAGAAGACTCCGTACTCAAAACATTTAGCCAGGAGCAGCACAGTATTTATTTCGTCGTTCTCGATATACTCGACAGCGTTTCTCAGTCTCATTTGCAAAAAACTCTACAAGAGACTCAGCCTAGTAGCAATCCATTACAGATTGCCGCAAAGTTAGCAGACAGCCTGTCTGAAGCCTATGTAGAAAAAAAAGTTGTCGCATTAGAAGCGGGTGCCGATGCCTATATTTGGATACTGCCAGTGCCTGAAGCGCCACAGGCTCAAAGTGCCGCAGCCAGTGAAACAGTCCTTCTTAGTGGGGCTTTAGTTTCTGAGGCTTTAGTTTCTACAGTAAAAGCAACCGATCCCAAGGTCTTCTCAGCAGCCTCACATATTGCATTTCGCACGAGCCAGCAGCGTCTCATCCAAGCCTATGTTCAAATCGGCCTCAACCGCGCTCAGCGATATCGAGATCTCTCTCGAATTAATGACTGGCTCTCAGCCGTCGCCTTAGTAGATGCGCTCACTCAGCTCAGCAACCGACGCTCTTTCGATCTTGAGCTGCCGCGCCAGATTAAGGTCGCGCGCGCCAAAGGGACGCCGCTGTCGCTAATGGTGGTAGATATTGATTTTTTCAAGGCTGTTAACGATCGCTATGGTCACTTAGTTGGCGATGAGGTGCTTAAAGTGCTGGCCAAGCGACTGCTGAGCAACATGCGCTTTTACGACACGCCGTTTCGCTATGGCGGCGAAGAGTTTGTGGTGACGCTCAGCAACACTGATTTGGCAGAAGGCATCATCATCGCCCAGCGATTGCGCCACGCTATCGACCAAGAACCCTTCGATATTGACCCAAGCGTCAGCCACACGGCACAGCTTCCGCTCACCATCAGCATCGGCCTCACAGAATTAAAAGAAAGCGACGATCCGCAGGGCCGAAGCTTTTTACACCGGGCCGATCAATACCTGCTTGAGGCAAAAGCTTCAGGACGAAATCAGGTGATTAGCGATCGGAATAATCAGACCAAGTAATCAACCGCAGCCGGGACGCGATTAGCCTCTATTTGCTCGCAGCAACCTTCTACAGATGCCTGGTTTGCCATTGCTTTCACCAAGGCTTCATAGGCCGTTTTTTGACCTTCTATTAGCGTATTTGCCTGAAGCAGCGACCATCGTAGCTGGGTTTCGGTTTCAGCATCCGGCTGGCCGTCTGACTGGCCGTTCGATTGACCTTTAGTCTGGTTAGTTTGGCCGTTTGTCTGACCGTTTGTCTGGCCTTTAGATTGGCCCATAGAGGTCGTCAGTTGCCACAGCCTGCGTAGCTGAGCTTTGTCATCGTCGCCTCCCTTAGCGCTGCCGTAGGTTTGGCTCTCAGCAGCAATCCCTGCCATCCAAACAATGCAATAGCGGTTTATTTGCTGACGAGAGAGCGATGACAATGAGGGCGTTTCTGAGTCTGTTGTCTCAAGTTTTGACGTATCAACAACCACACCGCCTAGTCCCGGCAGTCCAGCCTTAATGCCCTGCCATGCGCTCAGCGTATAGCTTTCTACCGGGATATCTAACAGATGAGCGGCTAGAAAATGTCCTGCTTCGTGGTGCAAAATTCGCTGGCGATACTCGGAAGACTGTCCCGATAGCAGATCGATCAGGAGATTGCTGCCTTTGCCTTGCCAGGTAAAGCGATCTAGGGCGATGACGCCTGCGCAGCCAGTGAGGGCGATCGCGACTGCACCCGGTGAAATATTCAGCAGCGGGCCTACCAGGCTCAGCAGCGTGAAAGCGAATACAGAAACAGCTAGCAGGTTAAGCGTCGTAGGATTCATGGGGCGTAAAAGGTTTCTAGGCTATCTTGATCGCCAACGTAGCGCCAGTGCCACGGCTCATAGCTCACAGCAGATTCGTTGTCTTTGGGAAAGGACATTTCAAAGTTAAAGAAGGCCGCGTTTTTCTCTAACCACTGGTAGGCGAGGGTGGTTTCAAAGCTCTCCTCGACATTGGTTTCAGGCCTGCTCTCATCAATGATATCGACTGCATAGCCCGTATGGTGCTCGCTGTATCCAGGCGGCGCGCTCACCTCAGCCCGCGTTTTGGCACTCTGACCGCGCTCGGCTTTTACCTTGAAATACAGGTAGTCCTGATCTTCTATGGTGCGAAAGCCAGAGACAACGCCTAGCTGCACGCCTTCAGATTTGGCCTTGGCAATCATCGCGGTTACGCCCGCCTGAGCAGCAGGCCGTAGCTTTAGCGTGCTTTTAGAGTTCAGCAAAACTAGTTCTGACTGAGGCGCTTCTTCATATCGATGATGGTTCAGCAGTGTGTTTGGGGGCTCGTCAGAAGACGTCGAATTTTCAGGCGTCGGGTTTTCAGGGGTTAGAGTCACGACGGGAGCTGCGGCCGGATCTACCGTTGGAGCTGCGGTCAGATCACTCGGATCGGCAGATTGAGTGTTGCTGACAAGCGCCTCAGAATCATCAGAGGGTGTGTTTTGGGTTGGCCGCAATTTACCGGTTGCGATCGCTGCTTTCATTCCTTCCAGCCGAGGGCTGAGCTGCGGCCACTGCCAAGCCACTAAGCCCGCCAAAGCAGCCATACTGAGTAACCCTATTGTCAGCCAGGTTTTATCTCGCTTGGGCTGCGGTTGCATTGCGGTTGAAGCCCTTTCGATTTCGTCCAAAGAAATCTCAGTGGGCTGACGGCGAGCCAGCGGAATATCGCTCAAGGCATCGTCATCAGGAGAGCCGTTTGGGTGGGGAGAGTTACTCATAACTAGCTAGCGTTACGGCTAGCCACCGCATTTGTCTGGACAGCATGGACACTCGCTAAATCGTCCCATTTCATATCCTCGTATCTTTCAAAAGGCTGATGAATCCATGGATTGTCTTTCAGGTAGTGTACAGCGTAGTCGGGGGTGATAGCAGAACAGTCTTTGTGCCACAGCACCGCTGTTCGAATGTCGTCAATGTAAAAGCCATAGCGATGCTGTAGCCACGAAATGCTGCGCTCAAGGCTTTGGCCAGAGTCCACCAGATCATCTACTAGCAAAACGTGCGATCCCAAGTTGGCGGTGGTCATACTCAGGTCTTTAGAAAAAGTTAGCGACCCTCGGGTGCGGCTGCCCTCGCCGCCATAGGAAGCGGTGGATAAAATTGCTAGCGGCTGACCAGAAAGCCGACACAGTATATCGCCGATTCGCAAGCCACCTTTCGCTAGACACACAATTTGATTAAACGGCCACTGGGATCGGTGTACCATCAGGGCCAACTGCTCAATGGTGTGGTGATACTCTGACCAGGATACATGTAGGTCTGTGATGGGTAGGTTTGGCTCAGAGGAAGCACGGGTGGGATCTGGCATGGGCGGATACGTAATCGGCATAAATCTATACAGTTATTTATACAGGGTTTTTATATGACCAACTCAAACGCGGGCTTAAACGCGGGAGAATCAGGGGCGGAGGGGTTGCCGTTGGGGCGATCGCCTCAGTTCCCTTTTCCTAAAGCACCCAAGCTGTCGCTACCGGTAAAGCTTGCCTACGGTGCAGGCGACTTTGGCGCAGGGCTCACGTCTCAGTTCCTGGCCTTTTTTCTGCTGAGCTTTTTGATTTCTGTGGCCGGGATGGATCCGTTGGTGGCAGGCTCAGTGCTGGCAGTGGGCAAAATTTGGGACGCGGTGAACGATCCGCTGGTCGGGATGTTGAGCGATCGCACCAAAACCAAATGGGGCCGTCGCTACCCGTGGATGTTCCTCACGGCGATTCCCTTCGGTCTTTCCTACTTCTGTATCTGGCTCGTTCCTGGCATAGAAAGTTCCACCGCACAGTTTTGGTACTACGTCGTAATCACGACCATCTTCCAAGTCTTTTTTACCACCACCAACTTGCCTTACACCGCGCTTACCGCCGAAATGAGCCGTTCCTACGACGAAGGCACCGAGCTAACGTCTTTTCGACTGGCTTTTTCGGTGACGGGCGGTGTGGTCATTTTAATTGTCGCCAGTATCTTCGGCCAGCTATTTCCGGACGCAAGGCAGTACTACATGGCCGTCGGCGCATTTGGCGCAGTCGTCTCGATACTATCCATCTACTGGTGCGTATTTGGCACATACGGCTATATGCGCCAAAAAGCGGCAGCCGAGGGACAAACGTTGAACGCGATCGCCATTGATGCAGATGGCAACGATATCAAGCAAGAATCCTTTGTTCAGCAGCTTCGCGTCGTCCTTGGCAACCGCCCCTTCTTATTTGTCGTGGGCATTTACTTATTTTCATGGCTAGCGCTGCAAATCACCGCCGCCATTATTCCCTTCTACGCAGCATCAGTCATGAATAACGTCGATGGAAACTTCGTCGCGCTGCTCGTACAAGGGCCTGCCATCATCATGATGTTTGTCTGCGCCAGCTTAAGTAAGCGCATTGGCAAAAAGAATCTTTACTTCCTAGGGTCCGGCCTTTGGATCATCGTGCAAGCCTCGTTGTTCATGCTAGGAGCAGATCAGGGCAATATTCTCTACGGCCTGTGTTTACTAGCGAGTTTCGGTGTCGCAACGGCTTACGTGGTGCCCTGGTCTATCCTGCCAGACGTGATTGATTTAGATGAACTCAACACTGGGAAACGCCGAGAAGGGACGTTTTACTCTTTTATGACACTGCTGCAAAAAGTGGGCCTTGCCGTAGGACTCTTTGCGGTCGGCGCAGCTTTAAAGGCATCAGGATTTATTGAAGGTGCCGTTACCCAGCCCGAATCAGCCAAGCAGGCCATTCGCTTTTTTATGGGGCCAGTGCCGCTGCTGTTCGTTATTTGCGGCGTTGCGCTGATTTACTTCTATCCGATTACCCGCGAGGCTCATACCGAAATCATGCTCAAGCTAGCCGAGCGTAAAAGGCTAGCTCAGCCAGAACAGCAGACAGATGCTGAACAGTAAGTCTAAAGATAGATGAGTTGAGCTAAGTACGGCCTGTTTGTGGCGAGCTATAAGCAAGTAATAACCCTGAAACAAACTCAACTTTCAGGGAGCATTATTTTATATAAAGACTAAATGAAGACAAGAAACGCTTATTTCTTTTGCATGTTTTGCATATTGGGGAGATGAGCGCTTGACATTAACCGTCACTTTAGGAGTCATTTAGCTCAAAACGTATGGACATCGAAGAACACCCGCCCCACATGTGTGCGATCGCAGAGTCTATCAGCTTAATATTTGCAGCCAGCGGCGCTCTCGCTGTCAGCTATCTAACAGGATATTTAACAGGCGGCACTGCCCCCACGCCGCTCACTATTCTCCTGATCTCAGGCACGATACTCGCGTCCACTATTTTGTTGCTCTTCACCTTTGGTTCGTCCAGCCACCTTATAAACATGAAAAACGCTCGTTTTGCAGTTCAAAACCACGCTGTCGAAAACCCTACAGCTCAAGGAAATACAGTTCCAAATCGTTTGGTCTATCACGCCTCGCCGCTCACGCTGGCATACCACAACATTATTCAATCTAGCCCTCGCCCGCCCGTCACCTTCAACCCAGAAAAATTTGAGTCGGGTCTAGCCGGCTGGAGCGACTATAGCCGGTTTGGAAAAAGCAACGAACACAATGACGCATCGCAGCCGCTTCATACGTCCGTAGCACCTAGACATCTACCTTTAAAGCAAGAGCACACCACAAAACAGCAGCATATAGAAGCCGACGCCCAGAGACATCCAAGACGATACGATCCGCTACCGGGCACCCCAAAGCCTTGGCAATGGACAGGAAACATAGCTCAGATCAAAAGAGAGTCTCCTTGCTAGCTATGCACTCACTAATCCATAGCGTATTTACAGCAGATTCTTTTTAAAATACTCGCTGTAGAGCTTGCAGCGAGAAGCCACCTTGTTCCTAAACGACTTTACTAAGCCCATACTTAGTAGCTGATAAGTCAGCATCGGATCGAGCTGAATGGGTTTGCTCGCCTGCACAACTTTTGCAAACGCAGCAGTTAACGACGCGTTTTTTTGCAAGCTGACCCACTGGTCTTTCAGATGATTGCGGTATACCGCTGTAATGGCACCATCTTCTAGTAGCAAAGCCTTCAACGTCACAGTCGGGTGCATCTTCAAGTGCATGAACGCCTGCTCTAATAGATAAGGATGACCGCCAATCCAAACCATCAGCGCTTCTACTTGATCCGAAGGTTCTTGAATATGACTGCGCTTAGCAAAATCGTGAACCTGCTCAGCAGAAAATTCAGGCAGCTCCACGGCAAGCCCAACGTTAAAGGGTGACTGGTTTATATTCAAACGAATGTAAACGTCTGTTGCATGTACAATAATCAAACGAAGATTTTTCCATACTGGGCGGTTTCTGGCCTTTTCATACCAGGAACGCAGCAGCCCAAAAAAGTCCTCATAGACTTCTGGGTAAGGAAACAACAGATCCACATCGTCCAGGCACAGTACCAGTGGCACGTCGGAAAGGGGCAGCAAGTACTCTTCAAAGTAGGCTGTGCAGCTCACTTTTGCACCAATACCGGCTTCGTCCCAAATGTCGTCAAGCGGATGGATGCCGTTCTCGTCTGGATGAACATTGAGTTCGCGGCTGATATTTAAGCACATCCACCGGAGAAACTTGTTTAGGTCAGTAAGGTGCGTGCTGCGATCGGCTAGCTCAAAGCTGAGATTAACGCTGCGGTAGGTGGTCTCCGAAAGCCGTGACAGCAGGTAGTTAGCCAGGAACGTTTTTCCCATGAACCGGGGCGCTTTAATTCGAATGAGCGCGCCAGACTGGCTCAGCGCCTCATGGCACATAGGCTCTATAGGCGGCCGCTCTATGTAGATATTTTCAGAATGGCTGCTTTTGAGAGGGGTATGTTGTGAGCGGATACTATCGCTACTGGAGCTGCTATCCGCCTGAATTCCTGCCGGAGTGTCTTCAACAGTCTGCTTAGAAAGCCTTTTTTTAAAAGAATCTTCTACAATATCTGTTATTTTGGATGTGGTTACATTGCTGCGAGCTGGGACAGTACTGTGTTTTTCCCAACTTCGCTTAAGCGCCTCTCTAAAGTTACTTTTCCTAACTTTTTCACCGAGCGCATACCCCAGTAGCTTCCATAGCTTAGGGGCGGCATCTTGGCTGATGTAGCTAGTAGCATACTTGTTTTGAGCTGCGATTTGATCGTATTCAAGTTTTTCCCAAGCACCTCTAAGGACAGAAATTTCAACGTCTGTCAGATGCCTGTTTGCCTGCTGAAAGACGAGTTGGTCAGCCGCTTTAACGGCTTCTTCTATGCCAAAGCTCATGATGCTTGGAATCAATAGATCCTTATAGTTGAAGTGCTTAGGTTTTTATGGGCCAAGCGTTTTATTGGCGGAGGGAAAGGACTTTGAGAGTAACACACCTGCGCTGTGCTATTAGTATACGGCTTAGTTTCCATGGGTTCAGCATAATCAAATTCAGCAGTATGGGCCGGTTTTTGCATGAGTGCGGTATACGATTTTGATAAGCACTACCAGCTTGGCGGAAGCCTTCCGGCGAATGCACCTTCTTATGTCACGCGGCAGGCAGATATTGAGCTGTATGAGGCACTTTTAGCAGGTGAGTATTGCTATGTGCTCAACGCTCGGCAAATGGGAAAGTCCAGTCTGCGCATTCAGACGATGGCCAAGCTTCAGGCAAAGGGGATTATCTGCACAGAGGTGGAGCTGAGTGGCATTGGAAGTCAGGAGATTACGGCGAGGCAGTGGTATGGGGGCTTTATTCAAGAACTAATCAGTGGTTTTGGATTGAAGGTAAATCGCAGGCAGTGGCTGGGCGATCGCGCTGACATTTCTCCATTACAAAGCCTAGGCGAATTTATCGAAACCGTATTGCTCAAGCAAATCAAGCAGCCCCTGGTTATTTTTATTGACGAAATTGACAGCGTACTGAGCCTCAATTTTTCAACAGATGAGTTTTTTGCCCTGGTTCGTAATTGCTACGACAAGCGCGCCAGCTATCCGGACTACCGGCGGCTAAGCTTTGCCATGATTGGCGTAGCTACACCTTCAGAGCTGATTCAAGACGAGCATTCAACGCCGTTTAATATTGGCAGGGCCATTGAAATACAGGGGTTTAAGCCCAGTGAAAGTGAGGTGCTTGCCGACGGACTCGTGGGGAAGGTGAGCGATCCACAGCGCACGATTCAAGAGATTTTGGATTGGACAGGCGGACAGCCGTTTTTAACGCAGAAGCTGTGCTGCTTAATTAGTCAGGGCATTCAAAAAATAACGCAGATAGAGCACTACAAGACCGTAGATGATGAGGCCATCGACGTAAAGTCTTTTATTACTGGCTTAATCTATAGCCAAATTATTGATAACTGGGAGGGCCAGGACGAGCCGGAGCATTTGCGGACGATTCGCGATCGCATTATTCGCAACTCACCTGCGAGCGATCGCCTGCTCCGCCGCTACCGCACCATCATTCGCCGGGGCAGCATCCCTAGCCGAGAAACCCAAACCGCCCTAGAGCTTAGGCTCTCAGGCTTAGTCGTTCAACACGAAGGGTTTCTCATTGTCAAAAACAAAATTTATCGATCTGTTTTTGATCTAGATTGGACAGACAGGCAGCTCCGGAAAAAAGAGAAAAAAGCGCAGATTACACTTTGGCAGGCAATGGCTTTGAGCGTGGTCGCGGCAATGGGTGTAATCACGGGCCGCAGCGTAGGCTGGTTGCAGGCATGGGAATTAAAGGCCTATGACCATCTCATGCGGCTGCGCCCGGCAGAAGCACCCGACGAGCGGATAGTGCTGATTACGGTGACCGGCCAAGATGTGATCGATCAGCCTGGAATTGATCGCGGCGGCGCATCGCTGTCTGACAAGGCCCTTAACCAGCTCCTTAAAAAGATAGAACCAGCCCAGCCGCGTGTCATTGGTCTAGACATTTACCGAGATACGCCTGTGCGTCCTGGCAATGAGGTGCTCAAAAAACAGCTAGAATCTAGCGATCGCTTCTATGCCATCTGCCACTACGGCGACTCAGGCGTGCTAGCCCCGCCCGAAGTCCCGATTGAGCGCCAAAGTCTCAACAACGCCCTGCTCGACTCGCCCGACAATGTTATCCGCAGGCAGCTACTGGCTGTCACCGATCCAGCTCCCTGCAACAACTACTATTCGCTCAGTCTACTGCTCGCCCAGCGCTATCTAGAAGATGAGGGCATTTATCCCATCGAGAATGAGGAAGGATACCTTCAAATCGGCGAAACGGTTTTTAAGCCTGTAGAGCCCAACACAGGCGGCTATCACGATTTAGAAAACACGGGACACCAGCTACTGATGAACTATCGAGCATCCAAACAGATCGCTCAAAACATCACGCTAGGTGACGTGCTTGATAACAACTTTGATCCAAGCATTGTTAAAGATCGGATTGTTCTTATCGGCACAGTCGCCTCTAGCTTCAACGATACGCGCTGGCTAACACCGCTTAATGAGCTAACGCCTATCAACAACGAAAATCCATCAGAGTTTACGATGACCGGGGTGGAACTTCAGGCCCATATGGTGAGTCAGATACTCAGTACCGTACAGGAAGATCGGCCTTTAATATGGTGGTGGAAAGAGGAGCACGAGGTCGTATGGATTTTTACCTGGTCGGTTGTTAGCGGAGCGCTAATATGGAAGCTATCAGGGAACTACAGGTGTATAATAAGCAGTGGGATTGTTGCCGTTTTGCTGTACGGAAGCTGCTACTTATTGCTTTTACAAGGGGGGTGGATCCCACTAGTTCCGCCGCTGTTGAGTAGCGCAATTTCTGGAAGTTGTATATTCTTATACGGTCGTCTGCGCAAACATGCTGCCGAGGAATAACCGTGCAAGTACATTCGCGAAGCTTCAGTCAATATTTTGTTCAATCACCTACTAAATCACCGTTACCAAAGATTAAAAGAGACTCTTTTCGATTCGTTGCCGCTAGGCCCATCAGTCTGTCCGTCGGACTCTTGACAGGCCTAAGCATTTTCTGTCTGCCGTCTGTCGCAACGGCTTCCAGTGAAAATGTTCTTTCTCACGAACAATCTATAGCCGTCTTCGAAGGTGAAACATCCTCACCTAGAGTTCGCCGAGTTCAACGGTCTCGAAATCGGCGATCGCAGCAATCTCAGAGGGCACAAGCTGAGCCCAAACAGCCCAGACGTATTCGATTTCAGCCGGGTACGCCACCGCCCGATAGAGGAACCCCGCCAGCGCCCTACGGCACAGGCAGCCGGGGTAGTTGTTTGCAAAACGCAGAGACGCCACCGCTGATTCAGCTCTCGGGCTCTCGTGGATTGGATTTAACGGTGAGCGATCATCCTAGCTTTTGGGTGTACGTGCCCTACAGCCAGGGAGATGTGTCAACGGCTCGCTTTTCGCTGCAAAAAGGCAACACAGAGGTATACAAGCAGCGCGTTCAGCTACCCACGACTCCTGGCATTATTGAAATTGCGATGCCAAAAGCACTGCCTGCACTAGAAGCTGGCACGACTTACCGGTGGTACTTTGAAATTGGCTGTCCTCAGGTAGATCCCTCCAAAGAACCGGTGCCCGCGACGGTGACGGGGGTTGTGCAAAGAGTGGCGTCTTCTCATGCACTAGAAAATGATTTAGCGATCGCCAGCTCGCCTTTAGAAGAAGTTGAGGCTTATGCCAACAATCACATCTGGCATGAAACGCTTTCTGCTTTAGCACAGCTACGCCAAAGCGATCCGCTGAATCAGAACTTAGCTGAGATTTGGCAAAACCTGCTCAGCGATCCCAACGTAGGATTGGAGAACTGGGCTAAGCTGCCGATTGTAGGAGAGGCGATCGCCATTAGAACCGACGAGTAGGAGCCTTAAGTTACAGCCAGTTCCCAACCAATGTGAAAGGCGCCCAGTGAAAGGGGCGGTCGTAGTCTGTTTCTGCATAGTCTTTGAGAAACGATATTTGCACCGCTCTTACCGCCTCGGCCTTAGTCACCTTTCCAGCGCTAAGCTGCTCATAAAACCGCACCATAAATTCCGCAGTAGAGGCGTCATTCACCTGCCATAAGGTTGCTAGCGTACTCCGCACATCGGATCTAATCGCAATTCCCGCTAGTCCCAGTGCCGCTCGCTTATCCCCAGCGGCAGTTTCGCAGGCACTCAATACCAGCAGCTCTACTGCATGATTGGCATCACCGACTTGGAACAGCGTATCAATGTCGTTCGCAGAAATGCGGCCGTTCCAATCGAGCAGATAGGTCTGATCGGGATTAGAGCTAAAGTTGCCATGAGTCGCTATGTGCACCACGTTAAAAGTCTCTTTTGTAATGCGATCGCGTAGCTTAGACTGTTGAAAATCTTGTTCTGCTAGCAGCGTGCTGCGATTGACCTGGGCCTTCACCCCAGCCAGCTCAAAAGCAACATTCTCTAAGTTGCCAAAGCCCGCTTCAGCAAAGCTCGGCGCTGCGGTTGCACCCGCTAGCAATACGCGCAAGTTGCCTCGACGCAGACCCTGCGTTGACAGTAGCTGTAGCCCTGGCGTTAGGCCAATTGCATAGCGCTCTACCAGGTACTTTTTGCCATCGTAAAGCGCAGCCATCGGCAGGTTTCGCAGCGAGCCATCAAGCACAAAGACAAGGGTTTTTATTTTGCTTTGCGATCGCTCAAACGCCCAGTCTAAATCATCTGCAAACGGCGCGATCAGCCAGTTATAAAGCTGCTGAGCATCGGGGTGCAGCTCACTAGGCAGTATGCTACGCCGATTAAGCTTGCTCAAAAACCGTTTGACCACGACATCGACTTGAGCTTCACCGATGTTGTCATCAGAGGCGTAATACAAATTATTTTCACCGGGAAGCTTCAGAATGATTGCCAGCCGGTTCGGCAGCACGACTGGATAAATCACGGCGGCTGATTTATCTATTTTATCAATATCAACCGCATCGGGGCGAGCACAGGCATCTCTAAAAAAGTTGTCGAGTTCAGCGAGCTGAAGCGCTTCCAACACATTTTGAGCCTGCTTTAGTCTTTCAACAGAAGGCACATCAACTTGAAGCAACAAATCTACCAGCTCGCGATAAACCGGCTCTACGCTCTCTCGAAAAGAGAATTGAATGTCGGGGTTGAGAATAACCAGATCGCTCCGCAACACAGTCAACGTCGCGACCGCGTCTGTATAGTAAGCGATCGCAGAGACTTTATCCCGGCTGGCATCATGATTTTTCAACAGTCTACCGAGCTGCCACTGCCACTGATAAACAATGTCATTGGCGTTAATGGACTGCGCGATCGCTAAGGCCCGTTCTGTTGTGGCCATCGCGTTGGTGAAGTCCGCCGATTTTTCATACAGGAGCCCTAAGGTGCCGAGTGCATATGATTCAGCCCGCCTGTCTCGAAGTGATTGAGCCTGCGCGATGGTCGTAGCCAGTTGCTGAGCTGTTTCTAGCGATGGTTGAGGGGAAAGCGCGATCGCACACTGGGCAAAATTCACAGTGGCATAAATGGCCGATCTGCTGGGCGGAAGCTGGCTAATTTTTGCTGTAAGCTGCTGTTTGAGCACAGTGGCTTCATCTATACGGCCTACTTCAATCAACACATTCAAACGGTTAATCTGGGCCTGAAGCTGCGTCATGCTGTGGGTGTTTGAGCGTTTGGCCACCTGTTCACCGGCCTGCTCAACGGTCTGCTCAACGGCTTGGTAGTGCTCAAGTGCTAGCTGCACATGTTGCTTGCTCGCTGATACATCCTGTATGGCTTGCGATCGCTTAGCCAGAACGCGTTCTGTGTTTCCTAGGCTCAGCAGCGCTTGAAAAACATCGCCGTTAGCCTGAGTACCAGAAGATTGGGCGATCGCCAACCCCTCAGCCAGCAGCGACTGCGCTCTTTCTACCTCCCCGCCTAGCCGCAGCACATTGCCCAGGCTCAGCAGCCCTTTTATCTTCAGCGGCGTGTCACCTTCAGCCCGCAGATCTTTTTCCAGCGCATTTAAAAGATTTTCGGCCCGCCGGTAAAAGCCTAAAGACTGTAACGCCTGGGCCTGATTGAGCTGTGCACCCGTCACCGCAGACATCGCCTGGGCCTGACGGTAGCCCGTTTCTGCCGACGTCCAGCTTTCAAGCGCCCCTTCAATTTGACCGGTTGCAAACTCAATGTGGCCCTGAGCATTGAACGCCTGCGCGCGAATTCTCGCTTCATCTGGTGCAAAGGCATGAGGCTGCGATAGGAGAGAAAAACTTCGGGCGATCGCCGCTCGTGCAGCGTTCCACTGACCTAGCTGATTAAAGGCCAGCGCCTGTAGGCTCAATGCCTGCGCCTGTAAAGGCACGTCGCCCAACCGCTGATACTGCTCAGCCGCCTGCACCAAAGATTGCGTCGCCGCTGAAAATTGGCCTTGTTCGTAATGCTGCTGCCCCTGCTTCATTAAATCTACCGCTGACGGCTCGGCTTTGGCGACAACCGCGCTGCGAGAAATCACAGGATTAACAGAAAAGAAGAGAGCCTTATTTTCTGTTAAATGAGGACTGAAAAGCACAAGACACAAAGCGGCGATCGCAGCTTGAACAAGTTTCCAGACATTGTTTTTCATAGCAGATGATCGGCAGTTGAAAACGTCGTATCTGGGAATGTCTCTGAAGCGTCACCTCGCAATTTGAGCGCGTCTCTAAGCTGCCGGCAGCTAACACTATTCACCAGACTGTTCTTTGCGGCTGACGACGTTAGCCTCGGATCTAATAACAAAATGATGTTGCCGTTGGCATCAACGTCCCAGCCTTTGGCCTCCTCAGGGCGATTTTGAGCGGGAAATACTTGAGTAGGCAAGTTATCAAACGTGTCTTCACGCTGCCTAGCGCTATTGTCCAATGATGAGGCCACAGACGGGCCCGCTCCAGAAATGTACCAATCCTCCCAGGTTACCGAGCCGCTGAGCGTGTCGTAAGGGGAAGTAGGCAAACCACCGGTACCGCTGAGGGTAAATTCGTTGCGATCGCCTGAACAGATGCTTTGATCAATCGGCTTAAGCGGGCCGCGAACATTGCTAGGGAGCGTTGGTTCTTCAGCACTAGGCACTAGCACTGGGGTGTTGATGACCACAAAACCGTTTCGACCCAGTTCAGAATTCGCGGTAATATCGCTGCGAAAAGTCGGCTGATCTCGGCTTTCGAGGCCCAAAATGCCTTGCGTGTTGATTGAAATACTACCGCCTCGACCGTTGAACGCATTCGCACTAATGTCGCTATTTTCTCGGGCGATCGCAACGATAAATCCCGCTTCAATTGAAATATCACCACCGTTCCCGCCCGCACTAGCACTGCTCGCCGTAGCAGAGAGTTCACCGCCGTTACGCAACAGCAGCACATCATCTACTCGCAAGCTAATATTGCCGCCGTCTCCCGAATTGGTTTGAACCGTTACGTTGCCCGCCCGCCCTGATGCAAAAGAATTCGTGGCGATAGCTGCCTGGTTTCGTAGCGTGAGCTGATCGGTTTTAACCCCGATGTGACCACTGGCCCCAGTCGCAAATGAATCAGCCACCAGTAGGGAGTCGTCTATCTGTAGCTGCTGCGATTGAATGTTGATGTTGCCGCCAGTGCCTGCGCCAAAGTTCTGAGTGATGAGCCCTGCACCATTTTCAACTGAAAGCTGGGGAGCCTTGACGGTTAAAGCGCCCGCATCTATGCCTGAACCGGGTTCATTTTGAAGCAGTAGCCCGGTTGGAAATGGTTGTTCTGAGAAATCAGGCATGAGCCCAAGCAGGCGTAGGCTTTCGGCCGCAGCGACGTTCACACTTGCACCGTTCGTCGCCAATACAACAGCATTCTGGTTCACAACAATGCGCCCTCCACTCAGAGAAATCTCGCCATCTCCGGCGGCGACTGTTGACGAAGCTGCCGTTAGCTCAATATCGCCAAAGCGCTCCACGCTGTCATAGCTAGCTGACCAGCGATCGCTCACTTTTGTGATATCGACAAAGCTCTCTGCACCCACACTACCAATCTCAATTCGGCCCCCTTCGGTCGTTATGTTGGCGCCAGCTAAGGTGACGTCACCGCCGAGCAGCGCCAGCGTTTCCTGGGCGAGCACCTGTAAGCCTGGAGAACGGTTGTCTTGCACAATGCGTAGGCCGCCTGGATTGCTAGGATCTAAGCTCAGGTGATGCCCTCGCCCTCGCAGGCTGACAGCGCCTGGTGATGAGCCATACTGCAGGCCAAGTGGCGCACTCACGGTCAAAAGCGGTAGCGATTGAGATGAGGTCGCACTATAGGTAATGTCGTTATCAAACACCAGGCTCTCGGCAGTGCTTACAAATAAGGAGCCGTCAATATCTAACCCGGCATCGGGGCCAAAAAGAATGCCGTTGGGATTAATGAAGAACAGATCGGCAGGGCCGCTAATGCCAAGCGTGCCTAAAATATCTGAGGCGTCAGTCCCAGTTACCCGGCTAAAGATGGTTGAAATGTTGGCAGGATTAGCGAAGTAAACACGCTGGGTTTCGCCAACATTAAACTGTTCAAAGCTGTGAAAGAGACTATGCTCACGGGTCGCGCCCCCTTCAATCAGCAGGGATGGTTCGTCATCAACAATCACATTCGGAGAAATGCTGGAGGCTTCAGAGCCCAAGGTCTCATCTAGCGTGATTTGAGCGATCGCAGACTCGGCTGCTATATGAGGCGCGATCGCAGCCCCCACGCTACATATCACCAGCCTCAAGGCACAGACTCGCTGCAGCCAGTCAGCCTCAACCTTTGCCTTAACCTTCATAAGGTGCTTGTAAAACGGCCATAATCCAAGAACCTCTCAGGTATTACTAACAACATCATCCATTTATAATTATAGAGCTGTGGAGCAACCAAGCAGATAAAGTCGTAGCGTGTCGTGCTTCTCGTAGAGTAGCTATATGTTTTCATTACCGCACTACAAAGCCAAGCAAGTTTCGGTCAACCGCAAGCGCCACTATGAAATAGAAGGCCGCTGCTATCCCGGCATCACCAGCATCCTTTCAGCCACGAAGCCCTACGAAGATAAAAGGCGGCTGTGGGACTGGCAAGATCGCATTGGGAAAGCAGAAGCCCGGCGGATCACCACGACATCGGCCCGCTCTGGCACCCGCATTCATAAAGTCATAAAGTCACACCTCAGGCAAGAACCCTATGAGCTACCGGAAGGGCTTGATGGCTTTTGGCACTCGATTGAGCCGGTGCTGGCAGCGGTGAATGAAGTGCTGCTAGTAGAAGGTGCTGTATGGCACCCGCTGAAGTTTGGGGGCTACCCGGACGCGGTGATGCGCTACGAAGGCGAGCTGTGCGTATGCGACTGGAAAACGGCGCGTAGGCCCAAGCAACTTGAGTGGATTGAGGACTACTGTATGCAGGTCGCGGCCTATTGCTATGCGGTGAACTGGGTGTATCGCGATACGGGGATAAAACTTGAGCGGGGAATGATTGCGATCGCGCTAGAAGATCACCCCGCTCAAGTTTTCACGCTAGAAAACGACGAACTGTCCTATCACTGGCAAAACTTTCAGGCCCGACTCAAACAATACTATCGCCAGCAGGCTCGCACGCCCCGGACCTCCTCCTGAAGGCTGAGCAAAGTTTTGGTATACTCCCTCGATACGTATCACAACAGGACAATCACCATGACTGGATTCATCGTTTCTTGGATTGTAATGACCGTCACCTTTATTATCTTGACTCAGTTGCCGACCGGTATTGAAGCAGATGATTTTGGGAAAGCCGGTATTGCCGCTTTTGTATTTGGGCTGCTGAATGGTCTGACGGGCTGGTTTATTAACAATATGGTCATCAATGTGCTCAGCTTGGGCCTGGTGTTCTTTGTTGGCAACACCATTTTATTTGCCCTCACAGCGCTTTTAGTTCAGGGCTTCAGACTGCGCTGGGGTATCGTCAGCGCCATTCTAGGCGGACTCGGAACCGCTATTATCTACAGCGTACTCTCTAAAATTTTGGCGGCGCTTGTTTAGCGCTCGCTCGTTTAAGTGGTTCTAGTGGACGCGAACGACACTTAGCGACCGTTGCGCTAAGGTTTCTTCAAATAAATCGGTGGGAAGCGACTGCTCTACGGGCCAAACGCCTGGTTTGGCAAGCCGGTTGGAGAGGATGAGCTGAGCGATCGCGCCTGTCCCACACCCAGCACAAAACGCCGTATCCTCATGGTCAAACGTTGATATGTAGGTCGCAGGCTCACCGTCTTTTTCACCCTCAATCAATATTCGCATCGCAATTCCCACTCCCGTACGCGGATCGGTCACTTCCGTCATCCGGTAGCTAATTTTAGCCACCGACTCAATCACCTGCGGATTTTTGAGCAAAGGCCTAGGCGCACGCGCCATCAGCCAGGTGAGCCGGTTGTAATAGTCCGGCACCGAGCCAAACTTGGTCACAATCGTTTTGAGCTGTGGAAACGTGTCGGCAACGGTCAAGGCTTCTACCGTGTTAAACCAGTACACGCCGCCTTTGCCGTAGCGAGGAAAGTCAATCACTTCCCGTTGGCTATAGGGCTCTATGGCGCGCCACCTACCCTTTATTTTGGACATAAACGGCGTTTGCAGCTCAATAAACGTCGTCCGCATCACCGTCACACCGGCCCCACCTGAGCCCGCTACCAAATAGCTCAGATGCACCTTTTCAGCTCTGTCTAGCTGCTCTACACCTTGGCGTACCATGCTGCCTGAAATGCCTGGGAAAATGCCGGTACTAATAATAGCCGTAACGCCTGCATCCTGGGCAGCCTGCCGGTACATCAGCGCTTTATTTACGTAGTCTGGACTATCGGCAACGTCCAAATAGGGTTTGCCTTGCGCAATGCAGCTCAAAAGCACGTGATGATTGCGGCTGCGGAAGGGGCCAGCGCAGTGAATGATCAAATCGTGCTGGGCGATCGCCTGCTCAACCCCATTCTCATCAGCCACATCCAAAGCGATATAAAACTGCCCGTCAGCCAGTTCAAAAGCCGCCGTGTCCTGTCGGCCCGTCACCGTCACCTGCGCATCAGTATGCCTGAGCACATCAGCCGCCACGCTGCGCCCAATCCGCCCATTTCCCCCAATCACCAAAACCGTTTGAACCATCGCCATAGGGCGCACTCATTGCGCCCTTTAATCTAATCAACTGCCAACACAGAACTGTTCGACTACATTCCCAAATCAGCCAAAATATCTTCAGCGTGCGTCTCAGTATTGATGCTCTCGTACACCTTTTTGATCACGCCCTTACCATCAATTACAAACGTCACTCGCTTAGAGTAGCCACCGCCCTCCACTTCGTAGGCCTGAGAAATCGTCGCATCCGTATCTACAATCAAAGGAAACGGCAGATCGAACTTCTCTTTAAAGGCTTGGTGAGATGATTCATCATCGTGGCTCACGCCCAGCACAACAATATCCTTACCGCCATAAGCTTCGTAAGAATCGCGGAAGCTACAGGCCTGCTTGGTGCAACCCGGCGTGTCATCTTTAGGATAAAAGTAAAGAACAACGGTCTTTCCTTCAAAATTAGATAGAGACACAGAATTACCCGAGTCGTCTTTAGCCGTAAAATTAGGGGCGGTAATGCCTTCTGAGAGCGCCATGAGTTATTTCCTGTGTAGATTTAAAAGCTTTGAACAGACCTCAGTGATTCTATCAAGCTGCCGTCCCCAAAGGGGCATAATTACTCGATGCTTTGCATCTTATCTCTTTAATATACTAAGACAATATACTAAGACATGCAGTTTGAAACCCAGCGTACGACGGCGTTACGACGCGGTGCTATCGGGCCAAGGTTCCGTAAGATGTGTCGTCACGATCCATTGCCGATCAAGATAAAGGCTCCCCAGTCGTAGGGATCGCTAAAGCCGTCACTTTCTATCAGCTTAATTTGAGCGTCGTGAAGCGCCTGTGCTTTGGTTTTGCCTATGCTGAGCGCCTGATAAAACTGCGTCATTAAAGCAGCGGTGGCATTATCATCGACAGCCCACAGGGAAGCGATCGCAGCTTTAGCCCCTGTCTTACGTATCTGAAATCCCAGACCCAAAATCTCTTTCCCTTCACCCTCAATACTATTAGCCGTTTGGCAGGCGCTGAGCACCACTAGCTCAACGTTGGGCAGTTGCCATTCTCTGAGCGATCGCATGTTCACCGCCTCACCATCGCCAAACAAAATAAAAGAATCTTCCGGCTGACCGGGAACAAACTTGGCATGAGTGGCTAAGTGCAGAATGTTGCGATCGCCCACCGCCGCCAAAGTCTCCTCCGGCGTAAATTCAGCATCCAACAAGGCCACCGTACCGGGCATCACCGCCGACAGATTCTCAACCTCTTTTTTCGCCGCACTGAGCCCTGAAAAAGTAAAAGAATCAGCGCCCACCGTCACCGGATGGGACACCTCGGGATTGGTGAACGCGCCAGCCATCACGCTCAGGCCAGATTCATTGGATGCGGTCAAATCATCCAGCGCCGCCGCCGTAATGTTATGAGACTGATAGCTTTGTACAAGCCACTGCTGGCCGTCGTGAAAGGCCGCTAACGGCACGTAGCGCAGCACGCCATCTGGCAAATAAATGATGTTCTCTATTTGGTGGGCTCTCAGCACGTTTTCTAGCGGACGAATCAGCCAGTCATAAAGCTGCTGAGCAGGTGGTTTTGCATCAAAAGCTTTACTTTTCAAACTCTTCTGTAGGTCATTTACAGATTTCTCTAAGGCTGACTGAGAAACAGCGGTTGAAGCGCTTTTTACCGTGCCCTCTGGTGTGATTAAGAGAATCTCTAATCGATCCTCTAAAATGAGCGGGTACAGAACAGCCGTTTTGACGGGTTGGGTGAAGAGTGCGGCCTTTAAAGATTCAATCGCCTTCAGGTCAAACGGCGTGTCTTGTCTTGAGGAGGTGAGGGCTGAAGCCGTGAGGGCAGTCGCCGCCGGGTGGGCCAGAAAATCAGCTAAAGCCGTTTCAGCCGGAAGCGTTTCAAGCAGGTCTGCCAGCGTGGTTTCTGAGGCATTATTTAAATCGCTGGCCGTATTTTGTGCCGCGTTACTGTTCAAATAGGCCGAGACTTCTTGCAGCTTCAGCAAGTCTAGTATTTCCAAAGCTTCAGCCGCTCTGTTTTGCTGCAATAAGAGATCGGCGAGGTTGCGATAAAAGTCCTCAATGGTGAGGGTGTAGCGCTGCTGTACTGATTTGGAAAGCTGCTGCAAGTCTTGGCGAATGGCCTCGATTTTTGCGATCGCCTGTTTATAAAAGAAAATCGCCACATCCGGCTTTTGCTGCGTTTCCATCAGCCGCCCTAAGTTCAGCAGTACCTCAATTTCACCGATGGTATCGTCCGTTTGCGCGCTGAGCTGCAAGGCCTGGAGATAAACTGTCCAGGCTTTTGCGGCGTCTCCTTTGGCTTCATTGAGCGAGCCCGTGCTGTTGAGCAATACGGCGCGCTCAATCGGATCGTCTTGCACCGCGAGTAAGGCAAAGCCTTGATCAAACGTTTTTGAGGCCGCAGCATAATTTCCTTGCTTCAAATGCACCATGCCTAAGTTATTGAGCACGCGCGAGGCTCGTAGCGAATGGTCTTTAGCTTGAATGCTATCAAACAGCGTGAGGGCCGCTTGGTAGTGTGCGATCGCCTCGTCATAGTTCTGCTGGCGCTCAGCCACCCACCCTAGCGTAAATACCGTACTCGCTTCCAGATCGGGATAGCTTAGCTGCTCACTTAGCTCAACCGCATTGACTAGGGCGTTTTTGGCCAAATCATACTGACCAATTTCAGCTTCGAGCGCACCAATATTGTGTTGAAAAATAGCCTGTTCTTCAATGCGCTCAGCCGCCTGCGCGATCGCCAATCCTGGTCGGTAATACGTCAGCGCCGTGCCAAAATTCGCTTTTTCCTGGTAAATAGATCCCAAAATCAACAGAAGGTCTATTTGAATATCGGCATACGCTAATGCCGCTCGATCAGCCGGTGTCTGGTCATCTGCTAAACCCTGATATAGCATTAGGGCCGCTTTCAAAGCAGGCAGCGCCCGGTCATATTCTGCCTGATAGCCATAAGCCCGCCCTAGCCCATACAGCGCTTCACCTTTGAGCAGTAAAGGCGGCGATGCTAACGTTTCTACTAGCGCGATCGCCTGCTTGTAACTCTCTACCGAGGCTGCAAAGTCTCCATCTGCGCCCTGCTCGTTGCCGGCGGCTAAAAGCTGACTAATGTGCGCCAGGGCCCTATCTTCATCAGGGCTAGCTGCTTCGGTAGCCGTCGTCTGAACGGTCAATATCCTGTCTGAGGCTAGTTCCGCAGGCGTTGCTATTGAAAACCAGGCGAGCAGCGACGCTGTAAGAATAGGAAGCATAGGGCTTTAAATGCACTTACTCTTCCTATAGTGGCTGATTGCTCTTAAGTTTGAGTGCGATCCGCTACTCTTTATCCCATCTGCGCCACCAGGGCCGAGGGCCCCGGCTAGCCTTGGGGTTATCAGGTAGCGCTCTCGACATAAAGGATTGGATATTAGACTGAACGTCTACTTTATTGTCTAACTTGCTGGCTAAGGCCTTTTCTAAGCGGGCAAACCGTTTCGCAGCTTCTTCAAGTACTTTCATCACTATTTCTCTACACAGGTTCAATAGGGGAGTGCTAATGCAGTGGCCGATTAGCTCTACATATAGTTTTGAGTGATACCGGTCGCTTTCATAGATATTCATAGGCCAGAAGTCGAGCTGTCACCTAAAAGCGGGGGGTGAACCGCTATTGCGAAACCACCCTCCAAGCCGCAATTTCATATATAAGAGAATGGCAGAACTTTTGAAGTTGAATCTGATAGGTCAATAGTCGTACAGTTCATAAGGAGGCCCAATGCAAAATTGCGCGGGCGTGACTCTGCATCAACCCAGCCAGTTTCAACGTATGGACAGCCCAGAGCAAAATTCAGAACGCAAGCGAGAACAGCTCAAGCAGCTAGTGGCCGAAACCTGTCAGCATCCAAAAGGAAGCGCGCTACGGCAAAAAGGCCTTACCCAGCTCATTCGCACGCTCACCCCTCAGCTTTGGCATCGTTCGGCGGCCTACTATCCTGATGCCCTACAGCAAACCTGGATTTACTTTTGTCGTAATCTCTGCGAAGCCACCACCGGCAGAGCCTACGATCCAGACGTGGCCTCGCCCGTCACCTGGCTTAATGCCTATCTCAAACGGCGCTTACAGGACTTTCAAATTGCCGAAAATCGCGACCGGGCCACCACCGTATCCCGCGCTAGCCTCAGAGCCACTAGCGAAAGCGGCCCGCTAGATCCGATAGACCGACTGCCCGCCCCACCTGACATTCCACCCTGGCTAGATCAGGTCAAAGCATGGGCTCAAAGCGACCCAGATCTTCAACAGCTCCACATCAGCAAACATCCTGAGGTCACCGCTCAAGTGCTTATTCTTAGGCGGCTCCCTCCCGAAACGCCTTGGAAAGAGCTGTCCGCAGAATACAGCATCTCAATTGGCACGCTCAGCAGCTTCTATCAGCGCCAGTGCCTTTCAAAACTAAGAACCTACGGCAAATCTCAAGGCTATCTATAGTCTCTCTTCATCTATTTATTAGCCTAACCACCCATCAATACAGATACTGAAACGTCATGACGCTCCAAACCTCACAGCTCGTTTCTCATCCAGGAGAAATCACCGTACCGCTCACAACAGAATTTGAGGCGATCGCACAAACATTCGCGCAACAGTGCCCGCTTAGCGAAAAAGCAGCCCAAATTCGACAGAATACGCTAGCCGTCTGCGCCGTAAACGCCTACCTACAGCTACTAGATATTGACACCGACTTGAGCCGAGGCGATAGCTGGAATCCCATGATGCAAATGATGGCAAACGTCGCTGATCTCAAAGTCTCTGGCATTGGCACGCTTTCGTGTCGGGCGCTCTTACCGCAGGCAGACACCTGCCACGTGCCTCCCGAAGACTGGCAAGATAGAATTGGCTACGTTGCAGTAGTGATTGATGAGCCCCAAAATCAGGCGATTCTGTTGGGCTTCACGCCTACGGTTGATGAAAAAGAACAGATTTCCTTGAGTCAGTTTGAGCCCATAGAAACGCTAATTGATTGCGTGCATAGTCTGAAGGCCGCTAGCATAGAGGCCGCACCTGCCGCCCTTGCCAAAGCCTCGGCAGCAGAAAGTGTCACTCAGCTAAATCAATGGATTCAAGGCACGGTCGCCGCTACCTGGCAGGCGCTTGATGCCCTCATCAATCCAGATGAACTCAGCTTTGCTTTTCGCGCAGGCCCAACCGCAAAAACGGCCACCAACATCAGCCGTGCTCAGCTCATTGACTTGGGCATACAGCTTGGAGCCTCTCTTCAAGTAGCCCTGATTATTCACCTGGGCCAGATATCGGATGGCCAAACGTCAGACAGTCTGAGCGAAATTACCATTCAGGTACATCCTTTAGGCGAAACGGCCTATCTAGCAGAGGGGATTTCTCTTTCCGTGCTGGATGAGAATCATGATTTGTTTAGAACTGCGGTTTCTAGAAAAATTGACAACTATATTCAAATTCAGATTGCAGGCAAATCAGGAGAAACGTTTAGTATTCAAATCAGCAAAGGAGAAACCGCGTTTACAGAACGATTTGTCATTTGAAGGGTTTAGATAAAAGATTTGGATAAGGGGTCATCAGGTGGAGCAATCAGGATAATAGCGCTGTGAACAAGCAAGCTGTCAGTAAAAGAATTGTTATAAAGATCGGTGCTGGCAGCTTAGAAACAGGCTTTGCGGCTTCTGTGGAGATCGGTGATGAGGGAGCTTCGCCTCAGGCCGAAACCCAGGCAGCTTTGCCACCCGCGCCTGATTTGCCTGAGCTTTACCACCAGTGGCAGCAAGCTTACTGGCAGCTAGGATCGTCGTATCGGCTAGAGGCTCGTGATGGTGTGACCAACGTGTCGGCAGTTGCAGATATAGAACAGTGTCGAGCGCTAAGCTGGAAATTGCGCGATCGCGTCCACCACTGGCTAAACGGCGACGACTTCCGCCCCATCCGCGAAAAGCTCCTAGAACAGCTCAACCCTCAAGATCAAACCCGCATTCTCCTCCAAACCAAAGATCCGCTGCTCCAGCGCTTGCCCTGGTACGAGCTTCAATTTTTCCAGCGCTACCGCCAAGCCGAAGTCGGCATCTGCACCCCCGACTACCAACAGGTCAGCTATCTGGGCACCCGCTCTCAAAACGTTCGCATACTCGCCGTACTCGGCAACGCCAAAGGCCTCAACACTCAAATTGACAAAAATCTGCTCGCACAGCTCCCTAACGCTGACATTCACTTTTTACAAGAGCCCACCCGAGAATCTTTTAATCATTACCTTTGGCACACAAAAGGCTGGGATATTCTGTTCTTTGCAGGCCATAGCAGCAGCCGTCCTGTCTGTCAAAACAACAGCAAAGAAGGTAGCGGAGAAATTTTTCTCAACGCCACCGATAAACTCACCATTCCTCAGCTCAAGCACGCGCTCAAAAAGGCTATTGATCGAGGCCTTAATACCGCCATTTTTAACTCCTGTGACGGCCTAGGACTGGCCACAGATTTAGCCGATCTGCACATTCCACAGGTGCTTGTCATGCGTGAGCCGGTACCCGATCAGGTTGCACATGCGTTTCTTCAGGGCTTTTTGGAATCGTTTGCCGCAGGCGTTCCTTTTTACATTGCCGTTCGCGAAGCCCGAGAGAAAATGCAGGGGCTAGAAGCTCGGTTTCCCTGTGCCACCTGGCTGCCCGTGATTGTGCAAAACTTAGCAGAAACGCCACCAACTTGGCTCTCTTTACAAGGAAAAAATCAGGGGGAAATCGAACAACCCAATCTTGAACAACATTCTTTTGTAGCTAAAAAGGCACCTAGCCCAGCGTCGGGTTCTCTTTGGCGTCGGCTGCGGCAGGGCATTGGCTGTAGCGCAATTGTGGCCACGGTGCTGCTGCTGGGCCGTCAGCTAGGCTTACTGGAGTCGATGGAACTGAAGGGGTACGACTATTTGCTGCGATCGCGTCCCCCAGAATCTTTAGACGAACGAATTCTCATCATCACAAACACCGCCGAAGACATTGCCGCTTATCCCAATCGCACCAGCAGCGCCTCACTTTCCGACCAAACGCTTTTAGATTTACTCAGCAAATTAAAACCGCTAGCGCCCAACACCATTGGCTTAGATATTTATCACAGCCACGCTGAGAAAGATCCGGCACTCGCCAAAGCCTTGAAAGAAACAGATAGTCTGATTGGCATCTGCAAAGTTTCAGATGAGACCACGGAAAACGCAGTCAAAAAAGGGCCGCCGCCTGAAATAGAAGATAGTCGCATTGGGGCGAATGACTTTGTGGCCTACGAAGCACAGGGCGAAGTGGTGCGCCTGCATCTGTTAGGACTAACACCACCACCGGGCTCGCCCTGCAAAGCCAATGCCACGCTCAGTGCTGTGATTGCCACCCGATACGCCCAAAGCAAAGGGTATTTGGACGATTTGGTTTTGCCTAAGCTGACGCCAACGTTTGGTGGATATCACCAGTTAGACACCGATGGAGCGCAGATTATGCTGAACTATCGACGCCTCAAAAGTCCTCAGGGAACCGGCTGTGGTGACGTGAAAGAAACGCCCGCCGATTGTTTGAGCGTATCAGAGGTGCTAGAGAAACCGTCTGAGCAGCTACGGCAGCATATAGAAGATAAAATTGTTCTGATTGGAACCACAGACTTTGATTTTGCGGCTAGCGATCGCTGGGTCACTCCCTACACCAAAAACAGAGCGCGTTCTGGAGACAAAACACCCGGCGTTTTCCTCCATGCTCAAATGATCAGCCAGCTCATCAGCGCCGCCTTCGACAATCGCCTCATGATTGATAGCTGGCCTGACTGGCAGGAAATAGCGTGGATTGCAAGCTGGGCGCTGATCGGTGGCCTGATCGGAGCTTTTTCCCGATGGCCGCTGAATTTGTGGCTGCGGCTGCTGATGGGTGAAGGCATTTTACTGCTGGCCTGCTGGCTATGGCTCGTAGAAGCTGGCCTTTGGGTGCCCTTAGTGCCCAGCGCGATCGCCCTTCCGGCGGCGGCGATCGCCACCCAAGTCACCCGCACCCACCCTTCCAAACAAAAGTAAGCTACTACCTACCGTCATGAAACGCTCTTTTCTCTGCACTGCCGTCTACATTGCCATCTGCGCAGTTGCCCTCACCATTCCTACCCGCTCAGCCACTGCCCAACAGCTTCCCCCGCTGCCCATTCAGCTTATCCCCGACAACATCCAAAACCCTGGACGCCCAGGCGGACGCAGGAGAGGCGGTGGCTCTAGAGGAGAGTGTTTGTCTGAAGGGATTCCACTGAGCGCGATCGCCTATGCTAATAGTCAAGTCGTGTCAGAACTCGGCATAACTAGAACCGACGAAACGGTGGGAATGCTCACCACCCAAGCTCGCCCGGTACTATGGTTCTATCTTCCCAGCGAACTCACTGATAATACAGTCACCACTTTTGTGCTCAAAAATGATCAAGCAGAAATCCTGTATCAGGGGCAGCTCTCGGGAGAAACAGATAGCAACGGCATTGTTGGCCTGCCGATTGCGACCGACTTAGATGTTGGCAGTGCCTATCATTGGTTTCTCACGCTCGACTGTGAAGACGGCGAGCAGACCATGGTAGATGGATGGATAGAGCGCAAAAGCATTAGTGCTGAGCTGAATAAACGGTTTGAGCAGTTGGGCGATCGCAACCGGGCTGCGCTATATGCCAACTATGGTTTTTTGCAAGATGCGCTGACCACGCTGGCTAGGCTGACGCTGGAACAGCCGGAGAATGAAGCGATCGCCCAAGACTGGGAAAGCTTCCTCAACGCATTAGATCTCAGCGATTTAACCACAGCTCGCCTCATAGATTGCTGCCAACTAGCCACCCGCCCAACAGCAGCAGAAGCACCAACGGAAACGTCAGATATACCTGACCCTGACCCTGACCCTGAAGAAGAGATCGCACCCGAGGCAGAAATTCCTAAGGAGAAAGTTCCTGCAACACAGCAGGACACGCGCACCATACTACAGCGGGCTCGCGACCGAGGGTAAAGAAAAAATAAGCTCATGCGACTCTCGCAGAATCACTGGGTTTATGACCGATAGGTAGACATACAGCGTTTCTGAAAAGACTATGAAAACCGCTAAATCTACCCCCGATTTCAGCATCCTACGAGCTGCACTAGAAGGGCTACAAGACGGCTTTATTGTGGCGAGTCAGTCGGGCGAAATTGAAAAAATTAACGCTCCAGCTCAGCGCATTTGCAACTTGCTCGGAGCTATCAAAAGTACTGGAGACTCTGTTCTACCAGTCGAAATTTGGCAAATTTGTCAGACCGCCTTACAAAATCAGAGTGTTCTCTCGTTTCAAAAAATTGGCCTTGATGCTGAAATCATTTTGCCCGAACTCGGTACCGTTCGTATTCGTGTGCAAAATATTCAGCTCGCGCAAACGCCCCATCTGATGATTGTGCTAGAAGATTGTCAGCAGACAATGCGCAACAAGGCACTCTCTGACGCGGCACTGTTTGGCCTCACAGAGCGTGAAACGGAAGTATGGCAGCTACGCCTGCGAGGGGCTGACTATAGCGAAATTTCGACCACGCTTTGGATTAGCGCCAACACGGTCAAAAAGCACATGAAAAATATTTTGGCAAAGCAGCGAAGCCATCAGGATGAGTGTGAATATGAGCTGATGGCTTAGACATTGCGATTAATCAGAAATCGAAGTGCGAAAAACGCCTTGCGCTAGCTATCTTTCTGTCTCAGCTCATCGATTTCTTTACGCATGGCAATCAGCTCAGCCGTCAAAGACTCCACTTCAGACTGAAGGCCCACATCCACCACAGGCGTTGCTACGGTCGTGACCGTTTTAGGCTCTCTAGGCGTTGTGTTGTCTACAAACGTAGACGACACGCTGCGGAAAGGCTCGGGCATTTGACTCACCATACCTTGCATAAAATCACGAGCTTCTTTTTCGGTAAGCGCGCCTCGAACTTCGAGCTTGTTGGCCAGCCGGTTAAAGTCGGTGCCGACGGCTGAAAACTCATCAGCCGCTCTTTGAGGATCTTGTACCGCTTCAACGGCAGAAGAGGCCGCGCCCAAAGTAACGCGGTAGCCTTTTTGCAAAAGTTCGATGATTGAGTCGGTGTTCATGACGCTACAGATATACTCCAAACGGGACTAGACGAGACGGGACGTACAGTTTCTGACTATAGCCACATTGTGCCGCAAACGCGATGCAGTGACTATTATCTATAGGCAGAAAAATGGCTAGACAGCAGTTGGCGCTACTCCCACTCACTACTCCCACTCAATGGTGCCAGGCGGTTTAGAGGTGATGTCATAAACCACGCGGTTCACGCCTTCAACTTCGTTAACGACTCGATTAGAGATGCTTTCTAGCAATTCATAAGGAGCGCGTGACCAGTCGGCGGTCATGCCGTCTTCACTGCTGACGAGGCGGAGCACAATGGGATAGGCGTAGGTGCGCTGATCGCCCATGACGCCGACGCTACGAACCGGCAAAAGGACACCGAAGGCCTGCCAGAAGTCGTGATAGCGATCGCTCCGACGAATTTCTTGGCGAATAATATAGTCAGCCTCGCGCAAAATATGCAGCCGCTCTGGCGTAATCTCACCCAAGATCCGAATGGCCAAACCAGGGCCAGGGAAGGGGTGGCGGCGCACAATGTCCTCAGGCAGGTTGACGGCCATGCCGACCTTGCGAACTTCGTCTTTAAAGAGCTTTCGCAGCGGTTCAATTAGCTTAAAGCGCAAGTCTTTGGGCAAGCCGCCAACATTGTGATGGCTCTTAATTTTCACAGCGACCCGCTCGCCAGTTTGCGGATCGACGTTCGTATCTGCCGATTCAATCACATCTGGATACAAGGTGCCTTGCGCCAAATAGTCGAACGGGCCAAGCCGCGCAGATTCTTGCTCAAACACGCGAATAAACTCGCCGCCAATAATTTTACGCTTTTCCTCAGGATCGGTGACACCTTTAACCGCTTTTAAGAAACGCTCTCCCGCGTCAATATATTCCACTTTGATATGGAACTGGTTTTTGAATATTTCAATCAGGCGCTCGGGCTCGCGCTTGCGCATAAAGCCCTGATCGATAAACATGCAGGTGAGCTGATCGCCAATGGCCTGATGCAGTAGAAAGGCCAGCGTTGAAGAATCGACGCCGCCTGAGAGGGCCAGCAGTACGCGCTCTTTGCCGACTTTGGCACGGACTTCACGAATGGCTTCTTCAACGAACGCTTCGGTTGTCCAGGTGGGTTCGCATTTGCAAATGTCGTAGACAAAGTTGCGCATGAGGGCGCTGCCGCCTGTGGAGTGGACGACTTCGGGGTGGAATTGGACGCCGTAGAAGTGCTTTTGGAGGTTGGCGATCGCAGCCTGTGGCGTATTTTCCGTATGCGCCAGTATTTCAAAGCCTTCAGGCAAGCGCGTCACCGAGTCGCCATGGCTCATCCACATGGTTGAAGAATCAATCACCTCGGTCAAAAGACCATCAGCATGATCTACAACCAAGGCAGCCTTGCCATATTCGCCGCGCTCGGCCTGCTCGACCTGGCCGCCGAGCTGCTGCACCATGAGCTGCATTCCGTAGCAAACACCCAAAACAGGAATACCTAAGTTCCAAATTTCGGAATCGCAGATGGGTGCACCTTCGGTATAGACAGAGTTAGGGCCGCCAGAAAGGATAATGCCTTTGGGGTTTAGCTGGCGTAGCTGATCTGCGGTGGTGCGGTAGGAAAGGACTTCTGAATACACTTCAGTTTCGCGAACGCGCCGAGCGATTAGCTCAGAATACTGAGAGCCAAAGTCCAGAATGGCAATCATCTGACGATTTACAGCAGATGAATCCTCTGAGGCAGTGGTTTGAGTTTGTGAGGTTTGAGTTTGAGAAGCCACAATCAATCCTGATGTTTCTAGGGGTGTGTGCGAGCGTTGAATTGTCTGTTGAAAAGAACGCTCGGTCAAAGCTTTCTGAAGGGGACGCTTCAAAAAAAGGCTTTTATGGTTTGTGTTCTACGTTATTAAATTTGGGTTCTGCGTTATTAAATAAGACTCTTAAAAAAATACTGAACTGATTTGAGGTTCTGGGATGAGGCAAAGTCTTTGATTTCAGTGCGTCGTGGGCGCGGTATGGGTGTTTTCACTAAATTTGCTTTTAATTACAGTAGCAAACCGGTTGCAAACTTACGCCAGTAGTTTTTGACCAATTTGGCTCTGACAGATAATCCGACGCTGGCGGTCAAACAATACGCTGCCGACTTGGACTGACGGCCCGCCGTGGGTTTGGATGTAGGCTTGCGATCGCCTATCAATTCGCTCAGCGGCAATCGCATACACCGTTTCCACACAATTCCCCTGCGTTTGGCGATCCAACTTTCTCAAGATCTCCAGGCCGGCTTCGGTGGTTGGGCTGCTGAGGACTTGCTGAGCTGTCGCCCCATTCACGCCAGCTTCCACGCAGCAAGCCGTCATAATTTCCTGCCGACCATCGGCGACATGATGATGCGTATGAAAAATTCCACCTGCTAGCTTAATCAGCTTGCCATGGTAGCCAAATAGCAAAATAGAGCGAACGCCCAGCAGCCCAGCTTCTACCAGCAAAGGCCCAATCCAATTTGCAGTTTTTATCCGCCTATCCGGCTCAATTCCCTGCTTAAGTGCCAAATCCAGCCCATTTTCGCCCAAACAAAAAACCAGATCTTGATATGTGCCCACCTTTTGCTTCAGCGTCTCTCGGTAAGCCGCTAGCTGACCGGGCGCACTCAGGGGCTGGGCAATGCCGCTAGTGCCCAGCAGCGAAAGCCCATCCACGACACCGAAGGCTGCATTAGAGGTTCGCAAAGCAAGCTGCCGACCTTCAGGCAAAATAATGGTTACTTTTATTTTTTGAGCGGCGGTCAGCTTTTGGGATAGGTTCGTTTGTAAAAGCTCATGTGCATAGGCGTAAATAGCTGAGCCTTTGGCATGTTGGCCAATGCCTTCGCCGCCGTCTAGCAAAATTTGTTCGGCTTGTGCTTCAGGTGCCCAGCTCACAACCGACCAAATGGGCGTATTGCGGGTGAGATCCAGATTATCGCCGGGATCGCTGCGAGTAATGGCCAGTGCAGAGGTATCGGGGAGGAGTGAGGACTGCTCGATAGGAATGTCTGCCGTTTGAGCGGGCTTGATGAGATTTAGGGTGACTGTTTTGGCGGGTTGGCTCGTTAAGAGCTGATGGAGGGCTGCGATCGCACCTGCACAGGCAAACACCGGTAACGTATACCCACTTCTTGCTTCAGTCATAAGTCACGCACCTACCCTAATCAACCGCTATCATCATGTCATTATGAATGACTCCAATACAGCCGCCGTTCGACCTGAACTCACCACGCCGAACCGCATTGACTACTTGCGCATCAGCCTGATTGATCGCTGCAATTTTCAATGCGTGTACTGTATGCCAGAAGGCGCTGACCTTCAGTACGCCCTGCGCGAACACTGGCTAACACATGACGAAATTTTGCAGTTGCTGCGTGAGGTGTTTATTCCACTGGGGTTTACGCGCTTTCGGCTGACAGGGGGAGAGCCACTGTTAAGGCCGGGGATTGTGGAACTGGTTGAGGCGATTGCCCACCTCCGGCAAACCCAAGATCTCGCCATCACCACCAACGGCTTCTGCCTAGCAAAGCTTGCCCAGCCTCTCTACAACGCCGGTCTTCGCCGCATCAACATCAGCCTAGACTCTCTTAATCCCGACACTTTTCAACAAATTGTCGGCGGCAAAAATCAAACGCGCTGGCACGAAGTTTGGAGTGGCATCCAAGCGGCTCACAAAGTAGGCTTCTCTCCACTCAAGCTCAACGTCGTCGTCATTCCCGGCATCAACGACCACGAAGTGCTAGATCTAGCAGCCCTCACCCTTGAGCAAGAATGGCACGTCCGCTTTATCGAGTTTATGCCCATCGGCAACAGCGATTTATTTGGCAGTAAAGGCTGGGTAGATAGTGAATCGATTCGAGCGCAGATTGCCCAGCGATGGGGCATTACAGACGGCCATGTGAAAGGTAACGGCCCTGCTGATGTGTTTCAAATTCCAGGTGCAAAAGGGACGTTAGGCTTCATCAGCCAAATGTCAGAATGCTTTTGCGACCGATGCAACCGAATGCGCCTATCCGCAGACGGTCTCTTGCGCCCCTGTCTTCTCAACGAAACTGGGCAAATAGATCTGCGGACTAGCCTGCGCGGCGGTACTTCCCTTTCGACACTGCGAGAGCAAGTCAGCGTTTTAGTGAATGAAAAACCTGACATCAACTTCAAAATGCGTGAATCTGGTGTAACTGGAGCTTATAGTCGCACTATGTCGCAAATTGGAGGATAGGAGAAGATACACCTCGATAAAGGCACCTTAGCAAAGCTAGTTAGTGTGTGAAACATATTACAAACTTGATATACAAAAGTCTCTCAATCTAAGGGACTGAGAGACTTTTTTAAGAAAGCAGATATTCGATCCGTATGGTCTAAACCTTACGTGAGTAGTACTCAACCACCAACAGTTCGTTGATGTTAAGGGCAACCCATTCGCGTTCAATCACGCCATTGACTTTGGCTTCTAATTTGCCTTTATCAAACGTCAGGTGAGCAGGGACATTCGCCAAACCTGGAAACTCCAGGTTGCCTTCTACCAGCTTTTTAGAAGCGTCTTTACCACGTACCCCAATTACATCACCAGGACGACACTGATAGCTAGGAATGCTAACCACACGGCCATTGACCGTGATGTGACCGTGATTTACAACCTGACGGGCAGAAGGGATGGTTGGCCCCATACCCAGTCGGAAGCAGGTGTTGTCTAACCGCATTTCCAACTGTTGTAAAATCACTTGTCCGGTAGAACCACCCGCACGACGTGCTTTCTTCACGTAGCGGAGGAGCTGGCGCTCGGTAACACCATAATTGAAACGAAGCTTTTGCTTCTCTTCTAGACGAATGCAGTACTCAGACTTCTTTTTACGAGCCTGACCATGCTGTCCAGGGGGATACGCTTTCCGAGCCGATTTGCGGGTTAAACCCGGCAGGTCGCCTAAGCGGCGCACCACTCTTAAGCGAGGACCTCTATATCGAGACATTATTTCTCCAACGAATATGTTTATTCAGACAAGCCAGTATAGCGCACTCCCTATTTAGACTAAAACTGTTTTTTCAATTGGGGCCTGGGCTTTTTGCTTTCTAAAGGCGATCGCCTGCTGCAAAAGCTGCCATGCGGGCAAAGAAAGCACCGCCGGAAAGCCTAAAGCTGCCGCTGTTGAAAGTTGCTTTCGCTTTAGCGCTACGATTGCCCAGTGCAAATGCAGATACTGGTTAAGCGTGGAAAGCTTGGGCGTTTTGGATGTGTGCTTTGGGCTAACGCGAGGGTAAATGCGCTCTTTCATCAGTAAATTAGTGGCTAGGCGCTGCTGAAGGGCTATTTTTTGGTCGTAGCCACCAGGCCATACAGTGCGATAGGCCAAGCATTGATTGATAAAGAGAGCGTCACCATGTTCAGCGACGCGAATCCAGGAGTCGATGTCGTCGCAGCTTGTCATGGACAAGTCCCAGCCGCCGGATTTGAGAAAGGCGTCGCGGCGAACAGCAACTTGAATGGGGGTGCCGAAGGGAACGACTTCGAGCAACATGCCGTAGTGAATATCGGCTTGAGGGATGTAGAAAATTTGGCCGGGGCCGGTGGGTGGCGTGCGGCTGAGTTCAGTGCCTTCGGTGTTTACCTGGGCGGCTTGGCAGGAGCAAATAACGGACTCGGGGCGGAGGGCGATCGCCTCACCCATCACTTCAATACAGTTGGCCGCCAAATAATCATCATCATCCACTAGCTTTATCCACTCGCCGCTAGCCGCAGCCATCCCTGCATTCACCGCACCCGCATGATTCGTATTCGTCGGGTTGCGCACATAAATAACCGCGTCTCCCAAAGACTCAACATATTCCTTCGTGCCGTCGGTCGAAGCGTTGTCGACCACAATCACCTCAGCCTTTGCAGTTTGCTCGCAGGCGGATTGAATGGCACGCTTTAACAGCTCCATTCGGTTGTAGGTGGTAATGACAATGCTAAAAGAGGGTGAGGCCATGGCTTGGGGTGCTTTAAGGATGGGATGCCCGGAGGGGCGATCGCGAAAAAGTCGTCAAATCCCAGCCTAAAAGCCAGTGACTTGCTTTTTCCTCCTTATATACACGCCACTGTCTGTCGTTGCTTCACAACAAGTCCTGCGTGAATTCTCCTAAATTTCATCTTAAGTTTAAGAAGGCGGCGCTTTCCACACTCAGTTCCTATTCTAGAAGGTTAGACTAGGCATCAGACTATGTGTCAACCGTGGCCTTTAACACCATCAGCTCGATGACCCAATTCCCCCGTCAGCAAAATTCTTTCCGTGCCAATCGACGACAGCGAAGAAGTGCCCAGCAGCAAGCCCAGCAAAAGGGCGGAAGGCACTCAAAGCGCTATTCCCTTCGCTCCAGATTAGGCGCACTTTCTGCAACGACTTTAGCAGCAACACTGCTGCTGGGTCATGGTGGATTTATCGGGCGGATGCCTGCTGTCGCGCAAACGTCGGAAGCGCCTAAGACAACCGAGATTGAAACGCAGACGCCCCCCGTGCCTGCTGAGGGCGAGGAAGACGCCATCACCTACGGCGAGCTGCTGAAGATGATCGACAATGGCGAAGTGGGAGAGGTTTCGCTCGACCAGCTTAACGGGATTGCTAGAGTCACGCTGAAGACAGATGAGGAAGATGCAAAACCTCACGAAGTCAAAATTTTTGCGAATGATAAAAACCTGGACTTGCAGGACAGATTGCAGGCGAACAACATTGACTGGGAAGCGGCTCGGGCTACAGATAATAGCGCGATCACCAGCTTTGCCACTACCGCGTTCATCGCCATGCTGGTAATTTTTGCCATGCTAATGCTGTTGCGCAAGTCAGCCAGCGGCAGTGGCGGCGCGATGAGCTTTGGCAAGTCCAAGGCCCGCTTTCAAATGGAGGCCAAAACCGGGGTGATGTTTGATGATGTTGCCGGGATTGATGAAGCGAAGGAAGAACTGCAAGAAGTGGTGACCTTTTTGAAGAATCCTGAGCGCTTTACGGCAATTGGGGCGCGGATTCCCAAAGGTGTATTGCTAGTGGGGCCACCAGGAACGGGCAAGACATTGCTGGCTAAGGCGATCGCAGGTGAAGCCGGTACGCCTTTCTTCTCTATCTCCGGCTCAGAATTTGTCGAAATGTTTGTCGGTGTCGGTGCCTCTCGCGTTCGCGATCTGTTCAAAAAGGCCAAAGAAAGCGCGCCCTGTATTGTCTTTATTGATGAAATTGACGCCGTAGGCCGTCAGCGGGGAACCGGTATCGGTGGCGGTAACGACGAGCGCGAGCAAACGCTCAACCAGCTTCTTACTGAAATGGACGGCTTTGAAGGAAATAGCGGAATTATCATTATTGCCGCAACGAACCGGCCTGATGTATTGGACGCAGCGCTGCTTCGTCCTGGTCGCTTTGACCGTCAGGTGTCTGTAGACCTGCCTGGATACAAAGGTCGTTTGGGGATTTTGCAGGTACATGCTCGCGATAAGAAAATTTCTGAAGAAGTGAAGATGGAGGCGATCGCGCGTCGTACCCCAGGTTTTTCAGGCGCACAGCTCGCTAACCTGCTTAACGAAGCCGCTATTCTCACTGCCCGTCGCCGCAAAGATGCAGTCACCATGCTCGAGGTTAACGATGCGATTGATCGCCTGATGATGGGCCTGAGCCTCACGCCATTGCTAGACAGTAAAAAGAAGCGACTAGTGGCCTATCACGAAGTCGGTCATGCGCTCGTAGCCACTCTGTGCAAGCACGCTAATCCCTTGAACAAAGTGACGATTATTCCCCGCTCTGGTGGCGTAGGCGGTTTTGCAAGCTTTTTGCCGAAGGAAGAACAGGTGGATGACGGCCTTGTTTCATACGGTGAAATTGTTGACCAGCTCGTTGTAGCGTTAGGCGGACGCGCCGCTGAAGAAGTCATCTTTGGTCACGACGAAGTGACGGTGGGTGCCAGTAGCGACATTGAGCAGGTCAGCCGGATTGCTCGGCAGATGGTGACTCGACTGGGAATGTCTGACTTGGGCTCATTTGCCCTAGAAAGTGAAAGCTCTCAGCCTTTCTTAGGTCAGAGCAACCTGATGGGCGGTGGTCATGAATACTCTAACGAACTAGCCAACAAGATTGACGAGAAGGTGCGTGAGATTGCTCAAGAGAGCTTGGAGAAGGCGATCGCAATTATTGGCAGCAATCGCACCCTGGTCGACAGGCTGGTCGATACGCTGATTGAAAAAGAAACGATTGACGGTGAAGAGTTTCGAGATATTGTCAGCGAGTACACTCAACTACCCGAGAAAATGCCCGCGAAGATTGGTTAAAAGATAGGCTAGAGAGTCATAAAAAAGCGCCTGAAGAACTTAATTGTCTTTTAGGCGCTTTCTTTATAGATTCAACCCGATAGATTCAACCCGCTACCTACCGAGAGGCCCTGCGCTGACCATCAGCCATCGCCTGAAGCACCAGGCCTGGATCTACCCAGTCGCCCTGATAGCGCATTCCCCAATGCAGGTGTGGCCCAGTTGTACGACCCGTCATGCCGACTCGGCCAATGCGATCGCCCGTATTAACTGCCTGGCCCTCTACAATCCGCAGCCCACCGCTACTATCGACAAACACATTTCGGCCTCTATCTGTGGTCACGTAGCCCTGCATGTGGCAATAAACGTGCATCCAATCACCTGACTCCACCACCACAGAAGTCCCACAGGCGCTGTTGTCAGACACTTCAACCACCTCACCTTCCCACCAGCTACGAATATAGCTACCGTTCGGCGCAGCTATATCGAGGCCGTAATGAAAGCCGGAAGACCTGTAGCCGAACGCGGAGGTGTACGCCTGAAAGCCCTCAACCGGGAAAGACGCGATCTGCCAGGGTTCACTGCCCCGAGCGATTTGCGTCTCAGGCATAGCCGTAGCCGCTTGGCGAAATGTCTGTGGCGTGGTTTCGCCTAGTCCGGCAAACAGAAGGCTACCGGCGAGCAGCAGCCCACCATATGAAAAACGGCTGTTGAAAAGGCGGGCCTGATGAGTACGTTGTGGCAGAGCAGGGAACCGCGAGAAAAAGGAAAATCGCTTCATACAGGGGATGAATGAGGGTGTGAAGAACTGAACTAAGTATTTATACAGAAAATATCAGGCTTTTGTAAGCTGTACAGCCCGTTACGTGAACTATCAGCGAACCTTTTTCCGCTTATGGAACACTCAACACAAGTAAAGTATTTGAGATAATGTACCCCGAAAGGCATACGTAACCCGGAAGCAACTTTTCTCCATAAGTATTACTAATTCAAAATAACTTGATTGATTAGCTGGATACCCAATAAAGCGTCAATATGTAGCCTATGTCACAACTGCCGCCTTTTTGTCGCCTGCTATTTAAGTACTAACACGTAGGCTACCTGCTAAAACAGCGATGTCGTTAAGGCTATGCCATCAATGTCATGAGCTGATGCACTCTAGTCACTAATAATTTAGGATCAATAGGCTTGTGCAAAATATCGTGGTGCGCTACAGACGAGGCCGTAGAACCTTGGGTCGTCGATAGAGCAAGTACTCTGGTATCGAGTGTGGTGATTGAGTGCTGAATAGTTTTAAGGTTGCTATTTTTGCGATTAAGCAGGGATAGATCGGCAATGAGCATCACTGGCCGCAGCAGCTCTAACTTGACAGCAAGATCTTCAGAATCAGTCAGCCAAACGATTTCGTAGGCTGCTGCGGTGAGCATTTCACAGATGATAGCGGCATCGTCCTTGTCGGACTCTAGTAAAATAATTCGCTCTGCGCTCTTTTGCGGCGTCGGGAGCTGCTGATAGTGCTGAGGAACCGTCGGCTCGCGCTGGACAGGTAGATGCACCGTGAACGTAGATCCTTTATCAACCTGAGAATCAACCTGAATGGAGCCGCCGTGTAGCTCAACTAGGCGCTTTGTCATCGCTAGGCCCAAGCCTGTGCCTGAATACTGTCTTTGAAACGGCGATTCTAGCTGCTTAAACGTCTCAAACAGGATGTCTTGTTGCGATTCAGGAATACCAATGCCGGTGTCCTGAACTTGAAAAATGGCCGTTTTAGCATCTCGCCGTACCCGCACATTGACCTGGCCACCAGCACCTGTGAACTTAATTGCGTTGTGTATCAGGTTGCCAATAATGAGCTGAAGGCGTTTGGCATCGGCTCTAAATAAGTCTCCTGTGTCGCCAGTTTTGAGATCTACAAAGAGCGTGACCTGCTGCTTTTTGGCCATCTCTTGATGCTGTGAAACGGCGTTTGTTACGACCTGTTTAAGTGACGCCTCGGTGAATTCTAGAAGCGATCGCCCTGACTTAACGCTGGCGAACTCAAGAATGTTGTTGATAATGTCGAGGAGCTGCTCGCCGCTTTGGTTAATCGTGGCCAAATAGCGTCGCTGACGCTCGTTCAAATCACCCAGTGACCAGCGCAGCAGCGTTGCTGACATGCCGATGATGTGGGTGAGCGGTGTTCTTAGCTCGTGGCTCATGGTCGAGAGAAACTCACCTTTGGTCACGTTGGCCGATTCGGCGGCAACCAGCGCATCTTGAAGGCTCTGCGTCCGCTCTATCACGCAGCTCTCTAAGCTCACGGTCTGCTGCCGTAGCTGCTGATACAGGGAGGCCTGACTGATGGCGATCGCGAGATGATCGGCAATATGCTGCAAAAATACCGATTCTGTATTTTCCCAGTGGCGATAGTTTTGGCACTGATGCGCAATCAGCAGCCCCCACAGTCGGCCCTGTACAATAATCGGCGCAATCATCTTAGACTTAACTTCAGCCTGCTTCAAAAAGGCCAAAAGGCATTCTACTTTTGCATACTGCTCATCAACGTTGTCGATGGCAATCGGCTGACCCGCTAGGTACCGCTCTTGCATGGACAAAGAAGGAGAGAAACACTCCTCTTCTGACGTATGAAGTACCGATGGGATACGGTCTGAAGCACGAGATTCGTAGGTAATATGTCCCGAGTGGGTGTGCTGGCCCGTCAAATTAGGCAAAACTGAGTCATCAACGGCGGCGGCTGAAAAGGTTTCACCATCGTCAAGCTGCTCGCCCTCAAACCGATCAAACTGATAGAGCACTAGCCGATCGGCGCAGAGAAATTCTCTCACTTGGGCCACCGTGTTTTTCAAAGTGGCGGAAAGATCTAGGCTGTGCCGAATGCGCGTAATCAACTGATCGAGCAGCAGGCTTTGCTGTAGCTGGTTGTCTAAGGTGGATTGGCTGGGCTGAAGGTCGCCCTCTGGAGACGTCGCTAGGTTTTTCGCCCAGCCAAGGACAAATGCTTTTTGAGCAATGAGCCTTTCGTCTTCAGAAACATTGACACTATGAGACGGTGAAGACAGGGATGGATGGTTAATTGCACCAAAAGCAGCCTTTTGCATCGTACTCTTTTGGGCTTTGCGAGGTGTCTGTGCGTTGGTGCGAAGAGATTTGGTGCAAAGGGCTTTAGTGCGAAGGATATTGAGTCGGTCTATAAAAACCGCGATCGCCCTATCATCGAACGTTAGGCCCACTCGATACTCACTCTCCGATTTTGAACCGCGATCCGTTTCCCGTGTGCAATCTTCGCCCTGAAAGCGCGCGTGTTTACTCGCCATTCGACGCCGTTTGACCGGCTTTTTTTGCAGCGGCGCTGAAGGTGAGGACACAGCAGGCATGGCGGTTAGCAGCACATTTAGCGTCGGGGAACACATCAAAACAAAACTTTCAGAGGCATCTATCTCGGTGCGCGTTAGCTGTGCCTCAGTCACCACTGACTCAAACATTTGCTTTTGCTGTATCAGAGTTTCTCTTAGGCGCTGATAAGCCAGTGAAGAAACCGTTTGATAGACAATAAGGTGTTCAGAGGTTTGCTGCATTCTTGAGGTAACAATAAGGGGGTGGGAACGTATCGATAGTGTGTAAATAAAGTATTAATCTTTAAGCTATTTTCGACTGTGCTTCTCGAACCGACACCAACCTTTACAATGGAAAATATAATTAGCTGCGGGTATTCAAAACAGCCGGTGTACAGATACCTATTGAATCAATATCTTTTTGGTTTGAAATTATTTCTTCGATTGCATCCTAGCGTTCGTTTCTTCGCATATGCAATTATCCCCACAGTTCTTTTATATTTCCAATCTTTATGCATCGTTTAGCAGCAACACCTGGTGGATGGGATAGCAGCGTAGAAGGGGTTGTTTTTATTGAACAAACGCCTGCTCCAATTGTTATTTTGACGGCTGCGGATACAGACATTTCGGCACTTAGTCAGGTATTAACGAAGCTACCTAAAACATTTGATGAGATTCGATGTGCTAACTTGCTTCAGCTTCAGCAGCAGCTAAGTATTGATGCCTATGCAGAGACAGTCATGAGTCATGCGCAGATCGTTATTTTGCGCGTGCTGGGGGGCAGAGCCTATTGGCCGTATGGGCTTGAGGTGGTTAAGGCAACTGCCGAAGAAACCGGGGCTGCGCTGGTTGTGATGCCTGGTGACGATCGCCCTGATCTAGATCTGATGGGCCACTCTACGGTGCCGCTGGCGGTGGTTAATCAGCTATGGCGATACTTTAGTGAGGGTGGAGTTGATAATTTATGTCACGGACTGCTGTATGTGAGCGATCGCGTGCTCAAAACGCAATACCATCCACCCGAGCCTCAAAGCATTCCAAAGATAGGACTCTATAGCTTGAGAGATAGCTTTAATCCATTAACAGAAAAAGACTCAGCACAATCGATATCTGACTTTTATCGTAATAGTTTGACGGAGAATTCAAAACGAATTACAGAATCTCATTCAGTCCTAAAAGAAGCCAATGAACCTGACGGTTTATCGACATCAGAGAATCTATTTAAAAAGTTAAGAAGAGACGCTTTTTACGACCAGAAAAATGAACAAATGTTGCGTAATTATGAAAAGAATTTACCTGGCATTGAGACATCTGCGAAATCAGTTGAAGAGGAGTCAATTTCAGCGACAGCCACCGAATTCCTTTCTGATAGTTTGCGCGATCGCTCTTTAGTTTCAAATGCGGGTGTGGGCATTCTCTTTTACCGGGCGCACTACCTGTCGGGCAATACCAAGGTAATAGATGCCTTGATTGCAGCGCTTCGCCAGCATCATTTGCGCCCTGTTCCTATTTACGTGTCTTCTTTAAAAGATATTGAGATTCAGCGATCGCTGCTGCACCAATGCAAAGGTCGCAGCGGCGATCTGCTTGACAACGCTGTGGAAAACCCACCTGTTGAGCTGCTGATTAACACCACTAGCTTTGCGGTTAATAGCCTAGAGCGTAAGTCTCGCGGGTCTAAAGGCAATCTCTCTAGTCCAGGTAATTTTGACCTGTGGCGATCGCTAGATATTCCCATTTTGCAAGCGATTTGTAGCGGCAGTACGGTGGAACATTGGCAAGGTCACTCTCAGGGTCTTACGCCTAGAGACATTGCCATGAACGTTGCATTGCCTGAGGTAGATGGGCGAATTATTACGCGAACGGTGTCTTTTAAAGCAGCGCAGAAAGAGGGCAGTGCCTCGGGGCAGTCGGGATTGCAGACAGATGTGGTGCTTTACGAGCCGGTGGGCGATCGCATCGATTTTGTAGCCGACCTAGCCGCCCGCTGGATTCGGCTCAAGCGCACACCAGCCAAAGATCGAAAAGTGGCTCTCATTTTGGCGAACTATCCTAACCGCGATGGTCGCATTGCCAATGGTGTCGGGTTAGACACGCCCGCGAGCTGCCTTGAGATTTTAAAGGCGCTACAGGCAGCGGGCTATACGCTAGGCAAATCATTACCTGAAACGGGTGACGCGCTAATGGCGCAGCTTACGGCAGGTGTGACGAACGACCCAGAAGGCTACGGCCTGAGATCGGTGAATCAAGCGCTAGGTGTAGAGAGCTATCAACGCTTTTTTGAAACACTTCCTGAAGCGGTGAAAATGGGTGTCGTTGATCGGTGGGGTAGTGCCGTTGAAGAATGGCAGCGATTTACGCAAAGTGGATCTGCTCCAACTAACGCAGAGAAGATGCCGATTCCGGGTATTCAGTTTGGCAACATTTTTGTGGGCATTCAGCCCAGCCGAGGCTACGACATCGATCCGAGCCTGAACTATCACGCGCCTGATCTTGAGCCGACTCACGCCTATTTAGGCTTTTATCACTGGCTGCGCCACCACTTTGCCGCCGAGGCAATGGTTCATGTGGGCAAGCATGGCAATTTGGAATGGCTACCCGGAAAAGGGATTGCGCTCTCTGAAAACTGCTATCCAGAAGCGGCCTTTGGGCCAATGCCACATTTTTACCCGTTTATTGTCAACGATCCAGGGGAAGGCGCTCAGGCAAAGCGGCGATCGCAAGCCGTCATCCTAGACCATCTCACGCCCCCGATGACCCGCGCCGAACTCTACGGCCCTTTGCAGCAGCTAGAAAGCCTAGTAGACGAATACTACGAAGCTCAAAACTTAGACCCGACTCGCCTGCCCATCATCGCCCAAAAAATTATTCCCCTGATCGAAAGCACCCAGCTTCAGCAAGACTTAAATCTTTCTCCGCTCACCGGTAAGCCATTAGCGCGCTTAAGAACAGAACAAAGCCGCCCCTCCGAAGATTTACAAATTTGGCTCCCGCAGATCGACGGCTATCTCTGCGAGCTAAAAGAAGCTCAAATCCGAGACGGTCTGCACATTTACGGACAGTGCCCGCAAGGCAGGCAGCTTATAGATCTCGTGGTTGCGATATCGCGTCATCCTAGTTCAGAGCATGTGGGATTGAGCCGGGCGATCGCCCAGTCCTGGAATCTAGACTTTGATCCGCTCACCGCAGATCTCTCACAGGCATACCAATCTAATCTCTCGCAGCTCATGAGCTGTCGCACCGTTGGGGATGTCGTAGAACAGATTGAAGAATATGCAATCTCCTTGGTCAACAATTTAATAAAAGAAACAACAACTCCTAAAGCGCCCGCATTACAGGCCGTTCTTGACTGGATAAAAGACACTTTGTTACCCAACCTCTACGACACAACAGACGAAATTCACTATCTCTTGCACGGCCTAAATGGACGCTATGTTCCCAGCGGCCCCTCAGGTGCGCCCACCCGCAATCGCCCCGAAGTATTACCCACTGGGCGTAATTTTTACTCTGTAGACATTCGCGCTATTCCCACCGAAAGCGCCTGGGACGTAGGCCGCAAAGCCGCTGAGATGGTGGTAGAAAACTACACGCAAGAAAACGGCGAATATCCGCGTACACTGGGCCTTTCGATGTGGGGCACGGCCGCGATGCGCACGGGCGGCGATGATATTTCAGAAGCGTTAGCACTCTTGGGCGTGCGTCCTGTATGGGATGGCCCTAGCCGCAGAGTGGTTGATTTTGAGATTTTGCCGCTTTCTCTTTTAGGCCGTCCGCGCGTAGATGTGACTTTGCGCGTCTCTGGCTTCTTTCGCGATGCGTTTCCTAACCTAATTTCACTGTTCGATCAGGCTGTCAACGCCGTATCCGCGTTAAATGAACCCGCTGATCAAAATCCACTCGCGGCCCACGTGCAGGAAGACTATCAGCGTTGGCAGACACAAGGGCTAGGTGAAGAACAAAGTTTGGAGCGATCGCGCTATCGCATTTTTGGCTCAAAACCCGGTGCCTATGGTGCAGGTTTGCAAGGTCTGATCGAGGCTCAGAACTGGGAGAGCGACGCCGATTTGGCTCGCGCCTACATTAACTGGAGCGGCTATGCCTACACCGGTCAAGCCGACGGCCATAGCGCGCCTGAAGCGTTTAACCAGCGCCTATCGCAAATGCAAATCGTGCTGCAAAATCAGGATAATCGTGAGCATGATTTGCTCGATTCTGACGACTACTACCAGTTTCAGGGCGGGCTGACGGCGGCGGTAAAGGCGAAGCGAGGGGAAGCGCCAGTGACTTATTTTGGTGACAATGCGGTGCCAGAAAATCCAAAGGTGCGATCGCTCAAATCTGAAATTGCCCGCGTCTACCGTTCCAGGATCGTCAACCCTAAGTGGATAGCAGGCGTGATGCGACACGGCTACAAAGGCGCTTTTGAAATGTCGGCCACGGTAGACTACCTGTTTGCCTACGATGCTACGACCGGCTGCGTTGAAAACCATATGTACGAAGGGGTCGCCAACGCTTATGTATTCGATGCAGACGTGCGAGCCTTTATTGAAAAGTCAAATCCTTGGGCGCTGCGGGACATGGCTGAGCGGTTGCTAGAGGCCAATCAGCGCGGGCTTTGGGAAGGGGCGAGTGTGGAGATGGTGGATGGACTGCGGGCGATCGCGCACGAAGCCGAGGGCCAAATTGAGGCGGGTCTATCAGCACAATCAGAAGGCGACAAGCAGCGCTAGGGTATGTCACTGTTCTAGAGCGCTAGCATCAGAAGCCGCGACCACAGGTGCGGTCACGCTAGGATCTACTCGCACCCACAGGGCCAAATCCAACCCTTCTGGCTGCACCGCTAAATTGATCACTCGCGCAGTCAGTCCACGATCTTCTAACTGCTGCAAGCTCAGACGATCGTTAATGTTACCTAGCAGCCTTTTTACCAGCGGGCCGGGGGTAGGCTGGCCGTCTACCGTCAGAATGGGGCCAACCAAGGTGAGGCGATCGCCCGCCGAAATGCTCAGCCCAGCCTCCGCCTCTACCTGCAACGTCACATTCTCTACCAAGTCCTCAAGATCTACCGAAATTTTTAGACGATCATTCGCCAAAAAATCAATGACTGGATTGTTGATTTTATAGCGCGCGCTTTCTCGTGACTGGGCTGGGTTCAGCGAGCCAATTTTCAGCTTGCTAAGCTGCTGCGCCACGATAGGCGATCGCAAAAAAGCATTCACATCCGCTTCTGTCAGCACCAGATGCAAAGCACCTTGCAGCGACTCATCTAGCACCACCTCACCTTTACGCAGCGCGTTAAAGGCCAGATCAATCGGATCGGTTTCTAGTTCAGCCGTGTCGACTCGCAGCCCCGGCACTGGCACAATCCCGCGTCCCGCAATTCGCACCCGATCAACTCGGCCTTGCAGTAGCTGAAAAGACGGGCCGTTATCCACCCGCACATCTAAGCTTTCTGCACTGAGTAGCCGCGAGCGAATGGCATCTTCAGCAACCTGATCGACCACCACGCCAACGGGCGAAACCAAGAGTAATAGGCCAGAAAGAACAGCAGTGATAATTTCCATGAGTCTCCGTTTTTCCCAAGGTGTCAGCCTATCTCAGGGCCGCTTCTACCCAGCTTTTTAAAGTACTGACAACATCATCTATAGCCATGTCCTCAGCTTCCCCATCGGCGCGTTTAACCACTTCTACTTTGCCATCTTTAAGCGATCGCCCCGTCACCACTCGAAACGGAATTCCCACCAGCTCAGCGTCTTTAAACTTCACGCCAGCTCTCTCTTTGCGATCATCTAGCAGGGTCTCAACGCCGGCTGCATTCAGCTCGGCATACAGCTTTTCTGCCGCTGCCATCTGATCTTCTGCGTTGATATTGGGAACCACGACGATGGCGTGATAGGGCGCGATCGCCACCGGCCAAATAATGCCATTTTTGTCGTAAGACTGCTCCACCGCCGCCTGTGCTAATCGAGAAACGCCTATACCATAGCAGCCCATTTCTAGCGGTGCGTCTTTGCCGTCTTCTTTGGTATAGGTCGCACCAAGCGCTTTGGAATACTTATTACCTAGCTGGAAGATATGGCCGATTTCGATGCCTCTAGCAGTTTGGATGATTTGGCTCGGGTCGTGAATGGCGCGATCGCCCGCCGCCGCCGTTCTGATATCCAGCGTGATCTCAGGCAGCGCGAACTCCTTGCCCCAGTTCGCGCCCACCATGTGAAAACCGCTCTCATTAGAACCTGTGGCAAAGTTTTTAAGCTCAACGGCGGTTTCATCTACCAGCCGCAAAAACTTAGGCTCTAAATTCTTAACTTTCTGGATGTAGTCATCAGACAAATCCGGTGCAATATAGCCCAAAGGCAACGGCTTTGTCGCCCATTTTGACTGCGCTTCCTCATCCGGCACTTCTAGCGCCAATACTGTAGAGGCCTCGTAGTTGCTTGCTAAATTCGTCAGTGCATTTTGCAGCTTCGTCTCATTCACATCCTGATCGCCCCGAATGCTTACAACCACCAGCACCTGCCGATCATTATCGTACGTCACCTGATACAGCACGTCTTTCACCACCTGTGTGGGAGAGCACTTCAGGTAGTCAACCATCGCCGCGATCGTTGCGGTGTTGGGCGTCTCACGCTTTTCATAGGCTGTAAAAGGCGAAGGCTCTGCATCTACTGGCAAAGAAACAGCCTTTTCTACATTTGCCGCATACTTGCCATCCTCTGTATAGAGCACTTCGTCCTCACCCGCTTCGGCAAGCACCATAAATTCAGTTGAGCCCGAGCCACCAATTGCACCAGAGTCAGCGTCCACCGCTCGAAACTCCAGGCCCGTGCGCCGCAAAATATTGCTGTAGGCCTGATACATCTCGTCATAGGTTTCCTTCAGGCTTTTCGCATCAGCATGGAACGAATAGCCGTCTTTCATAATGAACTCACGGCCGCGCATTAAACCAAAGCGGGGGCGAATTTCATCTCGAAATTTAGTTTGAATTTGATACAGATGCAGCGGAAGCTGGCGATACGAACGAATGGTGTCGCGAGCAACGGCGGTGATGACTTCTTCGTGCGTGGGGCCTAAGGCAAGTTCTTGCTGGCGGCGATCGCCCAGCGTAAACATAATGCCTTCAGCTTTAGTATAGGTATCCCAGCGCCCCGACTCTTGCCATAGTGACGCAGGCTGAAGCTGCGGCAGCAAGCACTCTTGCGCTCCAGTCGCGTCCATTTCCTCACGCACAATTGCCGATATTTTGTTGAGCACCCGCAGCAGTAGCGGTAGGTAGGCATACAGACCACTTGAAACCCGGCGCATATAGCCCGCTCTTAGCAGCAGCTTGTGGCTTGGAATCTCCGCCTCAGCAGGGTCTTCGCGCAGCGTGACAAACAGCATCTGAGACAGTCGCATGGGCCTTCCTTAAAAGTTGAGTCGCCAAATCTTCGGCGCACGCATTGCCGCCGATCTCAAATAAGTCTAAAGCATTAGGTTACGAAAGAACTTAATTAGGTTGCGAAGGAACTCGTTGTGACGCTAAAAAGCGTGATTTCTCGTTATGCACAAGGTGAAAACTGAAAAAATTAGGAAGGAACTTGGCAGCAATAATTTTGATAGCAGCCACAGACACAATCTAAGCAAAACTCAAACTGTTGAAAACAGACGATAGCCCTCTGTACGAGTTCTTTATGAAAGGCTTCAGAGAAAAACTATACTCACTAACTTAGTGATAAGGACGATACAAAATCGAGCGCGCGAAACATTACGTTAACTTTGTATCTATATATTACGAACTTTGAGAGTGTGTCACTGATGAGAAGCTCTATAGTTCAGTTGGGGCAGTGCTTTTCGCGGTTTTTTGCAACCTGGCTATTATCGATAAAATGCTATCAAAATCAGCCTCAAACAAGCTACAGAAGGAGTCTAAACTTGGTTTAGATCAGATGTGCCTTGTATTAGTAGCCAGATATATATTTAGATTGCTACAGGAACTTGCAAACAAATAAAACTAGCAGTTATCCGCCGAGTAAGTACTAAGCGGATATCTATGAGGTAGGCCCAGCGCAGACTTTGAACCGACAGGCCGTACGGATTTCGTACGGTTGAAATTCTGTTGAAACTAAAACTAAGAAAGCTGTTTTTGATAGCGCCTTGGCTGATCTTTTATAAAAGTGGCTGTGGTGCCATTAGTTGTACACAAACGGGGGTAAACATCGTCCACTAGTCGTTTCCTCTGATATCGGCAGATGATGCTGGCAGATGGATCAAATTTTCAAACTTGTTTTTTCAAAACTTTCTTTAAAGAAGGCTCGTCCTTTCAAAAATCCCTAGTGAGCAAGTCAAGCCATACCATTCTCATCGCTGAAGATAACAGTCGCACCCGCCAGGCGCTGTTCAAGAGCTTATCGGCAGCCGGATACACCGTTATTACCACTGCTGATGGTCAAGAAGCGCTAGATACATTTCATGCTGCTAGCCAGCAGATTGATTTGGTTGTTTTAGACGTGATGATGCCTCGGTTAGATGGGTTGCAGGTCTGTCAGGCGCTTAGAGCCGTTTCTGACGTGCCGATTATTATTGCGACTGTGCTGGGGAGTTCTGCTGATCGCATTGCTGGCTTAGAAATGGGGGCCAACGATTACATCGTGAAGCCTTTTGCAACCAAAGAGCTGATTGCCCGTATTCGCTCAATATTAAGACGTGCGCCTCGTCACCGTGAACGAGCCGAGCCGGTTAACTTATCTCATCATGAGATTCTGAAAGTAGGCCAGCTAACGATTGATCCAATCACGCGTAGAGCCTACCGTAATAGCCATCAGCTCCGCCTCACGGAAATAGAGTTTCGGCTATTGGAACTACTGGCCAGCAAGCCCGGTCACATTTTTTCACGCGGCGATATTCTTCAGTCCCTGTGGGGCTATGACGCTAGCAGCGCAACGGATACTAAAACGGTGGATGTCCATATTTCTCGCCTGCGCATTAAGCTTGACGACCACACGCGCAACCCACAGTTCATTATTACCATTCGAGGGCGGGGATATATGTTTTTAGTTCAGCGCTAGCTTTCTTTGGCTAGCACCAGCACTATTTCTCTTTGGCGATCGCACCCACCGTAGCGCCCGTGGCTCGAATATAGTCAGCGGCCTTTAATAAAATAAGCTGTCCGCGCACTCCGGCAGATACGGTAATGTGCTCGTAGGCTTCGGCCCATTCATCTAAAAAAACAGGGTAGGGTTTCTTACAAGCTAGTGCAGTAACGCCGCCGCGAATATAGCCAGTTAAGGGTTGAACTCGCTTGAGGGGGACGGTTTCTATTTTGCGATCGCCACTCAAACGAGCTAACGCCTTAAGATCTAGCTGATAGCTACCGGGAATAACAGCTAAGGCAATGCCATTGCGATCGCCTTTCACCACTAGCGTCTTAAATACCTGATCGGCGGGCAGCCCTAGCTTCTGGGCGGTTGAGGTCGCAGCCAAATCATCCGAATCTACGGCGTAGCTTAGTAGTTCATACTCAATATTAAGCGTGTCAAGGGTGCGAGCAGCGTTGGTTTTCATGCCGCTAGTTTTGTAAAGAGACTGTGCCTCTTAATACCACAAAACTAGGGCTGTTCTACGTCCGCCCAGCACGAGCGATCGCGTCCTTCATACTTAGCCCGATACAGTCCTTGATCAGCCGCTGCAATCAGCATATCAGCGTGCAAATTTTCAGTACAGGTAACCGCAGAAATACCCAGGCTTAACGTAATGTATTCACTCACCTCCGAGCGGCTGTGCAGAATATTGAGCGCCTTCACCTCACGCTGAATCTCAATGGCTACCTGCGTCAGACCCGCCATACTCGTGTTCGGCAATACTATCGCGAATTCTTCACCACCATAGCGCGCCACCAAATCGGTGCTGCGCTTCACGGCGCGCTCTATCGCTTCAGCCACCTGCCGCAAGCAAACATCGCCCGCCTGATGACCGTAGGCATCGTTATAGTTTTTAAAGTAGTCAATATCACATAGAATCAACGATAGAGATGAACGCCCCGAGCCCACATTTTCCCACTCCTGCGCCAAATAATTATCAAACGAGCGGCGGTTGGCTACCTGCGTCAGGCCGTCCATGTTTGCTAAGCGCTCTAGCTCTGCATTAAACTCCTTCAGGGCGACTTCAGCATGTTTACGCTTAGTAATATCGGTCGCCGTTCCAAAAACCTGCGTTGGCTGACCATCTGCGTCCCGTTGAAAAACCGTTTCGCGGCATAGCAGCCAGCGCCAGTTACCCTGCCGATGCCGAAGTCGATACTCGTTCTCAACCACCTCACCGTCGTTGATCGCTGAAAGCTTTTCACGTTCTGCAGCCATGTGCTTTTTTTCATCAGCGTGCACCAGCTTTTCTAAATACTGCGGCCCTAGCTTTTGCACTTCATGCGGCTCATAGCCCAACACATTCTGAATCCAGCGGCTGATGTAAAAATTGCTGCCATCCGAAAAACTATCGACGTACAAAATATTAGTGCTGGCGTCAATAATGCCTTGAATAAACCGCTGGCTTTCTTGCCACGCCTGTTCAGCTTGCTCTCGCTCAATGGTTTCGCGCTTGAGACGACGGCTGTAGTTTTCCAAAGAAGCAGCTAGGTTTTGCTGCTGCTGTGAATCGATTGCGGTCGCTACGAGCAGAGCAATAGAGAGCGCGATCGCATTTTCTAACGGACTCCAGCAATGCGGCTGATTTTTCTCACACCACAAAACGCCAATTACCTGACCCTGCCTGCGAATAGGAACCTCTAAAAATGCACCTGAGTGAATAATGACATCATGCTGAATAAAGCGCTCGACCCAGAGCGTAACCTCTGCCGGACTTTGTAGGACATTTTCAATCAAAACGCCTAGTCTGTCACCTAACGTCTCAAAATAGCTTGCATGATCGGCTGTTGCCAATACCTTTCCACTGCTATATACGTTATCTAGTCGGCTGTAGCAGCTAATCTGCTCAAGCTGCTCAAACTGCTGATCCGATGAGCCAAGCCAAAGCGTCACGCGATCAACGGTCAGCATCGTGACAGCGGTGCGGGTAATAGTGCTAGCGGCTGCAGCTAAATCTCCGCTGTAGATGGAGGAATGCTGAGAAAGAAACTGTAGTCCTTGCTGCTGCCTATCAATGGAGGTAAGCGTTTTGCATCGTAAATCCACTGACATTGAATTAGCTTGCAACATGGGCTGCTGAGAGATGACCTGCGCTGTTGAATGATCGAGAGACTGTGTGTTTCCCTCAGAAAATTCTTTAAGTGGCGCTTGAGGTTGCTCTGGTTGTTGTTCAATCGGTGACCGAATAACAGATTGCTCCGAGAGAATTGACATCCTATTTACTTAAAAGCAACCATGCCCAGTGCTAGTTTCATATTTTTAGAATGCCCGGAGATAAACCCAAACGTTCAGTTGTACAGAGGCCCATTGTATGGTTACGACTCTATGGCGCATCCAGCCGGAAGGCAGATTGAGATGACATCTAAAACGGCAATAGGAATTTCAATTAAAAGTTTTACAGGGTGCTTCTTCGAGTGATTGAATGATTAAAATCGGGTTTTATTTGAGGACTCTCGTACAAGAATGCAATTGCGGATCGCAATTATTTGTCAGATAAGGCCGTCTGATGACCCGCATCCACAATGGTTGAAAGCAATGTAGATAGCAGGTCAAGCGAGGAGCTGACGCTAAGCGGTACGACAAATTGAAGCACCTAGGAGAGTCTCCAAAATGCCGTGGCCCTGGTTGAAACAATTGCAGTTGATGGAAAGCTCACGTCTTAGACGTTTACAGCGATTCTTATATGCAATTTTGACTATTCAAAAACAGACTCAAAAAAGTCGATGGTTTCTTTAAGTGCCTTGATGAATGTGTCAATCTCAGCGGGCGTGTTGTAAAAGTACAGGCTGGCTCTGGCCGTGGAACTAACGCCTAGAAGCGTATGCAGTGGCTGAGTGCAGTGGTGGCCTGAGCGGATGGCGATGCCGGATTGATCGAGCAGGGTAGAAAGATCCTGGGCGTGGACGCCTTCTACGGTGAAAGTAGCGATCGCAGCTCTGCCACTTCCATCGGCTTCAGGCTTTGGCCCGTACAGCGTGACCTGAGGAATTTCGCTGATTTTGTCGTATAGGTAGGCCGTGAGCTGATGCTCGTAGGCGGCGATGCGATCCATCCCAACGCTGTTCAAGTAATCTACGGCTGCACCTAACACAACGGCTTCTGCGATCGCGGGCGTGCCTGCTTCAAACTTATGCGGCAGCTCAGCGTAGGTTGAATGATCTAAAAAGACGTCTTGAATCATTTCACCCCCGCCTAAAAACGGCGGCATCGCATTTAAAACATCTAGCTTGCCGTACAAAAAGCCTGCGCCAGTTGGCCCACACATTTTATGGCCTGAGGCGACTAGCCAGTCACAACCGAGCGCCTGCACGTCTACTGGCATATGCGGCACGCTCTGACACGCATCGATCAGCACTTTTGCCCCGTGCTTGTGAGCCGTTTCTATAATTTCGTCTACAGGATTAATGCAGCCAAGCGTATTAGAAATATGGTTAACGGCGACCAGCTTCGTTTTTTCATTAATAAGCTGATGGAAGGCGGCTAGATCAAATTCCTGGGTATTGTTCAAAGGGACATGCTTAAGAACCGCGCCCGTTCGTTGGGCGATCATTTGCCAGGGTACGAGATTGCTGTGATGCTCCATGACGGAGAGCAAAATTTCATCGCCGGGAGATAGCTCGCTGAGCCCCCAGGCGTAGGCCACAAGGTTAATCGCTTCGCTGGCGTTACGGGTAAATACAATTTCGTCGCGAGAGGCAGCGTTAACAAAAGCAGCTACTTTGTCACGGGCACCTTCGTAGGCTTCTGTGGCTCTGGCGCTGAGGGTGTGCACGCCTCGATGAACGTTGGCGTTATCGGCTTCATAGTAGTGGGCGATCGCGTCTAACACCGCCTGTGGCTTTTGGGAAGTCGCAGCGTTATCGAGATAGACCAGCGGCTGGCCGTTTACTTGCTGGTGAAGGATGGGAAAGTCGGCGCGGACTTCATCGGCGAGCAGGGAGGTTTTTTGGGGGGCGGTGGTTGCAGGCATAGGAATAGAAGAGATATGAGGAGGGAGATCTGGCTTCAACGGGGAAACAACTACCGAGCCCACTGGGCAATGCGATCGCTCAAAGACTGCCTTAGGGCATCAACAGAAACTTTCTCAACAATTTCCATCGCAAAGCCATATAGCAATAGCCGCTGTGCTTGCTCAGCCGCAATACCCCTGCTTTGTAAATAGAATATTTCATCGGCCTGTAGCTGACTGACGGTCGCCCCGTGAGCACACTTCACATTGTCAGCCACAATATCTAGCTCAGGCTTAGTATCGATTCGAGCTTTACTCGACAGCATGAGATTGCGATTGAGCTGGGCGGCGTTGGTGTGCTGTGCTGCTTGGGAAACGTACACTTTTCCGTTAAAGACTGCGTGAGCCTTTTGGTCAACCACGTTCTTTTGAATCTGCGTGGCCGTGCTGTGAGGATGCGTGAGGGCAACAAGGCTATGCGTATCGGCAAGCTGCTGATCGCTCAGCGCACTGAGTCCGTACAGATGCGTGTCTGTCTGCGGCCCCGTCTGGTAAATTTCATGGTGATGACGAGAGAGCTTGGCACCCAAATCGATTGACGTGCAGTGATAGCGGCTATTTTGAGCTTGAGAAACCGCTGTTTTTGAAATATGAAAGGTTTGAGCGCCTTCGTCTTGTAAGCGGACGTGCGTTACTTGCGCGCTGTCATCTAGCAAAAATTCGGTGACGCTGTTGTTGCAGCAGGTTTGCTCGCTGTCGCTCCAAAAAGATTCTACGACGGTGAATTTGGCGTGGCGTTCAGCAATGATGAGCGATCGCAAATGAGCAATCCCGTCACCTTGAGCGCCATGGGCGATGTGAATGGGCTCTTCAATCACCTGATCGGCGCGAACCCAAGCCACCATGACATCCGAAAAGCCAGCGGTGTTAAGCGCCGTAAATACTTCTTCGCCACCTTGAACTTGAGCAATGCGCTCAGATATGGTCTGGCGGACGCGATCGCCATAGTCAGGATGCGCAATCAGCTTAGAGAGCGGTGCAATCACAGCACCTTCAGGCAACTTCGGGGCACTAACCGCGCGTCCTTCAACAGAAAGATTGTCAGCATAGTGACCGTTTATCACCGCTAGACGGTAGCCGCCCTCTATAAGTGCAAGATTAGCCGCCAGCTTGTTGTCAACGGGCGCTTGAGCGGCCCTTTGAAAGGGTGTCGCCAGCATGTCAGAAAGGTCAGTAAAGCGCCATTCTTCATCTTTACCGTGGGGAAAAGTGCGTTCGTTAACGAGTGCGATCGCCTTTTCTCTAAGCGTCTTTAGCCCCAGACCAGAGGCATCAGAAGCTTCTACCGCTTGAGTTAGCAAATGCTTTAGATACGTTTCACGCTTCGCTGAAATAGAAGTTGTTGGTTTATTTGTCTGGATACTCACGCGACGACGGCCTCCTCAGAGGTAATCCAGTCATAGCCGCGAGACTCTAGCTCAAGCGCCAGCGTTTTGTCACCTGTTTTCACAATTTGGCCCTGCGACATCACGTGCACATAGTCCGGCACAATATAGTCCAAAAGCCTTTGGTAATGCGTAATCAAAACCGTTGCATTATCAGCGGTACTAAGCTGATTGACACCGCCTGAAACAATCTTTAGCGCGTCAATATCTAGCCCTGAATCAGTTTCGTCCAAAATCGCAAGGTCAGGCTGCAACAAGGCCATCTGAAGAATCTCGTTACGCTTTTTCTCACCGCCTGAGAAACCTTCGTTAACGCTACGGTCTAAAAAGCTAACGTCCATTTTGACAATCTCAGAGCGCTCCTCAATCAGATCGTCAAAATCAAATACATCAATCTCTTCTTTATCATTGGCTTTACGATGGGCATTGTAAGCCACTCGCAAAAAATCACGATTGCTCACACCCGGAATCTCTAGCGGATATTGAAACGCCAGGAACACACCTGAATTCGCTCTTTCGTGAGGCTCCAAATCCAACAGGTTTTGGCCCTGAAAAACAACTTCTCCAGCCGTGACTTCGTAGTCAGGATGACCGGCAAGCAGTTTGGCAAAGGTGCTTTTACCTGAGCCATTAAGACCCATAATGGCGTGGATTTCACCCGCTTTCACTTCAAAATTCACACCTTTAAGAATTTCGGTGCCCTCTACGCTAGCGTGGAGATTACGGACAGAGAGAATGGTTTTTGCGTTTTCGTTGATCATTTCTGTGGGGGAGAGCAGACGTGGAAGATGGAAATAAGGAGATTATTGAGAACGTTTATCCAACAGAATTTTCTAGCTTTAGGCTGAGTAGCTTATCGGCCTCAGCAGCAAACTCCAGCGGCAGTTCGTTAAAGACATCGCGACAGAAGCCGCTAATAATCATTGAAACTGCGTCCTCAGGCGAGATCCCGCGTTGAGCAAAGTAAAAGAGCTGATCTTCACCAATTTTAGAGGTAGAAGCCTCGTGCTCTACTTGAGCTGAGCTATTTTGCACCTGAATGTATGGAAACGTGTTGGCGTTAGAGGTATCGCCTAACAGCATGGAATCGCACTGCGAGTAGTTGCGAGCGCCTTCCGCTTTGGGATTCACCTGAACTAAGCCGCGATAGCTATTTTTAGACTTACCGGCTGAAATTCCTTTCGAGATAATCGTGCTGCGAGTGTTTTTGCCCACGTGCACCATTTTAGTTCCGGTGTCGGCCTGCTGACGGTGGTTAGTGAGTGCCACCGAATAAAACTCGCCGACTGAATTATCGCCAACCAGCACACAGCTAGGATATTTCCAGGTAATCGCAGATCCTGTTTCTACCTGAGTCCAGGAGATTTTAGAATTTACGCCCTTACACAGGCCACGCTTAGTCACAAAGTTGTAGATGCCGCCTTTACCATCTTCGTCACCAGCGTACCAGTTTTGAACGGTGGAGTATTTGATTTCTGCATCGTCTAAGGCCACTAACTCAACAACCGCAGCGTGGAGTTGATTGCTGTCGTACATAGGAGCCGTACAGCCTTCTAGGTAAGTAACAGAGCTACCTTCTTCAGCCACAATCAGCGTGCGCTCAAACTGGCCAGAATCGCCGTTGTTGATTCTAAAATAGGTCGATAGATCCATTGGGCACTTGACACCTTTTGGAATAAAGACGAAAGAGCCGTCTGTAAACACGGCTGAATTCAAAGCCGTAAAGTAGTTGTCGCCAACTGGAATTACGGTGCCCATGTACTTTTCAATCAGCTCGGGGTGATCCTGAATGGCGTCAGAAATAGAGCCAAAGATAATGCCGTGCTTCGCTAAATCTTTTTTGAAGGTTGTTGCAATTGAAACGCTGTCAAAAATAACGTCTACGGCCACGTTAGCTAGGCGCTTCTGCTCATTGATAGAAATGCCTAACTTATCGAAGGTTTCTAGCAAAGTAGGATCAACTTCATCCAAACTATCTAGCTTTTTTTCAGCCTGCTTGGGCGCTGAGTAGTAAACAATATTGTTGTAGTCAATAGGCGGGTGCGTCACATTTGGCCAAGAAGGCTCCTCCATCGTCAGCCAGCGACGATATGCCTTGAGCCGAAAGTCCAGCATGAACTGTGGTTCGTTCTTTTTGGCTGAAATGGCCCGAACCACATCTTCGCTTAGACCACGAGGAAGCGAGTCGGCTGCAATATCGGTGATAAAGCCGTACTTATAAGGCTGACTAACGACAGATTGAACGCTAGAAGTCATTGGAGGCGCTACTTGGGGGTGAGGTGTATGTGGGGAGAGAAGCTAAAGGCGACGAGCTAGGCGTTGACAGGATTTACAGTATTCGTTTCTGCTCTGATTTGCTCGAAGGTGATGGCCTGCTCTGGGCCAGAGAAAGGGTTTTCCTCGGTGAGGAACAGCATACAGTGACATTCCTGGCGCTCTTGCATAGGTACGCAGGGGCAGTTCCAAAAGGAAGCTTTTACTTCAGCTTCTTTGTCTTCGTAGTGGCGGCAGGGGCATAGGGGCGCACCTAGGTCGTCTTTATGCTTGGCTAATCCTTCGAGCACAACGGCAGTAACGCCAAGATCCTGGCAAAAATAGGTGCCTGTACGCTTGGCGTAACTTTGGGCAAAATTTCGCATGATTTCAAGGCTTTTGTCGGAACCTTGGTTAGGATTGCTTTCGCTCATTGTGCTTGGGGGGAGAGGTTTACGACTGTTGACACAGGGCCAGACAGCTTTAATCAAAGACCGAATTTGAGTACCGAGTACTGATGAGCTGCGCTTGATAGCAGATGCAACCCGCTGTTTTTGGTCTAAGATAAGTTAAACAACTAACGTGTTGCTTAACTATATAAAGGTTACTTTAAGAGTCATACTTTAGCAACCAAAGTGTTTCTAAAGTATTGTGAACGAGCCGTTGCCTTTTTGGCGATGTTTCTGATCTATATAAATAATCTTAATTACGGAATTACGGAGATTTTTGCGCTAGAAAATGACTTCTCAACAGACATCATCTATAAGAGAGGACATTTTGGGCTTTTTGCTGAAGCGCGGAACGGCAACGGCGGGTGCGATCGCCCATCACTTGCAAGTAACCCCCCAAGCCATTCGCCGCCACCTGAAAACCCTAGAAGCTAGTGAACTCATTGAGCATCAGAGCGCTCAAGAAGGCATCGGCAGGCCGAACCATGTCTATAAGCTCAGTCGTAAGGGGCGCGAGCATTTTCCCGATCAGTACGATCAGTTTGCGCTTTCACTGCTCAATACGGTGGCCGACACAATGGGGCCAGAGCATGTGAGCAAGCTGCTAAAGCATCAGTGGCAAAATAAGGCCAAGGAATATCGAGAAAAACTGGGAGAAGCTCCTTTAGAAGATCGAATGCAGACGCTAGTGGAGCTGCGGCAGGCGGAAGGGTATATGGCAGAATGTCGTCCGGCAGAAGAGACGGATGTGGCTGCTTTTGTGATTACGGAGTATAACTGTGCGATCGCTCATATTGCCGAATCCTACCCAACGGTGTGTGGCCATGAGCTAGCGATGTTTGCGATCGCCCTGCCCGACTGCTCCGTAGAGCGCACCCACTGGCTCGCAAACGGCGAACACCAGTGCGGCTACCTCATCAAAACCAAAGAAATCAGCCCATCACTCAACACATAGTTTCCTTTGCACACTCTCCTTTATATATGTCACTACAGTTTTTAACCCCCGAAGAATCCGCTGCCGTAGATGCTGCACTCCTGACCACGCCTGAAAAGTTTCTCACCCGCCTCACGCTCTCTACCAGCAAGCTTTTGACCTACATTGCTAAAGACCTCGGCACGACAGTAGAAGCGTTGACCAACGAGCAGATAATTACCTGGTTTGAAGCCGACTCCAAGCGTAAACAAACCGAAGGTATTGAAGCCTCAGTGCTGAAATGGGATGCTAAGGATCTGCTCGATTTACCAGTTGACTAACGAGTTCTGACCTTCTTCATCAGCTTTTCTCCGATGAATTTTACTCGGGTGCGTAAAATGCGTAAAATTAGTTAAGTGCGTAACATAGTGACAGCTATTATATTGAGCTAGCTTGTTATGCCTGTGCCGATACTGGGCAAATCTAAAGGCTAACCGCTCAAATGCTCTAATCTATTCTCAAGATTTCGACATAACTGCAAAAAAGAGACGAAGAGAGTACTTTTATGAAACAGAAATTTCTCCGCAATACGCTGCTTATGTTCGCGGCAGTAGGCATGGTCACAGTGCCGACTAAGGCATTTGCGCATCAGGTTCAAACCAACTACATTTTGAATGATCAGCCCGATGCTCAAGATCTTACCGTTCAAAATGGCGTTGAACGGCAAGGCAATAGCTTAGAAATTCAGTCTGTGTTTAGCAACGGTCAACCGCTGAAGGGAGCTAAGGTCAGCATTTATGCACCTGAACGTCCGTTGAGCCCTTATGCAACCGGAATGACGGACAGTCAAGGCCGGTACTCTTTCAAGCCCAACGAAGCGATTAAAGGTGAGTGGGAAGTAAAAATTGAGCGCGATGGTCATAGCGATATTCTGTCTGTGCCAGTGACGGATGACGGAATTGATGGCGAGGCGGTTGCGGCTGGGCCTACCGAAGAAATTAAAGATGTGCACTATGCGAGTTCGCCGCTGATTGCAGTAGGTTCGATTGCGATCGCGGCGGCTTGCGTTGCGTTTGCGCGTGGGCAAGGTAAGCGCAACGCTGAGTGATGTCTCATCAACGGCGTTTATAGCGTCTTGGATAATACGCCTTAAGGTGTCCTCGGTTTGGGTTTTCTGAACTGAGGGCTTTTCGATGAATCGCATTATCTACTGGGCTTGGCAGTATGATAAAGCCTAGTTTTGTTAGAAAAGCTATGAATGGCGATCGCGCAGATGATATAGCAGTTCGTATAGAGCAGTTCACTCAGGTCTATAGAGTGCTAGACCAGTTTCCGCTGTTTACTGATGCGGAAGTTGAGAAATTTTTTGTGCCCTATGGTAGGGAAACGCTGATCCGATTGCAGCGAGACATTAATGCGCTCAAAGATAATGGCAAGCTGATATTTACGGGGCATCGCGGCTGCGGAGTCTACGTTGCTGGCTCAACTCGCGAGAAAAATGCGTGCGGATAACTGGTTTGTGGCTGGGTTTTCGATTGCTTCTATGGTGGAGATGTCGGATGTTAACCACATTAATATTTTGTATTCAATTGCGATTCAACTGCTGAGGCAGGCGATCACGCTAGAGGTGGAGATCTCTGAGAGTGTGCAAACGAGCTTGATGAACTGGTTTACGCAAACGAAAACGCGTGTGTATACCGACCAGATTAAAGAAGAGATATCAGTAGGCTTTAGCTTTTTTGAGTGGGTGACTGGCAAGCTTCAGAAAGAGAAAGCGTTTCGAGAAGAGGTTAAAGAGACTTATAAAAATCAGCTTTCTGATCTCTCGAATCATATTGATGCGATCGCGGTCGCGATTCAAGTGGCGACAAAGAAGCCGGTGTTAGTGATTATTGACGACTTGGATAAGCTAGCGCTGCCGGTGGGGCGCTCTATTTTTCAGGACAATATTGCAACATTGCTATCGCCGAATATTCGAGTGGTGTTTACGATTCCAATTGCGGTGGTAAGAGAGCCGGATTTGATGACGACGCTGGACTCTGAGAGCCAGCGGGTGATGCTGGGAGTTACGAAGTTTTTTCATAAGGAAGATGCTCATCAGGCCGGGGCAGTGCCGATTGAGAAGAATGTACAGATGCTAGCGGCGGTGTTGGAAAAGCGGATTCCTGATGAGCTGATTGAGCCGGAGATAAAACGGCAGATTGTGTTGCAGAGTGGCGGCGTGTTGCGAGAGCTGATTCGGCTGGCTCAGGAGTGCTGCCGGGAGTGTATGTTTCAGCTAGATCTTAATCCTGATAGTCCTGATGTGACAATTGACGCGGCGATTTTGAAGGAGGCAGCCAAGAACTTGAGAAATCAGTTTGCGCGAACGCTAGGAACGAACCTTTATACGCTGCTGCTAGAAATTTATCGGGAGTTTAAGCCGCCGAACGTGAAGAGTAGCGAGTTTTTGGAGCTGCTGCATGGCTTGTATGTGCTGGAGTATGAAAATGATGAGCTGTGGTATGACCTGCATCCAATGGTGCTGGATTTGTTGAAGCGGCAGCGGCTATTTGATGCGCGTGAGTGAGGCGACTGATGGCTCTGTTAGATGAGGTGATCGCTGCAAATAAGAAGGAACTGCGTAAGCTGGTGCTGTCGATTAAGGCGAATCCACATGAGCTTAATTTGCTGCTGGCGGTTTGTGACGATCGCAATTTGCAAGAGACGCTGACTGAGGCGTATGAGCGTGAGCTGAAAGCGGTTGGGTTTCAATCTTTTCGGACGCGGCTGAATATGAAACAGCCGAGCCTGCGGGCAACGTTGGATGGGCTGGTAGAGAGAGAGGCGGTGCTGACTGCGCCGGATGAGGCGGCGGTGGTGACAGTGTTGGATGCGAGCTATTTGCTGGGGGTGACGCTGGATGGTGATAAATCGGAGCAGGATAGGTTTTTCTTTTCTTTGCAGTGGACGCGGGAGGCGCTGAGACAGTTTGAGTTTCCGGTGGTGCTGTGGCTGTCGGATACGGTGGCGACTCGGCTGGGGCAAAGGGCACCGGATTTTTGGAGCTGGCGGCGAGGGGTGTTTGAGTTTGAGTCGCAGTCAGAAGCGGTTACGGCAGTTGCGCCTTTTGTACAGAGTTCTCGTGAAAGCGTTGCGGAGCCGGATCGAGCTTCAGCGCTTTCGATTGCGGATTTGCGGCAGCAGGTTGAGGCGTTGGAAAGCACTTCGTTGGAATCTTCGCTGCTGATAACCTCTTATAACGCGTTGGGTGAGGCTTATGAGCACACACATGCCTATGGTGAAGCGCTGGTGCACTATCAGAAGGCGCTGGATTTAGCGCGGAAGAAAAACAACTTGGCAGGGCAAGGTAGGGCACTCATAAACTTAGGTAATTCGCTGCGGTATAGCGGGCGACCTGAGCCAGCGATTGAATTTTATGAGCAAGGTTTAGAGATTTATCAAGAGATAGGCGATCGCAAAGGTGAAGCAAATTCTCTAGGCAATTTAGGAAATGCGTACTATTCGCTAGGGCAGTATCAGCGGGCCATCGACTTTCAGCAGCAGTCTTTAGAGATTAAAAGAGAGATAGGCGATCGCAACGGTGAAGCAAATTCTCTAGGCAATTTGGGGAGTGCGTACGGTTCGCTAGGTCAGTATCAGCGGGCCATCGACTTTCAGCAGCAGTCTTTAGAAATTAAAAGAGAGATAGGCGATCGCAACGGTGAAGCAAATTCTCTAGGCAATTTAGGAAATGCGTACTATTCGCTAGGGCAGTATCAGCGGGCCATCGACTTTCAGCAGCAGTCATTGGAGATTGCAAGAGAGATAGGCGATCGCCAAGGAGAAGCAGATTCTCTAGGCAATTTAGGGAATGCGTACAGGTCGCTAGGACAGTATCAGCGAGCCATTGATTTTCAGCAACAGTCTTTAGAAATTAGAAGAGAGATAGGAGATCGCAACGGTGAAGCAACTTCTCTATTCAACAAAGCTATCGCTCCAGCAGAAACCGATCGAAAGCGGGAAGCTCGATTGTGCTACGAAGAAGCAAAACAGCTATACAAAGCATTAGCGCTAGAGAAAGATGCCGAATCGTGTGATGAAGCTATTGCTGACCTGGGCAAAAAGATAGTGGCTATTCCTAATCAGGTACCAGCCATTGAAAAAATGATGCCGTCTGCGGCCACACTCAAGCGTCGTAAAAAGCGAGCGATCGCGATTTGCTTTCTCATTGGTCTAGGCACGGCGCTCTTTATTTGGTGGATAATGACTCATCCATAAGCAAAATTTCTCCTACGTACGACTTATCAAATGCAAGCGTGGTAATGAGCGATCGCCTCAATAAAAAGCAGCAGGAACGCCCCTGACCAGACGCGAAATCCTGCTGCTGCAACCGTCACTGCCAGACTAAAGGACTACTCCTCGCTGCCACTCAACGCGGCCTGCGTCTTCTGCACATCCAGCTTCATCATAATCACGCTCAGCGGCGGCAGCGTTAGATCCAGTGAGAAAGGCCGAGAATGAAAGGCCCAGTCCTCTGACCACTTACCACCCAAGTTGCCAATATTGGCACCGCCAAACTCACGCGCATCGCTGTTGAAAATCTCACGATAGTAGCCCTTCGTCGGCACGCCCACCCGGTAGTGACTGTGCGGCTGCGGCGTAAAATTACACACCGTCAAAATAAACTCATCACTCTCTTTGTCAAAGCGAATAAACGAAACTACGCTGTGCTTATTATCGCTACAGTCCACCCAAGAGAACCCCTCTTGAGAGAAGTCTTGCGTATACAGCGCAGGCTCACGACGATACAAATGATTCAGCCGCTCAATGCAATGCTTGAGTTTTTTGTGTCCATCAAACTGCAACAGATGCCACTCCAAATCGCCCCACACATTCCACTCACTCCACTGGCCAAACTCCATGCCCATGAACATGGTCTTCTTGCCAGGGTGCGCATACATGTAGGCAAACAAAGCCCGCAGGTTCGCCATCTTCTGCCAATCATCACCCGGCATTTTACCGATCATATGGCTCTTGCCGTGCACCACCTCATCGTGAGAAAGCGCCAGCATAAAGTTCTCGCTGAAGGCGTACCAAATACTAAAGGTAATGTTGTTTTGGTGAAACTGACGGAACCAAGGATCCATCTCGAAGTAATCGAGAATGTCGTTCATCCAGCCCATGTTCCACTTCAGGTTAAAGCCTAAGCCGCCGACATAAGTAGGCCACGACACCATCGGCCATGAAGTGGATTCTTCAGCAATTGACAGGGCACCAGGATAGTGACTAAAAAGAACGTGGTTGACCTGCTTAAGGCACTCTGCCGCCTCAATATTTTCACGTCCGCCATATTCGTTGGCGACCCACTCACCCGGCTTGCGGTTGTAGTCCAAATACAGCATTGACGCCACAGCGTCTACACGAATACCGTCAATGTGATACTTATCAAACCAAAACAGCGCATTGGTAATCAAAAAGTTGCGGACTTCGTGGCGGCCATAGTTGAACACTAAGGTGCCCCACTCTTTGTGCTCACCGCGCCGAGGGTCAGCGTGCTCGTACAGGTGCGTGCCATCAAAAAAGGCCAGCCCGTGGCCGTCTTTAGGAAAGTGACCAGGTACCCAGTCCACAATAATGCCGATGCCGTGTAAGTGGCACTGATCAACAAAGTACATGAAGTCTTCAGGCGTGCCGTAGCGAGAAGTGGGGGCGAAGTAGCCAGTGACCTGATAGCCCCAAGAGCCATCAAAAGGATGCTCCGCAATCGGCATCACCTCAATATGCGTAAAGCCCATTTCCTGTACATAAGGAATCAGCTTGGCGGCCAGCTCTCGATAGGTTAAAACGCGTGCACCTGGTTTGAGATCAGAGACGGTAACCACGGGCGCATCGCTACCGTCTGCATTTTTGGCAGGCTCAGCGGAAGGGGCGTGTAGCCAAGAGCCTACATGCAGCTCATAGACCGAAATAGGCTGGCTCATGGCATCCGTTTGGCGACGGTGCTCCATCCAGTCGCCATCGTGCCAGTCGTAGTTGTTTAGCTCAGCGACAATAGAGGCTGTCTTAGGGCGCACTTCCTGATGAAAGCCGTAAGGATCAGACTTTTCGTAAATATGGCCGTCTAAATTCTTGATTTCGTATTTGTAGGAGTCGCCGACCTTAAGCTGAGGCACAAACAAGTCCCAGATACCGCCACCGCCTTTGCGCATGGGGTGCTGGCGACCGTCCCAGCTATTGAAGTCACCGAGTAGCGATACGCTGCGAGCATTCGGTGCCCAGACGGCGAAATATACACCAGTTACGCCATCTTTGACGATAGGATGTGCGCCCATCTTTTCGTAGATGCGCTGGTGGTTACCTTCTGAAAAGAGATGAACGTCGAAGTCAGTAAATTCAGGTGATTTGAAGGCGTAGGGATCGTAAATAACGTGCTCGCTAGCGCCTTCTTTGTAGCGGATTTGATAGTTGGCTAGCTCTGGCGTTTCAATGACAGCTTCAAAAAACTGTGGATGCTGCTCGTTGCTCATGGCATACTCTTTTCGAGCATCCGGCAGAATCACCCAGGCCGTGTCAGCTTTAGGCAGATAGCTGCGAACCACCCAGGCTTTTTTGCCGTCTTGCTCAATGGGATGGGGGCCTAATACCTCAAAAGGATTTTGATGCTGGCTCCAAACAACCCGTTCAATCTGCTCAAGAGCAATCGTTGACGACATATAAAATTCCTGACCCGCGTGGTTTTAAGTTGACTGTGGTTTTTAATCTGACTTTATTTATGTAAGGCTTAATTTGATATGTCTGTTAGCTTAACAAAACTTAGTTGATTTGCAAGCCATTCAAACCAAAGCTGTTCAGACCAAAGCCATTCTACGTCTAATGCGCGGGCCAATTATATAGAGGCGCTGTGCTAGTAGACATCTATCGATAGCTATGGAATGAACGGAACAATCGGCCTAACCGCTCTTCGTGCCTGTAGTAGAAAAATCAGGTAGCGGACATCGCTACTGACTAAGTTTCCGCCAGCAGGGGCTTTGAGTTCGTCTTTCAAACGGGCATATTCGTCTGCGCTGAGAGGTTCTCCAGTGAGTGGCGATCGCGCCCCGGTAATAATCTCAGTTCTCAGTATTTCCTCAGGAATCTCTTCTGCAACTTCTGCAATGGGTGCTGTTCCCTCAGATGTTTCCTCAATCGTCACAGCCTGCGCTGCTAGTACCCAATGTCCACACAGCAGCGTTGTGCCGATGCAAAGGCATAATCGAGTCACCATAAGCCTTTCTTTGTTTTGAAGACAGCTTCTATAGTGTCCCATAAGATACTAGTACAGCTACGCAAGTGTCATAGATTGGTGAAACGTCAATTAAAAAGGGACACATCTGAGCTATGAATTTTATCCAAAAGCGTTTTACGGCAGAAAACGCTGAACCTAAAGGCGCTAGCCAGAAGTGCTATGCAATGGCGCAGAGTTTACTCGCTGCGGTTGTCTTAACGGGCGTTGCGGGTGTCGCTAGTGAGGCTGCATTTGCTCAATCGCTGCTGCAAAAGCAGGGCAATTTGGCTCCGATGGAAGATGCTTACACTTTTGAAGGTGAGTCGGGGCAGGCGATGACTATTGAGCTGCAAAGCGAAGAATTTGACACGGTGCTGCTGCTCAAAGGCCCAGATGGTGAGGTTATAAATTCTAACGATGACTTTGGCGGCACGCTGAATTCGACGATTGTACTTGAGCTGCCGGCCTCAGGTGAATATAGTGCGATCGCTACCTCCTTTTCCGGTCAGGGCGGCAGCTACCAAATCGAAATCCGCCCTGCTAGCGAGTATGAGCAGGTGTTCAGCCGCGCCTACGAACTTTCTTTATCGGAAGAATTCGACGATTCTATTGCAGCCTATACCGACGCGATTGAACTCAACAATGCCGATCCCGGCGCATACCTTGGGCGTGCCGAAGCGACTATCAATAAGGCGTATGTCTTTGCAGATATCGATATCAACGGCCCTGACGATTTGCCTGAAGATGTTATTACTGCTGTTGTTGCCGACTATCTCAAAGCGGCGGATTTGCTAGAGCAGCAAGGGCAAGCTGGCCCTGCCGAATCTTTACGCGAGCAGGCTCAGTATTTTACGGGTGAGCCGCCTGCACCTCAGCCTGTTCAGCTAGCACCTAGTGTCGAAGAGGACATTGAAGAACCTGTCGAAGACCCTGCTGACGTAGAGGCTCCGGTGATTGACAAACCGATCCCAGTTGAGCCCGACGGTGGCATAGGTGATGGCGCAACACCGCTACCGGCTCCGCCTGTTCAATAATTTTTGTTTAATCAGTAAATTCTGGTTAACAAGAGCTATGGCGTGTCTTTTTGCAGCACGCCATCTTTTTCAACCATCTCATGAATCAAGGAGCGATGGCCGCATTGGGAGCAGGCTGTCGTTCTTTGTTTTTCGCTGCGTTCGTCAATGGCGGGCGTGTCCCAGGTAATGTAGACGCGATCACACTGTGGACACTTCACGGTAATTGTTTTAGGAGCCATCGCGCTTTAGGTTTGATTAAGAGAGCTAGGAGTATATTACGATACGCCCTTCGGCACGCTTTTAATAAAAGCAAAGGCGCTGCCCTATAAAAAAGACCAGCACCTCTGACCACGGACACTACCGTAAGGTCATGCTTTATTTCGGTTGAAGGAAAGCGCGATCGCTATGCAACTTCGTGACCAACAGCCGTAATCGCCTGCTTCACAGAAGACTCAGACAAAGAGTCTGAATCTACTTCAACGGTCTTCTTTGCAATGTCTACGTTCACAGTCGCATCAGCGTCGTGAACCTTAATCTCTTTTGTAATCGTCTCGCCACAGCCTTCGCATTTGATAGAAGGCACACTCAAAGTCATCGCCATTGGGTTAAATCTCTCAACAGAGGTTTCATATACAACAGACACGATCCTACTGTTTAGATCCCGACTTATTTCAAGTTATCCGATTTGTTTCTGCCTTTTACAACCAAAGATAGGTCTGCTCGTATGCCTAAAGAAAGATCATAACTTAAGATTATAGCCCGCCCACAAACCGGCCTGGGCTCAGTATTTCTTGAGGATCAAATTTTTGTTTGATATCGCTCATCATGCCTAACGCGTTGCCGCTGTAGCCCCAGACGTCTATGCGCTGCTTGATAGCTTTGGGAGCTTGTAAAAGTGTTAGGAACCCAGCATTTTTTTGGCAGTGCGATCGCAATTCCTCCAATCCGCTCACAATCTTGCCTGCTGACTCATCCTGCTCAAACTGAATCCAACCCAACCCGCTACTGCCATACAGCCGCACCTGCGCACCCGGCATCACCTTGTCTGCTAGCTCAATCAGCCACGGAATTCCGCTTGAGCGCAGTCCCACCTTACACAGCACCGTATCGGCCTGAATCATCTGCGCTGACCGCAGCCAAAAGGCTTCATCTTCTGCACCATCTAGCTGCTCAAAACCCATGCTGTGCGTTGTGCCAATTTTCTTCAGCCGTTCAGTTTGTTCGTCAACGCCAGCTTCAATTCCCTGAAAGCGCGCAACCAAGCTTCGACTTCCATCCGCCAAACTGCCCGACAGCACATCTAGCGCTACAGGCGTCAGCCCCGATAGTCTCACCTCAGCCGCCGCTGCCTCAATGGCTTGCCCGCCCCCACTCAATATTACCGTGCGCGAGCAAGCCTGCACCGGATACAACCGAAACGTCAGCTCGCTCAGAATGCCTAAGCTACCGTACGAGCCGGTCATTAGCTTCATCAAATCATAGCCCGCTACGTTTTTGACAACGCGCCCGCCGGCTTTAGCGATCGCCCCATCATACCGCACAAACTGCACGCCAATCAGCATATCTCGTAGCCCGCCATATCGCTGTCGTAGCGATCCCGTATCCGCCGTTGCCACTAGCCCGCCAACCGTTGCATTTTCCCCAAACGCCGGATCAGCGGCCAAAAACTGTCCTTTCGCTAATAGCTGCCGCTGCAAGTCGGCAACCTTCAGCCCCGGCTCCACCGTCACCGTAAAGTCTCCAACCGCGTGCTCCACCACCTTATTTAACCGCGCGGTTCCCACAATTAGGTCGATACCCGTCGCCAAACCACCCCAGCTCAGCTTGCTCCCCTGCCCCACCGGGAGCACCCGCCAGTTGTTTTTAGCAGCCAAGGCCATCACCCGGCCAAGTTCTTCACGGGTACCGGGCAACGCCATACAGTTCGGCAGTTCGTCAGTAGCGACAGAAGCCCGAACCTGAGAAACCAGCGAAGGGGCTAGGGCACTCCACGACACCACGTTCTGCGATCCCAAAACATCAGCTAAGGCGGCAGACATTTGGGCGGCAACATCACTCATTCGTTTCTCTCAGGTTCGTTTCTTTGATAGATAGCTATGCTACCGGATAGCTATCGTCCGACTCAACGGCCTAGCTTAATTGCCATCTAGTCGATTTAGTCGATCCCGATAGAGACAGGCCCGCCCGTTATCGGTGCGCTCGCTGAAGGCCCATTGCTACGCTGCTGGCGGAAATTGCCGTATAGCTGATCGCGCCACAGCCAAAAAGCCGCAAACGCCGGGTCGTCGGCCAGTCCAGGTACACCTTTGTTGCAAATGCCTATTGGCAAATCGACATAAGCTTCCGTTGGAAACTTGATATACATAGATAGGCCAGCCACTGCAAAGTCAGCCAGCGTAGGCTCATCGCCACATAAATAGGCCTGCGTTTCCAAAATCAAACACAGCGCCTCTAGGTCTTGTCGCAAGATTTCTGTCGCCGATTTCACCGCGCTCGGGCCAAAGCCAGCGCCTGCACCGAGCAAATTCAGCACGTCGCCAGGAACTGCGCCCACCACCGTTTTCACCACGTCCGGCGTAGAAATGGGTAGCAGCGCCGTTCTGAAGTTGGGATGCTGGTTAAATGCGCCAATCATTGCCTTGCGAGCATTAGGGCCAATAGATTCATCTGCCCAAGCTTCCATCATCAAGCAGAGGCCTTTTTTCTGGGCATCTACTGGAATGAGAGGGCGCTCAATATATTTTTTGTCTAGGTAGCGGGCGATCGCACTCGAATCAGGAATAATCTCATCACCATCCTTAAGTACTGGCACCTGGCGCTGACCGGACATTCTATAGAGATCTATCTGGCCAATACCTGGCGTAACTTCAATGGTTTTGTAAGGCAATTGCTTGTAATCCAAAAGCAGCCTTACCTTTTCGCAATAGTGAGACGCCTCAAACTGGTAAAGCTCAATCATTCGTATTTTTCCTTCTTTAAGATATTTTCGATCAGATTCAAGTAAAAACTACGACCGCTCTATCTCTTTTGATACAGGCATTTCACACCTTGCACGCAAGAATTAACGGCCCCAATTTTTGACAGCGCATTCATCTTGACGCCTTCTTTGCGAATAAGCATCTACCTATTTGCAAACAATGTCACCGGCGATTTTTCCGATACACTCTGTAGGAGCTTAATGAACTTTAGTAAAGCCTTTACGACATTAAGTAAATAATTTCGGCGATCGCATCACTCTGCTCATCCAAATTTCTGCCTAATACCATCAGAGGTTCTATGAAAGCTAACAATAGCCCCCGTTTTGTCAAACGATTCATGATTGGCCTTGTCGCTAGCAGTGCAGGTGCCTTTGTAGCGCTTCCTGGCACAGCGATGCCTGAGCCGACTGCTGGAGAAGAAATGCTTCCTGCTGCCAACGCGATAGAAGACGCTGTTGACACAGCAGAAGACGCCGTTGAGGCTACAGATGAAGCGATAGAAGGCGCTGTTGGGGCCACAGATGAAGCTGCTGACAACACTGGAGAAGCCGTCGCCGATACTGAAGAGACTGTAGAAGATGCCGTTGCTGACACGGAAGCCACTAGGACGCCTGAAGCAGAGCCTGTGACTGAAGCAGATGCGCTGATGGAAACAGCGCCTGTCGCTGATACTGAAGTCACTGATACTGAAGATGTCGTTTCAGAAGACGTCAACACTGAGGCATTTACTATCTCTGAACTTGCTAGCAGCAGTGAGTCCTTAACGGTGCTATCCGCTGCGCTGAACGCCGCTGAACTCAGCGAAGTGCTTAGCGGTGAAGGCCCATTCACTGTATTTGCACCTACTGACGAAGCCTTCGCTGATTTGCCTGAAGGGGCCGTTGAGCAGCTATTGTTGCCTGAAAACAAAGATGTCTTAATTCAGGTGCTGACATACCATGTTGTTCCTGGAGCAATGCTTTCTACTGACCTTGAAACCGGTAATGTCGAAACTGTAGAAGGTAGCGAGCTGTCTATCGACGTAGCTGAGACAGTCACCATCAACAGTGCAAATGTTGTGCTTGCTGATGTGTCTGCTAGCAATGGCGTCATCCACGTTATTGATCGCGTAATTTTACCGCCTGCACCTGAAGCAGACGCAGAGATTGACGGCGTTGAAGCGATTCAGTAATTCTGTTGTTCTTTTGACTGCTCTTTTGAAGCAGACGATTTCATAACGACAAAAATAGCGGTAGGTGCCACATATTTTAATGCACCTACCGCTATTTTTTGCAATTTGGGACAAAAGCACTTGCTAGAAGAGCTTTAGTTCTAAGCGTTGCAAGCCGACATATCGCCTTCAGAAGGTTCGATCACGATTTCTTCAAATCCGGTGCTCATCAGTAGCTTTGTAATCACTAGTTCAGCACGTTCATTGGCCTGACCCAATATATTTTGCTCACAAACAGCCGCTAGCTCAATCTCTTTTACAGCTTCCTGCTGAGCGAGTCCCTGAAGCTGCAAGCCTCTGTCAGGCCCTAGGTTCAAAAACCCTCTGCTGTAGTCGTACACTTCAGAGCGGTTAACATCTATTTTTTTATCCAGAATCCTGGGTGCGGGCAGCTTCAGCGTGACACTTCTGCCATCTTCGGAAAGGCTCACATCTGAACTGTCTAAGTCTTCTAAGTCTACGCCCGCTCTCACTTCACCGTAGGCTACATACAGCAGGTTTGTCTTTGCAATGGTGTAGTCACCTAGCTTGCGATCGCTCTGGGCGGGTACCACCGCTTCCATCGTAAATACAGCCGTGGTCAGCTCGCTTGCCCCGCGCATTTGCTTTACCACCACCGTGCGGATGTCCGTCTTATCCTCTGGCGGCTTAGGTGCGATCGCCATTTTCACTCCTTCCATAAATTGAGAGCCTGAACGAATAAAGGCCAAGCCCGCTAGGCTAGCTAGCATTACCGCGCCGCCCGTCGTTGCGATCGCCATTAGCTGCAACACCTTCATCACAGGCGACTTCCCCGACCGCTGCAACCGTCGCCTGCTCGGGCTTCTTCTCACAGGAGACGGCTTTTGACGGTATGGATCGGGCATTCGAGACTTCATGAGCGAGCAAGGGCTGGGTGAGACTACATTTTAGAGGAAGTTTCCGACCGATTCGACCGGTTATCCATAGCGTAGTTGAATCCATACAAAAGGCCCACAGTAGTTGCGCTCCCTTGGCAGATTTTGATTAGCAAGTCTGATGAGGCAGCAAATTATCTGAGCGCAATGCACACCCGGCTTCACTGACAGCTCTATTACGGGGATCACCCCATTAGCAAGCTACGCTCATCAGCGGCTCTTGTTACGCTATGAATATAGAAAAACATGACGTAGCCTACAAGCAAAACGGGGAAAAGCGATGCCTATTAAGGACAAAAAACCACAGCAGCGCAAGCAAGCTAACTGGATACTTTTAGCGATCAGCGCTGTGCTTTTAATCAGCACTTTTTTGCCCAGTTCTTTCAGTCAAACTGCGGAGCGTGTCCCTTATAGCACCTTCATTAATCAAGTTAAAGATCATCAGGTCGTTAGCGCTGACGTCGGCGAAAAGCAAATTCAATATCAATTAGAACCAAGCGGCACAGTGTATGAAACCACCCCCATCTTTGATTTGAATCTACCGACGGTTCTACAGGACAATGGCGTAGAGTTTTCTGCAACGCCGCCTTCTGGAACGGCCTGGTTGGGGAGCCTTCTGAGCTGGGTGATTCCGCCGCTGATTTTTGTGGCGGTGTGGCGACTGTTCTTGGCGCGTGGTCAAGGTGGCGGACAGGGCGGTATTTTTTCGATTGGCAAAAGCCGCGCTAAGGTCTACGTCGAAGATGAAGACACCAAAATTAAATTCACGGACGTTGCTGGCGTTGATGAAGCCAAAACTGAGCTGGTCGAAATTGTAGACTTTTTGCAAAACTCTAAGCGCTTCACTGACCTGGGGGCAAAGATTCCGAAAGGTGTGCTGCTTGTTGGCCCGCCGGGAACAGGTAAAACATTATTGGCTAAAGCCGTTGCAGGTGAAGCGGGCGTACCGTTCTTTAGCATTTCAGGCTCTGAGTTTATTGAAATGTTTGTAGGCGTGGGCTCTTCTCGCGTGCGGGATTTGTTCGAGCAGGCAAAAAAGCAGTCGCCCTGCATTATCTTTATTGACGAGCTAGACGCCATTGGTAAATCTCGTTCGTCAGGCGGATTCTATGGTGGTAATGATGAGCGAGAACAAACGCTCAATCAGCTATTGGCTGAAATGGATGGCTTTGGCGCTGAAGATGACACAATTATTGTGCTCGCAGCGACAAACCGACCTGAGATTTTAGATCCGGCCCTGCTGCGGCCTGGTCGTTTTGATCGGCAGGTGCTGGTTGATCGGCCTGATTTGAAGGGGCGAGATGCGATTTTGAATATTCATGCTACAGAAGTGAAGCTGGCAGATGGGGTGGACTTGAAGGCGATCGCAACTCGTACCCCCGGATTTGCAGGCGCAGACCTTGCCAACCTTGTAAACGAAGCCGCTCTTCTCGCCGCTCGCAACCACCGCGAAGCCGTAGAACAACAGGACTTTGCTGAAGCCATTGAACGGGTCGTCGCTGGACTTGAAAAGCGTAGCCGCGTGCTAAATGACAAAGAAAAAGAGATCGTGGCCTACCACGAAGTCGGCCATGCCTTGGTCGGTGCCGCCATGCCCGGTAGCGATCAGGTTGAGAAAATATCCATTGTGCCTCGGGGTATGGCAGCACTCGGCTATACCTTGCAGCTACCGACAGAAGATCGCTTTTTGAGGGATGAAGCGGAGCTAAAAGGACAGATCGCAACCATGCTGGGCGGGCGTTCGGCTGAAGAAGTCGTCTTCGGTTCGATTACGACTGGTGCTGCGAACGACTTGCAGCGGGCGACGGATGTAGCCGAGCAGATGGTCACTAGCTACGGCATGAGTGAAGTGCTAGGGCCGCTAGCGTACGATCGCAGCAAGCAAAACAACTTTTTGGACGATGGCTCCGCGCCGAATGTTCGCCGGATGGTAAGTGATGATACGGCTAAGGCGATTGACCAAGAAGTGAAAAGTATCGTGGAGTCGGCGCATCAGCGAGCACTGACTATCTTAAAAGACAATCGTGAACTGCTAGAGGAAATTTCCAAGCTATTGCTGGCTGAAGAGGTGATTGAAGGTGATTATCTGCGAGAGATGCTGGCCAAGGTGCAGTTGAATGAAGTGGACGCACCAACCATCGAAAAACAGGCTGTCGAAGTTTAATTAGAGGAATCAACTTCGTTTGATGAGATAGTCATTCGCAGCGGGTAACCTTGAAATGGAATTCGCTGCTTTTTTTTAAGCTACTTTTTTGCCCTTACTTTTTGCCCCCCACTCTTCGTCTTTGCTTTTTGTGTTGGTTGTTGCTGTTCTACAACGAGAAAGGTTAGTAGTTTGACGATTTGTTGCTGTATCAAATAATGTCTACCAAAATACTTTTGATTTGTTTAAGGAACATCGTCACTAATGTCTTATTTGGCGGTGAAAACTATTCTATGATTTTTTAAAGTGCTTCCTTTGCACCCCCACTCCTATGCAGATGAAACGAGGGCACCTCAAAAGCTCGAATCCTCTCCCCACAACTTCTAATCCTTTTGAAAAACGCTGTCGCCGAGGTCTTTTGCCTAAGCGAGTGGAATCGCTGTTATGGGCCTGTGCGCTTTTGGTGGCTACTCCTTTTGCAGGTATTACCTACCTACGCTATCAGCAGCAGTTTTTAGATCCTTCTGTTGCCCTTGTGTTAGGCGGTGCGCCTGAACGCGAGCAGTTTGCCGCTCAGTTTGCAAAAGAGCATCCCAACGTCAGAATTTGGGTGTCTTCTGGCAGCAATCCTGAATATGCTCGCTGGGTGTTTGACCAGGCAGAAGTGCCCAACGAGCAGTGGGCTTTGGACTACCAAGCCGTAGATACGGTCACGAACTTTACGACGCTGATAGATAAGCTCGAAGACCGACAGATTGATCAGGTGTACTTAATCACATCTGACTATCATATGCGCCGCGCGAGCGTGGTCGCTCAAATTGTGTTAGGTAGCCGTGGTATTGGCTTTAAGCCGGTTGCCATTCCTACGGAGGTTGATCCTGAGAATGCTGAGACGATTGCCAGAGAGGTTCGAGACGGGGCGCGATCGCTCCTTTGGGTGATCACAGGAAGAACGGGCTCTCAGTGGAAGCCAACAATGAGCCAGAAGTAGTCTCACCCCGCTAGGCGCTGTACAGACATCCAACGCGTCAAGTAAGCTTTCTCAATCGCTCAGAAATTAACGTTTGCCAACTCAAAACTTATGATCTCCGCTGTACAAAATTCACCTTACACACCATCGCAAATTCAAGCATGGCTCAGAGGGCTCCTAACCGTTGCCTGGGCCGATGGTCAGTTTGACGACGCCGAAAAGCAAATTATCAAAGGCATGGTGGAGTCTGAGTTTGCACCGGGCACAGACTTTGAAACGCTAGAGCCAATTGAGCCTGCTGTGCTAGCGAAGGAACTACATCTTGATCGCGCCGCCGCTCAAAATTTTCTACGCATGGCGGTAATGGTGGCGTTGGCAAACGGGGTATATTCCGACCCTGAAAACGACCAAATTATTGCGTTTGCTGAGGCGCTTTCGGTCGAGCCTGAGGCCTTACTCTCGCTGCAATCAACGCTAGATAAGCTGAGAGCCATAGATAGAGAGCGTTCTGAGGAAGTCGACGCTGGCGAGGATGCTGCGGAGGGAGTTTCAAAAAGAGAGGCGATCGCTAACGCCCTATACCTACCTACCATCGGCAAAGCCGTCTCTGGTATCGATCCGCTCAAGCCCGCCCGCGACTGGCTCGATCAGCTCAGCGTTGACGATCCCAGGCTAGCCCGATTTGTGTGCAAGCTCGTACCTTCGCAGTGCCCCTTCGAGCGTGACGTGACGCTTTTTCGCAATAAGGTTGTACACATCCCGCCCATGTGCAAAATTAATCCCCTATACGACCAGCTAGTGGGCCTGCGCTTTCGAGCCCTCACCTACCTAGCAGACGACTGCGGCGAAGACATTACGCCCTATACCTAAGCCCTAAGCAGACATTCTAGAAAAATCAGGAAACAAGTGGAAACCATTACAGCCGATATTCTTGTGGTGGGTGGCGGTGTCGGTGGAACGGCTGCGGCTATCCAAGCCGCAAGACGTGGTACTGATCTAACCGTCGTGTTGGTTTCTGAGCTGCCGTGGCTGGGTGGAATGCTCACCTCAGCAGGGGTATCTGCGCCGGACGGAAATGAGCTAGCGGCCTTTCAAACGGGCCTTTGGGGCGACTTTTTGAAAGCCCTCAGGGTGCAACATCCCAGCGGCTTAGACAATGGCTGGGTAAGCTTTTTTACGTATAATCCGGCTGTCGGTGCGCAGATTTTTGCCAGTTGGGTGACGGCGCTGCCGAATCTAAAATGGATTAAGGGAGAGCGACCTCGTGAGGTGCTGCGAAAGGGGAAACGCATTATAGGTGTTCAGTTTGACTCATTGACGGTGCAGGCCAAAATTACGCTAGATGGGACCGAGCTAGGTGATGTAGTAGCGCTAGCAGACGTGCCCTGCCGCTGGGGCTGGGAAACGCGTGACAGGTGGCAAGAGCCAAGTGCGCCTGTTTCTCTAGTAGATCCGTCCGATCCGCTGTACGACATTACTCAACGCTATCCGGTGCAGTCACCAACCTGGATTGTGCTCATGCAGGAGTACGGCCAAATAGAAGCGCCTCTCATTAGTAAGCCACCTGATCTTTCTCCTGATAGCGCTTTTGAAGGGGCTTGGGCGAATTATGGTGATGCTGATACGCCAGCCGGTAAAGCCTGTTTGAACTATGGCCGACTGCCTGATAATCAGTTCATGATCAACTGGCCACATCGCGGTAATGACTATGGTGTAGGCCTTAATCGTCTGATTGAATCTGACGCGTCTCGGACGGAATATGGCCAGGAAGCCCAATGGCATAGCCAGTCCTTTGCTCGCTATATTCAAGCTCAGTTGGGCAGACGATACGGCTTAGCTCAAGACGTTTTTCCTCGGAACAGTGCATCTGGCGGCGGTGCTTTTGCTTTGATGCCTTACTACCGTGAGAGCCGTCGAATAAAAGGAATGTCAACGGTTTGTGAGGGTGATATTTTGCCGGTAGCAGGCGGACAGGTGGCGGCGCTGCCCGTGAATGAATGGGGAGAGATGAGCGCGATCGCCTTCGGTAACTACCCAAACGATCATCACTATCCCGGCTTTGACATGCCCTTAGCGCCCAAAGCCGTTCGCTGGGGTGGTCGCTGGACAGGTACGCCGTTTACCCTTCCTTACGAAGCGCTCGTACCAGCGGCTGTAGACGGCCTGCTGGCCTGTGAGAAAAATATTTCGGTGTCACATATTGCCAACGGGGCCACCCGATTGCAGCCGGTGGTACTAGGCATTGGACAGGCAGCGGGGATGGCGGCAGCGCTGTGTGTGGAGAGAGGGTGTGAGCCGAGAGATTTGGGACGAGAGGTGCGATTGCTTCAAACCGCCTTAGTCACAGACCCTACCGCGCCTGCTGCCGTTGTTCCACTTTTCAACCTACCGCCCGACCACCCTGACTGGATATCTGTTCAAAAGCACTATCTTGCGCATCCCGGAACCTACCCAATTAACGGCCATCATATTTTTACAGATCGCAAATCCGCAAAATACCTTCAGCCTTTAAGCACGCATTCCACCATTTCTTTAGTCGGCAAATTTTATAGCAACGCCGAAGGTCATTGCGAACTGCACCAAAGCATAGACCAAAACCTCCCTAATTGCATTCTTTTATTAACAGTTCGATCGGAGATTACGGAGCTTTTCATAAAAATATCGAACGGGCAACAAGTGGATGTTCTAGGTATTTGGAATTCAGCCGGGAAATGGCTACTCTGTGAGCGTATTCATACCTTATGAGTAAGTCAACTCTTCACATATATTGTCCTGACTTTATTAAACGTTAGCGTATCTCTGAGTAACGACTTGGAAATCACTTAGCAACCATGCTGACTTCTCATCACTCACTGCTCAGCGGCATTGCTGCCGTTTTATGTGTCACTGGTGCAGTTCATCAGAGCGCACCAAAAAGCGCAATCCAAAGCTTGCCGCAAGCTTCTTTTGATCAGCCAGCGTCTAAGCAAAGCTTGCGAAAGACGTCGGAGCGCAACCTGATCCACCACACAGCAGATGCTTCCTATCGAGGCAGCGGACGACTGGACGATGATTCGGCAGAAGGCGGTTATACCGAATCTAGCGCACGGCGGATCGCTCACCGGGGCAGCGGACGGGTTATGCCGCGATCGCTATAAGTTCTTTCCGTACAACCCGAATAACTGCGGAGTAAGTGGGAATGATTTTTATTAGTGAATACTCGTACAGGGTGTAGAATATTCACTAATAAAGACTTGTAAAATTAAGTACTTTACCCGTGTGAGTATTAATACTGCCCCATAGAGTTCACAGTCATTCTCTGTTCCCTTAGTCCCATTTTCTGTGCATTCTATAAGCATTAAGCATTCTCGCTTGATCGAGTTTTAATGGCCAGCAACACCGAATTAGTTAAAAAACTAGACCCCAGCGCTATCGATGAAATCATGATGTATTTGGCCTTTAGTGCCATGTGCACGGGAGGTCATCGTCACGGTGCATTTTTAGACGCAGCGGCCACAGCGGCCAAGTGCGCCATCTACACGACCTATGTAGAGCAGAAAAATAATCTGCGCATGACCGGGCATCTTCACCACATCGAGCCTAAGCGGGTCAAAGCCATTGTCGAAGAAATGCAGGCAGCGCTCACCGAAGGCAAGCTGCTCAAAATGCTGGGTTCTCAAGAACCTGGCTACCTGATTCAGCTACCTCACGTATGGCTCCAGCAACATCCCTGGACACCCGGTGATTTTCGAGTGTCCGGTACCAGCCTCAGCTCGGAAGAAAAACGTCAGGTTGAAGCTAAAGTAAAGTCAGCTAACCTCCCTGAGCCTTTACCCGATGCTCAATTGCTCACGGGATTTCAGTTTATGGAGCTAGTAGACTTCCTTCACGCCCGCTCACAGGAGACACTTCCTGAAGAACGCCGCATGGCGCTCAGTGACGCGCTTGCCGAGCACATCCGCCGCCGCCTAATTTATGCAGGCACAGTCGCCCGCATCGACTCGCCCATTGGTGGAATGCCCTTCTACGCCCTCACCCGAGCATCCTACTCTCCCGTTGGCGCAGAAGAACGCACGTACACCATGATGGACGACACCGCTCGCTACTTCCGCCTAATGCGCGAGTGGGCCGATTCTCACAAAGGCACGCGTCGCATCTTAGAAGAGCTAAATATCCCTCAAGAGAAGCGCGAAACCGCCTTTGACGAGCTAGACGCTCTGATTAGTCAGTGGGCGAACAAGTACCACGATGATAAAGGCCAGCCCACGGTGATTCAAATGGCCATGGGTGACAGCGACTCCCTCCATTAGATTGGCAGCCGCTGAATTAGGTTGGTAGCCGCTGAAACCAAACGTAAATTCTCTATACAAAGCTATCCGCACATTACAATGCTGTCTGCTTCACCAATGTTCTTTTTCAAACGGGAAAGTATCACATCGTCTTTGATTAGCTGTTCTTTGTAGCTGCGCTGCCATACGGGTGATCCTGGCTGATTGCGCAGTAAATTAATTCGTTTTGCAGTCACTGTTTTTAGCCCAGCGATGAATGACGTGAGGCATCTTGGCTTTCCTTTTAGACTGCTGCGGTTGTTGATAGAACAGACTGAGCGATCGCGTCCATGCTCATGTAAAAAAATCAGCGCATGTAGCGCATCTGGAAAAATCACCCACTGATCTAAAGTCACACGGCTGTCTTTAGCAGCTAGCTTTAGCTCATCAGCAACCACTTGTGTCAATGAAGTGTGTAAGTAATCCTTAGACATATCGAGATCTATTGCATTGAACAGAGCGTGGCCATTATGCGTTTTTAGCTGCACGTAATAGAGTGCAGCCTTCGCTGAGGAATGATGAATGGGAGGTCTTTTTATCAACGGACGCCCTGGTGAACCTTCGCAAAGTGTCTGTTGTTAGACTGCCCAGCTCAGCCAGAAAATCGCAAAATCAACTCAGGCTATAATAGCCTCAAATGTAGACAGCGCATAGCACACGTGAAGGGCTTCGCCCCTCAGACCTCTCTTTTTCTCTGTTGTTTAATTGTGTCTTTAAGGAACAGCAAACACACAGCCTCTGCCTGTGAGTTTTTTTTCCTAAATTATTGAATGGGCAAAGAGAGACTCGAACTCTCACGACCGAAGCCGCCACATTTTGAGTGTGGTGCGTCTACCAATTCCGCCACTTGCCCAGGTAGGTAACCAGTATACCGAAATGGGTGAATTTATTAAAGGTATTTTTTTGATGACGGCCTTAGCTGCACTTACCAGTTACGCCAGCCTCTTTGACTGTTGCGATCGCTCCCCTCATCACTATTCAATGGCCGGTTGTCTAACAAAGCCTGATAGTCAGGCGTGCTAGCCCATCTGTCAATCTCTCTAGCTCTCAGCACAGGCACCGGATGACTCAAATCATCTGTTTTCAGCCGCTTCAGCATTTCGCCCGTTTCGCTGTCGCTAATTGCATCGTAGGAACGAGCCTGATCGATAAAGGCGTCTAAATTTAGCTGAGGAGACAAGGCGGGGGAACCGCCAGAGAGCTTCATTAAAACGGACGCGACGGTACGAGCATCTTGAGTAGCCAGTAGCGCCGCTCTGTCACACGTAAACTCGGCACAGCGCACCCATTCCATAATTTGAGACTGCCAGTTTTGCATCAGCACGTTGCCAAAGGGTAGCTGGCTAGTAGCAAGCGTCAGAATATTTGCCAGAGTAAGATACACGCCATGATCGCACTTAAGATGGCCTAGCTCGTGACCAATAACAGCCTGCACCTCAGCAGGATTCAGCAGCTCAATCAGTGAGGTGTGCACCACGACAAAAGGCTGCTTGCCTCGCATAGCAAAGGTGTATGCGTTCGGAACGGGATGCTGCTTGATATAGAGCTGTGGCACCTCTAAGTCGAGCACTTCGCAGGCTTCTAATAAGGACTGATGCAGCTCAGGTAGCTGTTTTGGGCCAACGAGCACACTAGAAGCGATGTTTTCCAAGTAAAAAAACTGCTCGCCCATGGGGCCTAGCAGACTACGAATAGCGACATCTAAACCCGGCAGTTGTTTGAGTGCTTGGGTAGCTTCGCGATCTAGCGGGTGGCGAAAGTGATCGGCGTTGAGCCCAGTGAGTAAGGCCTTCGAGGTGTCCATAGGATGTTTCTAGTCAGTTGTTTCTGGCTGTTAAAACAAGTTATAAAAAGCATAAAGCCTACACTTACTGTCAAAAGACACGTCTGTGTAGGCTTTGCTACTTCGCCAGTATAGCGAGATTGTTTAGGGTCTATCCTAGCTGCGTCAAATCAGAGGACGGCCTCGACTAGCTGACGCTTACAGGCTCAGCAACCGGGGTTGGCTGGGCAGCGCTGTCGGCTTCGCTGAGTGGAATGCGTCTGAGACGAGCACCAACATTAGTGAGCTTTTCTTCAAATTTTTCGTAGCCGCGATCTAAATGGTGGAGGCCGTGGAGGGTGGTTTTGCCTTTGGCGACTAAGCCTGCGATCGCCAACGCCGCAGACGCCCGTAAGTCACTCCCAGTCACCGGTGCACCTGATAGATGCGTAACCCCGCGCACAATGGCACAGTCTCCTTTTACTCGAATATCTGCTCCCATCCGATTGAACTCAGCCACGTGCTGTAGCCGATTTTCAAAGACGGTTTCAGTCACCATGCTATTGCCCTCAGCCAGGGTAAGCAAGGCCATGAACTGAGCCTGCATATCAGTTGGGAAACCAGGGTAGGGAAGGGTTTGAATGTCAGTCGCCGCAATCTTTTCTCCGGGAGAAATACGGATAGTACTACGACCTTCGATCTCGACCTTAGAGCCTGCTTCACGAAGTTTGGCAAGCAAGGGAGAGAGGTGACTAGGATCGACGGGGCCAACCGTAATTGCAGAGCGCGTTAGGGCTCCAGCCACGAGGTAAGTGCCCGCTTCAATCCGATCTGGAATGATGGAATAGTCAGTAGCATGTAGGCTCGGAACGCCTGTAATCGTAATGGTGTTAGTTCCTGCGCCGCGAATTTTTGCACCCATTGCCCGACAGAAATTAGCCAGATCAACGACTTCTGGCTCTTGAGCTGCATTTTCAATGGTCGTTTCACCTTCTGCTAAGGTCGCCGCCATCATCAGCGTTTCAGTTGCGCCAACGCTAGGGTAGTCCAAATAGATTTTTGCGCCCTGAAGCCTGCTGCGCGCACCTGGAACATAAGCATGAACCACGCCGTGATCCATATGCACATGCGCGCCTAGCGCCTGCAGTCCACGAATATGTAGCTCAACGGGGCGGGCACCAATCGCACAGCCACCCGGTAAAGGAACGCGAGCAACGCCGAGTCGAGCAAGCAATGGGCCAATGACAAAAAAGCTGGCTCTGAGCTTGCTAACAATGTCGTAAGGCGCTTTGGAATGGCTAACATCGCTGGCGTCTACGTCTAACATACTGCCATTGCGAGTGACCTTGAGGCCCAAAGCTGTCAGCACTTTGGCCATTCGGCCAATGTCCATAAGATCGGGGATGTTGCGAATGCGACAGGTCTGTGAACAGAGAAGCGTGCCGCCGAGGACGACCAGCGCTGAATTTTTGGCACCGCTGATCGGAATGTGACCACTGAGGGGTTCGCCGCCCCAAATCTCAATGACTGAAACGGGTTTTGCAGCAGGCTTGCCGTGAGATTTTTCGCTGACAACGCTAGCGTAAGAAGGAGTAGGCGTAGTAATGGGAGTGGCCTCCATAATGTGTAAATTCTGAAAATGCCCATAGGGCGTATCAGAAAGGTGGGTTCAAAAATGTAAGCCCGGTTGCTCGTTAGTTGAATAGTTCATTGAACTGGTTCATTGAAGTTAGTGAGGAGTAACGAAAGCAGAAAGGGTTGACTAATTTGGTATGGATTCTACCCGAAACTTCAGAGTTTCTCCCGGTTGATTTGAATAAAGCAGAGGTTAAACGCTTTCTTTTTATCTTGCTATGGGATGAAACTACGTAGGGGATCAGAAAAACTACGGTGCTGGGTGGCAAACTTCATATGGCTGCGGTTGACGGATGAACCATGCTGCTAGATTATTGTTAATCCCAGCTACGAAGCTATTTGGACGTGCAAGCTGCTGTAACGATCGTGCGGGACTGGCGAAATTGGTAGACGCGCTAGATTCAGATTCTAGTGTTCGCAAGGACTTCCGGGTTCAAGTCCCGGGTTCCGCATCAAAATAAGCTCATAAATAGGCGTCTTAGTTTTGACAGACTGAGGCGTTTATTTATGAGAAAAAGATGCTTACTTGACAGTGTTTTTTCACTCATCAAAACTTTTTATCAATCAGTGCAAATACACAGCAATTTAGATATCGTGACGAAATTTGCTGACAAGTTGATTGGCCTGTTAATGATTTTGTTTCAATCAGGTTTTCTATGCTCACAAGTCTGCAAAATCCTACGGTTAAACGACTACGTAAGCTACAGCAACCCAAGGAACGACGAAAGCAAGCGCTGCTGCTTTTAGAAGGAACGCATTTAATAGAAGCGGCCTGTGAGGCTCGCTACCCTTTGTCTGTAATTTGCTATACGGAGGCGTGGCAGGCGCGATATCCCAAGATTTGGGAGCAGGCGATCGCCCAGGCCGAACAGGTAGAGCTAGTGTCGGCTGATGTGCTCAAATCTATCGCGAGTACGATAACGCCGGATGGTGTAGTTGCAATCGCACCTCGACGCAATGCTTGGCAGGAGGCTGCAAGTCGGCCTAGCGAATCAGTCAGCTTGGGCGTCATGCTAGAAACCATTCAAGATCCTGGTAACCTTGGCACCATTATTCGGACGGCCGCAGCCGCAGGAAGTGACGGGCTGTGGCTCAGCCCTGACAGCGTAGATGTGGGCAGTCCGAAGGTGCTAAGAGCTTCTGTCGGGCAGTGGTTTCGGCTGCCGATGGCCACGGTAGAGATGGCTGAGCAGGCACAGCAGTTGCGCGATCGCGGTGTGCAGGTCGTGGCGACCACTACAGCGGCTGAGCTGAACTACTGGGATCTAGATCTGCTGCAACCGACCGTTTTTGTCATGGGTAATGAGGGTGCGGGCATCTCAACTGAGCTGATGACCTGTGCTTCAGCTACTGTCAAAATTCCGGTGATGCCTGGCGTTGAGTCTTTAAATGTAGCCGTTTCGACGGCGCTGCTGCTGTATGAAGCTCGGCGTCAGCGACTATCTGGCAGTTCGTGCAATGACCTAAACGTGTGAAAACCGAAGTTGTGTAAAATGACCGATCTAGTTGAAAATAGAGACGACACAAAGCCCGCGATCGCAGGCGAAGCAATCAGGAGAGAGCCTTGGATTCAGCATTTGACTACGATTTGGTGATTATTGGCGCAGGCGTCGGCGGACACGGTGCGGCCATTCACGCCGTAAAGCGCGGTCTCAAAACGGCCATTATTGAAGCTGGCGATATGGGCGGCACCTGCGTAAATCGAGGCTGTATTCCTTCTAAAGCGCTGCTAGCGGCTTCAGGAAAGGTGCGCGAAATGCGCGATGAGCAGCACCTCAAGGCACTGGGTATCAGCCTGACAAGCGTTGGCTTTGACCGTGCAGGCATTGCCGATCATGCCAAAAATCTGGTCAACAAAATTCAAGGTGATTTGACCAACAGCCTGACTCGTTTGGGCGTAGAAACCATTCGCGGCTGGGGCAAAATCGCCGGAAGTCAAAAAGTCTCCATCAAAGGCGACAGCGGCACCCGTACCGTCACAGCCAAAGACATTATTCTATCTCCGGGTTCAATTCCCTTCGTACCTAGAGGCATTGAGACGGATGGCAGGACGGTATACACCAGCGATGAAGCAGTTCGGCTAGACTGGCTACCTGAATGGGTAGCCATCATTGGTAGTGGCTACATTGGCTTGGAGTTTTCAGACGTGTATACCGCGCTAGGCTCTGAAGTTACGATGATTGAGGCGATGGATCAGCTGATGCCGACCTTTGATCCTGATATTGCCAAGCAGGCTGAGCGGGTGCTAATTAAGCCCCGTGATATTGAAACGCGCGTGGGTTTGCTGGCGAAAAAGATTACGCCGGGTTCGCCAGTGGTAATCGAGCTGGCCGACCCGAAGACGATGGAAATAGTAGACGTGATTGAGGTGGATGCGTGCCTAGTGGCAACGGGGCGGATTCCAGCGACGAAGAATTTAGACCTTAATATGGTGGCGGTAGAAACAGATCGGCGCGGGTTTATTCCGGTTGATGAGAGTCTGGCGGTTGTGCGAGATGGTAAGCCCGTGCCTCATCTATACGCCATTGGTGATGCGAATGGCAAAATGATGCTGGCTCATTCGGCGTCAGCTCAAGGCATTGTGGCCGTTGACAATATTTGCGGCGATGCTCGCTCTGTAGACTACAGCGCAATTCCGGCGGCGGCCTTTACGCATCCTGAAGTAAGCTTTGTGGGCCTCACTGAACCTGCGGCGAAGGAGAAAGCGAAGGCAGAAGGGTATGAAGTAGCCTCTGTGCGGAGCTACTTTAAGGCGAATTCTAAGGCTTTGGCTGAAGGGGAAACAGAAGGCTTGGCGAAGGTGATTTATCGGAAGGATACGGGTGAGGTGATGGGGGCACATATTATTGGGCTGCATGCGGCGGATTTGATTCAGGAGGCGGCCAATGCGATCGCCCAAAAGCAGTCCGTCACCGAGCTTTCTCAATTCGTACATACGCACCCAACCTTGTCTGAAGTGTTGGATGAAGCCTACAAGCGAGCGGTGGTAAGTGCATGAAGATCCGTCGCCGCCGCCCTAACCCTTCTATTAACATTGGTCCGCTTGAATACAAAACAAAATTGGAAGACTCTGAGCCCCGCAATATTCTGGAGAAAATTGTGTGGCATAAGGAGTCTGAAGTTGCGCGATCGCGCGAAGCCATCTCCTTAAAAGATCTCCAGCGCCAGGTTCAGGTTATGCCTGCGACCAAAGGCTTTATCAAGGCCCTGCGTGAACAGTCGGCGCAGCGGCCCCCGGCGATTATTGCTGAGGTAAAAAAAGCATCTCCAAGCAAGGGCGTGATTCGGGAGGATTTTGACGCGGTTGCGATCGCCAAATCCTACCAATCCGGCGGCGCCACCTGCCTTTCTGTGCTCACCGACAGCAAATTCTTCCAGGGTAGCTTCGACTATCTCCGCCAAATTCGACAGGCCGTAGACATTCCACTGCTCTGCAAAGAGTTCATCATCTATCCCTACCAAATCTATCAGGCTCGCTTAGCCGGAGCAGACGCCATTCTATTGATTGCCTCTATTTTGACGGATAAAGATCTCAACTACTTCGTCAAAATAGCCAAGATTTTAGGCTTAGATGCCCTAGTGGAAACGCACACGATTGAAGAGTTTGAGCGAGTGATTGCGATTGAGGGCATTGAGCTAATTGGGGTAAACAATCGCAATTTAGAAGACTTTACAGTGAACCTGGATACGACACAGAGGGTCGTAGAGAAATTTGGGGAGGCGATCGCCCAAAAGCAAATTCTCCTTGTCGGCGAATCCGGTATCCACACGCCCAAAGACGTCACTATCGTCACTAAAGCAGGCGCAAAAGCCATCCTTGTCGGCGAGTCACTGATCAAACAGCCCGATCCCGGTGCAGCTATTGCTAAGCTTCTCGGCCGTTAGAAACATACCCATGAGTGTTTGTACGGGTCTATACTAAGAATTGTGTCGCTAGTACAGAAAGCCGTATGAGTCGCAAGAAAGCCGTCATTATTGGTTCCGGGATCGGTGGATTATCTTTAGGCATCCGCCTGCAAAGCCTAGGATTTGAAACCACTATCTTTGAAAAACTTGATGCACCTGGCGGCAGAGCCTACGTGCGCAGGGACGAAGGCTTTGTGTTCGACATGGGGCCAACCGTTCTAACGGTTCCTCATTTCATCGAAGAACTTTTTGCGCTCCAAAAAGACGCAGCCGCACTCGGCGAACCTGACTTTCCCATAGAAGTTATGGATCCTGAAAAGCGTGTGAAATCTGGAGTCACGAGCGGGCCAAACACGTCCAAATACGTAAAAATCGTTCCCATTCTGCCGTTCTATCGCATCTACTTTGATGACGGCACTTATTTTGACTACGACGGCGATCCTGAAAACACCCTTCGCCAAATCGAAGCCATTGAGCCGGACGATCTAGAAGGCTACGAACGTTTTCATCAAGCAGCCAAAGCCATTTTTGACCGTGGATTTGTGGAGCTAGGCTACACCTACTTTGGCAACATCGGTGACATGCTCAAAGTCGCTCCTGACTTAATCCGCCTAGACGCGCTTCGTCCGCTACTCTCATTTGTAAAAGACTACTTCAAGAGTCCTAAGCTTCAGCAGGTTTTTAGTTTTGAACCGCTGCTAGTGGGCGGCAGTCCGCTGAGCGTACCTGCCATCTACGCCATGATTCACTTCGTTGAAAAAACCTGGGGCATTCACTTTGCTATGGGCGGCACGGGCGAGCTAGTCAGAGGCTTTGTGCGTAAATTTGAAGAACTGGGTGGCACCATTCAGTACGATAGCGAAGTTGCCAAAATCGACGTTGAAGGCGCTTACTTTGGCAAAAAGATTGCCAAGGGCATTGAGCTAAAAGACGGTAGCTACCATGCCGCCGACCTGGTGGCTTCTAACGGCGACTACGCGCACACCTACATGAAACTGGTTGAGCCCAAATACCGCTTCATTAACCAAGATCTAAAGGTGAAGCTAACGCGGCAGTCAATGTCTGTACTCGTGATTTACTTCGGCTTTAAAGCTGATGAATCTGAGGAGCTAGACCTGCGGCATCACAATATTATCCTCGGCCCTCGTTACGAAGAGCTGCTAAAGGAAATTTTTGATCAAAAAGTTCTCAGTCCTGACTTCTCCCAGTATCTGCACATTCCTTCACTGACCGACCCGAACATGGCCCCTCCGGGCCATCATGCAGCCTACACGCTAGTTCCAGTGCCTAATAATGGCGGTGATATTGACTGGGACGTTGAAGGGCCGAAGCTTACAGATAGGGTGCTGACGTTCCTAGAAGAACGTGGCTATATTCCTAATTTAAAAGAGCGCTTGGTGTATGAAAGTCACATCACACCAGACTATTTTGAAGGAACGCTGAACAGCTACCTGGGCAATGCGTTTGGTGTGGAGCCGATTTTGGTTCAAAGCGCGTTTTTCCGTCCGCATAACCAAAGTGAGGATATTGAGAATCTTTACTTAGTAGGTGCGAGCACTCAGCCGGGTGGCGGGACGCCTTCTGTGATGATGTGCGCGAAGATGACAGCGCGTGAAATTGCGAAGAACTTTGAGGTGCCTGCTGAGATTGTGAACGGGGTGGCGGGTAAGCCAGAGGCGGTGGCTGTTTAACTGGCTTAAGACATTGTAAATATCCGCACTGAATCCACTTTTCTGATAGAAAGGGGGAAGTTGATTTGTGTGCCCTGTGATTATCCAGCCTTTTGTTCGTAAAATTTTGGTACTGGCAGCGAACCCTCAGGGCACAACGGGGTTGCGGCTAGATGAGAAAGTGCGAGAAATTCAGCGCAGCCTCCAGCTATCAAAGGAACGCGATCGCTTTACCCTAATTTCTGAATGGGCTGTGCGCACTGAGGACATGATGCAGGCGCTGGTGACTCATCAGCCACATATTGTGCATTTTTTGGGTCATGGGACGGGCGATCGCGGCTTAGTACTCGAAGACAGCCAAGGAAGGGCGCAGCTTGTTCCCACTCGGGCGCTGGCGCGATTGTTTCAGCAGATGACTAGCGTGGAGTGCGTCTTGCTGAATGCCTGCTACTCGGATACGCAGGCTCAGGCGATTAGCCAGTTTGTGTCTTGCGTGGTGGGGATGAATCAGCCAATTGGCGATCCGGCGGCGGTGTGCTTTTCGAGAGGGTTTTACACGTCGCTAGGCAATGGCGGATCTTATGAGGCGGCTTATGAGATGGGGCGAACGGCGATAGATTTTGAGAATATTTCGGAAGTGACCACGCCTGTGCTGCGAACCAGGGCCGGGAAGGTGATTGATGAAGGGCAGCGGGCTAAGCCTCCTGAAGGGCAACGGGGAGCGGCGGCAAAGCGCATTTTTATTAGCTATCGGGAGCAGTCGCCAGACAAGGATTTGGCTCAGGAATTTCAGAATGCTTTTGCAGCCAGAGGCTACGAGGCGTTTATGGCGGCGGGGAGTATTACGCTGGGTGAGGCTTGGCGCGATCGCATTTCTGAAGCGCTACGCGAATGCGATTACTTTTTGCTATTGCTGTCGCCGCTGTCGGTCACGAGTGAAATGGTGACAGAGGAAGTAAAGCGGGCGCGGGCTTTGCGGGATCAGCGGGCGGATGGGCGTCCGTTGATTTTGCCAATACGGGTGATGTTTCCGCTGAATGACCCGTTGAACTATGAGCTGCGGGGCTACTTGCAGCAGATTCAGCAAAGAGAGTGGCAGTCTGCGGCTGATACGGCTGGGCTGATAGAAGAAGTGGTGACGCTGATAGAAGGGAGATCTGCGCGACGGGATATCTCTATTGTAGAAGCGGAGGATGTAGAAGCGGAGCAAGAGCATCTCCTCCAGCGGGAGGAGGTTGACCAGCCGCCGCTGCCAGTGGCTGAGCCGGAGCTGAAGCGAGAGCCGAGTGGGGCGGTGCAGTTTAAGACGGGGCTATACGTGGAGCGGCCCCCGATTGAGCAGGATTGCCTTGCAGAAATTGAGCAGCCGGGGGCGTTAATTCGGATTAAAGCACCGAGGCAAATGGGTAAGACTTCTTTGATGGCGCGGATTTTGAGTCATGCGCGGGAGCTAGGATATCAGACCGTACCGATCAGCTTTCAGCGGGCAGATAGTAGACTATTCAACGATTTGGATCTGTTGCTGAAGTGGTTTTGCTCGCAGGTGGGCAGGCGGCTAAAGAAGCTGCAAGAGTTGGAAGATTATTGGGTGGATTTTGGCAGTAAGGATAAGTGCAATAATTATTTTGAAGACTGTTTGCTGGCGAATTTGAACGTGCCGCTAGTGCTGGCACTTGATGAAGTGGATATGGTGTTTCCGCACCCGGCGGTGGCCGATGACTTTTTTGGGTTGGTGCGCTCTTGGTACGAGGCGGCTCGCTTTGGAGATCTTGCCAGCGAGCGGTGGGAGAATTTACGGCTGGTGATAGTCCATTCTACTGAGGTTTATGTGCCGCTGAATATCAATCAGTCGCCGTTTAATGTGGGCAAAAACGTGGAGCTGGTGGAGTTTTTACCGGAGCAGGTGCAAGACCTGGCAGAGCGCTATGGACTATCGGCGAGTGCCAGCTATGCGGAGGAGCTGATGGCGCTAGTCGGCGGTCACCCGTATCTGGTTCGGAAGGCGCTGTATCATCTGCGCAAGGAGGACATGACGATGACGGCGTTAGCGGCGTTGGCAGCTACGGAGTCGGGCATTTATAGCGACCATTTGCGACGGCATTTGTATGTGTTGCGGGACTATCCGGTGCTGGCGGAGGCGTTTCGGCAGGTGGTGAGTAAAAGCAAGCCCGTGGAGATTGATGCGGAGGCGTCGTTCAAGTTGGAGAGTATGGGGCTGGTGCGACTATTAGGAAATGAGGCGTCTCCGCGCTGTGAGGTGTATCGCGATTATTTTAGAGATCACTTAGAGGGATAGGGGTTAGAGGAACAGGGCATGAGTGCAACGCCGAATTCTCAGTCGAGCTATCAGTATGTGACTGGCGGAGCGCTGCGACAAGATGCGTCAACTTATGTCAGGCGGCAGGCCGATGAGGAACTATATTCGGCGCTGCGGGCGGGCGAGTATTGCTATGTGTTTAACTCTCGGCAGATGGGTAAGTCGAGTCTGCGAGTGCAGGTGATGCAGCGGCTGCTGGCGAAGGGTATGGCCTGTGGGGTGGTGGAAGTTTCTAGCATCCTGAGCGTAGGGATGACTGCGGAGCAGTGGTATTTAGGCTTAATTCAGCGATTGAGTCGGAGTTTGGGTCTGGAGATAAAGGTGTTGCCCTGGTGGCGATCGCACGAGGGACTTTCTCCGGTTCAGATATTTAGTGAGTTTGTGGAAGATGTGTTGTTGCCTGCAATTGAGCAACCGATTATTGTTTTTATTGATGAGATTGATAGTCTGTTTCAGTTTAATTTCAACGATGACTTTTTTGCGTTGATTCGCGCTTTTTATCAAGAGAGAGCAGAGCACGAAGCCTATCGGCGGCTGAGCTTTGTACTGTTAGGCGTGGCCACGCCAGGAGATTTGATTCGCGATAAGCAACGAACCTCTTTTAATATTGGCGGTCGGCTGATTGACTTATGCGGGTTTACGCTTAGTGAAGTGACTCCGCTAGTACCGGGGCTGGCAGCAAAGGCTGAGAATCCGGCAGCGGTGTTAGAAGCGGTTTTGTATTGGACAAAGGGACAGCCGTTTTTGACGCAGCGGCTGTGTGAGCTGATTGCGACCTCTGACTTTATGATCGCAGCGGGTAGTGAGCAGGCGTTAGTGACTCAGCTAGTGCGATCGCGAGTAATCGATGATTGGGAAGCGCAAGACGAGTCGTTGCATTTGAAGACGATACGCGATCGCCTCTTAGCGAATGAGGAACGGTCGGGGCGGCTGCTAGGACTGTATCAACAAATTTTGCAGGCGGGCGAGGTGCCTGCCCATGCTAGTGAAGAACAGAGGGATCTGCGGTTATCGGGATTGATCCGAGAAGAACAAGGCCGTTTGCAAGTAGCAAATCCAATTTATGCGGCGGTGTTTGATCGGGCATGGGTTGAGCAGGGGTTGCTGAAGCTGCGGCCTTATGGGAGAGCGATCGCCGCTTGGCTAGCGACAGGGCAAACAGATCAGTCGCGGCTATTGCGAGGGCAGGCACTAAAAGATGCTTTGATATGGGCGAATGAGAGCCGTAGCTTAGGCGACGAGGATAGGTTGTTTTTGTCGGCTAGCCAAGCGATAGAACAGATCAATACGCAGACGCGACTGGAAGCGGAGGCGGAAGCGAACCAAATTTTGAGCGCGGCTAGAGAGCAGGCAGAGGCAAAACTGGTGGCGGCAAATGAACAGCTAGTAGAGACTCGGTTAGAAACTGAGCAGTTGGTGAGGCGCGGGCGAAAAACTCGGAAGAAAACTGCGCTGATTGCAGGAGTGGCGATCACGATCACGGCCCTGGCGACAGTGTGGGGCGGGCAGCAAGTAGGCAAAGCCAACGCTCGCTTAGCAAGAGTGAGCATTGGCTTTGAGTTAGAACGGGAAAATGCTTCTGTCCTAAGAAAATTTGAGCGCCAACCTTTGAACGGCTTACTTTCGGCCATGTTAGCAGGGCAGCAGCTCAAAGCAGAAGAATCCACTGACCCCGAAGAAAATAGGTACATGGCATATAGCCCAATATCAGTATTAGACAGTATTTTACGAAACATTCAAGAGCGCAATCAGCTTTCAGGCCACCAATCTTCCGTCCTTAATGCAAGCTTTAGCCCCGACGGCAGCCGCATCGTCACCGCCAGCTATGACGACGCCGCACGGGTATGGGATAGCCAGAGCGGCAAGTTAATTCAGGCGCTCAAAGGCCATCAAGACTCTGTCAACAACGCGAGCTTCAGCCCCGACGATAGCCATATTGTCACCGCCAGCTATGACAACACTGCGCGGGTATGGAATAGCCAGAGCGGCGAGTTAATTCAGACGCTCGTAGGCCATCAATCCTATGTCAACAGCGCGAGCTTCAGTCCCGATGGCAGCCGCATCGTCACTGTCAGCGACGACAACACCGCACGGGTGTGGGACAGCCAGAGCGGTGAGTTAGTCTGGGTGCTTAAAGGTCATCAAACCCCTGTTAACAACGCGAGCTTTAGTCCCGACGGTATCCGCATCGTCACTGTCAGCGCTGATAACACCGCGCGGGTATGGGACAGCCAGAGCGGTGAGTTAGTCTGGGTGCTTGAAGGCCATCAAGCATCTGTCTTTGACGCGAGCTTCAGCCCCGACGGTAGCCGCATCGTCACTGCCAGCGACGACAACACCGCGCGGGTATGGGACAGCCAGGGCGGCAAGTTACGCCGGACGCTCGTAGGCCACCAATCTTCTGTTCTTAACGCAAGCTTTAGCCTCGACGGCAGCCGCATCGTCACTGCCAGCTATGACAACACCGCGCGGGTATGGGACAGCCAGAGCGGTGAATTACACCAAGTGCTTAAAGGCCATAAAGCCCCTGTTAGAAACGCGAGCTTCAGCCCCGACGGCAGCCATATCGTCACCGCCAGCGATGATAGCACCGCGCGGGTATGGAATAGCTATGATCTTGATGAACTGTTGGCTCTTGGCTGCGACTACCTCACACCTTACTTTAACGTCAGTTCGGGTTAAGCCGCAGGCGGCAACGCCCATTCTAGATGGAGTCCAGGTTTCTTAGGCTGATGACAGTAGGCAATTAAACCGCAAATGATGTTGACCCAGCAGTTGACTGGGCTGC
>JBHYED010000014.1:0-111838 GCA_051860365.1 Phormidesmis sp.
CGCAGCCCAGTCAACTGCTGGGTCAACATCATTTGCGGTTTAATTGCCTACTGTCATCAGCCTAAGAAACCTGGACTCCATCTAGAATGGGCGTTGCCGCCTGCGGCTTAACCCGAACTGACGTTAAGTTAGTCTCTACTTAACTCAAGTGTATTGGTTAGATAAGGGCAGCGTTTGTCGACTCAACGTATTAGACACAGTTGATATGATCAAATTGTCTATAATACTGACCTAACCAAAGCAGCGTCGCCGATAGGCTGCGTTAGCTCACTTATTCGGTTAGGCGCTTATATCAAAGAGCCCTATGAAGTCAAAGCCCGCACTCTTCGTTTTGAGGGATGCGGGCTTTGGCGTTTTAAATGCTGGATATCAAAACGAAGGCGGCACCCAGATTCGAACTGGGGGTAAAGGATTTGCAATCCTCTGCCTTACCACTTGGCCATGCCGCCGCTGAAGAACCAATATATCAAACTTTCGAGACCTATTGAGATAAATCGTACGGCAACGGCGATTAACCTAGAATCTGATCGATCATTCTGTTGGCCTGAGCACCATAGCCGCCCCCAAAGAGGTTGACATGATTGAGGATGTGATAGAGGTTGTATAGCACTTTGCGATGCTTGTAACCCGTAGCTATAGGGCTTACCGCGTCATAGGCCTGATAGAACGGTTCTGGGAACCGACCAAACAGTTCAGTCATGGCTAAATCAGTTTCAGGATCGCCGTAGTAGGTCGCAGGATCGAGAATAACCGGCTCGCCTGCATCGGTGACCGCAGCGTTGCCAGACCATAGGTCGCCATGCAGCAAAGCAGGTGCTGGATAGTGACCTTTCAGCAAGCGAGGAATGGCGCTCATTAGTTCATCCCGGCGAGGAAAGTGGCTGCCTTTGCCATGAGCGATAGAGAACTGGGGGCCAATGCGGCGATCGCGCCAAAAATCAGCCCAATTATCACCCCAGCCATTCTTTTGCAACGTCGCCCCAATCGTATTGTCTCGATGCCAGCCAAAGCCTTCAGCACTCACCACGCGGTGCATTGCCGCTAGCTGCTCGCCCATATGTGCCCAGGCCACTGACGACTGACCACCCAAGGGCAAATATTCCATCACAATGTAGGCTGCATCGTCTGCCACGCCGGTACACAAAGGCTGAGGAACTCGAATCGTATGGCTTTCATACATTTCTGTAAGGCCCGCGAACTCGGCTTCAAACATTGCCAGCTCATGAGCGCGATTGATTTTCACAAAAAAAGTACGCTGCTCGTCGCTGATAGCCACTGCCTGATTAATACAGCCGCCGCCGACAGAGCGCTGATTTTTAATTTGAAAAGATTGACCTGTTGCCTGAGCGATGTGCTCAGATATGCGGTGAGCGATCGCACTTGAAAACACAGACATCTCCTACAGCTCCTGACTAGAAGGCTTGAGTAAAACCACGCCGTAGGCATCTACAGGCAAATACTGTCTTACTGCCGCCTGGACATCTTCAATGGTGACCCTGCGAATCCAGTCAGGATAGTCCAGCGCGTGCCGAATATCGCCAGTCATCGCTTGGTAGTAGCCGTATAGGCCAGCGCGATCGCTCGGCGTTTCGCTTCCAAATACGTAGCGGTTAGCCACCTGAGTTTGCACCCGGCGCAGTTCAGTCTCCGTTATAAACTCATTCTGCAGCCGCTGAATATGCTCAACAATAGCGGCCTCTACCGCAGGCACGTTCTCAGCAGGCAAATTTGCCAAAACGTAAAATACGCCTTGAGCACCAAAGCTCATATTGCTCACAGAAATACCGTTCACCAGGTGACGTTGTTCGCGCAGATCGGCTTTCAGTCGCGACAGTCGGCCACTACTTAACACAGACGCAACCACGTCTAGCGGATATGTTTTGGTCAGATCACGCATACCGGGCACACGCCAGCCCATCACCAGGCGTGCCTGCTGTAGCGTATCGTCAGTGTACTCAGTGCGGTGAATACTATAGAAAGGTGACTCGGACTGAGTAGCCGGAACTTGGGAGATGAGATCGGCTGTAAAAGCAGTGCGATCTCCTCTCTCTAAGGCTTGGTCAAACCCTTCCTCTACGATCCGAATCAGATCTTCTACAGGCAAGTTACCGACCGCAACCGCCGTCATATTACTAGGCTGATACCAGGTATGATGAAACGCCCGCATTTGCTCGGCGGTTAGCCCAGAAACCACGCTGGCAGGCCCCAGCACAGAGCGGCGATAGGGTAGCCTATCAAAACTCATCTCCATCGCTCGGTAAAACGTTCGCCGCTGAGGACTATCTTGCGCCCGCCGAATCTCTTCTAAAATAACGGGACGCTCCCGATTGAAATGCTCGTCTGCAAAGCTGGGATTCATCACTAGCTCTATCTGTAGCGGTGCAAGCGTGGCAAAATCCTGTGGAGCCGTATTGATGTAGTAGTGCGTATAGTCCTGGCTAGTCGCCGCGTTCATCACCGCGCCTCTTTCTTCCACCAAGCGCTCAAACTCCCCGCAGTTAATTTGGGGCGTGCCCTTGAAAATCATGTGCTCTAAAAAATGAGCCATGCCATTGATCTCATCAGACTCCACCCGAGAACCAAGATTAAGCCACAGGCTGAGATTTACAGACTCAATCGGCATCTGCTCAGCAATAATAGTGAGGCCGTTAGCGAGCGTGCGAATGGTGGGAGACTCAGGGAGCGAATTTGAGCGGCTAAGGGGACTGGAGGGAGCCTCAGGAAAGGCGGTAGGCGTCGTCATATAACTGATTGCTTTTTGCTTTTTCTGGGCTACTAAGCATTGTATCGCCAGGGTACCAATGCATTGATATCGTAGCCTGCCAGATTGGCAATCCCCATAGGAAAAAGGATGTAGCGCGAAGCTCAGGCACACAAGCACTATTTGTATAATCGGGCACATCGGTTAACATTTCGCCGAATAGAGGTTATATAAGGCTTGATATCTCGGTTAGGGAAGCAGCGCTATGGGCACGTGGATTAAAGAAACGGAGGCCGCGTTCTATTTAATGGACGGCGGACACTATATTTCCAAAATTTCAAAATACCCGTCCAAACACAATCCAGAGGAAAAGGTGGTGAACATCTCTGGGATGAAGGCCTGGTTCGATAGAGCCGATGCCCCCCGAGGCATGACCGTTGCCAAAAGTGGCCCTGAACCGTTGCAGAAGCCTGAGCAGAAGCCTGTAGCAACCACACTGCCTGCTACGCCTAAGGCCGATACGTCTGATAGCAGCACGAGCGGCCCTAAACGCATCAACCAAAATGGACTGCTGCTGATCAAGTCCTTTGAAGGGCTCAGGCTGAAAGCCTATCGTGATGCGGTGGGTATTTGGACTATCGGCTACGGCACGACCCGAGGCGTACAACCTAATATGAGTATTTCAGAAGCAGAAGCAGAACAGCTTATGCGAGACGATCTGATTCGATTTGAGCAGGCCATTAACAGCGCGGTCAGTGTGCCTGTCAACGACAATCAGTTTTCGGCGCTGGTATCGTTTACTTACAACGTTGGCTCAGGTGCGTTCAGAGACTCTACGCTGTTGAGGCGATTAAACGGTCGCCAAGATATTCGTATAACGGCGGATGAATTTCCCCGATGGAATAAAGCAGGCGGACGCGTTTTACACGGCCTTACGCGCAGACGCCATGCCGAAAGAGCCCTTTTCCTTGGTGAAGATTTTCATCAGCATCTGTAGGTTGAATTTAAGTAAGTATGCCTTCTCGATTTAAGTCGGCCTTAACGCCCTATTTGTTTTTAGCACCGGCACTGATGGTGCTGGTGCTGGTAGTGTTTTGGCCTGCACTTCAGGCCTTTCGCCTCAGCTTTATGGAGTATGGCTACGATGTAACACAGCCACCAACTTGGGTTGGCCTCGATAATTTTCAGCGCCTATATAAGGATGAGACGTTTTGGAAGACGCTCGAAAATACGCTGCTGTATTTGGTGTGCGTGGTGCCAGTGCTGGCGATCGCCCCGCTTCTTTTAGCCATTCTCGTCAACCAAAAGCTCAAAGGCATTCGCTGGTTTCGAGTGGCCTACTACACTCCAGTAGTAGTTTCAATGGTGGTTGCTGGCATCGCTTGGGATTGGCTCTATGCCGAGAGAGGGTTGATCAATCTTTCACTCTCTAGCCTCACCGGTCACTCGGTGAGCATTCCCTGGCTCACCAGTCCAAACTGGGCGCTCTTTAGCGTGATGGCGGTCACCGTCTGGAAAGGACTCGGCTACTATATGGTGATTTATCTGGCCGGGCTGCAAGGGCTGCCCGCCGACCTGTACGAGGCGGCGGCCATTGATGGCTCGGACGGCTGGCAAAAGCATTGGGACATTACGCTGCCACTGATGAAGCCCTACATTTTTTTGGTGTCGGTAATTAGCGCGATCGCGGCTACCAAAGTCTTTGAAGAAGTCTTTATCATGACCAGCGGCGGCCCGCGCAACGCCTCAAAAACAGTGGTGTACTACGTCTACGAAGCCGCCTTCAAAGACCTAGATATGAGCTATGCCTGCACGATTGGACTCGTGCTATTTCTCATCATTTTGGCGCTCTCTTTCGTTCGTCTAGCCCTTGCTAATCCAGCCGAATCAGGCACCCAGCTCTAGCTCATCACTGGCCCATCACTGGCCCATCATTCTCAACAAGCCTTGCTGGCCCACCAAAATTTCACGCAAGAAGCTGACAAGGCCCACCCAAATAACAGGTGAAATATCAACACCGCCAATTGGCGGCACAATCTTACGTACCGGAATCAGCAAAGGCTCAGTGGGCCAAGCGACAATGGCAAAAGGGAACTTGTTGAGGTCGGCCTCGGGGTACCAGGTCAAAATAATGCGGAATAGGAATAGCAGCGTATAGATGCTGAGGAGTGGGCCAAGAATCCAAGAGGCGATCGCAGCATTAGACATAAGACTTTTTAAAAAGCGTTTACTTACAGATCAATACGTACAGCTTAATACCTTTAATGGCAGCACCTTCCTTTCCAAGGGCGTCAATTATCGATATTATGGAAGGTAACTAACAGCTTTGTACGCACGGGGATACGCTCATGACGCCTTCTTTGACCAACTTCTTACTCAGCCTACTCGCCGGTCTTTTAATACTCGTAGTCCCCGCCACCATCGCACTTATCTTCATCAGCCAGAAAGATCAGGTTGTTCGTAAGTAAAAACCGCACCTCATTTTAAGGCTTAGAAAAATATCTGGGAGGGTGAGCGGTTGCCCTCCCAGATGTCGTATGGAGGTTTCTTTCTTGAGTGCCAGAAGAAAATACACCTCTTTATCTGAACACTATCGCCTTGTCAAGGTTAAAATAGAGGCTGAATTAAAGAATTTGTGCAGCATAGACACAGCAGCAGAGGGGTCGCTACCCATGGTTACTGACGGCCTTAACTCTGCTATGGTGCACCTAAATGTAACGTCTAATGTGAAGTATAGAGCGGCAAGATGCCGTCACTTAAGAGGACTCGGTTGTGAATTTCGGTACTCCTGTTCCGCTGCTAATCGGAATTATTTTGATTCTCGGAGCAATGGCGCTGTTCTTTTTGGATAAGTTCAGGCCTGGCTATGAGCGTGATTCTGATAAGGTTTATGCGGTATTGCTGCTTATATCGGGCATTTTTTTGCTAGCCCACCTAGATATGGATCTGATTCCGTCATTCCAGCAGTTGCTCATGGCTGGAATGCTCACAGCGCTGCTGATTGAAAACATCCGTAGCAGGTTGCCACGCACCGATCCTTTAGTACCACCCTATACCAATCGTCCACCCAGCAGACCGCCTCGCTACGATGAACGTCCGCCCGTACGCCGTGGCTATAAAGCCGAGCTGGATAATCGTGGTGTGCCCGTTCCTGCTGGCGTTGCGTTCAATGGAGAAGGGCGATCGCGTCCGCCAAGAATGTCACCTGCACCGGATCCAAGGATGGCACCTGCACAGAATGAATACTGGCGCGGTGAATATGACGCTCGCCCACGCCAGCCATATGAAGAGTACCGAGGGCCAGCCGGTCGCTTACAGCCTAGCCCGGTCAGAGCACAACCTTCTGATAGACCGCAGCCTAGGCAGTCTGATAGGCCGCAGCCAGATAGATTTGAAGGCGATCGCCCTCAAGGTGCCAATAGAGATACCAGAGACGATCGTTACGCAGACAACAATGGTCGCTACGGCGAACGGCCACCGGCCAATCCGCCCGTAAGCTATTCAGACGAAAGAATGCCTGAGCGTAGACCAGACAGAGCGCCAGACAGGAACCAGAATGGCGCACCTGAAAACAGTCAGCAACGCCCAGACCCAAGGCCAGAACAGCAGCGGCCTGAACAATCTAGAAGTAATGGCAGCTCAGGCGGACGACCTCAGAATGGCGATCGCGCCCTCAACGTCCGCCCCTACAGTGAAGCCCCCAAGCTAGACCTCAACAGACCTGAAGGAATGCCCTCTGAGTCGTAGGGTTTAGCACTTCAGAAAAACAAAAAGGCCCGGAATGACGATGTGCATTTCAGGCCTTTTTGATGGCTCACTAACGCACACTTCCTCGAGCGTAAGCACGCACATTCTCAGGAATAGCAATCTCTTGGCTCATCTTCGGGTCTGTCTCTGGCACACCCGGTGCAGCCATCAGCGGCAGCACTCCCGCCCATATCGGCAGATTGTAGTCAGCCGCATCATCAACCGGTGGCCCCGTACGGATTTTGGCAGAGGCTTCGCTAATTGGCAGGCTAAGCACGGACGTTGCCGCTAGCTCAGCAGCATTTGGCTCACGCACATCATCCCAACGCCCAACCATGACATGCTCTGTAAAAGCTTTTAGCGCGGCTAACTTTTCATCAGAATCAACGACCTGCTCAGCCGTACCGAATAAAACCACCGAGCGGTAGTTCATAGAGTGGTGGTACACAGATCGCGCGAGTACCAGACCATCTAGCAGCGTTACGGTCAGGCACGTCTCTATCCCGGTTGATAGCGATTTCAGCATTCGGCTAGCGCCCGCCCCGTGAATGTACACTTTGCTATCTATTCGTCCGTAGGCCGTTGGGATTACAAAAGGCTGTCCTTTTACAACAAAGCCCACATGGCAAACCAGGCCTTCGTCCAAAATGCTAGCGATGGTTTCAAAATCATAGTGCCCTCGCCTAGGGGCTCTTCTGACTTGGGTTTTAGCAGTTTTCATCTTAAATTAGCGCAGGCGCTTCCTGCGTTGAGATCGCTTGATAGCTGCTACGTTAATCAATAAATTGGCTGTATCCAAGAGCCAATTTATCCAACAAGAATCAGTCCAATTTCGTCAGATGATAGAACTTGCGCTACAGATTACGGACAATAGCGATACGCCGCTACATGAACAGATTTATGAGCAAATTCGAGCGGCTGTTCTCACGGGAAGAGTGAAGCTCAACCAAAGAATTCCGGCGAGCCGTCAGCTTGCCAAGTCGCTCAGCGTCTCTCGTACGACCGTTATTCAAAGCTATGACCAGCTCATTAGTGAAGGCTATTTGGAAACAAGGCTAGGTGCAGGCACGTTTGTGTGTGCTCAAATTCCTGATGAGTTGCTTAAGACAACGAAGGCATTGAGCGTCGAGCAGCCATTAAGCGATCAGAGTCGTTCTGATACGCCTTGGCAGCTTTCGGATTTAGCGCTTTCCAAATATGGCGATCGCCTTCAACACACACCCGATCGTTTATTCACTGAAGACTCTCCTCTCAGCTTTCGCTATGGTTTGCCTGCCCTGGCGCATTTTCCCATCCAAACCTGGCGACGAATACGGAACCACTGCGGCACTGCCAGCACAGAGTGGATGGATTACAGCGCAGAACCAATGGGCTACGAACCACTGCGAATGGAAATCGCGCAGTACGTGACCCAAGCAAGAGCGGTACGCTGCACACCCGGGCAAATTCTAATTACCAATGGCACGCAGCAGGCATTGAGCTTAATTGTGCGTTTGCTTTCTACTCAGGTCATTGCTATCGAGAATCCTGGATACCTAAGCGCCCGACGCGTATTTGAGAGTAGCGGTGCAGCCGTTCTTCCAGTGCCAGTAGATGCAGAAGGGATAAAGGTCGATGGCCCAGAGGGTCTTTTGTCGCGTTGTCGAAGCCTTTCCTTTGGGAAATTGCCGCAGCTCGTATACGTTACGCCGTCTCATCAGTTTCCGACGGGTGTGCTGATGTCGTTGTCTAGACGGCTGGCGCTTTTGCAGTGGGCACAGCAGGCGAATGCGCTGATTATTGAAGACGATTATGACAGCGAGTTTCGGTATAGCGGTCGGCCTGTGTCTGCCCTGCAAGGTCTGGATACGCATGACCGGGTGCTGTATGTTGGGACGTTTTCTAAAATTATGGTTCCAGGATTACGGCTGGGCTACGTGGTGCTGCCACCAGCGCTGATACCGTTGTTTCGTCGGGCGAAGTGGCTGTGCGATCGCCAAGGATCAATCATCGATCAGCAGGCCCTCAGCATTTTTATTCGCGATGGCCATTTGGCAAAACATGTAAGGCGAATGCGCGGCATTTATGAAACGCGGCGGCGATCGCTCGTCACTGGTCTTAGCACCCTTTCCAGCCACACAAACCAACCCATCAGCATTCTAGGCGATGAGGCAGGGCTGCACGTAACCGCGAGGATGTCGACTCAGCTTACGAATCCGCAGATTGTAGAACGAGCAAAAGCTAGGGGCGTCGGACTGTTTAGCACGCATGATCACTACGACACAGCAGAAAATGCACCAGCAGGCGGAGAATTTATCTTTGGGTTTGGTAATATTTCGCAGTCGGATATTCAAGCCGCGATCGCCCGCATTACCCCTCTTTTTACTTAATTTTTCAACTTATCCAAAATGGCATAACACTTTGATGATCTCGGGCAAAGGTTTGGATTTATGCGCAGACCATACTCACGGCTCATCCGATGACTTATCCTCAAAGCGATATCCTATTTAAGGACATGCCCTTAGATGCGACCATGCAGATATATCTGGACTACAGTGCGACAACGCCGCCTCGCGCTGAGGCGATCGCAGCCATGCAAACCGCCATGGAATCGCATTGGGGTAACGCATCTAGCCTGCATGAGTGGGGCAGCCGAGCGGCTACAGCACTAGAGCGATCGCGCCAACAGGTCGCCGATCTCATCAACGCGTCCACTGCTGAATCCATTGTTTTCACTGCCGGCGGCAGTGAGGCCAATAACCTAGCTATTTTAGGCACCGCCCATCGCTTTGATCAGCCCCAACACCTGATTATTTCAGCCGTAGAGCACTCGGCCATCTCTGAACCTGCCCGCCAGCTAGAAGAAAAAGGATGGGCAGTCAGTCGGCTCCCTGTAGATGGTCAAGGCACTATTGATCCAGAGCAGCTTAAAGCAGCACTCCGACCCGATACGGCACTAGTTTCTATTATTTATGGGCAAAGCGAGGTCGGCACCTTGCAGCCGATTGCTAAGCTTGGGGCGATCGCGCAAGCCCACGGCATCCCCTTTCACACAGACGCCGTTCAAGTCGCCGGACGCCTCCCTATTGACGTGCAGCAGCTACCGATAGATTATCTATCCATCTCTAGTCACAAAATCTACGGGCCGCAGGGGGCAGGCGCACTCTATATCAATCCGACAGCAGCAGCCGTTCCTACGCCCATCATTTCAGGCGGCGGGCAAGAAAGGGGGCTGCGATCCGGCACCGAGGCGATGCCTAATATTGTGGGCTTCGGCATAGCCGCAGAGATAGCCAAAGCCGAGCTGCCGGCAGAAACCATTCGACTGATTCATCTACGCGATCGCTTCTTTTCGCTCCTAGCCGATATCCCCGCCTTAGTTCCTACAGGCAATCGGCGCGATCGCCTCCCTCACCATCTCAGCTTTCACATTCGCCAGCCAACGACAGCTAAGCCCCTAACCGGCAAAGCCATCGTTCGCCAGATGAACCTAGCAGGCATCGGTATCAGTGCGGGCTCTGCCTGTAATAGCGGACAGCTCAGCCCTAGCCCCGTCTTGCAAGCCATGGGATATGACGAAACTAGTGCCAAAAGTGGCATCCGCATCACGCTAGGCCGCCATACCACCGCAGCCGACGTAGACTGGAGTGCTGAAGTGCTCAAACAAATTATTGAGCGAAATCTTCCAGTAGAATCACGTTCGCCCACGGCATCTCATAAATCAGTTCAGCCGCAGCCCACCCCACTCAGCGCCTGAATCCGTACGATAAAAAGACCCGTAAACTCTTAAGTCGATAGCCCTAAAGTCAACCATGGCCCCTAATTCTTCCGACGCCCTCCCAGAGACATCTACAGAAAAGACACCAAAAACTGCCACCATTCCCAACAGCCTTCCAGAGGCGACTGAACAAGCTAAGCGAGCGGTACAGGCTGCACTCAAAGATGGCTATACGCGCATTCAGGTAGAGATGGCGATTCCTGAAATCAAGCATCAGCCCATTGCCAAGCAATTTTTAGAAATCTTTGAGCAGCAGCAGTTCAAAGTATTTTTTCCAGATGCTGGAGCCGCAGCGCTTGCACGACGCGACTGGGATAATCCTGACTTCATTATTCGCGGGCTGGGCGAACTGGTGACGCCGATAGAACCTGATGACGATATCTATTTGGTAGTGAACCCGTCTTCTATTGAAGTTGCTACCGTTGAGTCGATGTGCAATGAAGCCACTGACCAGCCGGTTGTTTTACTCAACCCGCAGCTAGAAGACGTCGCGATTGTCGGCATTGGCTACGCAGCGAGGCAGCTCAGGGAACGGTTTTTGAGCCAGATAGAGACGTGCTATTACCTGCGGCCCATTGAGGGCGGTAGTATCTATCGCGCCTATCCTGGCCCCTGGCAGATTTGGCGAGAGACGAGCCCTGATGAGTATGAGCTGGTTAGCGATGTGCCCAGCCGTCCTTCAGGAGAAGATATTGACCGCATTCTTTACAGCGAGTCAGATCAAGCAAGTGGTACAGCAGACTCACTTACGGCTGGCTCAACCAAAAAAGGCAGTCGTAAAAAAGGCATTTTTGCAGAACTTCAGCAGTTTATTAAGGCGCTAACGCAGTAGGAATTTTGTGACGACGACAACGTTTTTTGTTTTATATATTGCACTGGTTGCGCTGATGCTAGTTGGCCTGGTGGGCGCTGTTGTACCGGCATTACCAGGGGCTGGGCTCATTGTTGCAGCCGTGCTGATTTGGACATTGGCAACAAATATGGCGATTGTCAATTGGGCGTTAGGGACGGCGGTCGCAGCCTTTGTTCTCAGCCTGTTTGTCAGCTACCTGGCCACCTACTTCGGAGCCAAAAAAGTCGGCGCTAGCAGTTGGGGACAGCGGGGCGCGGTGATTGGCCTCATCGTTGGGTTCTTGGGGCTGTTACCCGCGCTACCAGTAGGTGGGCCGCTAGTTGGAATGCTGTTTGGGACTATGCTGGGTGCATTTGTGGGCGAGTTTAGCTATCGGCGGGAGCTGGCGATCGCCCCTCGGCTCAAGCTTTCTAGCAAGGTGAGTCTTGCTGTGGTGGCTAGTTCCTTAGTAGGCAATGTGATTGAAGGCCTTTTGGCTTTAACTGCAATCGCCGTATTTTTACTGACTACGTGGTCAACCGTTCCCTGGCCGAGCTGGTCATTCATCCATAGCGCGACGCAAAGCACTGCCTGGATCAGCTTTTAGCGATAGTTAGCCCTGATCGAAAGGCCACAGCAACGTAGGTATGCGACCGGCTAACTTTTTATACGCTTGCAGGCGTGTTGCTGTAGCGGATGTTTGCCTGCCTTAAACGATCAACTGCTTCAGCAAGGCGATCGCAATCCGCAATCAAGCTAATTCGCACATAGCCCTCGCCGCCTTCACCAAAAGCCGTTCCTGGCGTCACCACGACACCTGCTTTTTGCAGCAGCATAAAGGCAAATTCGCCCGAACTCAACCCAGGCGGGCAGGCCACCCACAAGTACATCGCAGCGGTGGGCTTCGCGACGTCCCAGCCTAAAGTCGCCAGCTCTTTAATCAAAAAGTCACGGCGCGTACGGTAGCGTAGCTGCACCTCTTCTAAGTAGCAATCGGGCAGTTGCAGCGCCGCCTCAGCCGCCTTTTGCAGCGCCGAAAAAATGCCGTAATCCAGATTGGTCTTAAGCGTCCGCAGACCTTGAATAACATGGCGATTGCCCACGACAAAGCCCACGCGCCAACCGGCCATATTGTAAGTTTTAGACAGCGTGTGAAACTCTACGCTAATTTCTTTTGCTCCGGGAATTTCGAGCAGACTTGTTGGCTGATAGCCATCAAAGGCCAGTTCGGCGTAGCAAAGATCGTGAATTAGCAGGATTTGATGCCGATGGCCAAAAGCTACCATCTCTTCAAAAAATTCTCTCGGCGCAGTGGCTCCCGTTGGATTATTGGGATAGTTAAAGTACAGAACTTTGGCGCGCTTAGCTAGCGATTCTGGAATGTCATTGAAGTCGATAATCCAGTTATTTTCAGCCTTGAGCGGAATAGTGTGGATGTCAGCACCTGCGATCGCTGGCCCCCGAAAGTGCGCTGGATAAGAAGGCGTCGGCACCAGCACCACATCACCCGGATCGATATAAGCCATCGCTAGGTGACCCAAACCTTCTTTAGAACCCATCAAAGGCAGCGCCTCACCGTCAGGATCTAGCGTTACGCCATACCGGCGGTAATACCAATCGGTAATCGTGGCCCGAAAGCTAGCGGTGCCTTCAAAAGGAGGATAGCCGTGATTGCTCTCGTCCTTAATGGCCGCGATCGCAGCTTCCACTACAGGCGCAGGCGTCGGCCCACCTGGATTACCCATGCCCAAATCGATCAAATCAACCCCTTCAGTCCGCGCGTTTGCCTTCAGCTCATCCAGGCGAGCAAACACGTAAGGAGGCAGCGACGCTAGCCGCTCAGCCGGTTTCAACCAATCTAGACTCATCAAATAGACCTCTTTGGGCAGGGGCAAACAATTTTATAAGAAATCGTGTTTCGACGGGTAAGCGATTCAGAGCCTAGCTTACAGCATGACTTTTGGTGGGTACTGCCAGGGGCGTTTTAGCAGCAGATTTTACGCCAGAATCAATCGGCATCGTCGTAGAAACCATCGCCGCCATGAGCTGATCGGGCGATACATTGAAGGGCAAACGGTGAATATCTGACCCTTGCTGGCAGGCCACCACTGCGGCCTGATGGAGCTGTTTTACCGTTAGCGTGTCCATGCCCATGTCAGCTAAAGACATCGGTAGCTTTAGCTCGCGGTAAAACTGCAAAAGCTGTTGCCGAGCCGTCGCCGCGAGCGCATTCCCTGGCCCCATTTCTTCTAAACGCAGCTGCACCAAAATGCCATAGGCCACCTTTTCGCCATGCAGCGTACCATGACTGGCTACGTGCGTTAGGCCATTGTGTACCGCATGAGCGGCCACCGTTCGACACTGAGCGCCGCCCATGCCCCCAATCACACCGGCCATCAGCACAGAAGCATCGACCACTTCTTTCCAGTCATCGCCACCAATATTCTTGAGTGCCGACGCCGATTTTTGAAACAAAATATCGCGCAGTACTCTCGCCTGCTGTACCGCGCCAATCACCATCGTATGGCTGGAGTGACCGCTGCTGACTGAAGCTTCGTACCATTTGGCGATCGCATCTCCAATACCCGCCACCAGCGTCCGTTTTGGCGCAGTCACTACCAAATCATAATCAAGCACAATCATGTCCGGGCAGCGCAACAGCCCGACATCGTACAAAAATGCGCCCTCGTCAGAATACACATTCGATAGCGCTGTCCAGCCTGCACAGGTCGCAGCCGAGGTCGGCACTGTCGCAATCGGCAAGTTTCTTTGATAGGCCAGTAGCTTGGCTGCGTCTAGCGCCTTGCCACCACCGACACCAATAATAAAGTTAGCCTGATGGCGTTCAGCCGCTTCATGAAGAGCCAAAAGCGCTGCTTCGCTACAGTCTTTTTGATAGGTGACTGTCGCGACAGATAGATGAGCTAGCGCTGGCTTTAGAAAAGATAGGGCGGATGGTAAAGAGCGATCGCCGCCAATAATTAGGGCGCGATCGCCAAGCCGGGAAAACAAAGCGTCGTTTGCCAGTACGCCGTTTCCACGTATCACCTGAGCAGGCGCAACGTTCAAAATTGGAAAAGTCGATAGGGCCATAAAATACCTTCTCTACAATGCTGCTTGCACTGTTTAAATTATGACGTAGCGCAATAAATTATGACGCAGCGCGATTTATCTTTGCCAGCTTGTCAGCATAAATTTCAACCACCGGAACTTTTTCCTCAGCCGTCTTTCCCCTACCTGGCGTTACCTTGCCGACATACACCAGCTCTGAAATTCCTGGGCTGTGGACAATCGCTCTGGCTCGAATCGTAGGCACCTGCTGCCCGCCTCCACCCAAGCGGCTAGGCTTGAGCAAATTACTCGCAGCCTGCTGGAGCGTCGCGTCTAGCTCAGACGATGTAATGGCATTCGGCACTGTGATCACAATCTGCGAAGCTCCCGAATCAAATACCGTTTCATAGGGCACCGCACCGGGAATCGCCGTTCTAATCAGCGGCTGAAAGCTTAGGCCAAAGCAGCCTACGGTTAGTACGGCCATGATTCCGGTTGCGCCTACTAGCCGAAAACGAAAGCCCCATTTGAGGAAAAAGGCGATCGCCGTGAGCGCACCGAACACTAGCGTGCCAATCACAAGCCAGCCAGTCGCCTGAAAAAACTGTTCGGGAGAAATCATAGGAAGCCGTTAAAAATAAAAAGCTGAGCTGTCGTTAAGTATAGGGTTTTTAGCTGACCCTTCAGTCTGGCATGACATCAACTCAGCTTGGGATAACTAAAAACAGAACAAAATATATAGAGCGTCTTTGTGATGAACAGGGCTATTCGATCCTCATGGCTGCGCTGGCGACGGTGGATTATTCTTTTCGTAGCTGGGCTACTGCTGATAGTAGCCATTAATTTTGGGCGATCGCTACTCACCTCACGCACGCCGCCCGAACTCCAACCAGCCGTTACGCCCCTGCCCCAAGACACCTACATCCAGGCCTTTTTCAACCAGTCCGAAGCCAGCGTCTACACAGATCCCTACAGACACATCACTCGCTACGGTGACGATCTAGAGCAGGTCATCATCACCGCTATCGATCAATCCACGACCACCGTAGATGTGGCTGTTCAGGCCCTTAATCTTCCACTCATTGCCCAAGCATTGGTGCAAAGTGCCGCTCGTGGCGTCCGCATTCGCGTCGTACTGGAAAATCAATACGCCAATCCGACCTCTGCCGAAGAGCAAGCAAAACAAAGAGCAGACTGGATGGCGATCGCGGATGCCAATCGTGACGGCACCCTCACCCCCACCGAAATCGCCCAAGCCGACGCCCTCCAAATCCTCCGCAGTGCCCAAATCCCACTCATAGACGACACCGCCGACGGCTCCAAAGGTAGTGGCCTCATGCATCATAAATTCATTGTTATTGACAGCCAATGGGTGCTCACAGGCTCAGCCAATCTAACGCTCTCCGGCATCCATGGCGACGGCGATCAGCTCGCAACTAGGGGCAACGCCAACGCCCTTTTGAAAATCGATAGCCCCGAAGTCGCCAGCCCTTTTACCGAAGAATTCAATCTGCTGTGGGGCGATGGCCCAGGTGCTAAAGCCAACAGTCAGTTCGGCCTCAAAAAACCGCATCGCCTGGCCACTAAAGTTCTGCTGCCGACCAGCGATCTCACACTCCAATTCTCACCCATCTCTTCTAGCAAACTCTGGGAAAACAGCGTTAACGGCCTCGTTAGCCGCACGCTCAGTCAGGCTGCTCATAGCATCGATCTTGCCCTTTTCGTCTTCTCAGAACAACGGATCGCCAACACCCTTCAAGCGCAGGCTAAGTCAGGCACGAGTCTCCGAGTGCTCATTGACCACAGCTTTATATATCGTAGCTACAGCGAAGCGCTCGATATGCTCGGCATTGCACTCCCCAACCAGCGATGCCAGATAGAAACAGACAATCAGCCATGGAACTCACCTATCAGCTCAGTTGGAACACCCCAGATACCGGTAGGCGACAAGCTACATCATAAATTTGCCGTCATCGACAACGACACCGTTATTGTCGGCTCTCAAAATTGGAGCCACGCCGCGAACACAAAAAATGATGAAACACTAATAGTTCTACAGAACCCAACCGTAGCCGCTCACTTCAGCCGCGAATTTGAACGGCTATACCACAACGCTTTTCTCGGCCAAACAGCTCAGCTCAATCGAAAAATTACTCAAAATCAGCAACGCTGTCGCCTTTCATCCGCTTTATAAACCATCTCTTTTCATTACTTTTCGGCTGCTAGCACAAGATCACTGAGCAAGTCGCCAGTATTTGCCACAGTTCTGACGCAATAGTTAAGCAAAGCAGCCGCTGTACCCAAAAAAATTTGAGTACACAGATCCTATGTCATCTATCGAGTAACCAGCACGGCTTACAAGCTGAGATCAACAACCTAAAACAAAAAGAAGAATTTGCTTAAAGCAACACACTTTGTAGACGCGCAGAAAAGCTTTAACTACGTACAGTTTTTTCATAAAAGCAGCGTGAATACTGACGGGCAGGCCCTTTCCATCCAACGCTTCTTCAACGAACATCTACATAAATCGCAAAAACTGATAAAGACCACGTAAAAATCCTTACAGGGGTCTGTTCAACAGGTGATGGTACTTAGTTGAATGTATTTAACAGCTTAGGCGTTTTATGAGTGGGATATAAGCTACCCGTAATGACAACTAGCGTTTTCAAAGCAGACTGTTCTCTTGAACACTCATGTTAGAAGCGTGTAAGCATCAACGTTACATTGCTAGTTTTTACCGAACTTAAGCTTCTCGTTCTAAGCTTCGGAGAAAGGTCATATTCAAAGCTTTTTTGAATGTCACTTTTTTTGTGTCCCTCTGTAGTCTTCAAAATATTTACCTGTCAAACGCTTGTCTTTTTCTAAGCTCTATCACCTGCACTTCGTCCATTTATAACCGTGCTTAAATCAGGCATATGACTTTGTGAAAAAACTATCGATTTTAGGCTGTCGCGGAATTCCCGGAAACCATGGAGGGTTTGAAACCTTTGCAGAAAGGCTCTCTCGCTACCTAGTTGGAAGAGGCTGGGAGGTCACTGTTTATTGCGAAGACTACACAGGCAAGCAACTGTCTGAAGCATACTGGAACGGTATCCGTCTTATCAACATTCCAGTGGCCAAAGCCAGCGCAGGAGCCACGATCGTATTTGACTGGAAGTCAACCCTTCACGCAGCCAAAGAGGGCAATCTCATTCTCACGCTAGGCTACAACACCGCTACATTTTGTGCTTGGTATCGAATCAAAGGGCTTACCAACGTCATCAATATGGATGGTCTAGAGTGGCGTAGACAAAAGTGGAGCACCCCAGAAAAAGCGTGGCTCTATTTGAACGAGCGGTTTGGGTGCTGGTTTGGCAATCATTTGGTGGCCGATCATCCTGAAATTGAAAATCACCTTGCCACCAGAGTTTCTCGCCGCAAAATCACTATGATTCCTTACGGCGCTGAACGAGTAGGCCGTGCGGATGTCAGCCTACTCCAGCAATACAATCTCACGCCGAAAAACTATTCGATCATCATCGCTAGGCCAGAGCCTGAAAACAATATCTTAGAAATTGTCTCAGCCTTTTCTAGCCGACAAAGAGGCTCGAAGCTAGTGGTGCTAGGCAACTATTATCCCAGAACGAACGACTATCACACACAGGTGATTGCGGCTGCTAGCAATGAAGTGTTCTTCCCCGGCGGCATTTACGACCAAGCGACCGTAAACTCGCTTAGATATTACGCAACGCTGTATGTGCATGGGCATTCAGTGGGTGGAACCAATCCTTCACTCGTAGAAGCTTTAGGGGCCGGCGCTTCAGTGCTGGCGCACAATAATCACTTTAACCAGTGGGTTGCTGGGTCAGGCGCACACTACTTCAGAAATGAGACAGACTGTCAGCATGCCTTTGATAGCTTGCTGGACAATGAAGATGAGCTGCGTCGTATGAAGCAGGCAAGCCTCAAGCGATTTAAAGAAGGGTTCTCGGCAGAGATCGAGTGCAGTACTTACGAGGGTCTACTAGAACGAGCGCTTAACGGCGATTTCTCTAATGCCAAAGCCAAGCGCCCTGAGAAGCGTAGCCTATACGAAAAAACGCCAGTAGGAGTAACTACCCGCAACCGATTCACCCAAAATCAGCTCAAGGAAAAAGCTAATAGCGCATTCTCTTTGCTGAAGCGCTGATCTTTTGCGACTGGGCCTTACATTTCACTGACCGCTCTTTACTTCTTCAAAAAGGCGACTAGCTGCTCTAGTTTGTCCCATGCCGCACCGCTGTGGATAATATCTAGAGCCTTGCTCAACCCATCTGAGCAGGTGGATTCAAAGGTATCGCCTTTTGTAACACCGCCTACTTTCAGCGCGAGGGCTGCGTTCAGTGCCACCGCATTTTGCTGAGCCTGGGTGCCTTTGCCCTGAAGCACGTTGCGTAAAATAGTTGTGTTTTCGTCTAGCTCGCCACCTTTAAGGGCTGATAGGGGTGCAGGCGTTAGCCCCAAGGCTTCAGGATCAAGCACTTCCTTGGTCACTGAACCATTGCTGACAACAAAGACATCTGTTTTGTCACCTAAGCCTGCTTCGTCTAGGGTTTCTCGGCCGTGAAGCACCATAGCCTGCTTCAGGCCTAACTGCTTAAGCGCTTTCGCCATCGGTTCAATCACAGAAGGATGATAAACGCCGATGACCTGACCTGTTGGCCGCAGCGGATTGACCAAAGGGCCGAGGAGATTGAAGACGGTACGAACTTTTAACTCACCGCGTAAAGGAGCGACAGCTTTCATTGCAGGGTGCCAGCCGCGTGCAAAAAGAAAGGTGACACCCACTTCTTTGAGGGCAGCTTTAGATTTTTCGGGCGAAGCTGCTAAATCTACGCCGAGCGCTTCGAGGACATCGGCAGAACCTACTTTGCTGGAAGCTGAGCGGTTGCCGTGTTTAGCAACCGGTATACCAGCAGCGGCGGCGACAAAGGCGACCGCAGTAGAAATATTGAAAGTGGAAGATCCGTCACCGCCTGTGCCGCAGGTGTCGATACGGTTGGGAGGTAGATCTAAAATATCTGTCGCTGCACCGCCAAGAGATTGGCCTTGAAGGACGCGGGCCATGCCTGCGAGTTCATCACCGGTAACGCCTTTGGATTGAATAGCGGTAAGGATGGCGCTAGAAAGAACGGGAGAAAGTGACTCATTGAGCCAGCAGTCCATTAGGGCTTCTGCTTGAGCTTGGGTGAGCGATCGCCTCTCAATTAGCTGCTGTAATAGCTGCGGCCCATCAAACTCAACATGCTTCGTACTGACCAAGACCACGCCTCTCAAAAATTGGCAATAAATACCATTTAATCAAAGCATGTACCCGAACTCTATCCGTTAATTTGTCGATTGTATGAGCGAGTCGAATGAAGGTTACTGCCCCAGCATTTGCAGCTTGTACAGACTGGCGTAAAGCCCATTCTCTTCTAGCAATTCATCGTGACTACCTTGTTCAATGAGCTGGCCTTGCTTGAGGACTAGGATTCGATCTACGTTTCGGATGGTTGAAAGGCGGTGGGCAATAATGATAGCTGTTCGATTTTCTAGCAGCTTGTCGAGTGCCTGCTGAATCATGGCTTCTGTGCCAACGTCGAGGTTTGCGGTGGCTTCGTCGAGAACTAAAATGCCTGGGTTGCGAATGGCGGCGCGGGCAAAAGCGAGTAGCTGCTTTTGTCCACCTGAGAGATTGGTGCCGCGCTCGCGAAGTGTGGTGCTGTAGCCTTGCGGTAGGGCTTCAATAAACTTGTCTACGTTGGTCTGTTCGGCGGCTCTTTGCACCTGTTCAAAGCTGTAGTCTTCGCCGAGGGTGATGTTGCGGGCGACGTCGCCGGAGAAAAGAAAGCCGTCTTGTAGAATGATGGCCATGCGATCGCGCAAATCCTGCTGGGCAATATCGCGAATGTCCACGTTATCCAGCAAAATCTGTCCCTCACTCACCTCATACAGGCGACACAGCAGCCGAATGATTGAGCTTTTTCCAGCACCCGTTGGCCCCACCAAAGCCACTTTTTCTCCGGGCCGAATGGTAAAGTCCAAATCTTTCAGCACATAGTCATCTGCTTTGTATCCGAAAGACACGTTATTAAAGCGGATTTCACCGGGCACCACCGTTTCATTATCAGCCAGCGTATTGGACGGGAGCGCTACCGTGTTTTTGGCATCGCGAATCGTAATCGGCTCGCTCATCAGGTCATTGAGTCTTTCAACAGCCGTTAAGCCTGCTTGAATAGCCGTAAATTTGTCGGCAAACTGACGCAGCGGATCGAAGAGCTTTTGGGCAAATAGAATGAATGCGGTGAGAGTTCCAATTTCCATAAGACCGCCTGTGACCAGGGAACCACCCAGGGCTAGGACGCCTGCGATCGCCACCAGTGCAATCCACTCCAACGTTGCCGACACCGCCGAATCATAAAAGATCGTTTTATCCAGCGCGCTCACATAGCGATTATTCACCGTCCGAAACAGCTCTGCATTAAAACGCTCGCGGCGAAACAACTGCACCACGTTGATGCCGCTAATGTTCTCCTGCAAATCTGAGTTCAGCGTCGAAAGCTCCTCACGGGCGACATAGTTGGCCTTTCGATATTGCTGCTGAAAATAGATAATTAGCGTCGTTACAGGTAATAACATCGCAATCAGCATCAGGCCCAGCCGCCATTCTTGCTGAAGCATCGTGCCCATCAGCACCAAAATCAAAAATAGATCGCTGATAATGCCAATAGCCCCGGTCGAAAAAACATCTCCCAAAGCATTAACATCACTGGTTAGCCGGGTAATCAGTCGGCCAACAGGCGTTCTATCGAAAAAGCCCATAGAGAGGCTGGTGACATGCTCAAACAAATCGCTGCGAATAGAGGCAGTGATGTTTTGGCCGACTTTTTGAATTTGGTAGCTTTGCCAGCCGTCTAGAGCCAAACGGATTGCGATCGCCAGCAGCAATCCTCCAATAATCCAGTTCAACCCAGCCCGCAGCGTCATCGTTTCAAAGATCTGCCAAGCCGCATTTTCCTGCTTAATCAGCGAAATTGCCTGACCGATCAATACTGGCTGCAACGCCTGTGCTAGCGACAGCGGCACCAGCAATAGCATCGGCAAAATCAAATGCCTGCGATTGCGCGTAATGTACGGCACCAGCCTCAAAAACAGCCGCCAGTCGCTCTTAAGACTTCGCTTTCTTTCCGCTTTGGCGTCAGGGTTTTGATTAGAAGAAGCTGACACCATCGTACCGACACCGTAGAAACGCAAAGACCACCGACAAATCCTTAGAATTGCCAGTTCAGAATGACCAGTTATATACTCTAGCGCGTTACTTCATCTGATACCGACAGGCACAAGGTACATTCAGAAGCTGGCTATGAGGCTGTAACGCTAGCCGAACTTGTGACCCTTAACTGTTCAATCACATTGTTGAGATTATCATCATTAATTCGATAGCTGAGCGGGTGCGCAATCAGTCGCGCGGTGCTGTAATACAGAACCTCTAGCTCAACCAAATTATTTTGCTTCAGCGTCGTCCCTGTTGAAACTAAATCAACAATTGCCTCAGACATACCCGTGATTGGCCCTAATTCTACCGAGCCCGAAAGTGGCACAATCTCCACCGCCAAATCTATAGACTGAAAATACTCACGAGCGCTGTTGACAGACGTAGAAGCAACCCGACAGTGAGGCGGCAAATCCAAAGCCGATTGATAGCCACTATCTTTAGCAACCGCTACCGACAACCGACAGCCCCCAAAGCCTAAATCCGCTAAATGCGCGACATTAGGCTTTTTCTCTCTGAGGACGTCATAGCCAGCAATTCCAATTTGAGCCTGACCATACTCCACATAAACAGGCACATCTTTAGCACGCACCTTCAAGCCTCTAGCCTGACCGCTCTTATCGATCATCTGAAGCTGTCGGTTGCCCTCTTCCAAAAAATCACTAAAGTCTATACCGACAGACTTGAGTAGGCGAATGCTCTCTTTGAGAAGAGAACCTTTAGGTAGCGCGACTGTGATCATAGGTTTTAAATAAACTGTAATGTTTGTACGGAATGCTTTGCCTTTAATTCACAGTAATTAGGCTCCGTTAGCTGATCATATTACAACCGGCAGAGGCTTTGCTAATAGACGCTTTAGCGCCCATTCAACGCAGGCAGTACGAGCGCTATCGGCCGACAAAAGCGTCTGTAAGTAAAGTCATCAGAAGTCACACGCAGATACAATTAGTGAGTCAGATCACATCCAACGTGTGTATATCTTCGTATACCTATAGGTGGAGTTCCTGAAAACCTCCTGACACGTCACAGTTTTAAGGGCATCTTTAGAAATGAGATCATGCGGTGTATCCAACATGAATATCAAAGCAGGTGAGATTTTGCAGTCCCATGAGGGAGAGTATTATCGAGTCCTTGAGGCTGATCAGTACAGCGTGTCACTGATGCGAGTAGATGGTCAAACTATATTTGCTTGTAAGCCTCAGTACATAGCACTCAATTTTTCGATTCCTTCAAACGAGTCTGCTTAGTCAATTTGAGTTTAGATAGGGTTTAAGTAGAAAAAACTTTGAAAAGGAGATTTGCAGTCATGCAGCTCTCCTTTTTGTTTGCACAGTTTTTTTGTTGGCCCAAACAACTTTTTATGAACCGTTTGGGCCAACGGCGGCGGCGGCGGCTTCTAGTGCGATCGCCATATGTGTCCAGTGGGTGCCGCCCTGGCAATACACCACATAAGGCTCTCGCAAAGGCCCATCGGCAGACAGCTCCGACGTGCTGCCATCAATAAATGAGCCCCCCGCCATTACGATCTGAGCATTATATCCTGGCATCGCTGCCGGTATCGGACTCACATAAGACTCAACCGGCGAGTGCTTTTGAACCGCCTGACAAAAGGCTACAAGCTTATCAGCCGACCCTAACTTAATAGACTGAATGACTTCCCGCTGTGGCACAGTCGTCGGTGGATTCACTTCATACCCAAGCTGCTCAAACGTTGCGGCTGCCAGATAGTTGCCTTTCATCGCTTCTCCAACCATCTGCGGCGCTAGAAATAGTCCTTGAAACATCAGACGGCTTTGATCCAGCGTTGCACCACCACTACTGCCGATTCCTGGAGCCGTTAGCCGACAGGTCGCGGCTTCTACTAAGTCAGATCGACCGGCCACATATCCGCCAGTTGTCGCAATCGTGCCCCCCGGATTTTTAATCAGCGAGCCCGCCATCAAATCAGCTCCAACCGCCGTGGGCTCTAAGTTTTCTGTAAACTCTCCGTAGCAATTATCAACAAAACATATTGTATCTGGGTTTTGTTGCTTAACTAATTGTATAATTTTGTTAATATTATGAATGCTTAGGCTAGACCGCCAGCTATATCCGCAAGAGCGTTGGATTAACACAAGCTTGGTTTTTTCAGTGACTGAACGAGCAAGCCTGTCAAAATCTACCTCGCTTTCCTGCGTTAGCGGCAGTTCTCTGTAGCAAACTCCAAATTCTTTGAGCGATCCTTGGCCGCTGCCTCGCGTGCCGATAACTTCTTCAAGAGTGTCATAAGGAGCCCCTGCGATCGCCAGCATTTCATCACCGGGTCTGAGCACACCATACAAAGCACAAGCGATCGCATGGGTGCCCGAAACAAACTGAACCCTCACAGCAGCGGCTTCGGCCTCTACAACTTGAGCAAACACCTTATCCAAGGTTTCTCTACCCGAGTCGTCATGTCCATAGCCCGATACGCTAGCAAAGTGATGCGTCCCAACCCGGTGGGCTCTAAACGCTGTTAGCACCTTAGCCAAGTTTTTTTTAACCTGCTGGTCAATCTGATAAAAAACTTGGAGTGATGATTTCTCTAATTGCGTAGTTGCGATCGCCGCCTTTAGAATTTCATCATCTGATTTCGTGTCCATAAGCCCTAACGTTTTGCGCTGAGATTTTTAATGACTATTGCAAATGCAAAATCATCTGACCGTCCCCTCAACTGGCCCATCATCTTATTTATGGTGGCCACTCACTTCGGTGCTTTATTCGCACTGATGCCGGCCAACTTCAGTTGGGGAGCCGTCGGTGCAGCTTTCATACTCTACTTCATCACTGGCTGTCTCGGAATTACATTAGGCTGGCACCGCCTAATCTCCCACCGCAGCTTCAAAGTGCCTCAGTGGTTAGAATACTTTTTCCTGGTTTGTGGCTCTCTTTCCTGTCAAAGCGGCGCGATTGAGTGGATTGGTCTACACCGTCACCACCATGCTTTCTCCGATCAAGTAGAAGATCATCACAACTCCCGGCGCGGTTTCTGGTGGAGCCACATGGGCTGGTTACTACACGACGTCCCTGCTAAGTCGGAAATTCGCCGCTTCACGCAAGACATCAACGAAGACCCAGTTTATAACTTTGTAGACGACTACTTCTTGCTGCTACAGTTTGCGCTAGGCGCGTTCTTATACGCTATTGGCGGCTGGTCTTTTGTCGTTTGGGGCATCTTTGTCCGCTTAGTAGTGGTTTACCACTTCACCTGGTTCGTCAACAGTGCCACTCATAAGTTTGGCTACCGCACTTACGACTCAGGCGATCACTCCACTAACTGCTGGTGGGTAGCGCTCTGCACCTTCGGCGAAGGCTGGCATAACAACCACCACACTTACCAGTATTCTGCACGTCATGGCCTGCAGTGGTGGGAATTTGATGTAACTTGGATGATTATCCGTTCGCTTCAGGCTGTTGGCCTTGCCGACAAGGTTAAGTTAGCGAAGCCACAAACGTCTGAGCAAGCGACCTAGCAAAAACGTTTTTTAAAAGGCGTTCTCTACTCTAATAAAAAAGGTTTTGCTGTGTCGGCAAGACCTTTTTTTATGGCTTATTGCTGCTCATTAACAGCTATGAAAAATGCGCTGACGAGCCTGCATGACAGCCATTCCAATCAATCCACCATCGGCATCTTTGTAGTCTGAAGTGCCAATAGCAATTTCCCCTGTTTGCTTCGCATTTCGTGCAAATCGAGGCGAGGCATTAACGTATACGGCGGCACTGCGACAGCGGCTAATAAACTTGCGACTTTCTGTATAGTCGGCAGTAATAATACTGTCGGCGTGGCCGCTGCTGCGGGTATTGATCCATTGAATAGCGGTTTCTACATTCTTGACCTGACGGAAAGCGACAGTCCGTTTCAAATAGGCTGTATTCCATTCAGTCGCTTCAACAGCTTCAATGCTAGGTTCTGACGTACTGTTTGAGCTTCCCCATCGAAGAATAGAATTGTCTACCTTAATCTTAAATTTGTTTTCTTGTAGCCGACTCCACAGTCGGGTAACAGCATTTTCGCTGTGAGCCTCATGAATTAAAATCTTTTCGATGCGGTTAACGGCGTCGGGTGTGCCTAAATGACTTTCTGTGATCATTCGGTAGACCTGATCTAGACTACCGCTAGCTGACCAATAGAGGTAACAGTTGCCCATTCTAGAGGGAATCACAGGCACGCTGGCATTTTTGACGACCTGATCTACGAGGCTAGGTCTACCGTGAGGAATGACCAGATCAATTTCTGAACACTGTGCAATATCGAGTCGCGATATTTCGGTCGTGGCTTCTATTGGAAAAATAAGCGCGGTCGGCAACTCGACTTCTTCTAGAGTGGCCTGTAAGATGCTGGCGATGATTTGATTGGTACGGCTAGCTTCACTGCCGCCCTTGAGGACGAGGGCGTTGCCTGTGCGGATAGCAAGAGCTGCTGCGATCGCCCCTAAATCTGGAAAGGCTTCATAAATAAAGCCTACGATGCCAACTGGACAGGTACGGTAGTAGGCGTTTGTACCATTTTCCCGGCTAGAAGACGGCAGGGTTGCACCCATCAACGCCAGTCTCTGAAAAATCGTAGCCGCCGTTTGTACTCGCTCTGGGGTGAGCTTGAGCCAATCTACAACCAGATCTGGCACCGCCATATCACGACTAATCTCAAGATCTAGCGTATTCGCTTCTAAAATATCGTCTTGGTTTCGTGATAGCGCCTTTCCCATGGCTTCCAGCGCTCTCGAGCATTGGTCGGCCGAATGGTCGGCGGCACTAAGTTGTTCGGTAGCTTGCCGAACCGCTCTGAGCGCTGATATAAGATCAAACGAAGGTACTGTCATTCATCTAGCGCTGCTGCAACATCCAAAACATTACAACGAAAAGCAGTACCAGCGCGAGCGTTCCCAACACCAGAGTGCTAGGCAGTGCAACTTGGCTGAGTCCTAGCCATAGAAGCGCTATTAAACAGGCCGTTATTGTGACTGCGTTAATTGCTTTGGGTCTTATGAGTTTACTGTTCATTACCCACCCTGTACCATCCCATCGCCAAGTTCGCTGACGGTGATAGGGCGTCGCTAGTTTTCCGACGGTGTTCGGTTCGGCTCTGCTTTCAAAGATTTGCTTACAGCGATCGCACCCCCAAGCCTCTGTCAGCGTAATCGGTACTAGCACGCCATGACGACACGCCGGACAAGGATATGTCTGATCAAAGTCTAATAACTGCTTTTCTTTTGCCTGGTGATTATGAGGATGCACAGGTAATCTCGACAGAGCTTTTTAACTTTTTAAAAGACTAAACGCTAATGTCTAAGACACTAGCGTTTAAAGATATTTACTGTGTATTTGCTTTAGACATCACTCAAACAGCGCGTCTTTTTAGCTATTTTCATGCTTAGTTAAAAAGCGGATGAAGAGATTCGAACTCTCGACATCGACCTTGGCAAGGTCGCGCTCTACCACTGAGCTACATCCGCGTGTTTTTCAGACTTCTATCAATATCTCAAACAAAGAAATGTTTGTCAACTATTTTCTCGGCTAATTGTTGGCAAATGTCTGACGAGCCAAAACTATTCGCTAAACAGGCTCGGCTGACATGGTGAGCACAGGCGACTGATCACCCGAAATTCCATTCGCTGAAGAAGCAGCTTCACCACTCAGTACCTGTGGCATCAGACTCGCCATTTCGAGTGCACTCATCGCATAGTTCCATCCTAGGTTGCTCTTTATGCCTGCTCGCTCAAGTGCCTGCTGCATTGAGTCAGTTGTAAGAACACCAAACACCACCGGTACGCCTGTTTGAAAGCTCGCGGCTGCAATCCCTTTCGCCACTTCTCCAGCTACATAGTCAAAATGAGGCGTCTGCCCTCTGATGACTGCACCCAGACAAATAATTGCGTTGTAACGACCGCTACGGGCTGCTTGCATCGCTACAGTAGGCACTTCAAAACTACCAGGCACCCAGAAGTAATCCACTTGAGTACCGTGAGGATCCACGTTGATACCGTGACGCTTAAGACAGTCTCGTGCGCCTTCTAAAAGCTTTGTGGTGACCAAATCATTGAATCTGCCAATTACGAAGGCAAACTTCATTGAGCCTGCTTGAGTGAAATTGCCTTCAAAAACTGCCATAAAAATTCAATGATTTGGAAAAAGCGAACGGAGCATCAGTCTGAAATCTAAAACGGAGCGCTAGCCTATACCACTAGGAAGTTGAGGCTACCGACAACAACGACGAGCACGCTCCAAACGATGGAACCTAGAAAGATGAGGCGCTTAGACTGTTCCCAGTTACTAGGCGAAGCATAGGCAACGGGAACGCCTATGATCATGACAAAAGACCAAAGCACTAATACAAACAGGGCTAGCTGGAAAATAACAGACATGATCTTTGTACTCTCAAAACACTATTTAATCTAAGGGCGGTTCACCAGTCATTGTCAGGCAAAACTTGCTTAATTGATGGCTGAAGTTCCTATATATGTACGCTATCAAAAATCAGTGCCCTTGCCAAAGGCCTTTCACAAAAAAGCTTAAATGAATGACATGAAACAACTTGAAGATAAAGTGCGATCGCAAGCACCTTCTCCTATCACCGCCAAATCAATCATGTCGTCTCCTGTTCGCACTGTTTTACCAACCTCATCAGTCAAGGAAACCTTAGAAATTTTGCTGCGTTACGGTCACACAGGTCTTTGCGTGGTGGATGAGCAAGGGGGCGTAGTTGGCATTGTTTCTCGACGCGATATTGATGTTGCGCTGCGTCATGGCCTAGGCTGTACGCCTGTCACAGGCTGTATGAACAGACAGGTCAAGAGCATAGCGCTAGATACACCGATTGCTCAAATCCAAAATCTGATGATGACGTACGACATCGGACGGCTACCGGTATTAAACGCAGATAGCTTAGTTGGCATAGTGACGCGGACAGATCTGCTCAGAGCGCTCCACCGATCCAACCAAAATCCTTATCCCATCGCCCTTAGTCATCCTCCAGCAGCGAAAACGCTCTACCAGCAGCTTAAAAGCCGAATTGAAGAAGTTTGGCCAGCACTCATGCTAATCGTAGATATCGCCGACAAAAAGGGCTGGGCGCTTTATTTGGTGGGTGGAGCTGTGCGTGATTTGCTCCTCAGCCTGTTGCCTGAGCCTCATAAACAATTCCACTCACTTACAGATATTGATTTGGTCGTAGATAGTGCAGGTGAAGGGGCAGGCGTTGCTTTAGCAGAAGCCGTTCAGGCTCGTTATCCACAAGTTGAAATCCAGATTCACGGGCAGTTTCAGACAGCGGCACTAACCTGGCCTTCAAAAGGTGGCTCTGTTACTGACAACACGAACACTGGCAACACGGAGCCACTTTTACTCGATATTGCGACAGCTCGAACTGAGTTCTATCCCTATCCGGCTGCTAATCCTGAAGTAGAAGCCAGCACTATTCGTCAAGATCTATACCGTCGAGATTTTACGATCAATGCAATGGCTATTCGCCTCAACAGCCAGCATGAGGGCGGCACAGAGCCTGGTCAGCTACTAGATTTTTTGGGTGGATGGCTAGATCTGCAGCAGCGGTCTGTACGGGTCATTCATTCCAATAGCTTTATCGAAGATCCAACGCGCATTTTTAGAGGGGTGCGGTTTGCAGTGCGGCTTGGTTTTTCATTTGACGAACAAACACAGCAGTTTATTCGCTATGCCGTTGGCAGCGGCATTTATGAGCAGGTGAAGGCTCGTCACGATAAAACGCCTGCGCTCCAAACGCGACTCAGTGCAGAGCTGAAGTACATGCTCTCTACAGATCAATGGGAAGCCTCTTTAAATGAGGTTTCTCGATTGGGAGCGCTTAGGTGCCTGCATAGCTCGCTTGAAATAACGCCTGCGCTCTGGCGGCAGCTACGGCGGATGAGTCGATGGCTCAATAAGTTTGATGTCAAATATCTAGGTGATGTGCCACCGAAGTGGCTAATGTTGCTGGAACTGTTGATTGCTCAGCTAACGCCACCTTTGCGCGATCGCCTTGCTACAGATCTAGATCTTCCTGCCCAAAGCCAACGTCGCCTGAAACATCTCCATTTATGGGAAGCCGATTTGATAACAAAAATGCCTCAGGCAACTAAGCCCAGCGAGATCTATAGCTTGCTCAAAAAATACGAGCGGTCGGATTTGCTACTGGTGGGCGATCGCCATCCTTACACACTCGGCCCTCAGATTTGGCAATATATAGTTCAGCTCGCAAACAGCCCCCCGCTTATCAACGGTGCCACACTCAAAAAACTAGGCTACAAACCAGGCCCACAGTTCAAAGATATTTTAGCTGCGGTACATCGTCTCACACTAGATCTAGAACTCACCACATCTCAAGCCGCCGAAGACTACGTGCTGACCCATTATCCACAGCATCAAGTCTCAAACCTAAGTCCTTTACGCCCTCTTCCTTAACACAGAAGAATGGCTTATCATCAGCGCTAACTTTAGTATGTCCATATCACCGCTTAAATCCAATACTAGTCAATCCAATTCCTCTGGCAGGTCAAGTCGCGATCGCCTCACGCTTTCTCAAGCGCTTCTGATCACAGCAGGACTCGCTGGTTTAGTCGGTCTTTGCAGTGGTGCAATCATCCGATTTTCCCTCTCCAATTCAGACGGCGCTCGCTTTTTAAGCCCCCTGCAAACATTTCCTGCGCTTTCCAACTGGTCACCTGAACTTCCCCAGGGTACGGCTGAAGCTCACTACCTACCCGACGGCACCAGCCTAAAAAATAACGATAATCTCCAAGAGTCCTCTCGCATCCAAACTTTTAAATCTAGAGACGAAGAGCAAATCGACGGAAAGCAAATCCTAAACCGTTTTGACCCAAGCACGTTCGACACCTTTGCGAACAGAGCAAGTGATGCTGAGCGCACTGTCGATCCTTTCAAAACACTTCAGAACGGCCCAACCACGCTAGATCAATCTGAAGAAAGTGTTGATAGGCCAAAGCACGAGCTACCCAAAAACGGTAGCACTAACCCCGCAGACGAATACTATGGAGATAACTATCCTGGGGTAGAAGAACCACTCTACGACGATGGGACATACTACGAAGGCCAAGGCCAAGAGCAGTGGTAATGCTGAACACCGCTTTGAGCAAATAGTTGGCCAGTAGTCCTGTGAAAGTCCTAGAATAGCCCTATCTAAGGTAGTTGCATTTATTTTCCGCCTGTTGAAAATATGTCAGAACTGCTTCCAGGACGTTTATAATTGCGGATGTGAGCGCGTGAATTTTTATGAGTAACCCAATGCTGCAAGCTTTTTTTGTTGGACGAGCGCTAGCAGCGGCCGTAAGCGAGCGAGCTGGACATGTTGTAAGTGATGGTCTTAGCCAGCTTGGCAAGTTTGATGCTGAACAGCGTGAGAAGCTGCGTCAGTTTACTGAAGAAGTTATGGCACGAGCAAAACAAGAGCGAGTTGCTGCTGAAGCAAGCGGCAATGGCTTTGCAGGCAGCGCTAATACAGCGTCTTCAGCCTCGCCAAGTGCTACAGCCGACACAGAAGATCTTCAGGCAACTATCGATAATTTGAGAGCTGAGATAGCTCAGGCTAGGGCCGCTATTCAGCAGCACAAAAAATCTGCTTAGCGCAAGATTTTCTCTATCGAGTCCCGTATCACAGACTTTGTAAGCATTCTTTGACCGTTTGCCTTTAAAGCTTGTTCGACACATTCATTTTTAAAACATTTAACATAGGAAGCCCGAGTGTCTGCTGTTTCTAGAGAAAGTGAATCATCCCCACTGTCCGATTCACCGGCAGACCCGTTGGTAAGCCCAGTGCCTCCCGATAATGGGCACGCACGTCTAGAAAATCATCAGAACGGTCATACTGAAGGGCAAGCTAAGCCTTTGGCTGAAGACCGTAACGGTTCTCAGCACCTGTCTCAACACTTATCTGAACAGCCGCCACATCATCAGAGTGTGCCGCCCGCGCCGGTAGGCGTCCCAGTGATGCAAACGCCGCCGCCGGTTCCGGTAGTAGCAAGCAATACTACTAGTCCAGGTACGAATAAGGCCATACCTACTTACAGCGGCAGTTCCTATAGCGATGGTGACTATCGCTGGAACAGAGGAAGTTATTCAAGGCCTCAGCGCTTTATTGATATATGGTCTTTTGTATTAAAGCTGCTAGCTAAACGGTGGCTGTACAATAAGGCTTGGAGCTATGCCGGTGCGATTACGCCTGAAAAGAAAACAAAGCGTCGCGAAGAGATCGCCGTCTGGCTCAGAGAAACCTGTTTGAGTTTAGGGCCGACATTTATTAAGATTGGTCAGCTATTTTCTACTCGTGCCGATCTTTTCCCAATCGAGTATGTTACCGAGCTGTCTAAGCTGCAAGACCGGGTACCTGCTTTTAGCTATGAACAGGTCAAAGCGACGATTGAGGATGATTTTGGGCGATCGCTCACGGAACTCTATGACAGCTTTGATCAGGTGCCGATTGCTGCGGCTAGCTTAGGGCAGGTGCACTGCGCTCAAATGCATTCTGGCGAAGAAGTCGTCGTCAAAATTCAGCGACCGGGATTGTCCCGTCTATTTGAAATTGATCTTTCTATTCTCAAAGGTATTGCTCAGTACTTCCAGAATCATCCTGATTGGGGTAAAGGTCGCGACTGGATAGGCATTTACGAAGAATGCTGCCGGTTACTCTGGCTGGAGATTGACTTCTTAAACGAAGGTCGTAATGGCGATAAGTTTCGCCGCAACTTTCGCGGGGTCGATTGGGTCAACGTGCCTCGCATTTACTGGCGATATACCTCTCCTCGCGTGCTGACGATGGAGTACATGCCGGGGATTAAAATTAGTCACTACGAGGCCTTGGAATCCGCTGGATTAGATCGTAAGCGCCTAGCAAGGCTGGGTGCGGAGTCTTACTTGCGCCAGCTACTGACAGATGGGTTTTTTCATGCCGACCCACACCCCGGTAATATTGCGGTAGATCCGGCAGATGGCTCACTAATTTTTTATGACTTTGGCATGATGGGTCAGGTTCAGGCCGTAACTCGGGCTCGCCTAATGGATACTTTTGTGGGCATCGCACAGCGAGATGCTGGGTTGGTGATGTCTGCGCTAGTAGAGCTAGGCGCGCTGGCTGAAATTGATGATATGGGGCCGGTACGGCGCTCTATTCAATATATTTTAGACAATCTGATGGACAAGCCGTTTGAGGAGCAATCAGTGGCGGCTATCAGCGATGACTTGTATGCGGTTGCCTACGATCAGCCTTTCCGGTTTCCAGCGACGTTTACCTTTGTGATGCGAGCGTTTTCTACGCTTGAAGGGGTGGGCAAAGGGCTCGATCCTGAGTTTAATTTTATGGAAGCAGCAAAACCCTACGCGAGTGAGCTTATGACAAACGGTGCCCCTGGTGAGTCTAATGGTCTGTTAGGTGAGATTAGTCGGCAGGCGGCACAGGTCGGTTCGTCGGCTTTGAGCTTGCCGCGTCGAATTGAAAATACGTTGGATAGGTTGGATAGGGGAGATATTCGGGTGCGGGTGCGTTCTATTGAGAGCGATCGCATTCTCCGCCGCAATAGCGATCTGTCATTAGCCAACAGCTATGCCCTGCTTGTTGGCACCTTTACGCTATCAGCGACGTTACTGGCAATATTTGCTGAGGCACTTTCTATCTGGCCTGCTGTTGTTATGGGCACGCTGGCTGCTGTCACAGGCATCTCACTTATTCGTCTGCTAATGCGAATTGCTAAAGCAGACAGAATGCCATAACTTGCCCGCTGTGACTATGAGCCATCTAACTTTAGGGTTAACCTGTGCTGGCCTAAGAGATATTGGGCTACAGCGTTCTACCCATCAGGATAGTTACTATCTATTGCCTAATAGCGATTTGTTTATCGCCGCTGATGGGATGGAAGGCCATGTGGGTGGTCAGGAGGCGAGTCGGCTAGCAACCGCTGAGATTGAGCGATACATAGTTAGTCGTCAGGTTAGCAGTATGGCCGTTTCAAACCTGATAGAGCAAGCTATTCTTTCAGCTAATGAGTTTGTCTTGGCCGATCAGTGTCAGCATCCCGAACAGGAAAACATGGGAACGACGGGCGATCGCCTCCTTCTTTGCAGCGATGGCTTCACTGAAGATCTGTCTAGCGATGCTACTGTGATCTGTCTGCAATCAGCTAAAACCTGCCGAGAGGCTGTTGCCATGCTGATAGATGCGGCGAAAAGGCAGAGCGGACGAGATAATATTACGGCGATCGCCCTTTTCATTCCCACTGTTATTTCACTTTAGGTACGATTTTTTATGTTCAAGCGTGTGCTCATTTGTACAGATTTTTCAGACAGTCTTCAGCGCTTAGCTGATTTTGTACCTGATTTGGCAAAAGGTGGCATGAACCACATTGTGTTTTTTCACAATGTGCCACTGATGATCTCTCGTGAAATTCCTTGCGTAGATGAAGACAAGGTCAACAGAGCTAAACAAGTGCTGGCGGCAGCAAAGTCGGCAGTCCCTGAAGGCACAACCGTTGAGATAGAAATTACCTCCGGTCGGGCCAGCGACAATATTGTGCGAGCAGTTAAAAAGTACAAGCCTGATATTATTTTTTCAGGAATGCCGACGCGCTCTGCGCTCAACGAAAAGCTATTTGGTAGCACTACCCTTGATATTGCAAATCAGGTAGACGTGCCAATTTTAATTATGCGTCCTCAGCTAGTGTCTACCTATCGTGAGACAGAGCTATCTCAGCGCTGTCAGCACTTGTTTAACTATTTTCTAGTGCCTTATGACGGTAGCGATAGTGCTAAAAAGCTAGTGAGTGAAATTAAAACGTACATTCAAGCAGATCCTAGCGGTGCGTTAGAAACCTGTGTGCTTTGCTGGGTCGTTGATGGTGGCGGACGATTGGCTAACAGTAATCCAGAAAAAGCAGCTCAAGCTGAACTAGAGAAAGTGAAGGCTGAGCTAGAAAGCTTTGGTACTGACATTAAAACAGAAGTGCGTGTCGGTGATCCGCTTGAGCAAATTATGAAGTCGGGTGAGGAAAACGACATTAGCGCAATTGCCGTCTGCTCCGGGAAAAGTGGTGGATTGCTAAAGCTAACCGTCCCTAGCTTCACAAACGCCATTCTAAGAGCCTCCTGGCATCCCATCATCCATTTTCCAAAAAAGAGATAGATCTAAAATCCTAAGGACACATCTAATCCAGGCTGAGAGTCTGAATGCATCGCCTCAAAGTTCATCATAATTTTGGGTTTAAGATTGCTTTCTAGCTCACGTTTAAGCAGGGCCTTACTGTCTTGCGGCGCACCGACAGATCGAAACCCTCTTGCGGTCATAGCCCATTCCTTAAATAGCTGCTGCTGACTAGCCGCAACGTTAAGCTGTCTAACGTTGCGGCACTGGTTGGGGTTCTCTTTTGTGAAAAACAGGATGCGATACTGTCGGGCTTCGGATAGAGTCCACAATATTTTTTGAGAAGCTTCAGATTTAAGATCTAGATAGCATGGTAGCCAGCGCGGGCCTTCTAACTGGTTATAAAAAGCAGTTAGCCACAGCACCATTGGGTGAGGTGCCATCGTGCACATAAAATTGTTGTAGCGGGTATTGCGAATTCTTTTGTCTATTTCGGCTGAAGGCATCATCGCCCACAGCGTAGGAATATCCGATTTGTCTTTGACAAGCAGCTTGGGAAATACGATTTGTGCAATGGGCATTTCTGGTGGCCAGCTTTGCTCTAAATAAAAGCTATCGATGCCAGGGTGACTATCAGGAACACCTCCATCTGATGCGCTCAATGATAAAGCCTTGCTATTGGCTGAAACACCCTCTGCGGAAAGACTCTCTAATAACTGTTCTGTTTTGGACAAAGGTTGCGCTTCTGTTTCTTTGCTATGTCCTACGACAGGCAGCTTGGAAAGCGTGGTATTAATTCGTTGAGATATTTGAAAGCCCGAGCCAAAGCGGTTTTCTAACGGCGCAAGTGTCGCTATTACACTATCGATGGTCGCTGGCCGATCCTCTCTTTGTTTGGCCAGACAGGCCATCACGACATTCTCCAGCTCTCTGGGAACCTTGAGGCTAGGCTTAAACTCAACAAGCGACTTGGGCATCGCCAGTCGATGTACCTTATACCAGCTACCAAAAGAATTATTTTTAGGCTTTACCGGCAGCGTTCCTGACAGCATCTGATACATCATGACGCCTAGGCTATAGATATCTGAGCGGCCATCTAGCTCGCGCCCTTCCATCTGCTCAGGCGATGCGTAGGCGAGCGTGCCCATGAATGTGTTCGTTTGTTCGCTGCCTGCTTGCAAAAGCTTAGCAATGCCAAAATCCAAAATTTTAACCAGCTCTCCCATTGAGGGATCTGAGGTGACCAGAATATTGCTGGGCTTGATATCCCTATGAATAATGGGTACGACGTCTCCTTTTACGAGAATGCCGTTGTGGGCGGTTTGAAGCCCCAAGAGAATTTGGCGAACAAGGCCTAGAAACCTGGGTACAGGCAGAGGATTTTTTCGCACAAGGTAGCCAATATTGTCGCCTTTAAGATATTCCATTACATAAAATGGAACATCATCTTCATTTACGCCGTAATCGGTGACCCGAACGACATGCATACTTTTTTGGCCGAGCTGCGCGCAGGTCATCGCCTCCCGAAAAAAGCGCGTGCGCATGTCTTCATTTAACAGCGTCTGCGATAGAAACTTGACGGCTACAGGCACTCCGCCTAGCAACGAGTCACCAGCGAGATAAACTTTACCCATAGACCCTTGCCCAATGGGTTCTAGCAGCTCGTACCGATTAGAAATTTTACGACCAGTGTTGGGATCTGACATGCATTGCTACTGGCGGATAAGTTCTGCTTCTAATGTGTTGGTGAGGTAATGCCCAGCCATCTCTCCTCCAGATAAGTAATAGCGGTCTGAGCTAATTTGGCGCAGGGTTTCAAACCCTGAACGACGCTGTTTATCGTTGAGTCCCCAGTAGCGCTGCACAATCGATTCCGGCGCAATCCAGCCTTCACCTTCGACTTGGCCCAGCAAGCTGTGCTGTAGCACAAAGGTGTATTGACGCTCCTGACTGGTCATCCGGCCTCGCGACTGAATCACGATGTCTGCCTGTTCGTCTTCAGGGAATGAGAGTTTGGTGACGACTCTGAAGTAGCTGTTTTGCTTCCAAACCACCAAAATCTTTCCTTTTACGGGGGTCGGTAGCGCTTCGCGAGTGAGCCAGCTTCCTTGCAGCGTCCATTTTCCCGGTTCTAATAAAAAGCTGTGGGTCACAGCAATATTCCTACATACCAGCTTTCCTAGGATGCCCACTCGGATATCAGGAGTTTAGTTGTTGGGTTTATCGTGCGATGTATTTATTAAGCCGATGCGTTTATGGCATCCAGATTTCGCCGAGGCGGCAGAGGCGACTTGCGCCTGTGACGCTAGGGAGGTTGCTAGGAACATTGTGCCAGCGCCAGTAGGCCAGAATGGCGAAGGCGATCGCCTCTTTATAATCTGCGTCCAACTGACGTTCATCAGTCGACAGCACTTTCGAGGTGGGCAACCGCTGCTGAAGCCGACTCATCAAGTACTGATTTCGACTGCCCCCGCCACCGATTAAAATCTCAGCCGGAATTTGAGGCAGAAACTGTCGATAGCTCAGCTCAATGGTGGCCGCCGTAAAATCTGTAAGCGTGGCTAAAAAATCCTCATCGCAGAGATTTTTTTCCTGTGCATCCTGCCAGCGTTTCTCCGCATAGCTAGTACTAAATAACTCGCGTCCGGTGGATTTGGGCGGGGGCTGTTTGAAGAAAGGATGCTGAAGCCACTTTTCGATAAGCGCTTGATTTGGTGTACCTTGTTCCGCCCAACTACCGTTCTCGTCGTACTTTTTTGATCCTTGAGATAGCTTGCTAACAGCCCAGTCTATGAGTGCATTTCCTGGCCCCGTATCCCAACCTCTAATATTTGCTGACGGCGCTGCTGAGATAGTCTTTGATTTCTCCCAAGCAGGTAGGTAGGTAACGTTTCCGATCCCACCAACATTTTGAACGGCTAAATCATAGTCGGGCTGGCTGAGTAAGCAGGCGTCAATGAGAGGAACGAGCGGGGCTCCCTGCCCGCCTAGGGCAATGTCGGCAACGCGAAAGTTGCTGACGGTGGGACAGTTCGTTTCTTTTGCGATTGAATCGCCTCGCCCAAGCTGTAGAGTGTGACCTAACTGGCTTTGTGTGGGCGGTCTGTGATGAAGCGTTTGGCCGTGAGAGCCGATGAGATCTACGGTGGCTAAATCTATGTCTAGTGCGCGAATGGCTTGGATGAAGTGGTAGGCGATCGCATCATCTAAGTCGGCCAATTCAGATAAGGTAGTGGGCTGGTTATCGCAAAGGGCAAGTATGCGCGATCGCACATCTGCCGGATACGGATACGTGATCCCCTTAATTAGCCTGGCCTCAACAGCATAGCCTTCTCCTGAAACATCAGTCAGCGCCGCATCAATGCCATCAACAGAGGTGCCGCTCATTAGCCCAATTATCTTCATAGTTCTAGCTTTCTAGCGCGTTCTTTGGGCATTACACAGGTAGCTTGTCGATACCCTTATTGTCACCAATAACAACCATTAAGCTGCCACCTCTAAGTCGCATAATCGGGCTGGGGTTGATGATGAATTTATCGTTATCGTCTTCTTTTACGTCGTCTTTACTAATCGCCATCAGCGTCAGACCGTAGCGATTACGCAAGTCTATTTCCATAATGGTTTTGCCATTGAAAGCTGGTGGCACCACTACTTCTACGATGCTGTGATCAGGATCTAGCTCAAACCGATCCAAAATACCGGGGCGAGTAAGCGATCGCGCTAGTTCACAGCCCATTTCATGCTCTGGAAAAATCACGTGGTCAGCGCCAACGCGTATCAAAATTTTTCCATGAATGGCAGACGATGCCTTTGCAACGACATTCGCTACCCCCGCTTCTTTGACATTGAGCGTTGTAATAATGCTCTCTTGAACGTAGTTGCCAATCGCAATAATCACCGTATCAAAATCAGGAATACCCGCCTCAAGCAAGGCTGACGGCTGAGTAGAATCAAGCTGAACAGCATGGGCTGCAATCTGATCGGTCAAAACCTGAGCCACTCGCGACTCATTAGAATCTATGCCCATAACCTCGTAGCCCATGCCATGCAGGGTCAAACACACGGCTCGGCCAAAGCGCCCTAGTCCAATGACGGCAAATTGGCGATTAGTGGCTCTAAGGTTCTTAAAAAACTTGAGTGATGAGATGTTCACCATGGGGCGATCGCCTGCGACTTCAAAAGCACCTAAGCATCTTACTGGTTTGGTCGCGGCCAACCAATATCCGAAGGCCAAATCTTTTATGAATTACCGCAACAGTCTATGTAAGGCGCACCGTTTAACAAGCACCTAAAGCATTCGTTCAAATTTTCCAATACCCGTATTGAAAACACAATACGCAATAGATTTCTTTCTTTGCTAGGCTAGCTAGATGCTTCCTTGGGAATAAGTACGGACGTGGATATTCAAATTGGTCGTGGCAAAACAGCCAGACGCGCTTACGGGATTGACGAAATTGCTCTGGTTCCTGGAGCTAGAACACTAGATCCACGGCTAGCCGATGCCAGTTGGGAAATCGGTGGAATCACCCGAGAAATTCCTATCATTGCCAGTGCAATGGACGGGGTAGTTGATGTAAAAATGGCCGTTGAACTTTCCAAATTAGGTGCATTAGGCGTACTTAATCTAGAGGGAATTCAAACACGCTACGAAGATCCCAATCCAATATTGGATCGCATCGCTTCAGTTGGTAAAACGGAATTTGTTCCACTCATGCAAGAACTCTATTCCAAGCCAGTTTTACCGGAGCTGATTGAAAAGCGAATCAAAGAGATTAAGGCGCAAGACGGTATTGCTGCGGTTAGCCTGACGCCTGCTGGAGCCGTTAAATTTGGCAAAACGGTAGCTGATGCAGGTGCCGATATGGTGTTTGTTCAAGCAACGGTCGTTTCAACTGATCACCTTTCACCACAATCAATATCGCCATTAGATCTCGCTGATTTCTGTCGGGATATGCCGATTCCAGTTTTACTTGGCAACTGCGTCACCTACGATGTCACACTTAAGCTCATGAAAGCAGGGGCTGCTGGTGTATTGGTCGGAATAGGCCCCGGCGCAGCTTGTACTTCTCGCGGCGTATTGGGTGTAGGCGTTCCTCAGGCAACAGCCGTTGCCGACTGTGCCGCTGCCAGAGACGACTACCAGCGTGAGACCGGAAACTACATTCCAGTCATTGCTGACGGCGGTTTGGTGACAGGTGGTGACATCTGTAAATGTATTGCCTCAGGTGCAGACGGCGTGATGATTGGGTCTCCCTTTGCAAGAGCTGAAGAAGCCCCCGGTCGTGGGTTTCATTGGGGTATGGCAACGCCTAGTCCGGTGCTGCCAAGAGGCACGCGTATTCAAGTAGGTAAGACCGGTACGTTAAAGCAGATTTTACGAGGCCCCGCTCAGCTAGACGATGGCACTCATAACTTGTTAGGTGCGTTGAAAACGAGTATGGGAACTTTGGGAGCCAAAGACCTCAAAGAAATGCAGCAAGTAGAAGTGGTGATTGCACCTTCTTTGCTAACAGAAGGTAAGGTGTATCAAAAAGCTCAGCATTTAGGCATGGGTAAATAATGAGCGTAGGTTATGACTTACCCATGCTCAGAAATATTTGAGGCATGTTAAGTCATGCGTGTAGGTCAGACAAAACAAGGATCATAACGTTAGTTAGATCTGGTATTTCTACGCTTGCCTGCTCCTTATTTTGCACTGTACGAAAGGCGTCGTTGCTAAGGCTTTTGCCAGAAAATTAGGTGTGCTGTCACTGTATTCTAAAACAAATTTTAAGACTTGTTTTAGATGCCTTCTAAAGACAGTGGCAAATTACTAAGAGTCTCTTACAATTAGGTGTAAGCGGAGACGCAAGTTTCCGTTCACTCCTCACACCACACTCCGCCCAAGTTTGCGAAAGCTTTTTGCTTTTTGCTTGGGCGGTTCCTCTTTGCGACGCTTTGACGAGTGATTCTTATGCGATCGCATACCTATACCTTTTGGTAGACCGCGTTTGATACCTAGAAGGCATTTAGTATGTACTACTAGCTAGGCGTGTCCGCAAAAAATCTGTAGAGACATAAGATAGGACGCGAGTTGTGGCTATGGTAAGATCGACATATACGAGTGACAAGGATTTTAAAGAATGTCAGCCGCACAGGTAACTGATTCGACATTTAAGCAAGAAGTTTTAGAAAGTGAAGCCCCAGTCTTAGTAGACTTTTGGGCTCCTTGGTGTGGGCCTTGCCGCATGGTTGCCCCCGTTGTAGACGAAATTTCTGAACAGTACGACGGCCAAGTCAAGGTTGTTAAAGTGAACACCGACGAAAATCCTAGCGTGGCCAGCCAGTATGGCATCCGCAGTATTCCAACTTTGATGATCTTCAAAGGGGGTCAACGAGTTGATATGGTTGTAGGCGCTGTGCCTAAGACTACGCTGGCGAACACACTAGAGAAGTATCTCTAAGCAGATACTGTTTTACTTTGGTAGGCAACCTGTTCGTATAGCTTGTTAAAAAGTCAGATGAGCTAAGTGACTAATAAATAAGCCTAGCAAAATATATCGATAGTTGTTGAAAAAGGTTCTAGCAAACGCTGGAGCCTTTTTTCGTAGATTTTCAGGTCTATATTTTTTTGGCATAGCTGCTGTGCTCTACGGTATGTAGCATTACCTGATGCGTTCTCCATAGATAGGCTGTTTGGCAATAGAATATGTCAGATTAAAATGTGTTTGCTATTGAATATCTAACTTACAGATGTTCTACCAGTGAACGACCTTTATGTACGTGTGTGATGGACGACTCTCGTTTTCAAGATTTAAATCGTGGATTAGCTCAATCGGTTGGAGTGCAATCGGAAAGTCAGCTACAGACTAATTTGCTTGATGTGTTAGCCCGACTTCCAAAAATGGAAAATGGAGAGCTGGTTGCAGAGATCTTTGAAACGCTGATCCGAATGGTAAACCAGGAGGCGGAGCGTCTAGACTGGAAAATCTTGAGCCACTCTTTGCTGGATATGGAGGCAGGGTTTAAGGCCTTTTTTCCCTACCGGCATACGCGCAAAATCACAATTTTTGGCTCGGCTCGGACGCCGGTTGATAGGTCAGAGTATCGGATGGCGGCTGAGTTTGCTCGCCGGGTTACCAAGAATGGCTTTATGGTAATGACAGGGGCTGGCCCCGGTATTATGCAGGCTGGAAATGAGGGGGCTGGGCGCGCGCATTCCTTTGGGCTAAATATTCGACTGCCTTTTGAACAGGGATCTAATCCGGTGATGTCGGGTGATCCTAAGCTAGTGAATTTTAAGTACTTTTTTACGCGAAAGCTTTTCTTTTTAAAAGAAAGTGATGCGATCGCCCTTTTCCCTGGAGGCTTTGGTACCCAGGACGAAGCCTTTGAGTCTCTAACACTTATCCAAACAGGCAAGTCCGAGCCCATCCCGCTTATTTTGATCGATAGACCCGGCGGCGACTATTGGAAAAGTTGGGATCATTATGTCCGCAACCGTTTGCTCGACCAAGGGCTGATCAGCGCTGATGATACGAGCCTTTACCACCTGACCGATAGCTTAGATGATGCTTTGGAATACATCGAGAGCTTTTATCGAATGTATCACTCTAGTCGCTACGTAAGTGGTCAGCTTGTGATTCGGCTAAAGGCTCCGCTGTGCTCTGATAGTATTGACCAGCTCAATGCAGAATTTTCTGACATTCTCAGCAAAGGTCTGATTAGAGAAGTGTCTTCCTTTGATATGGAGCGCGGTGATGAAACTGAAGCACTTCCACAGCTAGCGCTTTACTTCAATCAGCGTAACTTAGGCCGATTGCATCAAATGATTCGCTACATTGGCAAGTTGGGTACTGCCTGTGATGCGATCGCGCATCCTGAAAAAAAATAGGTTCGTAAGATTTTCTCTTGCGAACCTATCTCGGAGAACCGATAGAAAGATTAGTTATTACAGACCGCGCTGAAGGTGAAGCAGAATTCCTTCTGCGATCGCCTGAGCCATTCGTTCTCTCCAAGCAGGATTTGCTAAGTTAGGCGCATCCTCAGCCCCTGTAACAAAGCCAGTCTCGATCAAAATAGCGGGCATAGAAGTGCGACGAATGACGTAGAATCGAGCGGCCTTCACTCGGCGATCGCGCATTCCCATCGCCCTCAGCACCGTACCGTGCACCGTATCCGCCAAGCGTCGACCCGAATCAGACGCGTAAAAAGTCTCTAGCCCATTCACATCAGGACGGCTCATGCTGATGGCATTGGCGTGAATGCTCACAAATATAGACGCGTTCACCCGTTCAGCCGTTTGAACTCTAGGGGCTAGGTCAACTTCAATGTCGCTATCGCGTGTCATTACCACGTTGGCACCCTGCTCACGCAATATTGCGGCAACCCTGGGAGCAATATCGTTAACGACCTGCTTTTCTTGAAGTCCATTAATGCCGACAGCACCTGGATCACGGCCACCATGACCTGGATCAATCACAACTGTGAACCGGCCATTAGGTAAAGTAGGTAGTTCTCCAGAGGCAGCAGGCGTAGCCTGACGAGTCGCAGCAGGCTGTCGAACCGCGCTGGCAACTGTCGATGCGCCTGTACTTTCTGGGTTACCCGCATCAGGAATACTGCTAATAGAAACTTCCTTGGGTAAAACCACAATGCCGTCCTCGCTAGCAGAAATATCCCAGTCAGGACTTTCTGCTCCCAGCGCCATTCTAATTTGAGCTTTAGCGGGATTGGTCGATATTTGATTTATCTGCCAACCATTAACGCTGTAGCGGGTAATGGGTAATCTAGCCTGGGTCAGGCCTAAGGCGATCGCACCCCTATCGAACGTCATCGTAATATAGCGCTGCCCACCTTCTTCCGAGCGAGAGACGTCTACCTCAGCAGTTTCTCCAGCCGTACGAATAAAAAAGCCATCCGCAGTTGCCGTAATGCCTTGAATTCGAGTTTGAGCGCCTTGCACTGGACGATTACTGACGCTATTAGACAATACTACTGCTTGTTTTGATGCAGGCGAGCTAGTTTCTGAGCGGACAGCAGACACACTGGCTTCTGTAGCATTAGGTAGCTGTACCGTCCACTGACGTGAGCTTTCACCGCGTACCTGTACCTGATCAGGATCCACAGTATATCCAGAGCTGTACTCTACAACTAAACGTGTGGTTTCTGCGTCTAACTTACCGACGCGAACCTCTTTGACAGCACCCTCAAAAGCCTGTGTGTCGGGATCAATCACGGTTGTTCCTGGCAAGTCGATAACCAGGCGAGTGGGACTAGAGATTAGCTGAGCCGTCGGTTGAACGCTATCGTCTGTGGTAAAAATTAGCTGGTTCTCTTCGGCATCAAACCGCCAGAACTGTAGCCTAGCTGCTTCTGCGGGTAGCGCTAGTAATAGAGCCCCCACTAAAGTCAGTCCGGGCAGTAGACGATTCAATCTCACCATTGGGTTCCTCAATACCGAGTAAACAAACTGATTAGTCTTTACCTTTCACACCTTTAAGTACTGTGAAGGTTTATCAGCACTTTGTAAATCTAGAAATGCGATCTAAAAATGCGATTAGACTGCGCAGCTTGACTAAAACTGGCTGTAAATGCTTATATTTGGAGCTACATTAGTTTTCAGCTATATGCAATCCTATGGGTGTTGCCGCAGTTGTCTTTTTAGGCGTGCATGAGCGTCCTATGTTTCGCCTATTAGCTTGCCCTGCCTGCTGAGCCGCACAACAAGTTATGTTTATGCTATGCGCCTTCTTAGAGTAATGAAGTCAATTTTCACCGATAGCTGCTTGCATCCTACTGTTTTGTTCAGAATCGAGCAGTCGCTATCAGCAAAATTATCGTGATCTTCAAACTTTTCAGTCGTAGCATCACTGAGACTTCCTATAATTATCTTGGGAGTAACGAATGTTTGCACTGAAGCTGCGTTCATGAGCTTTTGTGACTCCCAGGCATTGAATTGAATTTAGTGAACCGCTAGCGTTTTGGCCGGAAGATCTAACGTTTTAGGCACGGCTGAGGTGAGGACTTCATGACCGTTCTCAGTGACTAAAACGTCGTCTTCTATACGGATGCCAATGCCTCGCCAGCGAGCGTGGACATTAGGCTGATCTTCAGCGGGCTTGTAATTGGGTGGGATATAGATGCCAGGTTCTACCGTAACGATGTTGCCGGGTGCGAAAGGCTTCCAGGTTTTATCAGGATTTCGCAGAATGCCGCAGTCGTGGACGTCAAGACCTAGAAAGTGACCGGTGCCGTGCATGAAAAAAGCTTTGTGCTTCTTTTCCTCAATGAGTGTGTCTACATCGCCTATGAGCAGTCCGAGTTCGATGAGCCCTTCTGTAATAGTGCGAGTGGCCGCATCGTGAAAGGCATTGAAGGGCTGCCCGGGCTGGACTTTTTCGATGGCAGCAAACTGAGCTTTGAGGGTCAAATTGTAGAGCAGACGCTGTTCTTCTGATTGACTAGTGCCGACAGGAAGCGTGCGCGTAATATCAGCGTTGTAGTACTCGTAAGCACAGCCTGCGTCAATCAGCAGAAAGTCGCCTTCTTTGAGCTGCTGATTATTTTCTACGTAGTGCAAAATGCATGCATTTTCGCCAGTGGCCACAATAGATGGATAGGCTGGCCCCATCGCCCCTTTTCGGCGAAAGACGTTTTCAATAGCAGCTTGGATTTCGTATTCGTAAATGCCGGGACGTACCATTTCGCGAGCGACGTTATGGGCTTCTGCACTAATAGCGATCGCCTTCCGAATCTTTTCCAATTCAAACGGACTTTTCACCCGCCGAAACTGCTGCATCAACAGCTTAGAATCCTCAATTGCAGATGGGCCGACGCCTTTCTTTGTCATCTTACTTAGCAACATTTGCCATAGCCGAACGATCCGGCTACTAAAGCTACTGTCATGACCAAAGTGATAGTACAGGCGATCAGATTTCTCTACATACTGCGTTAGCTTCTCGCCCAGCTCACTAATGGAATACGCTTCATCAGCACCGTAGCGTTCCTTTGCCGCATCTACGCCCGTCCGATAGCCGCTCCACGTTTCCTTTTCAGGATCTTTTGGCCGCACGAACAGCACAAACTTGTGCTCGTCATGCGATGGAGAGAGCACTGCAACTGCACCAGGTTCATTGAATCCAGTGAGATAGAAAAAATCACTATCCTGGCGGTACAGGTAGTCTACGTCATTGTGCATGACGGCAGTGGGTGCACTGCAGAAAATTGCAGTGCCTTGGCCAATAGTCTCCAGCACAGCCTGCCGACGTTGACGATACTCGCTATGCATAGGTTGTTTAATCTTCTTGCTTGTGACTACTTTTTAAGAAGGTCTAAAAAGCATAGCTTAAAACTTCAATGCGCATCCCGCTGCTCGGCAGGCTATCAGGGGTGATGTTTAGCGTGCTGCCGCTTCGGGTAACAGGCGTTCCAGACATCAGCGCTGTAAAGTCATTAACGCCTGCAAGATCACAGCTATCTGTGCTGGCGGCTTGAGTGAGATAGTGAGTCGGAATGACGAGCTTTGGATTAAGTGACTTGATAGCTTCTGAGGCTTCTTCTGGCGTGTAGGCTTTGGGGCCACCGCCAACTGGAACTAGCAATACGTCAGGTCGACCAATCAAAATTTTATTTTCAATAGAAATAGGTGCAGCCGCTCCGCCCAAATGCACAACTTTGACACCTGCTTGATTCCAAATCCACGCCACGTTGGAGCCAAAGCGCCGCCCGTTTAACCGGTCGTGAGGCATACTGATACCCTGAACGGTTAGGCCATTGACGGCGAAGTCACCGGGCTCATCAATAACCTGAGTGTTGGCGTACTGGCTTGTGAGATAGCCTTCGTCAAATAGGCGGCTACTGAGAAGCACAAGATTAGCGCTGACGCTGGGTTCTGCATAGCCCGCTGTACAGCCACTGGCCTTAAAGGGATTAACTAAAATGCTTTGGCCGCCGCCTGTAAATAAAAAGGACGTGTGACCTAATGCTGTAATGGTGAGCTGACCACTCTGAGCTTGGTAGGACTGATATTGGGAAGCAAGTCCTAATCCTAATGTGCCTACAAAAGTTGCGCTTGCATATTGAAGCAGTTTTCGCCGTTTCATGATGTCCTTACTGTCTTTTCCATAGGGCTTATCCTATATTTTGCCGTGCGGTGTGACGTTCAGCACAGCCAACGTAGGACAGTTTATGGGAGTGGACAGCTATGAATTGAAGACTTTCGCAAATTTATTTGAGACCTTCTAGAAAATTCTTGAGAAGATCTTTTCCTGATTCAGTAAGGACGCTTTCAGGGTGAAACTGCACGCCTTGAATGTGAGGATAGTCGCGGTGGCGAACGCCCATGATGGTACCGTCATCTATCCACGCCGTGACTTCTAGAACGTCGGGACAGCTTTCTTTTTCAATAATGAGGCTGTGATAGCGAGTGGCTGTAAAGGGTTCGGCGAGGCCTGTGAAGACGCCCGTGTTGTGGTGACGTACGGGTGAGGTTTTGCCGTGCATGAGTTCTGAAGCGGAGACGACTTTGCCGCCGTATACTTGGCCGATGCTTTGGTGGCCGAGACAAACACCGAGTATAGGGGTGTGTGGGCCTAGCTTTTCAATGATAGCTAAGGAGATGCCTGCATCATTTGGCGTGCCTGGGCCTGGTGAAATGACAATGCCATCGGGAGCTTTTGCTTTGATTTCTTCGAGGGTAATTTGATCGTTTCGGAAGACTTCGATGTCTTTAGCGACGCTGATAGTTTGGCCTAGCTCACCTAAATATTGCACTAAGTTATAGGTAAAGCTGTCGTAGTTATCAATTACCAGAATCATGACTGGGGCTTATATAAGATGGGCTTGTAGATTATCCCAGAGGGGTGGTATGAAAATGAGAGCGGCGATGAGAAGGGCTACGATAGCAGCCATCAGGACGGCTCCGGCGGCGCAATCTTTGGCGACTTTGGCAAGTTCGTGGTAGGTCTGGCCAACGGTGAGATCGACGAGAGATTCCAGGGCGGTGTTGAGGATTTCCATCACCAGTACTGCGCCGACGGTGAGGCAAATGATAGCGATTTCAGTGTTGCTGACGTTGAGCGCCCAGCAGAGAATGAGGGCGATGACGCCGACGCCTGTGTGAACTCGAAAGTTACGTTGGGTGGTGAAGGCATAGGCAATTCCAGCCCAGGCGTATTTGAAGCTGATAAAGAGGTTGGGAGCGACTTTCCAAGATTGCGATCGCTCAATAACAGGTGCGATCGCATCAACCGTTTTCTGTCCTATTTTGACTTCGCTTTTTCCACTATCTTGATTGGCCAGCCTACTATCACGGGTCATTTTGCTATCGCTTGAAACCTGACTATCAGGAGAAAACATAGGCTGCTCGGCTGCGCTGTGTATAGATGTCTAAAGACGTGCGCTTAACTCTAAACGTTGCCCAGTTCTCAATCTGACGTAACGTTACCTACTTGACTTGCTAAAGATCGATCAGTCTGAGTAGCTGAGCCTGCTGATCTAGCATTCGTACCAGACTCGGCTCGTCCGGATGATCCCACCCTAGCAGGTGAAGGAGTCCGTGGGCCGTAAGCCATGCCATTTCCTGAGTTAAGGAATGATGACTTGTAGGTGCCTGACGAGCGGCTGTTTCAACAGAGATAATAATGTCGCCTAAGTATAGAGGCTGCTCAGCGTATAAAGCGTCGGCACCGGGAAGATCGGTTTCTAACGATGCAAAAGATAGAACATCGGTAGGTTTCTCTTGTTGGCGATAGTCGGTGTTGAGCTGCTGGATTTCGATGTCGTCGGTGAGCCGCAGGCCGACTTCGTAGGCGTTGATGGGCGAAAGGGTTGGAGATAGGTCGTTTAGCCAGGTGTTTAGCCAGGTTTGATAGTGGGCGATCGCGACCCCCGGCACCTGCTTAATTCCATCACCATCTACAAACGTCTCCACCTGAATAGCTGGCCGCGTTGCTAAAGCTGTCATAGCCGAATCATCGCCTACCGGGTGAGGTAAGCAAGCCCGATAAACAACGTCAGTAAGGCCACAGAAGACAGGAAGAAATGGTAGAGCGATTTGCCGCCTTTTTTGACCATGTTTCGCATTGCTAGTTTGACGTAGCTTGGAGGCGGCTCGTTTAACTCCGCAGATTTCTGCTCAAGCTCGGCGGCGACTAAATTATCGGTGCTCATAATTTCTCAAAAAGATCCTTAAGTTCATCGTAATAGAAGAGAGATGGCTTTATACCATGCTCTCTTGCAAAAGCTGATTTTCTTGGCGCAGGTAGGCCTGTGTGAACGCTTCTAAATCACCGTCCATAACGTCAGATACGGCCGTGGTTTCAACGCTTGTGCGCAAGTCTTTCACCATTTGATAGGGATGGAAAACGTAGTTGCGGATTTGGTTGCCCCAAGCGGCTTCTACCATGTCGCCTCGGATGTCGGCGATCGCCTGAGTCCGCTGTTCTTGGGCAATAACCAATAGCTTGGATTTGAGAAGGGCCATGGCCTTTTCTTTGTTTTGGAGCTGCGATCGCTCCTGAGTACACCGTACCGAAATCCCGGTGGGCAAATGCGTAATCCGCACCGCCGTCTCCACTTTGTTCACGTTTTGACCGCCCGCACCACCCGAACGCGAGGTTTTCAGCTCCAAGTCTTTATCAGGAATATCCAGATCCACATCATTATCCAAAATAGGCATCACCTCCACGCCAGCAAAGCTCGTTTGCCGTTTGCCATTGGCATTAAAAGGCGAAATTCTCACTAATCGATGCGTTCCTTTTTCTCCTTTTAAGTAGCCATAGGCATAGCGCCCTTCTATCTCCAAAGTCACCGACTTCAGACCCGCTTCGTCACCTTCAGACTTTTCAACCATGCTGAGGCGATAGCCATTTTGCTCACTCCAGCGCATATACATGCGCAAAAGCATCTCAGCCCAATCTTGCGCATCCGTGCCACCTGCACCGGCATTAATCGTCAGCACCGCCCCCTCTTTGTCGTATGGGCCCGAAAGGAGCTGCTGCAATTCCCACAGGTCAAGTTCGCGATTAAGCTTATTAACGGTTTTCTCTGCTTCCGTCAGCAAACCCTCATCTTCCTCTAGATCTAAAAGCTCTAAGATTGCGCTTGCATCTTCCAGGCTTGTAGACCAGCCTTGGACTTGCTCTAGATTGGATTTGTAATCATTTAATTCCTGAAGCTGTTTCTGTGCATTTTCCTGATCGTCCCAGAAGTCAGGCTGAGCTGAGATCTGCTCTAAGTCATTAATTTTGGCGTTGAGGGCAGGGATGTCAAAGATACTCCTGAGCTTTGCCCAGGCGTTCAGAGATAGATTCAATTTCTTGTTTGAGGTTAGTGGTATCGAACATAGACACTAAAGGTAATTGAAAAGGGCCTGAATTAGATTCAGGCCCCAAAAAGTTCGTTAGGAGTTCGTTGCTCTAAAACTAATTACTTACGTAGCTTAGTCTCTACCGTTGATTGCGATCAACAGACGCAAGATGAACACAAACAGGTTGATGTAAGTGAGGTACATTGAGAGCGCGGCAGGAATGGCCTGATCGTCGCGGTAGGTGCGAGGTAGAACAAAGAAATCTACAACGGCTGCACCAACAAACAAAAGAACGCCAATCGCAGAAATGGCAATCTCAAGGAAATTGGGAGCGTAGATGCCAAAGAAGCCGAGTACGAACTGGCCAACGATAACGACTAGCAGGGCCAGGATCCCTAGCTGAACTGTTTTGGTCAGTGCGAAGCCATCTTCTTCAGATAGGTTGGAGCCAATGGGCTTAGCTGCAATGAAGGTGACACCACAAGCAAATGCTGCAAAGCCGACCCCTTGAATGCCGACGCCGCTGCTTTGTAACGCGACCGATACCAGCCCACTCAGCGTGTAGCCAGATAGCAGTCCGTAGGTAGCTAACAGCGGTAATGCGACTCCATTGTTTCCTTTAAGGGCAACGCTACGGGCAACAAAGAACAGTGCGAGTTCTGCCACAATCGCTACGAAGAACGTAGGCATGAAAATGTCAGGACGCGTGCGCAGCACGTTGAGACCACCAAAGGTACCTAAGGCTGTGAGAATGAGGCCACCGCCAACGTAAGGCAAGGCGTTGGCAATGACGTTAGGGCCAATGAGGGCGCTGCTTTTAGCATCGCTAATGGCCTTGCGAAAGTTACTGGTGTTGCTCATAGGGCGTAATTAAGAGTGAGTTGACTTTTACTTTCAGATAGATGGGCTACTTCAAAGTTTACTGAATCTACCCTGATGTAGCGATTACGGCTTTCCGTCCGTATACTGGTTTTTCTTTTGTTTCAGGTAGTAGCTGCTTGAGTAAATATTATTTTAAGAATTGGCGATCGCAACTCAACCGTTTTATCTGGGTACGTTTTGCACAGCCGAATCAAGGTTTTTTGGTTTGAAGCAGCAGAGTAGTGAATACCTGAATTTTGAAAACGAAGCTAGTTTCCGTAAAATCTCGCATTACTAAAGATGAGCGTTTTTAATACTTGAGGGAAGCAAGCAAGCCAAAAGAAATAATTTATCGAAGTTGATTTCAATCTCTGAATATTTACTGATAGCGAAGCCTGAAGCGGCCTTTACGTAAGCGATTCATATTTCTATGAGTGGTGTGTGAATTCGATCTGTGTGCGTGTATCCGCTGACGATAATCAGCGAGCGTGTTAGCGACTACCGTGTTTCAACGATGGTGAGCAAACGAGCCGCTCCCGAAAATGAACTTAATTCACGCAAAACCGCCTCGACGCAGTAAACGCTGCCCTAAACAATGGCTTCTTCAAAATCGGCTCAGCTTCGTTCTCGCGGAATGGAACTGCTCATGCAATACAAAGTAGACCGTTCCGTTCGGCTTCGTAATCAGCTCGTTCGTCTCAATGCCGGTTTGGTTCGTAAAATTGCTCACAGAGTTAGCCATCAGTGTGCTGAGCCCTACGAAGATCTTGAGCAAATTGGCTACATTGGTTTGATTCGGTCTATTGAGCGTTTTGATCCCGGTCAGGGCTGTGCGTTCAGCTCTTTTGCGGTGCCTTATATTCGCGGTGAAATGCTCCACTTTTTGCGCGATCGCGGCACTACTGTCAAAATTCCCCGTCGCTGGCAAGATTTGCAAAAGGAAGGTCAAAAGAAGCAGGCTGAACTTATTCGTCAATATGGTCGTCAGCCCTCTGATATTGAAATGGCTGAAGCCATTAATGTCTCGGTGCAAGAGTGGAGACAGGTTAAGCTAGCGAACAAAAATCGGATGCCTTTAAGCCTGGATGCCACGGTTTGTCATCAAATCGATTCAAGCATTACGCTAGGCGACACGTTGCCTGATATTCACTACATGATGCTGCAGGGCCTAGAGGAAGATCGCCAGCAGATTCAGCGGGCCATGAACCAGCTCGAAGAAAAGACGCGCTCTGCAATTGAGTTTGTATTTTTCAAGGGGCTCTCTCGGAAGGAAGTCGCCGAGCGCATCGGCGTAAGCCCAATGACGGTAACGCGTCGTATTCAGCGGGGCGTAGAACAAATGATTGTTTACTTGCAGCCTCAGCAGAGCTTACAAACGGATCCCTAGACGCTGCTCAATGTAGATTTCATAGTTGTTGTAACTCTCATAAGTTAAGTATCAGTCGGTGTCGTCTTTGTTGGCTTCACCGGCTTTTTTTATGTACGCATGGGCCTATCAAAGTTTGGCCCTTTGAGGTAAAGGCAGTGACCCGGTACGTACTAAGCTTTTGAATATCTCACTGGGAGGCACCCATGGTCATCGCTGACGCTACTTTTCGCCCTAGTCAAGCATTAAAGCAAGATCTGGAGTCTGATGCTGACAGATTTCTGCGGTTGCAGAAGGAATTACCGAATCGCTGGCAGTCGATTGACACCTTTGACCGTCAGCCTCGGCAGATTTTGGTGGTGCCTTCGCTCAGCCTTGACCAAGCGGAGCTAATGAAGGTAAAGGGGGTTCATCATTATGAGGAGCGGCTGCTGTTTTCGTTGATTCGGCTGCGGAATCCAGAGACGCGAATTATCTATGTGACGTCTCAGCCGCTGCACCCAAGCATTGTGGATTATTACCTGGAGCTGTTGCCAGGAATTCCAAGTTCTCATGCGCGCGATCGCCTAGATCTATTCGCCACCTACGACTCCTCTCTTCGGCCGCTTTCCGAAAAGATCCTGGCCCGTCCCCGGCTCATGCGACGCATCAAGGCCAAAATCAAGCCTGATGAAGCGTATATGATCTGCTACAACTCCACGGAGCTAGAGCGGGAACTAGCGCTTGAGTTAGGGTTGCCATTACTCGCCGTTAATCCTGACCTGCTGTACTGGGGCACCAAAGGCGGCAGTCGTCAGATCTTCTTCGAATGTGGACTGCCTTTTCCGGATGGGAGCGAGCTGACTCACAACGCGACGGATTTAGCTGAGGTGACAGCAGCATTGTGGGAGCGACAGCCTGAGTTACAGCGGATTGTGATTAAGTTAAATGAGGGATTTTCTGGGGAAGGCAACGCGCTGTTTTATTTAGAAACGCTTGCTGACGTAGCCCCTGGGCAAGCAAGTCACGATGAACGAGTAGCGGCAATTGAGAAGGCTTTTTTCGAGCTGCGGTTTCAGTGCGGGAGTGAGACTTGGACGTCTTTCGAGAAGAAAATTGGGGAATTAGGCGCGATCGCAGAAGCCTTCATAGAAGGTGAGGAAAAATACTCTCCTAGCGTCCAGGGTCGCGTGACTCCAAACGGCGAAGTCGAAATTCTGTCTACTCACGATCAAGTGCTCGGCGGCCCTGATGGTCAGATTTTTTTGGGCTGCACGTTTCCAGCGGTTGACGCCTACCGGATGGCACTGCAAGAAATGGGCCGCAAGGTCGGTGAAAACCTGGCTAAAAAAGGTGCCTTAGAGCGCTACAGCGTTGATTTTATTGCCGTGCATAATCCTGAGAATGAAGAAGACCCCTGGGAACTCAACGCCATCGAGATTAACCTGAGAAAAGGCGGTACGACGCATCCCTTCATGGCACTAAAGCTATTAACGAACGGAACTTACAACCTGAAGGACGGTAAATTCTACACCAAAAACGGCCAAGCAAAATACTACAAGGCGTCTGACAACCTGCAAAATCAGGCTTACAAAGGTCTGTTGCCCAACGATCTGATGGACATTATTATGGGCGAGCAACTGCACTTCAGCTCAATTGATGGCGTGGGTGTAGTCTTTCACCTGATGGGTTGCTTGAGTGAGCATGGCAAGCTTGGCCTCACCTGTATCGGCAATACGCCTCAGGAAGCCGACAGTATTTACGAACAGGTGGTTGCAACGATAGACAGAGCGACCTGCGAGGTGTGAAGGCTCGTTTGAGCGTTATTCTTGACCTCTACTTTTGACAGCTCTATCCATCTCACGCTTATCCTGTTTCTTTTTCAGGCTCTCGCGTTTGTCATGCAGCTTTTTACCTCTGCCCAAGGCAATCACGACCTTCACTCTACCGTCCTTAAAATACATTTTGAGCGGCACAAGCGTTAGGCCTTTCTGCTCGGTTTGACCAATCAGCTTACGAATTTCTTGCCTGTGTAGCAGCAGCTTACGCACGCGACGAGGCTCGTGGTTATAAGCCAGGTTGGTCATTTTATGCGGCGAAATATGCACGTTATGTAGCCATACTTCACCTCGTTTGACGTTGGCAAATCCATCCTGCAAGTTCACATTGCCTTCGCGGATAGATTTCACCTCAGTGCCTAGCAACGCGACACCTGCTTCGTAGGTATCTAAAATTTCGTACTGAAAGCGAGCTTGACGGTTATTCGCGGCAATTTTAACACCGCCGCCGCTATCTTTGCCCGATTTGGCCATGATGAAATCAGTTCTTAAATGAACGTTGTAGGATAAGCGGAAGATTATTTAGTCTAGAGGGTTGCCGTAGCTTTTGACATGGTGGGTCTGGCTAATCGGGTTCGGCAACTAAGCACCATTCATGTAGCTCGTAGTGAACGCAGTTATTAGCAATTAAAGGGTCGGCTTCGATAATATCTTTGGCTGCGGCCATAGAATTGGCAGTAAAAATAAGCATTCCACCGCCGCGCTCTGCCCAATATCCGCTGCGAGCTTGATGCCCATTTGAAATCAAGCTGTTAACGTAGGCAACATGAGCCTGCACAAACTGATCAAACCTCGGTTTATCAACGATGCCGCGCTCAATTTTTACAAACCACGCCATTGCCTATCCTCTAGTACGCCTGTTTTTGCCAGTGATTTAGGCCTTTCCTATCTTCAAGACTATTCTATGGGTATTGAAAAATCTGTGGAACTTAACGAAAAATCGGACGCTCCGTTTTCAACATCGCCTGTGCGGAAGCGATTTCTTATTGCGCTTTTGCCCCCTGAACCCGTACGAGCAAAAGCGAATGAAGTTAAAGGGGTGATGCGCGATCGCTATGCTAGTAAGGCTGCCTTTTTCTCGCCGCCGCACGTCACGATATTAGCGCCTTTTGACTGGCCGATTAAGGAAGCGCCTAAACTAAGCGAGACGCTCCGTCAGTTTGCAGAGACGCAAGCACCTGTACCGATGACGCTAGATGGATTTAATGCATTTTCGCCACACGTCATTTATATTGATGTCGTAAAAAGCGATCGCCTCATCAACCTCCAGCCTAAGCTGCTGGATCATTTGGAAGAGCAAATTGGATTAGTGAGTAGGCGCGATCGCAACCGCACCTTTGTGCCCCACCTCACCGTCGCTTATCGAGACCTCAAACCCAGCATGTTTCGTCAAGCTTGGTTAGTCTTCCAACACCAGGAAATTCATTTTGACTTCACAGTTAAGCAGCTCACACTACTGGTTCACAATGGCAAGCTATGGACAGTTAAAGAAAACTATGACTTTGCGCTTCCCAATTAACACTCGCTGTTCGCAGCCGTAAAACAACATCTGCCCCTAGAGATAGCTGACTCACCTCTTAGGTAATAATTAAATGCGTGACAGCTTACAGATTTCATCCTATTGGCAGCGCATATGCTGAACCAACGTAGGACGCGGCCTGAGGCCCAGCTCTTTTAGGCTAGTTGATGGTAAATAGTAGCAAATGGAGCCCGTTGCAATGGCAGCCAACCAAAACGAAGAAAATATTAAAAAAGGCGCAGAGCCCGGTAAAGGTGCCGCTGGAAACCAGCAGGCTGTTCAGTTAGCTCAACCTGTGGGGGAGGCTATTCAGCCGCCTGGAACAAAATCTATGCCCGGTGGACATCCAGAAGAAGACAAAGCAGATATTGCCGCTGCTAAAGAAAGCGAAGAAGGCAGCGATCTAAAGACAACAAGCGGTTTTGTTGTAGATGACTCTGGCCGGATGAACAACTTCGCTGTTGAACCTGAAATGTATGTTGAAGAATAGCTTTTGATAAAGCAGCTTAAGCTCTGTCTTTACCTACAGCTCCCAAGCCGCTTGAAAGAAATCTCTTTCACAGGTCATGGCATACCGATATGTTGAGTGCACTATTTTCGTATCTTGAGAGTGTTCATTGACAATGGTCTCTAGCTGAACGGCTAGAGGCTCAAACTCATCGCTGCTGTATGCTTCAATCCAGTTTTTGTATGCGTGAGAAGGAATGCCGCCTTGAGCTAGCATTTGACCCAAGTAAGCATACAGCCTCATGCATGGTGACATTGCTACAGCCGTGATGCCGATAGGTTGACTCCACGCAGTTGCCAATAAAAAATCAGTGTACTGACGAGTCGTCGTACCTGGGTCTACAGCCTTAATATCTACATCCCAAGATCTAGCGTAGCTTTGATGAAGATCTAGCTCTTGCAGCACTCCGCCAGCCAGCGTATGAAATGCGTGAAAACTCTCTCGGCTTGGTGCTTTAGCCGCTGCAACACTGTAGGCACGAGCAAAGGCTTCTAAAAAGAATGCGTCTTGACCAACGTAGTAGGCAAATTTTTCCCTTGGCAGTGAACCGTCACTCAGTCCCTGAACAAACGAGCTGTTCAAAGAAGCTGTTGCCAGGTCTTGGTTTTCCTGCCAAAGGGTTTGAGAAAGGGACATTCTTATTTAATCGCCGCGTGCAGACACTATGACTGTGAGTCTACACGATACTTGTGCCCACTTTTGTAGGTCGAACAACGACAACGGAAGGTTTCGGTGGCGCGTCCGCTGTCTTTTCAGGCCAGTTAGAGCCTAAAGGAATTTCGCGCTGCTGCACAAAAGATGTGCCGTCGGTTGTTCTTAGCTCAAACGTTCTCATCTCTGTTTTCATTTCCTTACGAACACCGTTACGTTCTCCTGGGTGCTGAGCTGCTAAGAATAAAGCGCTGCCGTCGGCGGTAAAAAAGGGGCCAGTTAGCTCGCATTCCATAGGGCCATAAGCAAACATTTTGGCTTCACCTGCGCTATCTCCGTTAGTTGAAATTTGCCACAACGAGTTGTTGCCATACAAACCTAATAAACTTTTTCCACTTATAGGGTTACCATCCTTGTCCTTCCTTTGGGCAGGCACAGACTGGTTGTGGGTACTTGTGGACATATCTGTGACGACCCATAGGTTGCCCTGTTTATCGAACTCTAGGTTGTCTGGGTTTGCAAAGCCGAGGCCACCGTCTATGGGCTCTCCGCCAGTGGCAAACATTTCCCAGCTAAAGGCGATCGCAGATGGATCGTTACCTGCTTCTACAATTTTCATGATCCAGCCGGCTTCGTAGTCTTCTTCACCATTAGGGCCAACGAAAATGGTCTTATCTGGCCCACCGTCGCTGCCTGGTGCGCCAGAGGTAAAAGCAATAAACAGCGTGCCTTCTTTGTTGACATCTGTATCTTCTGGGCGAGCAGTTGCGGTCGCACCGGCTGCGTTGGCTGCGTAGTGAGCGTCAATGAGAATGGCACCCTGCTTTTCAAGATTGGAACCTTCGTAAAGATCACTTAGTGTAGAAAATGTTTCCTTAAGCTGGCTAGCCTCAGCGTCATTTTCTATTTCAACAAAACCGCCTTCAGGTCTGTTGGGGAAAGGTACCATACCGCCTAAAACACTGCTTGGAAGAAGGGGATCTATAGGGGTATCAAGTGTGAGCGGTATCCAGGTACCGGTTCCGTCTGCGTTGATTTTGGCGGCGTAAAGCATACCGTCTGCGAGTAGCTGGGAATTGGCTTTGTCGGTAGGGTTTTGAACGATGCCAGTGCTGATGAATTTGTAGACATGTCCGCCTCGGCGATCGCACCCCGAATAAAACGCCAGCTTTTTCCCAGCTTCAGCGCGAACTCCGACCGCCTCGTGCCGGTAGCGACCCATCCAAGTATGCTTAGTGCCATAGTCATTGGGATTGCTCGGGTCAATTTCTACAATCCAACCGTACTTGTTGCCCGCTAAGCCAAACACGTTGCCCTGCCCATCCAAGCCGCTGTTAAAAGATTGCGCTTGGGGATCAAACGATGAGCCGTCAGCGTTGACCGCTTCAGGCACTTGATTTTGAATATTTTCCTCGGCGCTGAGCACAGTACCCCAGGGCGTCGTCCCGCCTGCACAGTTGCCGAAAGTACCAATGATCTTATCGCCTAGCCCATCCGTGTAGCCTATTACATTAGTTTTGTTAAAGATGGCTGTAGCGGGCCCGGTGGATTTGAGATAGTTGTCGTCTTCTAAGCCAGAGATTCCAGAAACGCGGCGATCGCTCTGGCGAATAACCCGTGCCCATTGACCACTTTCGTCCCGACGCACTGAAATTACGCCTAGCCCCTGATCCGTTAACAGCTCCTTGGAAAGTTCCTTAATTTGAGCTTTCAGCGGATTGCTATCTGACAACTTAAAAGCATCTATTTGCTCACCGTCCAATTTCTGTAAAGCCTTAGCGACTGCATCGAAAGGCAGCGATTTGCCTGTTACTTGTTCGTAAGTTTGTGCCCAAGTGCTAGAACTAATGTATTCAAAATTGATAGTCAAATAGCCTTCGTTTTCGCTGGTCGGAATAAACGAAAGATAGTCATTGTTATAGCCGAATCGCGAGTTGCCAACCGGATCGCCCCATGAGGCAATCACATCGTAGGTAAAACCCTCAGGGAGCACAATGTCATCTTGAAGTGCGTACTGGGCGTACTCTGTAGGCTGGCGATCGCTACTGATATTAACAGCGCTGTAGGGCATTGGGCCCTTTAGCGGTTGAAAAGGCGTAGACCCTACCGCTGATGTTTTAATAGGCGTTAGATGACTTGAATTGCTTGAAACCAAACTGCCTACGGAGGTTTGCACTTTCGGTGCAATGCCGAAAGAAGGCAGCACAGACGTGCCAGTGGCCGTTCCTAAAAACAGTAGAAAATTCCGACGCTTTAAGCTCATGATGGGTAAATATTTCCTGACTATCGTATGGTCTACAATTTGAGACGATACGCAGGTCAGGTTAAGAGCAGGTGAAAAACTCGATACGGCTGTAAATCTGTTCGGCTTTAGATAATGAACGATTTGGGGATTTATTGTAGAGTTGCGATCGCGACCCTACAATCTGCAACAATCTGCGACTTTAGCTGATCTAAAGACTCAAATTTTTGCTCAGGTCGAACAAACTCTCCTAGCGCAACGGTTACAAGCTGCCCATACAAGTCGCCTGACCAGTCTAAAACGTGAACTTCTATACTCAGGGTTTGCCCGGCCACGGTGGGACGAGTGCCAATATTCATCACACCATGCAAAGGTTTTGTGCTTGCGCCATACACGCGAACGCTGTAAACGCCCGTACAGGGTAAGTACTTTTTGGGAGGAAGCTGTAGGTTTGCGGTAGGAAAGCCAATGGTGCGACCTAGCTGTTTGCCCTTTATGACTCGGCCTGTGAGCGTGTAGGGTCGACCTAAAAGCTGTGCGGCTCTTTTAGGGTTTCCTGATTGGAGGGCAGTCCGGATGCTGGAGCTGCTGATGCGATCGCCCCCCTCATATTTCAGCGGCACCTGCATAACTGGGACACCATAGCTTTGTGCGATCGCCGCTAGCCCATCCGCATTACCACTACGTCCTTTCCCAAACCGAAAATCGCTGCCTACACTAATCCGTTTCGCCTTTAACCCTTTAACCAGAATTTTCTCAACAAATTCTTCAGGACTCAGCTCGGCCATCTCCTGATTAAATGGCAGCATTACAAGCTGACTAATACCTAGCTGAGATAGCTGCCAGACCTTCTCTGCAACAGGCGTCAGGAGCTGCTTCGACACACCTGAAAAATACTCTTGGGGATGGGGTGAAAAGGTTACTACAGTCGTATATTCTGCTTGCTCTAACTCGGTATCTAAACCAGTCGGAAGCGCAAGACCTTCAAATTGATCAGCAGATGAGTGATCTTGCCAGTGACTATGACCCAGCGTAGTCGTGCCATTGTGAAATGAATCAACAGACAAAGCGCTAATTTGATCGGGTGTCGTTTCTGGGTGCCCGTTTTGATCATCTACTGTATTCACACCCAAAATCTGAGCCATCACGCGCTGATGGCCCAGATGCACGCCGTCAAAGTTTCCCAGCGCTATATTTACAGGGGTCTTTGCCGCCTTAAGAGAAGAAGTAATCCACACACTTTACATTTTGACACAAAGCTTGCGCAGCGCTTTACAGAATTCTTTTTTTATCCTAGACAGACACAACTGCCGCCTCTTTCTTAATGAGTTCAAGTACCATACCTTCTCTGGCGACGATGCTACTTGGTAATGCAATCGAGGTTTGGCGAACAATATCATCCATAAAGTCGTCAGTGTGAGTCGGATCGTGATGAAAAATCACGAGCTGCTTTACGTTTGCGGCTTTCGCTAACTTTACGGCTTCTTGCCAGGTAGAATGGCCCCAACCCACTTTGCTAGATCTCTTATCGTGATACTCAGCGTCTGTATACGTACAGTCGTAAATCATCACGTCTGCATCTTGAGCGAGCCTAAGTACATTTTCATCTAGCCGCTCTGGAAAATGTTCCGTATCGCTGACGTAAGCGGCTGAATACCCTCGATAGCTCACACGATAGCCAACTGCCTCACCGGGATGGTTAAGTAGAGCGTTGCTAATCTCCACCTCTCCGATTTTGACCACCTCACCAACATCAATGTCGCAGAACTCCAGCGTTGCGCCCATGATTTGTAGCGGCACTGGAAAATTGGGATGCAGCATTTGGTCATTTAGCCGCTGTTCGATGGTGGAGCCGTTAGGTGCGATCGCCCCATGAATCTTAAACCGATTACCCGGCACAAAAGCCGGTACAAAAAAGGGAAACCCTTGGATATGATCCCAATGAGAATGAGTGAAGAACATATTGGCGCAAATCGGCATCTCAGGCAGCATTTGCTGTCCTAGATTGCGCAAACCCGTTCCTCCGTCGAAGATAAGCCGTTCTCCGCCAACATTCATCTCGATACAGGCCGTGTTGCCGCCATATCGGACGGTTTTTGAGCCTGGGCAAGCCACACTTCCCCGGACGCCCCAAAAGCATATCGAAAACTGACCGTTCTGATCTGACATGAGCCTTACATGAAGTGATTTAGAGGAATTACTGTCTATTTTTACAGCTAGTCGCACCGTTCATCAGGCGAAAGGATGTATCGACCTTGGCATTAAAAAATCAGAATACCTTCATGCATAATGCCCAAGCCCCGTTAAGAGCTTTCGATGGTCATCAATTTAGTTTGCTGGCTTAATACGCTCGCGCTGTGTGATTTTCCCAACCTTCGTTAAAATTGGCTTCACATTTACTTCATACTGCCTATCGTTCTTTGATTTCTCATTTAAGCTCTTCTCATTTAAGCTCTATGGCTCTCTCAGTCGACACCGCCATCCATCTATCTATAAAATCTAGTGCCGTATACGCAGTGAGGTTGTATTGAAGCGGCGTTATTGTGATGTAGTTGTCCTTAATTGCTTTAACATCCGTTGTAAATTTTGTATTGATCGCAGCAATTTCCTGATCTATTGCTGCCGACTCACCTCCGTTTAAGTGTGAAACAGACAGCTCCGCCTCCCCTTCTTCCATCACTTCTCCGGCCAACCAGTAATAGGTTCTGCCCCGAGGGTCGACGCGCTTTTCAAACTGATCGAAATATCGGCGAATGCCTTGCCTCGCGATGACCGTTCCTTTGATGTCAGCTTGGGCAACAGGTGGCACGTTCACGTTGAGCAGTATGGGTAAATTCAATGGCTTCCGCCGTAGCTGAGAGATAAGCTGAACGGCAAATTGAGCGGCGGGATGAAAGTTTTTGGCTGAAAAGCTGGTAAGACTGATAGCGATCGCAGGAATCCCCTCCAACACGCCTTCCATCGCCGCCGATACCGTACCCGAATACAGCACATCTGTCCCCAAATTAGCCCCATGATTAATTCCTGACAGCACAAAATCTGGTGCTTCAGGCAATATCGCATCCAGCGCCAGCTTCACACAGTCAGACGGCGTACCCGAACAGGCCCAGGCCCTCACACCCTCATCAAACACATTGTCTACCTGATCGACCCGTAGCGGTCTATGCAGCGTCAGCCCATGGCCTGTAGCCGAGCGTTCGCGATCAGGACAAACCACCGTCACCTGATGCCCTCCTGCGGCTAGTGCATTTGCTAGCGTCCGAATACCCAGCGCAAAAACGCCATCATCATTACTTACCAAGACGTTCATAAAGTTAAAAATTTAGCGTGGTAAAAAAGCGCTCACATTAAAATCAGGCACTAGGTTTTGAGACCTCCCTGGCAGGTTACCATGGACTAATTTGCGAATCTCCCAAGCAAACAACTTAAGCCCACAGAAGACACCCTTAAACCATGTCATCCTCTGATTCGTCCTCTCAGATCGAAACTCAGCTCAGTGCTGTTCAAACCCAAGCGACTGAAGACATCAGCGCGGCCAATAGCTTAGATGATTTGGAAAAAGTAAGAGTCAAGTACTTAGGGAAAAAAGGCAATCTTTCCAAAGTTCTAGGCGGCATGGGTAAGCTCTCAGCCGAGGAGCGACCTAAAATTGGAGCACTCGCCAACCAAGCCAAAACAGCCCTGCAATTGCATATAGAACAGCGCAAAACAGATTTACAAACGGCACAAATTGAAGCGCAGCTTGCAGCAGAGACATTGGATGTCACCATGCCCGGTGCCTATAAACCGCAGGGCCGCATCCACCCAATTAACAGCATCATCGATCAGATCACAGATATCTTTGTGGGCCTTGGCTACACCGTTGCTCAAAGCCAGGAGATTGAAAGCGACTACTACAACTTTGAAGCGCTAAATTTCCTCCCTGACCATCCTGCCCGCGACATGCAAGACACGCTGTACCTCCCTGGCGGCCAGCTCATGCGCACTCACACCTCAAATACCCAGGTGCGCTACATGGAAAAGCATAATCCGCCGATGCGCGTACTTGCTTCCGGTCGGTGCTACCGTCGCGACACTGTAGATGCTACTCACGCAGCCGTATTTCATCAAATTGAATTCTTTGCGGTCGATAAAAACATCACCTTTACTGACCTGCGCGGCACCGTTCAGCTTTTTTTAGAAGCTCTATTTGGCAACATTGAAGTTCGCTTTCGCCCTAGCTACTTTCCCTTTACCGAGCCCTCTGCGGAAGTAGACGTGCGCTGGCAGGGGCAATGGCTAGAAGTCATGGGCTGCGGCATGATCGATCCCAATGTGCTTAAGGCCGTCGGCTGTGATCCTGAAGTGTATTCGGGCTTTGCTGCTGGTCTAGGGGTAGAGCGTTTGGCGATGGTGCAAAGTAAAATCGATGATATCAGACGGCTCTATAGCAGTGACCTGAGATTTTTAAGTCAGTTTTAGAGTTAGGCCAATACGTAGACTCAGCGCAAAAAGCGAGCTGCTCTAAGTCAAATGGAATAGCTCGCTTTTTACGCTCAAGAATTGCGGAATCTACAAGAGGAATGCTAGGCGTACATTTCTTCTTTTCTAACTGACGGGCTTTCTATTTCTAGACTGTCTAATTCTACTGGAGGCTGTATGCCTAGAAAATTGTCGTCGCCTGGATCGACGGCTTTGATAGGCTCTTGGGCTAAAAGGGCTGATAGATCGAGGAGAAGAAGGGTGTAGCGATCGCCCCTTAAGTCATAAGTCACCACATGAGAAACCCAACGCAGCGCCCGAGTCAGTCTTTTTTCTGAGGGCACTGGCTTGAGCGCATAGTGAGGAATATCCATCAAATCAGGTGGCTCATCTACGGCAATGCCCCATAGTGCGTCCTCTGCATCCTGCAACACCATTAGGAAAGGAGGATTTTCGGTCAGCGTTATTGCTAAAGCCTTAGATTTTGTCTTTGTTGGCACCGGTGATGCGGTCGCTTGGATGTCTTCAGACTGATTTTGCAAGCTCAGCAGGTTAATCAAATCAATAATTTGGATGCTGTACTGCTCTAGCTGCACCAAACCCATGCTAACCATGCCGCCCTGACTAGGCATTGGCGTCGCTACAATTTTCAAAATGGCTTCGCTATGTAAGGCAAACAGGTAGCCAGCCAGCTTGAACGTAATGTACTTGTCGGTTTCAGCTTCAGCGGCAGACACGGCGGAGGTTGCTTGGTTCAAAGTATTATTATTCATGAGAGTCACCTGTGGCGCTTAGCTGATGAACGGGTTGATGGTCAATGACTTCAGCCACTGTCTTTAAAAGCTGAGGCGTTAAATAAGGCTTAGTGAGATAGGTTGTTGCACCCAGCTCTTTGGTCAGTAGGCGGTGCTTGTTACCGGCTCTAGAAGTCAGCATGATAGTCGGAATCGCAGCAATGCTAGGTGTTTTCTGACGTACTTTCAGAAACTCAAATCCGTTCATTCCGGGCATTTCGATGTCGCACAGAATAGCTTCAACGTTGGGGTATCTCTTGAGCTGCTGTAATGCCTCAGCACCGTCTCTAGCCTGAATAACCTGGTAGTCCGCTTTTTGCAGCGCCTCTACCAATGAGTTACGCACCGTAATCGAGTCATCCACGGTCAGAATTAGCTTTTTAATGAAGACAGGCTTGTTCTTAACAAGCCGACTAGCACCGTCACCGTCTATGCTGATATCTATTTTACCGTTGCTATTTTGGCTGCGCTGCTCGACTACGATTTTGGCCAGCATGACACCATCAAGTACTAGCGTAAGCTGGCCATCTGGCAAAATGCTGCTGCCATACAAGTAAGGTGGCGGTACGATAGTTTCGCCTAGGGAGCTGATAACCAGCTCTTGTTCGCCCAGTAGCTGATCGACCTCTAAGCCTACCAATGAGCTTTGATGGTGGAGCAAAATAACTGGATTATGCTCTGCTTTGATGTCGCTGCGCGTTTCAATCAGGCGATGGCTAGGCATAGGTGAAGCGTAATGCAAGACGTCGGCAAGGGCATTAACCGGTATCAGATGCTCTTCGTTATTGGCTTGCCAGCTCAGTGTTTTGCCCCCATCCCAAGCCCTCATCTGTTCTACAGTTGGAATCAGAATGTGTTCAATAGCATCGGCGATGAGGGCATAAATGCGCCCTTGAGCCTGACAGAGTAGCAGCTTTGCAATAGTTAGGCTAGAAGGAATTTGGAGCGAGAAGCAGGTACCGTTGCCGGGTTCGTGGCTGACGGTGACCCATCCTTGAAGCGATCGCACCTGAGCTTTCACCGCATCGAGCCCAACCCCCCTGCCCGAAAGATCATCCACTTCATTCGCTGTCGAAAAGCCCGCTTCAAACAACAAATCAATTGTTTGCTTTTCTGTCAGCGCCTGGGCTTCTGCTGCCGTAATGACCTGACTTTCAATCGCTTTTCGACGAATCATATCAAGATTCAACCCCTGCCCATCATCTTTCACATTGATGACTAAATGCCTTCCCTGCTGCAGCGCTTCAATCGTAATTGTTCCAGCGTCAGATTTATTCTGTAGCTGTCTATCCTCTAGCGCTTCAATACCGTGGTCAAAAGCGTTGCGTACCAGGTGCAGTATTGGATCGTACAGCTTATCGGCAATCACCTTATCAACCAGTACATCGCTGCCTTCTACTACCAAGTTAACCAGCTTATCGTGCTGTGTCTGCAGCCTTTCTAGCGCGGCTGGAAAACGCTGAAAAATCTTTTCTAGAGGCAACATTCTTGCTTCCAAAAGCGTTTCGCGCGTATTGGCTAGTAGCCGATTTTGCTTTTCTAACTCTTGTCCAGAGCGGGTAACAAACAGTTCAATAGCTTCAGCATTCTCTGATTGTTGAACCGTTTCTTCTAAAAAGCTCTGCGCCAAAAGCTGTACATCGCTGTATTGATCAAGCTCTAGCGAGTCAAAGTGCGTATAAGTTAAGTTAGATAGCTGGCTATCTGTAGATGCTGGGGCGTTGTTTTGTGGCCCAGTGCCAAATTGGCCTTGTCCTCTGCGGTTATTGAGTTCTTTTTGCTGGCGAGCAATACGATCTAGCAGCGCTTTCACCAGTAAGTCTAGCTGTTCGTTATAAAGCGCCTGTCGGTTTTGGTGCGTCAACAATTCGCCCATAGCCTGACTAAGCAAATCAAGATGCTCAACGGTCATGCGGATTGTGGCATTGCTATTTTGATTGCGGAGAGGCCCGGTAGGTAGCTCGATAATAGGCTGAATTGTGGGCTCGATTGAAGACTTGGGGGATAGTTCCTCAGACGGCTTGTCCAGTAGCGTATTGTCTAAGTCGTCACCCAAAAAGCCCGACAAATCAGTCAGTGACTCGTTTCCCTGCGGGGCCTGCGATAGGTTGCTCAGATTGAGCGGAATGAGCTGCGCTAATTCATTGTCATCTGGGTCAATAGCAATGGGAATGAGTGATTTATTTTGAGTAGAAGGCAGGTTCATTGAGGCTAGCCCAGGTGGCGCTAAATCAGCCAGGGCTAAGTCAGCGGGCTCATCACCTTCTGCGGCATAGTCAAAGAAGTTTGTGGGAGCAAAGTCAGGCTCAGGATCTGCAGCCAGAGGCTCTGAAGGACTGCTTTTTTGATAGCCAGATTGAGCGCTAGTATCATTTTTTTGGCGAGGTGCACCAATAGGGCGGGTAAGTACGTTCCACAGGCGATTAAGTAAACTAACCTTGGCCGGCACGGTTTCAGGATGACTGACGTTTGCTGATGTTGCTGTTATGAGCGATTTGGGTTTAACAGACTTTTCAGCTTGGCTTGTATTGACAGAAGCCTGGTTTGTTTTGTTATTTGCTGATAGAGAGATTCCACAGAATTGTAAAAGGGCTGGTGAAGGAGTGCCTCCTTGTTCGCGATCGCCCCCAAGCACAGCCGCCTGTGCCTCCCTATAATTTGCCAGCGCAACCGGCGCGATTTCAAGCACTTTATCAGGATTTGCTTCCAACGCTTTTAAGGTGGTCTGAGCAACTTCTCCAAACCCAGGGAGATCTAGCGACTCAGCCAGACCGATAAATACTTCGACCTGAGTTTCTAACAGCTCTGCAATTTCTTCTTCATCTCCCTCGACTAATGCTTTCTCTAACGCTTCAATGCGCTGAGTCACGCCCATTTCAAAAATTGATTGGGTCATGTCGAATCCAAGCTCGCTGGAGGTCGGAAGATGTCCGCCTTGTCCGAAGCGATCGCCCAATATCTCCTGTAGCTGAGTAACCACAGAAGCCATCCGATCTAGAATGTCAGCCTCATCAACTTTAGCACCAGCCAACTGAGACGACATCAACAGCTTCAGACAGTCATACCCCTGAAAAATCAGCCCTTCCATCTCAACGCTAATCACCGTGTCCTGATGACACAGTGCTTTGAAAACATCTTCGAGAGAGTGCGTTGTTTTTTTGACGTTATCGAGTCCAACACTCGCCGACGCCCCTTTAAGCGTGTGGGCTGCTCGCATTAAGTTATGAACTTTTTGAACGCTAAAATCTTCTCTAATGTCTTGTAGCTCGTCGTCCATTGTTTGTAGAAGTTCGGCGGCCTCCTGCAAAAAGTACTGACGGGTTTGTTCAGAAGCTTGCATATCTGTTGTCATAGGTAGATCGGAAAGTGAAGGTGTTTGGAACGGTTGCTTTTCTGAAGCCTGTCAGTGTTTTCAATGTCGCTGGAACAAGTGTAGGCACTCGCTCAAAACTATTAGGTGAATGTGGGCACAGCAATGGCTATGCCCGCTTTTTAGCCGCTAAGTACAGAAAGAAGCCTACTGCACCTTAAACTTGCCTGCACTAGTCTGTAGAGCCTCAGCTGTATCTAGAACTTGCTGAATCGAATGTGCTAGCTCGTTGGAGTTCTCAGAGGTTTGATTGGCAATCTCTGTGGCTTCAGTCATCGTCTGAGTGACGACTTTGAACTCATCAGCCTGTTTATGAGTGGTCTGTGTGATATCTGCAATGAGCTGACTAATCTGCCCGGTTGCTTCCACAATCGCGGTTAGGTTTTGGCGTGCATCCGTCACCATGTCGGTACCTTCAGCAACCTGCTGAATGCCGGTTTCCATGGCGGTAGAGACTTCGGCGGTACCCATCTGAATTTCTTGAACAAACTGTTCAATTTCAGTGGCAGCTTCTGCCGATTGACGGGCGAGCGATCGCACCTCATCAGCAACTACCGCAAACCCTCTACCGTACTGACCTGCCCGAGTCGCCTCAATCGAAGCGTTCAGTGCTAGTAGCTGCGTCTGCGTCGTAAAGTGACTAATCAAGCTCACAATCTTAGAAACTTTTTGCGAAGACTCACTGAGTCGCTTAATACGCTGGTTTGTCTCTGCCACCGTAGAACGAATGGCCATGATGCCATCTACGGTACGGTTCATGGCCGTATCACCGCGCTGTACAATCTGGTTAGCCTGTTGAGTCGCAGCTTCTACCTGCTGAGCATCTTTTGCAACCGCTTCAGTAGAACCCACCATCTTCTGTACGCGAGTAAGCGCTTGGCCCAGTGCCTGCGCCTGCTGCTCCGCTTTCTGTTTAACTAATGTGGCAGAGGTTTCACTCAGCTTAGAAGTCTCGCCAACTTGATTAGCAGCGTCTTGTACTTGCAATACGATCTTTTGCAGGCTTCCAAGCGTATTGTTGTAAGCGCTAGCAACCGTGCCTACTTCTGTTTCGGTTACTTGAGCGCGTACAGTCAGATCTCCTTGCAGTGCTGGCCCAACGGCTTTGAGTAGCTGGATGACCTGCTGCTGAAGACGTTCTTTAGATGCTTTTTCGCGGTCTGCTGTTTCTGTAAGTTTGGCCGTTTTTTCCTGTACTTGGCTAAGGTAGTCAGCCTGCTGCAAGGCAAAGTTGAGCTGCGCGCCAATTCGGTGTGCGAACTGCACCTCGGCCTCCTCCCATTTACGCGGCCCTTGACATTCGTGGATCGCGAACAATCCCCAAAGAATGTCTCCTTTAAGTAGAGGCACCACTAAGCTCGCTCGTACTTGCAAGCTAGCGAGCAACTGCACTAAGCAATCAGGGATATCAAGCTCCTGCACATCGTTCACTACCCAGTACTTGCCTTTTTGGTATTGCTCTGCCTGATCTTCTGCGAAGCAGTGATCGGTTACTTTTATATCAATTGCTGAGCGAACGCCAGGTGCAACATCCTCAACAACAAACTTACCAACGTTATAATTAGTAGCCGGATCAAACTGGTATAGCCCAACGCGATCGGCCTGAATCAGCTCGCGAATATTGCGTGCCGAGGCCTTCAGAGCTTGAGGTAAGTCTGTTGTTTGACGCAGGCGATCCGTGATTTTACTAATCATCTTCTCGCGCTCGGTTGTTTGCGCAAGTCGTTTGAGGTAGTCGACCTGCTGCATAGCAGTCCCTAGCTGAAGCCCAATTTGCTTAAGTGCGTTGATCTCTACGTCTGCCCAAGAACGGGGATCACCGTTGTGATAAGCGCCCATTAGCCCCCAAAGCTGACCTTCCTTGAAAATCGGCACCATCATGTAGGCGCTGACATCAAACTCTTCTAGCATTTCAACTTCTAGAGGCGCGTGCTCGGCTGCATAAATGTTGTTGACAACGAGGCTTTCTTGGTTTCTATAAGCGCCGCCTTTAGTCTCTTGCAAATTAGTTTTAGGCCAGATAGGAGATAGCGTTTGATCTGATGTGGTTGCTTTTCCTTTGGCGACCGATTCATGGAGAAGTTGGTGGCTCCAGTCAGAATTAAAGCGGTAGATGGCGACGCGATCGCACTTTAAGAGTTGACGAACCGCCCGCTGAGTAATTTGAAAAATTTGTTTAGTATCTTTAGCCTGAAGAATTTGAGGTACTACTTCGGCCACAGAACGACCGATTTGAGCAGTTCTCATCAGCGCGGTGGACTGCTCCTGTAGCTGTGCGACATAATCAGCGCCTTTCAGGCTTGATTCCATCTGTCGACTGACATCTTGCAACACCTTAATGTCACTCTCTAGCCAATGGCGAGAACCGCTATGCTGAAAGGCACTGAGCAAGCCCCAAAGCTTCCCGCCCTGTCTGATAGCGACGATTAAGAAAGATTTAATACCGAAATATTCTAAAGTTTGAACATGACACTCACTCAGCCCTGCCGTATAAACGTCGTCTGCAAGGAAAGGCTGCTCTGTGTTACGGAATCGACCACCCTGGTTTTGTTGAACGTAGGTATCTTCCCAGGCGCTACCGACTAGAGATGGCCAGCTACCAGATTCAGACTCATATACAAAATCTCCAAAGTAGTCTGGGCGAAATTTGTAAATACAAACACGCTCTACACCCAGCAACTGTCTCACTTCTTGAACAGCCGTTTGATAGATCTTCTCGGCATAGGTCGTGTTACTAATTCTATTAATGATGTCGGGAAGGGCTTCCTGGTTCTTCGTGGCCCTATCCATTTCATTGGTTAGCTCTGCCTGGTTTAGGCTGATGCCAATCAGGTCACTCACCTGCGTAATTAGCCTAGTTTCGCTAGAGCTCCAGTGTCGAGCGTCGCTATGCTGGTAAGCGCCTAGTAATCCCCAAAGCTTTTGGCCCTGATAGATAGCAACAATTGCACAAGCTTTGATACCAAAATCTATTAAGTTCTCGGTATGACAGGGCGTTAGATCTGGGTCTTTCTCGACATTATCGATGACAAACTGTTTGTGCTGACGGAAGATACCGCCTTCTTGTTGCTGTAAATGGGTGTCTTCTAAAACGACATCCAACATGGATGCAGCTCGGCCGCTTTTAGATTCAAAAACGAATTGTAGCGTATGATCCTGGCGAAATTGACAGATAGCAACACGATCAACGTCTAAGAATTTTAAGAGATCTCTAGTCGCTGTTCGGAAAATAGTTTTCTGATCGGACGCTTGAGAAACTTTCTCACTCAGCTTGGCAAATAGCTGTCGTTCTGCCTCGAAGCTTAAGGACTGAAGGTTGACCTGTAGCTCAGTTGCGACCATGTATAGGAAGCTAATCTCTCGACTGTTCCACTGTCTAGGCCTCTTACACTGCTGTATCACTAGCAGACCCCAAAGCTGGTCTTCCAAAAAGATTGGCAAGCTTAGCGTCGCTTTTACTTGGAACTGATTGAACAGTTGCATTTGGTGCGGGCTTGCAGTGGATTCGGCGATATCGTTAATCGCAACGGATGGTTGATGACGATAGATCTGAGCATTGGTCGCACCAAAGGCGATCGCAGGAATTGATTCGCCCAACATTGGACTATAGCCATCGCTGACTGACTCAGCAATAACAGTTCCCTTGACCTCTGATTGGAATCGATAGATAACGGCTCGCTCGGTATCAAAACGCTTACGAACCTCGGTAACTACGATCTGGTACAGATTTTCCAAATCGCTTGCACGATTCATTTGATTGGCAATGCTAAAAGCTCGCTTTCCTAAGCTCTCAGATTTTCGATTGATTGAATGCTCTCTTAAATCGCTGGTAGATTGCGAGAGATTTGATTCTAAAGAAGAAAGATCAGAAGAAGGCTCTTCTTTTTCCTCAGGCACAATATCCTCAGGTAAAATTGTTAATTCTGAATCGTTCAATCCTTGAAGAGAGAACGCTTGATCAACAGATGATATATTGCCTTGAGCTTTTTTAGAACCGTTGTGAGAAGCGTTAGTCACTGTCATGATAAATACGGGTTAGAAGAGTGGTGAATGCGGGAGTAACAGTTAGTTAGAGCACGAACTGTAAGCGGCTCATATGTAGTGCAAAATAGTATTACTACAGGCGCTATCGATGAGATTGCCAGAGTGGTGAATTCACAATGCTTGGGACATGCAGCACGGTGCCTCCCTGCTGTGGGCAATAGCCTGCGACAAAAGGTTCTAAACTAGGTAGACACAGCCCTTGTTCCATATGAATTTTAGTCTCATCAAATAAATTCACATCGCTGACTTGCTCGACAACTAGCCCAAGAGAATGGCCTGCCGATTGGACAACAATAACGATAGGTGGAGACACTAACTGAGTCTGCTGATGCAGTGGCGTGTATCCAACCAGATGATTGAGATCGACTAGCCACAAAGTCTCACCTTGCCAGCTACATACGCCTAAGATGCATCCTGGCATATCTGGCACCGGGAAGATGTTCTCTAGAGATAGCTGGATTACTTCTAGGATTTCACTAAGAGGTAGCAAGGTGTCATTTTTTCTCGAGAGCATAAACCGCAAAAAACGTTGGCGGCTGTCAATAGGTAGAGGAACGAGTCCTAGCGGATCTCTTCTGGTACCAAGCGGACTTATGGGCTTGAGCGCGGGCTCACTATCGGTCAATAGCATGGTGAATAATTCTATTTGTTAGCTTTTTGAGGTCTACTTCTTTAGTCTTCTCTTCGCTTAGATGGAAGGCATGAGTTGTTTTACCGTTTGTGAAAGCTGCTGCTGGGTAACAGGCTTTGTAATATAAGCGTCTGCACCCAGCATAGAGCCCCACAGCTTGTCAGCTTCTGTTCCTTTGGTCGAACATATAACGACGGGAATGTTTTGAGTGCTTTCATCTGTTTTGAGATCGCGACAGAACTCAAAACCGCTTTGTCCAGGAAGCACAACGTCTAGGAACAAGAGATCAGGCGGAGCTACTCTGAGCATCTCTAAGGCTTCTTCGCTACTTTGAGCGCTAGTTACTGTAATCCCAGACTGCTGTAAATACCGAGTAAGAAGGTCTCTATCAGTAATGCTGTCTTCTACGATAAGGGCGGTTGCCATGGTCTTTCAGGGAGTATGTTTGCATTGAAGCGAGTTACATCTGAGCCAAAAATAGCGCAAGCGGCTACAGGAGTCTGTTGTTGAAATCGTTACAGCGGAGAGAGCACCCCCTGACTGCCTGATGCACTGACTTCTGTATTACGGAGATGCTTTTTAAGAACCTTTATGACTTTCTTGTGCTGTATAGGTTTTCCTAAAAATCCAGAAGCGCCTACCAGCTTTGCTCTTACTCTGTCTGCAATGCCATCGTTACTGGTCACAATAATGACGGGTGTCTCTTTGAGCGTTGAGATGCGGCGGATTTGTGCGCAGACTTCATAGCCGTTAGCAATGGGCATAACCAAATCTAAGAAGATGAGCTTAGGCTTGAACTCAATCAACAGCGGCAGTGCTTGCAGCGGATCAGGGATGTTGGTGTATTGGTACCCCAAGCTCTCCACAATCTCACACATAGCTCTGCTATCCGCTGGGCTATCGTCAATGTATATGACGCGTGGAGCTGTGTTCTTTAGCTTTCTGCTAGATTGAGTGCCTTTGGTGCGCTCGGCAGCAGGTTGTGCCGCAGGGCTAGGCCCAACCTGTGGCAGAGACGGCTGCTTGGCAACAGTTGACGGAGCACTGTTGGCTTGGGGCTCGCTTAGCAAATGTTGTTCCTGTGATTTCAGCTCATTGGGGCTAATGTTGGCTGCGTCTATAGACTGAAGCGGCTGTACTTCAGCAGGTTGATGGCTATCTAATAGCTCTACAGGAAAGCCATCGCTCGCATTTTCTAAAATGTCTGGAACTTCTGAAAGGCCCAACATTTTACGAGAAACGTAGGGCAGGATAGATTTTGTCAGCGGTATGATTGGCTGTTTAAATTTGATGGATAGGTCTCTCAGCGTGCTAGTACCGTCCACAAAGGTTGTAAGCGTTTGAAACGTTTGGGGTGGTGTTTGCGCTTTAAGCGTTTCTAGATGTGCAATTGTAAGTGCCCAGTCTGGCGAAAATTTAGCGAGGCCAGCCTGTTCCCAAACGTGCCACTCTTGCTGTGCTTCCTGCCAAGCTTGCTCCTGCTGAAGCATTATAAATGGCAGACTAGCGGCTTCTTTTGCATGCGTTTCGTAGGCAAGAGACTGCCCAAACTGAGCGTGCTGCGCGGTACCGACCTGAAGGATGTCAAAAAGATTCTCGGTGATGCAGCTTTCAACAACTTTTGAAAATTGGTCGCGTCGGAACTGCTTTAGTTTTACTAGACGTGCTAAGGATGCATAGTTCCAAGACTCGTATGAGAGGTTAACAGATTGAGTGATTTGCTCAAAGAAAACTGGGCTGTGAACAGCTAGATGTCTTTGCCAGCGCCTTAGAGAGTGAATTCTAGATTTTGTCCAAACAATGCGACCTAGGAGGTAATAGATGAACCACTGGTGCTCCTGCTGTCCGTTTACCTTGACTAGTCCTGTGAACTGTTGTTCTCGGTATTCTTGTATTTTTTCTTCTAAATCGCTAGTGATGAGGCTGCCTGACATATTGGATAGTCTTCCTAAAATGTTTAGAGCGGGCGCACAGTAAGTAAGGCAGTCCGCTGTGGTTAACGTTGCGCTCTAGCAGTGCTTTGGTAGTGTCGCCAATTGGCTGCTCTCCCGGATGTGCGGATTCGTTTCGGTATGCTGTGTATTGATGCCGCACATTTGCAGATTATTTTTTAAAAGTGAAGGAGTGCTTGTATAGAAGAAATACCTAAAAGGAAATTTATAATGTGTTTATTTAGACGGACAGACTGACGAGTGGGGGCGTAGCAAACGTTGTTTTGCATTTCAAGTATTCCCGATGCATGTTCTCTTTATCTGAGTAATTGCATGGGTGTACTGGCCCGAGATGCGGGCTTTAAAATCAATGTTTTTCTAGAGATAAGTAGAGATCTCTTGTGTTGCTTTGAACCGTAAAGGGTGTGATTACGGTACGCGTGTAATCGGGTGGTTGATCGCGTAAGTGTTATGACGTGCAGTGATTGTTTTAGAGGTTGTGCGTACGACTACTGCCAAGAAAGCTGAGTGTTGATCTATTTTTTGGCTTGTGCGATCGCTATTTCTTTAGTCCGCGCCATCGGAACAGCAACGGCACTACCCGTCGTATAAGTCACCCAGGCAGAATAAACCGTTTGCCCTTGATGCCAGCAGGTTGTTACTTCTATTTTTAGGCCGCGATAAGTAAAGACCAGAACGACATCTGGATAGTCAGGTGTGGCAATATGCTCGTGCATAAGAGACGCTTGCGGATGACGGCGAGACTACATTACACAAAAGCAAAGGTGATATGGCTGCTCAGGACAATAACTTTCGCTTGGGATTGGCCGTTTGGGCCTTCAAAGATTGGGTGGGTAATTTTTATCCTCTCAAGAGCCAGGGAACCAGCTTTTTGCGATTGTACGGCGATCGCATGTTGACGGTAGAAGGGAACACGACATTTTACTCAGTGCCCAGCGCTCAGATGATGCAGCGCTGGGCAAGCAATACGCCAGATGACTTTCGCTTTTGTCCGAAGCTGCCGCGTGCGGTGACCCACCAAGGGCCGCTAATGGCTCATTTGCCCGCAGCGTTATCGTTTGCCGCGCTGATGCAGGGGCTAGGTAAGCAGCTCGGGCCGGTAATGGCTCAGCTTCCACCCAGCTATAGCCCTGCTGCATTTGACGATTTAGAAAAGTTTTTGACGGCTTGGCCCCGTCAGGCTATCCCGATTTCGGTGGAGGTGCGTCATCTCGATTGGTTTGAGGAAACGCACGCAGCTAGACTGTCTTCTTTGCTGACTCGGCTGGGCGTAGGTCGGGTGCTGCTAGATACGCGAACAATGTACGCCCATGAGAACGAAGGCGATGCCGACCCTCAGCTTCATTCCAATCGGCGTAAGCCCAAGGTGCCTTTGCAGCCTGTGGTAACGGCTGATTTTTCTATTGTTCGTTACATCAGCCACCCAAAACTATTGCGAAATCAGGACTATTTGGCAGGCTGGGTCAAACAGGTGAATGAGTGGCTGTTAGCGGGTAAGCAGGTTTATTTTTTTGTTCACTGTCCGATGGAAGTAGAGTCGCCTGCGATCGCTCAATATTTCCAAAGCCAACTAGAAGTCGCAAACGTCCCCGTGCCGCCTTTGCCGTGGAATGGGCTCGCACAACCACCCGATCAGCTCGCTTTGTTTTAGGCGATCGCCTCTATCACCCCTGCGCCTCTGCCGCCTCTGCCGACAAAAGGCGCTGAGTGGTCAGTTCAATCGCTAAATCGAGTGCGGCCTTTGTACTTTGCGATCGCGCAATCCCCTGACCAGCAATATTAAACGCCGTGCCATGATCGGGCGACGTTCTCACAAAAGGCAGTCCAATCGTCGTATTCACGGCCAAATCAAAGGCCAGCAGCTTCACAGGAATCAATCCCTGATCGTGATACAGCGCCAAATATCCATCGTGTGCAGAACGTAGATTATTCGTAGATGGCTCACTATGCCAAGCAAGCCCCGGCTGCACCCAAAGCGTGTCCGGTGGAACAGGGCCTTCTAGCTGAATGTGTGGAAATCGCTGCTGCTGCTCGTGCATCCAAGGAATGAGCCAGTCCTGTTCTTCAGTGCCGAGCTGACCTTGTTCGCCACTGTGGGGATTGAGCCCTGCGATCGCAATATTTGCTTCCTTCATGCCAAAGTCCCGCTGTAAGCATTCAATCAGCAGCTCCAGCTTCAGGGTCATTACCTCAGGCGTTAGCGCATCGGAAACGGCCCTGAGTGGAATATGCGTCGTGGCTAAAAGCGTTCGCATTGTCCAGCCGTTATTAGGTGACTTGGCCACAAACAACATGCCAAACCGACGAGTTTTGGACATTTCTGCCAGCAGCTCGGTTTGGCCAGGATAGTGATGTCCGGCAGCAAGCCAAGCTGATTTAGCGATAGGGGCTGTGACAATACCATCGAATTTACCAGCGAGCGTGTGGGCGATCGCTGTTTGCAATGTGCGAAAGCCAATTTCGCCGCTGCTGCTGTTACCAACGCCGCTAACAAGTCCACTAGTAATATCCTCGGATGCCGCAATATCTATAAAGGTGAGGCTATCAGGATCTCGGAAACTTGCCTGAGGTGCGGCAGATTTGAGTTGGGTGTAAGTGCGTTGGAGGTGCGTGCGATCGCCGATCACCGTAATATCCGTTTGCCGCTCAAACTTTGGATCACTCAGCGTTTTAAGTACAACTTCTGGCCCAATACCCGACGGGTCGCCTAGCGTCATCACCAGTCGAGGCTTTCGGCTTGGCTGAAGCTGTACCTGGTATGAGGGGCCGTTAACGCCCGTATTTACAGAATTGAGCAGCATGTTTGAGCGCGTGGTTGCTTACGAGTTTCTTAGACCTAAATACTACGTGTTTGGACAGGCCGCTGTGTTGCTTGTGCCTCGAAATCCTACTGTAGTCACAAATGGTTGAGGGCTTTGGTTAAGAAAAGTCTATCGGCAGGCCCCAAAACGCTCTAAAATGCGGTTGTAAACTGAACTTATTGCAGGAGCTATTTAACAAATGGGCGGCGAAATTTTTACAACGGCTGTGTTAGTTTTTGGCATGATTTTAGTAGGCCTCAGCGTAGGCTTTTTGCTTCTGAAGGTACAAGGTGCTGAAGAATAGCAGATCGCTAAGTCGTTACATTTTCTATCTAAAAAGGCCCTTGACTCACTGGCAATTCATCGCCTCTAAATCTTGCGGCTGTAACGACTTCTGCTAGACTGAGAAACATATTAAGTTTTGTTTACCTTCACCTCATGGTCTTATTAGTCGTTGGCGCAACTGGCACATTGGGCAGGCAAATCGTTCGCCGTGCCCTGGATGAAGGCTATGAGGTGAAGTGTTTAGTCAGAAACTTTCAGAAAGCCAGCTTTCTGAGAGAATGGGGTGCCCAGCTTGTAAAGGCTGATTTGACTGGGCCTAAGAGCTTGCCACCGTGTTTTGAAGACGTAGATGCAGTGATTGACGCTTCTACCTCTAGGCCTGCTGAAAAAGAAGGCATTTACGATGTGGATTGGCATGGAAAAGTTGCGCTAATCAAAGCAGCCAAAGACGCTGGCGTTGAACGATTTATTTTCTTCTCTATATATGGCGCAGGTAACTATCCTAAAGTGCCACTGATGGAAATTAAAAAGTGCACCGAAGATTTCCTTAAAGAATCTGGACTCAACTACACCATTTTTAGGCCCTGCGGCTTTATGCAGGGCCTAGTGGGTCAGTACGCCATTCCGATTTTAGAACGGCAGTCGGTGTGGGTAATGGGCGAAGCAGGCTCTGTGGCCTACATGAACAGTCAAGACATTGCTAAGTTTGCGGTTAAGGCCCTTAAACTACCGGCTGCTGAGAACAAAATATTTCCGCTGGCTGGCACCAGGGCCTGGGGCGCGTACGAAATCATTCGCCTGTGTGAGCGGCTTTCTGATCAGCGAGCGAGCGTTTCACAAATGCCACCTGCTCTACTAAGAGGTGCTCGTAACGTGGCTGCTTTTTTCCAATGGACGTGGGACTTAGCTGACAGACTGGCCTTTACAGAGGTCAGTGCCAGCGGTGATGTCATGGATGCGCCTATGGACGAGGTATATGAAACCTTTGAGATTGATAAGGGTGAAGTCACGACGCTAGAAGATTATTTGCAAGAGTACTTCACCCGCATTTTGAAAAAGCTGAAGGAGCTTGACTTTGAGAGTGGAAAGTCAGCCAAGAAGAAAGTTCCCTTCTAACATCCATCTGATGAAGGATTTTTCTATCGGCTGAAGTTCCCACACACCAATGGCAGACATGCTATATTAGCCCTTGTGAGTGCACAGTCACTCAGTTGCCTTTTGAACCTGTTTCAAAATGTGCAATCGTTTAGGGAATTAGGAGGTGATGCCCATGTCTGTAAGTGATACATTCGTGGGTCTCCAGGTTGATGTAGACCGGCTGCGCGCCGGAGCTGTTCTCTAGAACTAGCTTTAGCATCAGATGTTGAAGCTAGATAGCTGGATTTCCTTCCGGCAGTTTGGTTTTAACCTGAAGACCCGACCAGACCGCTCCTATCCTTATGAAGCATTTGTTTTTTTCAAGTGCCTTCGCCCAGGGTAGGAGCGGATGGGTTTTTTAAATCACTGTTCTTGTCAGCCCGCTATCTCTTCATGAAAACCAATCAGTGCCATTAGTTTTATTAATGCTTTAGTCTTTTGAGGCGATCGCTTCCGCTTCAATGACGGCTCAGTTCAGCTCATACCCTATGCTGCACAAGCCCTTTCCTGGCACTAAACCGTTTCTGAACTCTGTACTTTAAAATTCACGTTTTTCAGTGCTGCTACGCAAAGCCAATCACAACGAATCTATAAAAGTGTCCTAGGGTGTATCGCAACCCAAATAGAATCTGTTAGCATTCCATGTAAGTTTTATGAAAGCAGGCGCATTCAGCCATAAGTGCTGTGTGTGGTTTGACTTTCAAAACGTGGTGAGAAGACCAGTTACTTAAAGTGTCTACGCTTCAGGCTTTTGCCGAGCCATGCGGCCTTTAATTCAATAACAACCTTTTTATCTATTTAAGGTGTGAGGAGAAATCGAGAAATGACAAATATGCTTTGGAAAACTTTGCTAGTCGCACCTGCAGCTTTGGGCGCAGCCCTAGCCTTCTCTGGTAGCGCCGTTGCAGCAGGCGCTGTTGAGTCTGTTGAAGTTGAGGCGATCGCTTCTGACGTTATCGTTGCTGAGCCCATTCAGCTTGCTCAGGTCACCAGCGTATCTGAACTATCTGACGTACGACCTGGCGACTGGGCATTCACCGCCCTTCAGCGCTTGGTTGAAGAGTACGGTTGCTTGGAAGGCTACCCCGACCGTACTTACCGTGGCAACCGCCCACTTACTCGTTATGAGTTCGCCGCTGGTTTGAACGCTTGTTTGGACGTTGTAATCGGGCTGATTGGCGACGAAGGTGGTATAGAAGCCATTAAGCGCTTGCAAGACGAATTTGCAGCTGAGCTTGCAACCATTCGTGGCCGCGTTGACACCATCGAAACTGACGTTGCTGAGCTAGAAGCAAACCAGTTCTCTACAACGACTAAGTTGCGTGGTACGTTAGATGCACACTTGGTAGTGCCTTTTGATGACGCAACTCAAATTGATGACGACGGTCTGCAAACCTTTGGCCCTGCTGAAACAGTTGTTGCGACTGACGACACTGTTGGTGGCGACGAAGCAGACGCAACCTTTGAGTACCGCGCTCGCCTAAACTTTGACACTAGCTTTACAGGTGAAGACAGACTGCGTATTCGCTTGCAAGCCTCTGACTCTGCTAGCTCTTTGCGCAACACTGAATCTGGTCTTGCTAGCCAAAGCGGTCGTTTTGGTGATGACGATTTTGATGGTGAAGATAACATTGGCCTAGACGACGTTTACTACAGCTTCCCAATCGGTAGCCGCATCAGCGGTATCGTTGCTGCTAACAGCGTTGTCACTGACGACTTTGTAACAAGCACTATCGTACCTTTTGATGGCCCTAGCGTCGCTGATGCAGGCGGCCCTGAGTTCTACGACTTGTTTGAAGGCGGAAATTTTGGTGCTGGTGTCAACGTTGCCTTCACTAACAATATCGTTCTTGATGCTGCTTATTCCTCCGCTTCTAGCAACATAAATGATGCGAACGGCGGCCTCTTTAACGACGGTAGCTACATCGCTCAGCTTAACTTCCTCACGGATGGTTTTATTGATGCAGCCGTTACATACATCGGTGCTACTGATCCTCAAGAAGGCAATGCTGAAGATACCATCGCCGGCTTGCTGGCTTTGAACTTTGGTCGCTTTACTGTTGCAGGTCACTATGCCAACAGCAGCATTGAGGGTGGCGGCGACGCTGATTCATACATGGGCGGTATTGCTATCGGCGACTTTCTTGGCGCTGGTAACGAGTTCGGCGTATACGGTGGCATTTCTCCCGCCGTCGACCGCGATCCTTTGTTGGTAGAGGCTTACTACAAGCTCAACGTGAACGAGTACTTCTCTCTAACACCCGCTGTTATCTATGCTGATAATGACGGCGGCACCGATCAAGATGACAATTTCTACGGTGCACTGCGAGCTAGCTTCACGTTCTAAGACTTAAAATAGCTTAAAGAGAAAGACCCTGCTTACGCGGGGTCTTTTTTTGTCTTCGTATCAATAAACAATCCCCACCGTAGAACCGGGATATAATGGCTAAAGGCAATTTGCCTATGCCCGAAACCTCATCTGAAACTCTGTGGAACTATCGTGCAAAAGTGAGTATGCGCTGCTAGCGCTGATAGAACTGAGCTTGCACTACAGCAAAGGCGAGCCGCTGCGAATTTGTCAGATGGCTGCGGAGCAGAGTATTCCTGATCGATATTTAGAGCAGTTACTAGCGACGCTGAGACGAGCGGGCTTTGTGAAGAGCCAGCGTGGGGCAAAGGGCGGGTATTTGCTAACACGCGAACCTTGGAAGATGACGCTGCTAGATATTGTGAGCTGTATTGAGGGCTTTGAAGCCAAGGCAAAGGAGATGAGATTGCCTAAGACGACTGAAGGCGCGGTAGTATGCGAAGTATGGCAGGAGGTACGTCAAGGAGCGGAAGCTGTGTTGGAAAAGTATACGCTGCAAGACTTGGTGGACAAGCGAAATGCTCGCCAGCAAGTGGACTTGATGTATTACATATAGCTATTTAAGGTGGGGCGCTATGCGAATTGCTAACAATGTTACTGAGCTGATTGGCCATACGCCGATGGTGCGATTACATCGTATTCCTGAAAGTGAGGGATGTGTAGCGCAAATTGTGGTGAAGCTAGAAGGCATGAATCCGTCGGCTTCGGTAAAAGATCGGATTGGCATCAGCATGATTGAGGCCGCAGAAGCAGCAGGTGATATTACACCGGGGAAAACGACGCTAGTAGAGCCGACCTCAGGAAACACCGGAATTGCGTTGGCAATGGCGGCAGCGGCAAAGGGCTATGACCTAGTGCTAACAATGCCAGAAACGATGAGTTCTGAGCGCAGGGCGATGCTGCAGGCATACGGCGCGAAGCTAGAGCTAACCTCTGGAATAGCTGGGATGAGTGGCTGCATTCAACGAGCGCAGAAGCTAGTGGAAGATTTGCCAGAGGCCTACATGCTTCAGCAGTTTGATAATCCAGCAAATCCGGCGGTACATCGGCACTCAACGGCTGAGGAAATTTGGCAGGACACAGACGGTGAAGTAGATTTTTTGGTAGCGGGTGTCGGAACGGGCGGCACCATTACTGGTGTGGGTGAGGTATTAAAGCAGCGCAAGCCAAGCTTTCAAGTAGTGGCGGTGGAGCCGGTAAATAGTTCTGTGCTGTCAGGTGGACGGCCTGGGCCACATAAAATTCAGGGAATCGGGGCTGGGTTTGTGCCAAAGGTGCTTAATCAGGATCTGATTGATGAGGTGATGAAGGTGAGTGATGATGAGGCGATTTTTTATGGCCGCAGGCTCGCCAGAGAAGAGGGCATTCTCTCGGGAATTTCGAGTGGGGCAGCGCTATGTGCAGCGATCAAGCTGGCAAAGAGATCTGAAAATGAAGGCAAGCTGATTGTGATGATTCAGCCGAGCTTTGGTGAGCGGTATTTGAGTACACCTTTGTTTCAAGATCCTGAGCCGGTGGAATAGGGTGGATTTTTGGATGCTGCAATCAGGTAGATGCGGTTTAAAATATCGCTATGAGAAAGATCACTCGCGCCAATATTAATCACTACGAAACGCTGGGCATTTCGTCTGGAGCGAGCCAAGATCAGGTGAAGCAGGCCTATCGAAAGCTGGCTAAGAAGTTTCACCCTGATGCTCAAGCTAGTGCTCAAACTCAAAAAAAGAGTCACGATAAGATTGCTCAAGTGAACGCTGCTTACGAAGTATTAGGTGATGTCAGTGAGCGACGTCAGTACGATGCGGCTAGGCAGCACAACCTTGAGGTGGCCGCAAACGATCGAGCAAACCGAGCAGCAAGTGCCGCGAGTGCTGCTCAAGGTCAATATCGGAAGCGTCGCGCTAGCGCTGCTTCTACAACGACAATTGAGCAGTGGCTTCGTAGTGTGTATAACCCAACTGACCGATTAATTGGCAAAATCATCAAGCCGCTGAAGGCAGAGGTAAGAGCGCTGTCTGCCGATCCGTTTGACGACGAGCTGATGGAAGTTTTTCAGGCCTATATTGAAAGCTGTCAGGAGTCTTTGGAAAAAGCGCAGGCAAAGTTTAAGTCGATGCCGAATCCAGCAGGTGTGGCGAGCGGGGCTGCGAATTTGTATTACTGCTTGAGTCAGCTTGAGGATGGCATTGAGGAGATTGAGCGGTTTACGTATACCTATGACGATAGCTATTTGCATACGGGTCAGGAGCTGTTTCGGATTTCAGCAGGACTGAGAAAAGAGGCGAAGGCGGAGATTCAAGCAGTGTTGTGACTGCGACTCGCCTTGGAGTTGCTACAATGATTCTTTCGTTTGCAGCGCTTCCTATTGTTGGGTTCCTTTCGCTATGGCTATTCCTATCGTCGCAATTATTGGTCGCCCGAATGTGGGTAAGTCGGCGTTGGTAAATCGTTTGGCGGGAGGACGGCAGTCGATTGTATTTGATTTGCCAGGGGTGACACGCGATCGCACCTATCAACCTGCATTTTGGAAAGACCGTGAGTTTTTAGTCGTCGATACTGGCGGTCTCGTATTTGACGACGACACAGAGTTTTTGCCGTTCATCCGCGAGCAGGCGATGGCAGCATTAGAGGAGGCTTCGGCGGCGATTTTTGTGGTCGATGGCCAGTTTGGGCCAACTGAAGGCGATCAGGAAATTGCAAGCTGGCTGCGAACGCAGGGCGTACCCGTGATGCTAGCAGTTAATAAATGTGAGTCTCCTGATGAAGGCTTGATTCAGGCGGCGCAGTTTTGGGAAATAGGCCTGGGTGAACCTTACCCGGTGTCAGCCATTCACGGTAGCGGTACCGGCGAGCTATTGGATGTGCTGGTGGAAAATTTGCCGCCTGCTGATGAGCTTGAGGAAGTGGAAGAGTATCGCGTTGCAATTATTGGTCGTCCGAACGTGGGCAAGTCTAGTATGCTCAACGCCTTCGTGGGCAAAAGCCGCTCGATTGTGAGTCCGATATCGGGGACAACACGAGACTCGATTGATATGGTCGTGACGCGGGGCGAAGGCGAGAATCTGAAGCGCTACCGATTGATTGATACGGCGGGCATTCGGAGGAAAAAGAATGTGGACTTTGGGCCAGAGTTCTTTGGAATTCACCGAGCCTTTAAGGCGATTAGGCGAGCAGATGTAGTGCTGCTTGTGATTGATGCCTTGGACGGTGTAACAGAGCAGGATCAGAAGCTCGCAGGGCGGATTGAAGAGGAAGGTCGAGCCTGCGTGATTGTGGTGAATAAGTGGGATGCAATTGATAAGGATTCACACACTATTTACGAGTTTGATAAAAAGATTGAAGCGAAGATTCACTTTTTGGGCTGGGCAAAGCGTCTGTATGTGAGTGCGCTGACGGGGCAAAGACTGCCGAATATTTTAGATGCGGTGGATGCTTCGGTAGAGCAGCATCGCAGACGAGTGACGACTTCTGTCGTGAATGAGGTGCTAGAGGATTCAGTGAGCTGGCATACGCCTCCGACAACGCGTCAAGGGAAGCAGGGCAAGATTTATTACGGGACGCAGGTGCGATCGCAGCCGCCTTCTTTTGCGCTATTTGTGAACGATCCGAAGCTGTTTGGTGAGAGCTATCGCCGGTATATGGAAAAGCAGTTTCGGAAAAACTTGGGATACGACGGGACGCCGATTCGAATTATGTGGCGCGGTAAGAGTATGCGTGACTTAGAGCGGGCTTCGGGCGCGAACCGGGCCACGAGAGTGGGCCGGATGAACTAAGGGGAGGCGGCATACTTCTATGGATTTATTGCGATCGCTCCCCATCGGCCTTTATTTAGAACAGCCCGTTACCTGGCTCCATCGCGTTGATGCCCGCGTCAAAGTGGCATGGCTATTGAGCATATTGCTAGCGCCAATATTAGCTGAGTCGATTTACCGTATTGCGATTGTCACCTTCTTAGTGCTGCTGACGATTAGCGCCCGGATTCCGCTGCGAGTATGGCGGCAGCAAATGGGCTGGCTGCTGATATTGGGCGCTTTTGTCACGGCGCTGCTATTGATTTCGCCGGATGGTATCGCCGTTTCTCAGCAGCCCAGACTGCCTACGACTCAAACGCTGAAAGACTGGCCAGAGGATTTGACGCCGCCTGAAGTACTGCCAAAGATACCAGATGTGACGGGATATCGGTACGACATTGTAGATATTGAGATTGCGAAGCGGTTTAATTGGGGCGTGCATATTACACAGCGATCGCGCCGAATTGCCATCAAAGTCAGCACCCTATTTTTCACCTTGCTCTACTCAACCACACTCTTTTTACTAACGACTGCACCTGAAGAAATCACCGAAGGTATCGAAGACCTCATGCAGCCACTGAAGCGACTGGGCGTGCCTGTCACTGAGATTGCGCTGACGCTGACGCTGGCGTTGAGGTTTATTCCGCTGGTGTTAGAAGAAGTTCAGAACCTGGTGCGGTCGGTACGTACGCGCGCGATTAAGTGGCAGAAGCTGGGCGTGCGAGGGTCGCTGCAAATTTGGCTGATGGTGGCAGAACGGCTCATTGAAAATTTGCTGTTGCGGGCTGAGCAGATTGCCAGCGCTATGCAGGTTCGTGGGTTCACTAGTCCAAATGAGCATCGGGTAGTATGGCATCGGTTACGGCTAGGCTGGTTAGACTGGATTGTACTGAGTAGCCTAGGTCTTTTTTGGTGGAGTCGAATGGTATTTGGAGGCGTTATTTGAAGCAGGTGAATGCGAGCGATCGCCCTGAGGATGGCTGTGCTGAACTAAGGCCATGTGAGCGCTTTTTTTGGCGATCGCGCCCCCTAAATTACCGTACAGGCTCAGACATTTTTGCCCGCTTGTTTCATCCTCAAACTGCTGACAAAGGTGACAATAGCATCGCCACGCTTTTAGAAAGTCCTTACCCACTACCTCCCAATTCACTGCCCAAGGTAGCCAACGGAATGGCTCGCTACTCTATTTGTGCGGGTGCGCCTAGAGTCGTAGGCGATCAGGCTCAGCTATGGACGCCAGCGGTGGGAAAAGTCTTTCCACTGCTTGAAAAAATGGGAGAGGTTGCTTTGCCTCAATCCTTTGAAAGCCCAGGCGATCTTCCTTTTGTTGGAGGCTGGCTCGGCTGGCTCGGCTACGACTGCGCTTGGGAAGTAGAACGATTGCCTTGGTTGAAAGAAGACGCACTGCCTTTTCCAACCGCCTTTTGGTATGAGCCTGCCGAATTTGCGGTGCTCGATCACCAGCAGCAGCAGCTTTGGCTAGCCGCAGAGTCATCAGAGGCGTTAGAGCAACTGGCTGATCGATCTCACGCGTCGGAAACGGCTCAACCTAATCGTGACACCACACACATAAATAGTAGTGCAGGCAAAAAATCGCAGACTCACTCCTTACGGTTTGAAACTGAGCAGGCTGCTTTTGAGCGATCAGTGACTCGCGCAAAAGACCATATTCGAGCGGGCGATGTGTTTCAGGTAAATCATTCGCTGCGGTTTCGGGCGCGGACGAACCTACATAGCTGGGAAGTGTACAAAACGCTGCACGGCATTAACCCCTCGCCGTTTGCGAGCTACTGGCATACGCCATGGGGTGCCGTTGTGAGCTGTTCACCAGAGAGACTGGTGCATTTAAAGGATGGGAAAGCCGAGTCTAGGCCAATTGCAGGAACGAGGCCACGCGGAAGAACTAAAGGAGAGGATAGGGCGATCGCACAAGAGCTGAGAGGCGATCGCAAAGAACGCGCCGAGCACATCATGCTCGTAGACCTAGAACGCAACGACCTGGGCCGCGTATGCAAATGGGGATCCGTACAGGTCGAAGAGCTGATGACCGTTGAACGCTACAGCCATGTGATGCACTTAGTGAGTAACGTAACCGGTGAGCTAGACCCACAGCATTCGATTGCTCAACTTATCGCTGCGCTGTTTCCAGGCGGTACTATCACCGGCTGCCCTAAAGTGCGGTGCATGGAAATTATTGAAGCGCTAGAACCTGTACGACGAAGCTTATTTTATGGATCCTGCGGCTATTTTGATCGGCGCGGCCAGCTAGATCTCAACATCTTGATTCGGACGCTGCTCATGGCAGATCAAACGGTATGGGGACAGGTCGGCGCAGGCATTGTTGCCGACAGCGAGCCTGAACGTGAATGGCACGAGTCTTTGCAAAAGGCCAAAGCTCAGATGCTTGCACTCGGCCTATCGGTCAAAGCAAACTATTAACCTAACTTTAGAGATAGGATAGCTCGAATAATATTTGCGGGAATCCTGGGTTAAAAGACTGTAAACTCAGTCATACAAAGCACATCTTGTCTCACTGCGACAAATTTCTTCTAGTTTTCACACCCCGCATCGACTGAATGAGCACTGAAACTTATCTCAACCACCCTAACTTCGGCTTGCTCTTTCGAATTTGCCTTGTCGGCGAGGGCCAAGAGCTGTTTGCAACACTGTATGCTCACCGCTTATTTTTTTTAGTAACGAACGATTCTACCGGTTTGGCATTTGAACCTACTGGTCGCATCGAAGCCAAACAGCTTATAGAGCAGCGTCTAAGAGTCATCCGACGGACGGGGCAGCAAGACGAATACGATTTATTGCAAAAGTCATACAAGCAGGCCTTTTGAAGCGACTTATTTGTGAATCGGCTCAGGTTTAACGTTTTTATCACCTCCATATAGCACCTTCTTCATGCCTTTTCCTTTCCAACCGGCAGAATCAGTCGTGGATGATATAGCGCGTCGCTTACGAGAAATTGAGCCATCTGTGCCTAAGGAAGTCCGTCTCGTCGCCGTGACGAAGACGTTTCCAGCAGCGATAGTAGCTGAAGCTTACGTAGCAGGCATCCGAGATTTTGCTGAAAATAAAGTGCAAGAGGCCATACTAAAACAAGCGGAGCTAGGCAGTCTTACGGATGCCACCTGGCATTTCATTGGTCATGTGCAGTCCAATAAGTCGCGAAAAGTACTTGAGCATTTCGATTGGATTCATTCCGTAGATAGCCTAAAGCTAGCGACACGGCTAAATCGTCAGGCGGCAGAACTGGGAAAGTATCCAACCTGTTGTTTGCAGGTAAAGCTAGCGAGCGATCCGACCAAAGATGGATTTGAGCAAGATGAGCTGATGGCGGCTTTGCCAGATTTAGACCAGCTTGAGCATTTGAATATTGTGGGCTTGATGGTGATTGCACCTTATGGACTGTCGCAAGCGGAGACGCAGGCAGTCTTTGGAAAGGGGAAGGCACTATCAATGCAAATTGCAAAGATGGGGTTGACGCGGATAACAATGTCGGAGCTTTCTATGGGAATGTCCGGAGATTACGTGTGGGCGATCGCGGCAGGTGCTACCGTAATAAGGCTGGGAAGCCGCCTGTTTGGTTGTCGAAAAAGTAGTCAGAAAAAAGCTTGACATAACTTCCGAACCATGGCGTAATGCTTGTGCATCTAGTTTCCTAATTTTTTAGGCTAGAAAGGCAAGGTTGCTGATGCCTTTAAACCCTGTATTTGCACGCGCAAGTGGAACTATGTGCTGGTGTAAGTCAGAAATTAGGCCAGTTAAATTTCAGTTCAAGCAGTAATATTTCGGTTTTCTACGGCTAGTTCATCCTATAAACCTTCTCCTAATAGTTTTTAACTAGTTCGAGACGAAATTATTATCAAAAAGGATTGAACTTTGCTCGGAAATAACTTAGTTTTATTGCCACAGCGCTACAGTGGCTACACCGTAGTTTTTGCCAAGTCGTCAAATGTCGTGATGGAGCACCCGTAATGAGCGGTCTTTTTGGAAAGATAAAGGACTTTGTTGGATTGAACGATCCAGCAGACTATGAATATGAGTATGAGGAAGTAGAGGGCGAGGAGTACCAAAACCTTTACGAAGAAGGGAACGTAGAACCTGAGGCGTTGGCGGAGCCTCTCCAAGGGAGAATCGCGCCCCCCGTACCGCCCACAATGGTGCCGGCCGAAGAAGAGCGTCCTGCTCGCCGTCGTATTCGTGAGAGAGTTTTGTCAACCGATTCTGGAATGGTTTCAATGAATAATGTGATTGGTATGCCCGGCGCGATGAATGGCATGAGCGAAGTGCTGGTGATGGAGCCTCGCACCTTTGAAGAAATGCCTCAGGCGATTCAGGCCTTGCGTGAGCGGAAGTCTGTCGTGCTTAACCTCACCATTATGGATCCTGACCAGGCTCAGCGTGCGGTTGACTTCGTAGCCGGTGGCACATACGCAATGGATGGACATCAAGAGCGCATTGGTGAAAGCATCTTCTTGTTTACACCTAACTGCGTTCAGGTCAGTATGCCAACCGAAGGCGAAGACGGCTTCACTAGTAGTCAAGAGCCTACCAGTCAGCGCCCACAGACGGCACCTACACCTGCCTGGGCAACTGAGCAAATCGCTCGTATGGCGTAAGTGAGTAACAAGAAAGCGTCTTTTATATAAGACGTTTTTCCTACACATCTCGACTGACATACAGGTGCAACAAATATATCTTTGCTCAATTAATATTTCAAAAGGCTTAGTGCCTGCGCAGACAAGCTAAGTCTACTGACAGAAAGACGCTTCATTGTCTTGTGGACTATTCGCGGTATGCTGCTAGTGGAAATTATGGGAGCGGTGATCTTGTGCCTGTAAGACTTGGCATGATTGGCGGCGGGGTAATGGGCGAAGCTCTATTATCTCGCCTTCTTTCTCAAGGGCTGTATGCGCCTGATGAAATTATGCTGGGCGAGCCGTCTCCCGAACGCCGTCAGGTGCTCACTGAGCAATACGGCATTCAAACGACGGATAACAATAAGGCTGTGATTGAAGCGAGCAAGGTTATTTTGCTGGCGATCAAGCCTCAGATTTTTGACCGAGTTGCTAAAGATTTTCAGGGCGTGAGCTGTGACTCGTCGCCTTTGATACTCTCTATTTTGGCTGGATTGCCTTTAGCAAAGCTAGAGGAGGCGGTGCCAGGTTGGCCAGTGGTCAGAGCAATGCCGAACACGCCTTCGACAGTGGGAGCAGGCATGACCGCGATCGCACTCGGTACTCACACTTCCACCCAACACGGCAAGCTCGCTCACGAAATATTTTCAGCCGTGGGTCAGGTGGTTCAGGTGCCTGAAGGCATGATGGATGCGGTGACCGGGCTTTCGGGCTCTGGCCCCGGGTACGTGTCAATTGTGATTGAGGCGCTGGCAGATGGCGGTGTGGCATCAGGGTTGCCGAGGGCGATCGCAAATCAGCTAGCGGTACAGACCGTGTTAGGCACGGCTGAACTGATTCAAAAAACCGGTATGCATCCGGCAGAGCTAAAGGATCGGGTAACCAGTCCGGGCGGTACGACGATCGCTGGGATTGCCTGCTTGGAAGAGTTAGGCTTGCGATCAGCTTTGATAGAAGCAGTAAGGGTAGCCAGTTCGCGATCGCGCGAGCTAGGTAAGCCTGAGCCCAAACCTAATCACGAAAAATCATAAAATAGACCACAGCCCATAAAATAGATTAAAAATAGATCGTAAATAGCCCACTGAGAAGTACGCTCGTCCGCGCTATGCCTCCTGAAGAAACCAACTCTGCCGATAACACAAGCCCTAGCGATCAAGGCAGCAGTTCGTCTGGCTACGAATACTCATCTTCGGAGACATCTGATGGCAGTAATCGCGATAGTGCTAATCGTAGTGGTTCTAGCAATTCTGCTGATAGTTTAAATCCGTCGGGCACTTCTAAGCGCCCGCTAGGCCTGCAACGTTCTGATCGCAATCGAGGAATATCTTCTTTTGATTCGGGTGGGGCCACGGGTGGTTTGGGCAAAAATTCTATTCGCGGGTCGGAGATACAGGCAGACGTGGAGCGGCTTGTACGGCAGGGATTGCGAGACTTGGAGAGTCAAAGGCGATCGCTACAAAAAGAGATCGAGCAGCTAGAGCAGCAAAAAGAGCGGCTTGAAGCTGAAATGCGGACAAGCTTCGCCGGGTCTTCTCAAGATATTGCGATTCGCGTACAAGGCTTTAAGAACTATCTCGTCGGTAGCCTGCAAGATTTGGTATCGGCGGCTGAGGAAATGGACTTAACCCCTGCCACACCAGCAGCGACTGAGCCGATAGCGGCTGCACCAGTAGCGGCAGTAGAAGATACAGAAATAGTGCCTTTGGCAGCACAGCGGTTTGCTCAGCAGCGCGATCGCATCAACAGCCTGCTAGATCAGTACCGCACTCGCCCCGACTACTACGGCCCACCCTGGCAGCTTCGCCGCACCTTTGAGCCGGTTCATGCTGATCGCGCTTCCAACTGGTTTTTTACGCAGGGCGGACGCGGCGCAGTGAAAAGCATGGGTAGCCGACTACAGAATGTACTGGTGGCTTCGGCTGCCATTTCCTGTATGCACTCTATTTATAATCAGCGGCTGTGCGTTTTGGTGCTGGCTACAACGCCAGAGCGCTTAGGCGAATGGCGGCGCTGGCTACAAGACTGCTTAGGAATTGCTCGCGCAGACTTTGGAACCAATCGTGGCGTCATGCTATTTGAGGCTCCCGAGCCTATGACTCAGCGGGCTGAACGGCTGCTGGACAGTGGCCGAATTCCTTTTTTGATCATGGATGAGGCCGAAGACAAAGTAAGTCTTTCTCTGCTGCAGTTTCCGTTGTGGTTAGGGTTTGCGCCCGATCCTGAAAACCCATCTGCCGACTATGACTACTATTGACTCAACTTTTATAAACCCTACTTTTTGACGACCCGCCATGCCTGTGTTTACTGTTGCAACCGTGCTATTGGGATTGCTAGCCGCCTATCTGCTAGGGTCTATTCCGACTGGCTTTGTGCTAGGAAAAGCGCTGCGGGGTATCGATATTCGTGAGCACGGATCTGGAAATACGGGCGCGACCAATGTGTTTCGAGTAGTAGGGAAAGTAGCTGGCATTACTGCGCTGACAATTGACTTACTTAAGGGCGTATGCGCTGTGTTGCTGATGCGACTCCTGACGGGTTCACTTTTAGGCGCAAATCTATCCGAACGGGCGATCGCCTGGTTTTTAGTCTTAGCAGCACTACTCGCACTGTTAGGACATAGCAAGTCTGTGTGGATAGGGTTCAAAGGCGGAAAGTCGGCAGCGACAGGCTTAGGCGTACTACTTGCTTTGATCTGGCCGGTAGGCCTGAGTGTCGCTGCGGTATTTGGGACGGCGCTAGCAGTGTCTCGCACAGTTTCGGTGGGCTCAATTGCAGCAGCGCTATCAGCAGTACTGTTTATGGTAGTCATGCAGCAGCCAGTACCTTATATCTTGCTTGCAGCCACAGGTGGGCTGTATGTAGTTTTGCGCCATCGCAGCAATATTTATCGACTGCTCATAGGAACTGAGCCTAAGACGTTTGGCTAATCTTTGCGGCTAAGCAGGTTTGTAGCTCAATAGGGCTAAACAGCATGGGTAAGAAGTGGATGCTGTTAACTTCCCTGAAATAGAACAGGATGGGGACGGGAGGCCAGAAGACGGCCCAGTTTTCCCACTCTGCATAGGGGAAAGTTTTAAGCAGGTTTTCTTTGCGGCGAACTTCTAGCGCCGAGTCAGTGAAAACGAGGCGAATGGTCGTAGTTTGGTAGATGAGGAAGAGGCCAAGGATGGCTAGGAAAATGCCAACGCCTACTTGAATGAAGAGAATGGGAATAGAGAGAAGCGTGATGGCGATGGGGAGTTTGTAGCTGGGGGTGAGCGTGGTATTCATATGGGGGTTGGTTTTTTTTAGTTGCCGACGAAGGCGCTGCCGTTGCCTTGAAACATAACCCAAGAAAGGAAGAAATTGGTGATGAAAATGGCGAGCAAAGAAGTGACCACAGCGGTCGTTGTAGACTGACCAACACCTTTGGCGCCCCCTGTGGTGGTGAGCCCCCAGCTAGAGCCAATAACAGCAATGAGTACACCGAAAATGATGGCTTTGATCAGCGCGCTGGCTAAATCCCAAGTGGTGAGAAAGTTACGAGCCGAATTCAAGAAAACGGCGGCGGGAATGTCATATAAGTTAGTGGCGACCAGCAAGCCGCCAACCATGCCCATGATAAAGGCCAGCACGCTGAGCAGCGGCAGCATCAGAGCGCAGGCAATAACCCGAGGAATGACAAGGTAGTCTACGGGGTCACTTTTGAGCATTTGCAGGGCGTCAATTTGTTCGGTGACGCGCATGGTACCGATTTCAGCGGCAAAAGCTGAACCCACACGACCGGCTAATACAACAGCGGTAAGGACAGGTGCTAGCTCGCGTGAGAGGGTAAGGGCCAAAACGCCGCCGATGGCAGTCGTTGCCCCAAACGTAATAAATTCGCGGGCCACCTGAATGGTGAAGACCATGGCGACAAAGAAGGCCGTGACCAGCGCAATCATGATCGACTCAGGGCCCACGAGGGCCATTTGCTCAATGGTGTTACGGCGGTGAATGGGCCGAGAAATGACGTGGATGAGAACCTGCCCGCCTAGGAAAACTGCGGACAGCAGCCGCTCTAGCCAGAGTGTGAGGTTCGTGGGGATGAGAGAGCGGCTCATTTAGGGACTTACATAGTTTGTTTAAGTAGGCTAGGCACTCACCTCAGGAAAGGCGTTGCCATTATGAAAGTAGATAAAGATTAAATCGATGAATGAAGATTTAAAGTGAGTAAGGGCGATTGAAGGAAGAAGATGTTTTATGAAAATTTAAGTTTTTGCAACAACTAGGTCAGTGGGTCTTTCTGCCTACTAATGTGAATTGAGAGTCGTTAACCAGGACTTTGAAAGACATTAGGTTTTATATCGTCATGGCTACCTTATTACATTTTCTTCGGCCCTTGGCAGCAACTTTCTGCGCTGGGTTTTCACTGTCGCTTTGTCTGCTGAGTGGCGCGCTAGGCAGTCTGATGATATTAGCGGCATCTCCGCTTGGCTTGATATTAAATCCTGTGTACGTTCAGGTAAGCCGATTTTTGACGGCGTTTGGGGCAGGCGATCGCCTAGAAGGGATGGTCGCAATTTCCCTCACTCTTGGCCTCGTAGCCGCTTTACTTAATGGCTTCAGCGCCTACAAGCGCAGCCAGCGATCCGCATGGCATCTTGCTGCCAACGAAAGCTTTCAATAACGACATTCTTTAACCCACAGCCCATGAGAAGTAGGGCGGGCGATCGCCATTTTCTATAGCGGAACTTTACGAATCCCTAAAGTTTGCAAAAAAACATATGCTAGGAAGCAGTGTTTTGCACAAACAGTTTGAATTAATATGGGTTTTCGCCGCCTCCTGGGAATTTTCGAGGTTTTTTTAGGGTCTATCCGGTTTGGCACTATTTTTCTGGCCTGTTGGTTTGGATTAAGCGTGATTACACCGCATGCGATCGCACGTCCTGCGACCATTGCGCAGCAGCCGGGTAGTACTATCCAGCCTTATTTAGATCGTGTCGCTGAAGAAGTAACTGAATTTACGTTAGATAACGGCATGAAGTTCATTGTGCTAGAGCAGCACGAAGCGCCTGTGGTTTCGATGATGCTGTATGCCAACGTAGGCGCAGCAAACGAAGAAGATGGGAAAACCGGGATTGCTCACTATTTAGAGCACCTTGCTTTTAAAGGCACCACCCGAATCGGCACACGCGACTATCCTGCTGAGAAAAAAGCGCTTGATCGGCTTGACGTTGTTTTTGATCAGCTAATGGCCGCAGAAGAAGCTGGCGATGCCACGAAAGTTACCGAACTTACTGCTCAGTTTGAGGCCATTCAGGCAGAAGCAGCTTCTTACGTAGAGCAAAATAAATTTGGCCAAATTATTGAGCAAGCGGGCGGCACGGGGCTCAATGCGACCACCTCAGCCGATGCCACGCGATACTTTTACAACTTGCCTTCTAATAAATTAGAGCTTTGGTTCTCGTTAGAATCTGAGCGCTTTCTCGATCCAGTGCTACGAGAATTTTACAAAGAAAAAGAAGTCATCCTTGAAGAACGTCGGATGCGGGTCGATAACTCGCCAATTGGTCAAATGATCGAGCGATTTTCAGAGGTTGCTTTTACTGAAAATCCTTATCGCCGCCCGGTGATTGGCTATCAGGACGATTTGCGAACAGCAACTCGCGCTGATGTTCAGGCCTTTTTTGATTTGTACTACGGCCCCAGCAATCTTATTTCTGCAATCGTGGGCGATGTCGATCCGGGACGGGTGAAGCAGCTCGCGGAGGCATACTTTGGCCGCTATCAATCTCGCGTGACGCCGCCGGAACTAATTGTGAATGAGTCGGTTCAGACTGAGCCGCGTGACTTTACGCTGGAGCTAGTGTCGCAGCCCTGGTATTTGGAAGGCTTCCATCGTCCAAGCATCACCGATCCTGATCATGTGGTGTATTCCATGATCGACAGCATTTTGACCGGTGGCCGTACGGCGCGCTTATATAAGTCGCTAGTAGAGCCAGGCATTGCGCTGGATGTAGGCAGTGCCAACGGGTTTCCCGGTGATAAGCAGTCTTCAGTGCTGCTGCTGTATGGACTCACCGCTCCGGGTAATACGGTAGAGGACATTGCGGTCGGGATGGAGGCTGAACTGAAGCGCCTACAGACAGAGCTAGTGGATACGACCACGTTAGAACGGGTGAAAACTCAGGCTAGAGCGAGTTTGTTAGGGCTTTTAGATTCTAATAGCGGGCTGGCAAGCTTGCTGGCTGAATATGAGGCCAAAACGGGCGACTGGCGGAATGTTTTTAAGGAGCTTCAGGATATTGAAGCGGTGAGTGCAGCGGATGTGCAGCGGGTAGCGATCGCAACGTTTCGCCCAGAAAACAGAACCGTCGGTAAGCTCATGTCCGCAGGTGGCACGCCGCCCGCAGACATGCCGGATGGAGAGCAGCCGTAAACCTAAAGGATTTGTCCGATCGTAAGTAGTCAATTATTAAGCGAGTTATCAAGAAAATTCATGAGTCTGAACTTACGGCGTATCTCAAAAAACTTTTTTTCCTTGTTGTTTTTAGCGATCGCCACATTCTCTGTGCTGGTCACGTTCTCTTGGGCCAAACCCGCCCAAGCTATAGAGGCCAAGCCTTATGAGGCACTAGTCTTCCCACCGTTAGGCGACATTCAGATTCCTGAGTTTGAACGCTACGAACTGGGCAACGGCCTCGTGGTTTATCTAATGGAAGACCACGATTTGCCCCTAGTGAGCGGCTCTGTCACCTTTCGCACAGGCGACTATTTAGCATCGCCGTCACAAGCAGGACTAGCGGGCGTAACGGGCGAGGCGATGCGTTTGGGCGGTACGCAAAGCCACTTACCCAATGAACTCAACGAAATTTTGGAACAAAAGGCCGCTTCGGTTGAAACCAGCATTGGGGACACCTCCGGCAGCGCTGGCTTTTCAGCTTTGAGTGAAGATCTTGAAACGGTATTTAACCTGTTTACAGAAGTGATTACGCAGCCTGCTTTTAATGCAGAACAGTTTGCGCTGATTAAAAGCAGGGCCGCTGGTGGCATTGCACGGCGTAACGACGATGCGGCTGATATCGTAACGCGAGAGTTTAAAAAGCTGATTTATGGCGACGAAAGCCCCTACGCTCGCACGGTGGAGTACGGTTCTTTAGAGAATATTAGCCGCGATGACGTGGTGACTTTTTACCAGACGACTATCGCGCCTGAAAATACCATTTTGGGCGTGGTGGGCGACTTTGATCCCGATCAAATGAAGGCTCAGATTGCGAGTACCTTGGGCGTGTGGAAAAACGACCGGGCGACCGCCATTGCCGAGCCCCCTGAAGGCGAGCAGCAGGCGGCGGGTTTGTATGTCGTCGATCAGCCTCAGCTCACGCAAAGCTACATTAACATTGGCCACTTAGGCGGTGAGCTAAGCAGCCCTTACTACGCACCGATGTCAGTACTCAACGAAGTCCTCAACGGCTTTGGCGGCAGATTGTTTAATGAGATTCGGTCACGGCAGGGGTTAGCCTATAGCGTCTATGCCGTTTGGAGCCCTCGGTATGACTACAATGGCATCTTTATTGGCGGCGGACAAACGCGATCTGAGGCGACAGTGCCATTCGTTCAGTCGATGTACGCAGAGCTAGAAAAAGTTCGTAACGAGCCCATTACCGAGACAGAGCTGGCGTTTGCGAAAGACTCCGTGCTTAATAGCTTTGTATTCAATTTTCAGTCGCCAAATCAGACGCTTTCTCGTTTGATTCGCTACGAGTACTACGGCTATCCTTCAGACTTTGTGTTTCAGTACAGAGACGGCGTTGAAAACGCCACCACTCAACAAGTGCTAGAAGCTGCGCGGGCAACGTTAGTGCCTGAAAAACTGATCACGGTAGTTGTTGGGAATGTCGCTGAAATTAGCCCTTCTTTAGAATCTTTGGGCACGCAGATTGTGCTCTTAGACGTGACGATTCCTGAACTAGTTGGCTCTTAGGGCGCTAAGACAGTAGAAAACAGGCCGCAGAAAAGATTGAGATGTAGGTGATAGATTTGGTGTGCTGAAGGTGAATGCTAAGGGTGAGAAAAGCTTCAAAAAAAGTTGATACGTGCTTTATTCTCCGTTTATCAATTGCCCCTTAGCTTGGGGTTAGCCATCAGGACGCACATTTGTTTTGATAGCCGATTTTACTGGGCGATTTACGTCATATTTAATCGGCTATCGACCTCTATTTGGTCTACAGCTCTAGCGATCACAAAACGACGATTTATAAAGTTTGTTTATACGGATTTTTTCGTGGTTTTGTGTAGCTAAGGGCGAATAAGTGCCTACATCTACATCCTATGAAAATTGCCCCTTTTAGAATTCAAAAGATAGTTTTAGATACCGCTAAAACGCAGGTAAAAAGGCGGGCAGTCGATAGTACCCATGGCGCTTCTCATCAGGCGGCAAATATTAACGTATCAGGCTATGCAGTGACGAGCACTGCACCTTATAACACCGACGATAAGACAAAGCCAGAGTCCGGTGTTGATAATTCGGCTGAGCAAGCAAAGAGAGGCATTGAGGCGATCGCCCAAGATCTCCACCGCATTAAAACCGATCCGACTATTTTAGAACCGCCTCAGCTAGTGATTGCGGTACACGGCTACAACACCGCAGAGACAAACATCAAAGCGTGGTATCACGACATTTACCGCTATGTCGCTTATAACGACAAACAAATTCGTCAGCAGCAGAATCTGGTGTTTATTGGCTATCGCTGGTCTTCAGAGCAGATTCCCCGCGATCCAATGACGCTGTTGAACAACTTAAAGGCTTTGCCCGATGTCCCGAGAACGCTGCTGATTTTTGGGCTGGTTTTGCTGGGAGCTGGCTTCGTAGATGCGATCGCAGAAGTATCGCGATCGCTCAAAATTATCGACTATGCGCCCCTGTCTATCAAACTACTCGACACTATTTTTAGCCTTTTTGGTATTAGCGAGGTGGGCACCTTTGGCAAAGTGACTGAAGCCATGATTATCCTCGGCGCTAAGCTTTTGTTTGGCATTGCTTTGCTAATTCCGCTGGCGATCGCGGTTCTTATTCTTCTCCGCCTATCCGTCTACTTTCGCGATGTCTACCGCGCTATCAACTTTGCAGTTCCCGATCTAACCGAGCTAATTCGGCGACTCGATAAAGCCTTAATTGATATTGAAATCCGCGAAATCAATCGCGCTTATGCCGTACCGATTGATGCGTTGCAACAGGCAAAAAGACAGGGCGCTGATCCTGGCAAGCGCGTTAATCTGAGCTTTTTAGGTCACAGCATGGGTGGCCTAGTCATCACGAACGTTGTGAGGATTCTTTCAGACGTTTTTGATCACGGCTCGATTGCACAACATCCCTCCTCAGAAATTGGCAACACGCTACGGTTAGGCCGGTTGATTTTAGCTTCGCCCGATATCCCCGTGCTCTCAGTTGTTTCAAGCAGGGCCAACGGCTTAGCCTCTTCGCTGCGCCGATTTGACGAAGCGTATCTATTTAGTAACGAGGGTGACCTGGCGCTTAAGCTGGCATCAACAGCCGCAAACTATATCTCTTTTCCAAGCGCACATCACCACCACGGCCATCGACTGGGCAGTATTTCGCTGCGAGATGATGTATTTGATAAAGGCATCATTAATTTGGACAAGCTAAGAGAAAAGTATTCTCTGGATAAAACGCTGTGCGAGGCGATTAATGACGATGAGTGCGATATTTTGAAGTGTTTGGTGATTGGGGGTGGGAAGGGCGATCGCTATCAATCGCTAGATCGTCTTTTCACCGATGAACACCTTACAAACTCTGTCGCCACGCTAGCCGACTTATTCACCTTTTTTGACTGCACTGATTACAAAGACTTTTCGCTTAGACTCAAAAAAAGTGCAATGAATGCGCATTCTAGCGAGGAAAAGGGGCTGCTCACGCGGGCAAAAGGAAAGCCGTATCTGAGCCTGTGGGATTACATTGAACTGTTTTGGGATATGGCTCGCGGGCATCGGGACGTACACGGTGGCTATTTTTATGGTGAATATAGCCGGGAGCTAATCTATCGGCTGGCCTTTTTAGGCTTTGATGGGATGATGGGTGCGATCGCTGAAGAAGAAACCGAGCCAATCAGCGATACGCAAGCAGCTTTAAACATATTCGACCAGCGCTGCAAGGACAAAGGCATTCAGCTATATCTGTCGCCGCTACGCTACCGAGTCGATATTCAGGGCGCTAAACTATCGGCTGCTAGAAAGGAAATGCTCCAAACCGTAAAAGCTGCTGAGGAAAACATTAAAGGTCATCCACCGGTTTGTTTTCCGGCTCAAACAAGCCGGCAGTCAGACAAGCAATCAGACACAAACGCTTCTAATCCTGAGACTCCTCTGCCTGCAAGGTCAGCTTCTCCAATAGGGTAGAAATTTCTTCGGCTCTGTTCATCACCATTAGGTGCCCGCAGGCTTCAACGGTGTAGTCGGGTGAAACAAAGCAAAAGGGAAATATGCGATCGCGCTTACCGTGAACATGCACCAAATTCTCCGGAATGTCCTTATTCTTCCAAACAACAACTTTATGCAGCGCCCACTTTAAAAAACGAGGATCGGTTTCTTTTAAGACTGTTTTGAGCAGCGCTTTTTCTTCCGTTCCCTCTGGCCCAAACAGCCAATAAGCTAGCCAATACACCGCCCACAGCACGCTCTTAAAAGGAAATATTCGGTGTATCGGAAACGCTCTAAATATCTTGAAGTAGAAAGGGACTTCTCTGCTTTCTTTAACACTAGAGAGTAAAACTACCCTTTCTGAAGATATTTGCTTAGCGATTTCTACAGCAATCATCCCTCCAAAAGAGAGTCCTACAATCACAGGATTCTCATCCTTAATTTGTTCACTGAGCCGCTTAGCATAACCCTCAATCGATTCGCTTTTTTCTGGTGGCAGCCACTTAATATGAACCGGACGAAAATTATCGTAGCGAAGCCATTGAAAAATTCTTTCATCTGCGCCAAGCCCGCTGACGAAGTAGATAGGCTTTAATGAAGACTCCATGACAGGAGCTTGAGCGGCGATATCTAACGGAATAGGCGGGTCTTGAGTCACTAAGGCGGCAATTTTAAAATGTATAGGGTGATTATACGCTCAGGCTCTATCAAATTTGTGGCGTAGTGGCCTATCTTTGGCTGAGATAGCATAAGCTGCTGTAGAGATGAAAAGCCTGATCCCAGTGGCTAGGGGCGCGGCGATCAATATCTAGGTTTGGATTAATGGGGGTGAGTAGGCTAATGAACTCCAGGGCTCCTTTACCAAAGCGAGTAAAGTCATCGTGGTGAGGCCTGCTGATATCTGGGCTCAGATGAGTCAGCAGATAGTTCCACTGGATGCGGCTGTTGAGTTCTTGGCTACCGGATGTTAAAGAAACGCCTTTTTTGTATTGGTAGAGGCGATCGCACAGCCTCAAAACAATCTTTCTTTTCAATAAATGCAGATCCACAACCTGCGCATAGTCTTGTACTTTCTCCCTGTGAACCGTTTTACCCCAGTTGCCGATATCAACAACCTGCTCAAAAACAGGTAGCTGACCGCTCACTCGCTGACTAATTTCTGTTGTATCAAAGCTAATTTTTCCAAGCTGGCCTTCTGAACTTTTGCAAATAACAGTAAGCTGCGGTGACAGTGACTCAAAGTAACAAACTTGAAAGATCTGTAGCGATTGAATGTCGTTTATTTTTGAAGAAAGCGCCGATACATTTACGGCCTGTAGCGCTTTTGTATAGTAGCTAATTTCGCCCCAAGGGCCGATACGGTGAATGCGAAATCCAGCAGGCGGGACTTTCATCCTAGCTGTGTAGGCATCTAGGTTGAAAATGCTGGCGATGCCTTGGATAGCCTGCTGTCGCGCTTGGTCTGCTTGATTTTGGGGGAGCGCCGCGATCGCTAAAATAGCCACCTCATCTCCGCCCTCAACGGCCTTAGCCTGACTCAACGCCTCAGCCTTGTTGGCCTTTTGCTGTTCCTGTATCCGCTGAATGCCCGCCCGAGCCTGACTCGTAATCTTGCTATTAGGGCTTTGTTGAAGCAGCTTCAGATAGTTCTTCTCAGCCGCCTCTAGTCGATAAGTTCGTTCTTGTAGTTGTCCGGCGTATAGTCTCAGTAAAGGGTTCTGCGGTTCTTGGGCCTGCCACTGCTTAAGGAGTGCAGCAGCCTGTCTATAATCACTGGCTTTTAGAGCGGCGGTAACTTGATCTTCCATAGCAATTGAGCGGATAACGCAACAGACTTGAACTAAGGCTAGGTTGCCCGTTTGTAGCGTGCTGTTTAGCTCTACCCTGGTACCCTAGCCGAGCAATACCTTCGGTAGAGGTTAGCCGTTTAGGCGTTCCTTAAAGTCTTGAATGAACACTATATGAAGTGGTGTGACTAAACGATTTCTCTCAAAAACAGTACGTTTGGCTACGTCATCTTTCCAACAATGAGAGGGGCTTTTCATGGCTGATAACAACACGCTAACCAATGCGGCAGGCATTCCAATTGCGAACAACGAAGTTTCTAAAACAGCGGGTAAATATGGCCCGTTGCTAATGGAAGACTATGACCTGCTTGAGAAAATGGCGCACTTTAATCGGGAGCGAATCCCTGAGCGCGTTGTTCATGCAGTAGGTGCAGGTGCGTACGGTAAGTTTACCGTTACCGACGACATTACGCACTTGACCAAGGCTAAGTTGTTTGGTGAAGTGGGCAAAGAGACTGAAGTATTTGCTCGCTTTTCTGTGGTAGCTAAGTCGAAAGGCGGGTCTGATATTTATCGTGACCTGCGCGGCTTTTCGGTGAAACATTACACCGAAGATGGTAACTGGGATATGGTCGGCAACGGTACGCCGATTTTCTTCGTACGCGATCCAATGAAGTTTATGGACTTTATTCGCTCACAGAAAGAACATCCTGAGCAGCACTGGCGGCAGGATGAAATGTGGTGGGACTTTTGGTCTCAGGTGCCCGAGAGCTTGCATCAGGTGGTTTGGCTAATGGGCGATCGCGGTGCGCCTATGGGCTGGCGTCATATCAACGGCTATGGCTCGCACACCTTCAGCTTCGTTAACAACAACGATGAACGCATCTGGGTAAAGTTTCACTATCTTACCGATCAAGGCACTAAGAACTTTACAGAGGAGCAGTGGACAAAGCTTCAGGGTATAGAACCTCGCTGGGCGACAAAAGACTTGTTCAATGCCATTGACGAAGGCAACTATCCTTCCTGGACAATGTACATCCAAACGATGACGGATGAGCAGGCGCAAAACTTTCAGTGGAATCCGTTTGACCTCACCAAAATCTGGCCACACGGTGACTATCCGCTGCAAAGAGTAGGCAAACTAGAACTGAACCGTAACCCTGAAAACTTCTTTGCCGAAGTAGAACAGGCCGCGTTCTCCCCTGCCAACATGCCGCCGGGTATTGCCGCGTCTCCTGATCGGATGCTGCAATCTCGAATTATGTCCTATGCAGATGCTCACCGCTACCGCTTAGGTGTGAACTACGACACCATTCCAGTGAATTCGCCTCACTCTGCTAAGGTTAATTCACCATATCGTGACGGCACGATGCGCGTGGACGGCAACTACGGTAGTCGCCAAAACTATCACCCTACAGAATACAAATATCCTCAGGCTGACAAGCGTGCTGCGGTTCCGCCTTATCAGGTAGAAGGCATGGCTGACCGTACCAACTTAGAAGAGGACAAAGACTATGCTGACCAGGCTCGCATGTACTACAACATGTTAAACGATGGCGAAAAGGATCGCCTTGTCCATAACATCGGCGGGAGTTTGGGTAAGTGTAGAGACTCTATTCAGAAGCGACAGATTGCGCTATTTCGTGAGATAGATCCGAACTTTGCTGATCGTGTTACTACGGCCTGTAGCGAAGTGAAGCCTCCAAAGCCTGAGCCGAAGCCTGCTTCTGTTTAGTATCTACCGTCGAGTTAGAAACGAATGAAATAAGCCCCTGAAACATCTCTATTTCGGGGGCTTATTTTTTGATTGACGCTTTGCATTTACAGCCATCCGAGCTGACGCATATCTTCTAGCGCGTATCCATGTCATCATCCTATTTTGTTTCTGGGGTGACTGCTGGCGTTCCATCGGGCGCAACCCCTTCTAGCACGACCAGCGTTTCCAACATTTTTTTCACCAAAGGAGCCGTAACGGTTCCACCATAAGCGTTCTCACCCTGTGGTTCATCAACAACAGCGAGTACCACATAGCGCGGGTCGCTCACAGGTGCAATGCTCACAAAGCTAGTAATACGCTGATCTCCATAAGAGCCGTATTCGGTCGCCTTTTGGGCAGTACCCGTTTTTCCGGCAATCTGATAGCCATCTATTTTCGCCGCCGAGCCCGTACCGTCGTCCACAACCTCTTTCATCATGGCAAGTACTTTCTGTGTGGTCTCTGCTGAAAAGACCTGTCTGGGCGCATCATAGTCGGGCGTCCAAGTCCGCTCTCCTTTCGCATTTTTGAGGCCACGCACAACGTGAGGGGTGACTATTTTGCCACCGTTGGCAAGGGCTCCGTGAAGCTGTACGAGCTGTAGGGCCGTAAGTGAAAAGCCTTGGCCAAAGGCAGTAGTAGCGGCTTCTACTTCGCTACCAATGAACTGATTGCGGTCTTTGATTTGGCCGCTGGTTTCGCCAGGGAGATCGATACCGGTGAGGGTGCCAAGTCCTAGCTTTTGCAGCCAGCCGTAGTAGTCGGCACGGGGAACGCTTTGCATGATACGTACCATGCCGACGTTGCTGGAATAGCGGAGGATATCGGTAATGGAGAGGGGGCCGCGTGGGCCGTTGGTGCGGTAGTCAACGTTTTGAATGGGCCATTCGCCGACTTGGATTCGGCCTTCGTCGTTGATGATGGCATTGGCATCGATGTTGCCGTTTTCTAGGGCGATCGCGACGTTAATCGGCTTAAAAGTAGACCCTGGCTCGTATAGATCGCTAACTGCCCAGTTCTTGAAGTACTCAATGTTGGCGTCGTAGTACGTGTTGGGATCAAATGTGGGGGCGATCGCCATCGTCAAAATCTCCCCCGTACGGCTGTCCATCACAATCAGCGCGCCACGCTTGGCATTGTACTCAGCGACGGTTGCAGCAAGGCCTTCTTGAGCGATTCGCTGTAGCCGGCTATCAATCGTCAACTGCATTTGCAGATCATCGCGGGTGACCACCTGTAGCAGGGTTGGCTCGGCCTCGTTAGGATCGTCATATTGGAGCTGCGATCGCAGTTCCAATTCCACACCCGCTCTGGGCTCACCTTCCAAATCGATATAGCCCGTCACCTGTGAAAACAGCTCGCTTTGCGGATACATCCGGCGAGGAGATGGCAATAGATCCAAGCCATCTAGCCGCAGGTCGCGCAGCCTTTTAGCCGTTTCTTCTGAAATATCATCGTTGAGTTGAATGCCGCTTTCTTGTGAGGCAAACTGCTGAGCAAGCTGTTTCGGATCCTCATCGAGCACCGTGCTAAGGGCTTGCGCGATCGCCCCATTCGACTCCTTAAACAGCATCGGATGCACATACAGCGTGTACACCACCCGATCCATCGCCACCACATTTCCCTGGCGATCAACAATCTGCCGCCTAGATGTTCTGGGCGTAGGTCGAACGGCCTGCTGAGCCTCAGCTCTCACCTTCAGCTCACCGCCAATTACAAGCTGTAAATAGGCTAGCCGCGCACCGAGCCCTAACATGCCAACCATCAGCACAAGCCATACGCTAATCAGTCGCAGCCGTGGCGACTCCAGCCGAAACTCCTCAATCTGTGCTTTCGTCGTCCGGGGCACTGAGCGAGACGGTCGAGATAGCCTGCGGCGACGAACGCGCGGACGAGTGTAATTAGCCATTTAATCATGTCCTTTCAATAACCAAACCCAGTCACTGTGAACTTCAATAACCGAGCCTGATAGCTGAAGCCTAATAGCCCAGCGGTTCAGCCAGATTACCTGACACTTCAGCCTCTACCGCTACACGGTTTCTCAACGGCTCCGGCTCCAAAAACAGCACATCTCCAGATTCATAGGGCTCTAGTCCAGAGTCTTCCTTAATGGCCTGTTCAGCGAGGCTCTGCTTAATAGACTCATTAGCAGACGTGAGCTGCTGTGATTCGCCCTGAAGCGCATCTAGCTGAATAAGAGCATGACTGGTGGACTTATCCACGTACACCGTCGAGCCATAAGCGACCAGCGCACCGGTTACCAGCAGTCCTGTGACGACCGTTGAGCTTTGCTGCAAGCGGTTCAGCAGCGTTAGTCCTAGCGACAGCCTTACTTTTTTAGGCAGCGAAACAGATCGGTCGGCTGTTCGCACACGAACGGCTGGGCCACCTAGCTTCAAAGGCTGTGCAGGCTGAAAAGGAACCACTTTGCTCGCGTTATTTATTTCAGAAGCAGCGTTTGGAGGCGCGGCGCGCTCAATAGGATTAGACTCGGTAGCAAAAACCATACGACTTGTATCGGGAATATGTATGAGGAGCGTAAATATACGTATATAGCTGTATCTCTTATAGCTAGGAGCTTCTGGCCTAAAGCAACACACCTATTTAACTAAATTACGCGCATACTACCTCGGTGGCGATAAAAGAACAACCCTAATGCTGAAACTTTTTTGAAGCTTGTATGAAGCGCTGCGTAGAGATACGCGCACTGAGATACAGAGTAAACGCCGGGATCGTCTGTGATAGCTATCACACAGATAGCTGAAAATAAAAATTCCTAAATTATTGTAATAGCTACATTTAAATAAGTAGACGTCCGTAAAATCACGCCTTCAGCCAGCTTTATATAAAAATCCCTCCATCTAATCGAAATATCTGAGCGTGCTTCGCCAAACTCAGACTTTTTTTAGACGAAGGGAAGTTACTTAGAGAGCGCCTAGTAAGTCAGCGCTCAGGCCTATCTGACTTTATTTGATCTTTGATTTGGTTTAAGTAGCGGGTCTAGGCTTGCCCTCACGGAGGCCCACCATTTCAGCGTTGCTTTTGCCGGGTGGAATCATGGGGTAGCAGTTTTCGTCTTTACGCACACGCACGTCCATCAACACGGGGCCGTCAAAGGCGAGCATTTCGGCGATCGCACTTTCCATCTCATCGGGATCGTTCACCACCATTCCTTTCACCCCAAAGGCCTCAGCTAGCATCACAAAGTTCGGCATCCCAATCTCCATATTGGAAGACGAATAGCGCTCTCCAAAGAAAGTCTGCTGCCACTGACGCACCATTCCCTGCCAGCCATTGTTCAAAATCACCGTTTTCACAGCAAGGCCGTACTGTGCGAGCGTCGCTAATTCTTGCAAACACATTTGGAAGCTAGCGTCGCCGCTGATGCAAATTACTTGCTCTTCAGGCAATGCCACCTTCGCGCCCATCGCAGCCGGCAGTCCAAAGCCCATTGTGCCAAGACCTGCGCTTGAAATCCACTGGCGCGGCCCGTTTTTTAAGAACTGTGCAGACCACATTTGATGCTGGCCAACATCCGTTGTGTAGTAAGCGCTGGGTGCTTGATTCGCGAGTTCTTGAACGACGGACTGAGGTGAAATGCTGCCAGCGTAAATCGGGGCAACGAGAGGATAGTCTTCTTTCCAAACGCCGATTTGATCGCGCCAAGCCTGAGCCTTTTGCGGGTCGGGCTTATCTTTTTGCTTCACCTGGTCTAGAATCTGCTGCAATACAGCTTTTACATCGCCAACAATTGGGACTTCTGGGACACGTACCTTGCCGACTTCTGCTGGGTCAATGTCGATGTGGATGACCTTTGCTCTAGAGGCAAATTTATCTAGCTTGCTGGTTACTCGGTCGTCGAAGCGGGAGCCAATCGCAACGAGTAGGTCACACTCACTCACCGCAAAGTTGGCGTAGGCCGTACCGTGCATACCCAACATGCCAACGGCCAAAGGATGGTGCTCATCAAAAGCGCCTTTGCCCATCAGCGTAGTGGTCACAGGCGCCGCGAAAAGCTCGGCGAGTTCTTTAATTTCTGCGTGTGCACCAGAAGCGATCGCCCCACCGCCGACATACAGCAAAGGTCGCTCGGCTTCGCGCAGGAGTGCGATCGCCTCTTCTACCTGCTGCAAGTCAATCTCTAGTGCCTGCGAATAGCCCTTAATATTCACATCGCCACGCTCTACAGGAATGTAGTCAATCTCTTCAAGCCCGACATCCTTAGGTACGTCAATCAAAACTGGCCCAGGTCTACCCGTGCTGGCGATATAGAAAGCCTCAGCCACGATCTGCGCCATCTGATTCGGATCGCGCACGACATAGGAGTGCTTCACAATCGGCAGCGTAATGCCGTGAATATCCGTCTCTTGAAACGCATCTGTTCCAATTGCCCCCCGAGAAACCTGACCGGTCACAATCACCATCGGAATTGAGTCCATTTGCGCAGTGGCAATTCCAGTCACTAAGTTGGTTGCCCCAGGGCCGGAGGTGGCAAAGCAAACGCCGACTTCACCGGTGGCGCGAGCATAGCCATCTGCCGCGTGAGACGCCCCCTGCTCGTGACGTACCAAAATATGGCTCACGAGTCCTTTTTCTTCAGCTTTATAAAGCTCATCGTAAATGGGCAAAATTGCGCCGCCCGGATAGCCGAAGATATGCTTGACGCCCTGACGCACGAGGCTATCGATCAGCGCGTACGCACCGCTGACCTGCTGGGTCTTTGTTGAAGAATCTGGCTTAAAAGTAGCAACCATAGGAAGTACGGTGAAAAAAATGCAGGTCAAGATCTAAAAATATAGATCTAAAGGACGAGAGCAAAAGCGGGCACTCAGCGTTATTGCCAGTGTAAATTCCAGTGTAAATTGTAGCCAAACTTACAACAATATTTTTTCTTAAGTCTATGTCAGGGGATAGCTATTTTTTTCCATTCCAGACGTAGCTGTCGCGTCAAAAAATCGCGGGCGCTGATGCCGATACCTTGCGTGCTTCCGCTATCCCATCCATTGGTCTGCCAGCCTCGCACCTGCTCAGGGGTTTCCCACAGGGCCAAATGCGCGACGGGTGGATCGGCATAAAAGTTTACTTTTCCTGCGCCCAATGGCAGAGAACTCCAGTGGGTAAATTCATCGTGGCTAAGTCGGCATACCGGCAGTCCGACTATTGGCACTCCCCAGCCATCTACGGCAAAAAATCGCGCGACTTTTCCCGATGGCTGCTGCCAAAGCGTGAGGGCTCCGGCCATACCCACAACGCCAGCGCTGAAGCCGATTGCTGTAATTGGCGCTGTTGAGTTTTGATTTTTGTGGGTGAGCCAGCGGAAAACGGCGATGGGATCGGCTGGAAAGGCATTGAAGACGTGGGGCTGTGTGAAGGGGGGAAGCGATCGCACAAATCGCTCAGTCAGCACTGAATCATGAAATCCTGGGCAAATATAAACCGGCAGTTTATCTGGGAACAGCTTGTTGTTAGTGAGCTCATCGACTGTCAATATCTAACCCGTGCCCTGTTTTAATTTGGACGTTTCGTAAAAGGCGAAGCTCAACGTTCGGTTCTACCCATAGTCATGATAAAAGGCTTACCGGTAGTGTTAAAGAAGCTTCACTACCTTGAACCTTTTGCTTCTATGGGCGTCTCGGATCAGCTTTTACCGACTATTAGTGCGCTCGTTGCCTTAGGCGAATTTTCCGAGGGCGATCAGCTCGCGGACGTAACCGATATTACAACGGTTAGCGATACGCTTTCGGCTGAGGCAAAACAGGCGCGAGCTAAAAGAGAGTGGCAGGGTGCGATCGCCGCTCTAAGTCAGCTTCTTACTCAACAGGTCACCAGCCACAAAAACTACAAAAAAACAAGACGGACAACCTGTAGCAAAAGACCTAAAGCGCTCGTCATTTCTGGGCCGGTTCCTTTCTTCAACGAGCCTACGCTGCCGCCTGCTATTCTCAATCAAGTCTCTAACTGGACGCTGGTGCCTCAGTCCTCAGAGCATCTAGCCTCTTCATTTAGCGCCCTCTCTCCAGTTGGTCGCCTTTTTCAAAAAAAATTCAAGCAGCCATCTTTTCATACTCGCCTGCTGCCGCTGCTCGAAGACGATCCGCTGGCTCAAGAACAGTTTGCTCTGGTGATGACGCCTGATTTTTCACTGGTGCTGGTGCTGGGCAAAGACGCTGACGATGAGCTGCGCTTTCAGTTTTCGTTTATGCCACAGGTGGTGAACTCTGTGTGGCGAATGTTGCGATCGCGCATCCGAGTTATCCGCCCTCAGCATCTAGAATTTATTGAGCCGCTAGTTGAAAAGTTTGTGCCCAAAGATCCGCACTACCGCATCGTCAGCCAATTTAATCGATGGATGCTTGCCTGCTTGCCTCAGCCTATAGCGCCTGACTCTCAGCCTATTGCATCACAGGACAAGTCTGACAAAGCGATCGGTTCTACGAACGATCAGTTTTCGGACAGTGAAATGCTCAAAGCGATGGCACATGAGATTCGGACGCCTTTGACGACGATTCGGACGTATACGCGATCGCTTCTCAAGCGTAAAAACTTAGAGCCGCAGGTAATCAAGCGTCTGCAAAGTATTGATCGTGAGTGCACGCAGCAAATTGATCGCTTTAGCCTAATTTTTAGAGCGGTTGAGCTAGAGGCCGCCAGTCAGTCGCCGAAGTCGCCTTTGAGTGCGATCGCCCTACACCAGGTCTTTCAAGAAGCCATTCCCCAATGGCAACAGGCCGCCCTGCGCCGAAATCTCTCCTTAGAAGTCGGTCTGCCCCCTGAGCTACCCATGGTCGCCAGCGATCCCACCATGCTCCAACATGTGCTAACTGGTCTTGTAGAACTGTTCACCCACAGCGTTTCTCCCGGCAGCCACATTCAGCTTCACGTCGTCAACGCAGGCGAACAGCTCAAGCTCCAGTTCCAATCTCAAGCGGATCCTGCTCAGCCAAACATAGCGCCCGCCTGCTCACCACCACCGCTTCAATCACTCGGACATCTCCTCATGTTTCAGCCCGACACAGGGGGACTTAGCCTCAACTTAGAAGCGACTAAAAATCTCTTTCACGCGCTGGGTGCCAAGCTTACCGTCCGAGAACGTTCTAACCAAGGCACCACCTGGACAGTCTTTCTACCGCTAGAAGCGAGCGGTCTCAAATCATATCCTGTTGTTTAGCGCGGCTGAGGTTGGGTATTCGTCGTTGCGCGATCGCCTTTAGGCTCATTCCCAAGCAGTACGTTATCTTCAACAATCTCATCTAAATTAAGCTTGTCGTCTATCGCTTCTTTGAACGAGTCAGCCTTATCTTCTGTGTTAGCTGCCTTAGACGCTTGACTTTGTTCTTTGCGACGCTCTGCTCTCAGCTCGCTTAGACTGTCAGAACTAGTGCCTTCAAGCGTTGTACCGGCAGTATTCGCTACGTTCTGAATAGATGCAGCTTGAGCAACGGGCTGCACGAGGCTCAGGCATACGAACGCACCGACTAGTGCAAGCGATAGCTGCCGGGTGATGCTTCTTAACGATGCGACTATGCGTGAGATCATGGAGTTACCTGGGGTAAAGGATTTAAATGGTAGATTCAAGTGCAAGATGGGCTGCTAATTTTGCTTCTTAAGGGCGCTATTTTTGCAGCCTTTCTTGCACTTATTGAATCGTCCAGAGATCGCTTCACCTATCTTCCTCAAGGCGGAATTTGGTAGATATGATAAGGAGGTGCGATCGCTATTTGCCCCCACATGCGAGAGATACACAGCCGGATCGTTACCGGCGTCACTATCCAACAGTTCCGCCACCGAGCCGTTGCTAACTACAAAGCTCGACAGCAGTTTCCCACCGCCTATTTCAGCGGTATAAGTCCTCATCTGTTTGCTCTCTATTTTCAAGCTCACATCTATCCGCTTTTGCATCGCCGCTAGTATATAGCCGTCATCGCTTATCCCGATCAAGTTGCCTTGGCTATCTAGCAATTGGCTCGTCACGTCTTCAATTTCAAAGAAGCCAACTTCGTTATCAAAAGCAGCTTCCCAATAGACCTCAAAGATAGCCATTACAGAATCAGTGACGTCTCGCAAATCAATCAGTTTAGGCTCACTACTTCCTTGTAAATTTGAGCCTAGCGGTGCGTCTTCTTGAGTAAGTTCGGCCAGTAAAACAATATTGTTGAGATTCGCCTTAGCACCTTCTAGTCTAAAGCCAAGGTTCAAGCCACTATTTTTTAACAGTTGGAGAATACTGTTGATTGAAGTATCCAGTAACCTAGAGTCAATTGAGTCTTCTCTACCTAACGCATTTAGCAAGAGTGTTGTGAGCTAAGCGCTTGTGCCCGCCGGTGATTTCTAAGGTTCGGCTCAACGTTAGCCCTTATAAATGAGCCCAGTCGCAAGGGCTACAAAGCGTTTTTGGCTTGAACAAAAATGTCTTGAAAGAAATCCTTATTACCAAGATTCAGGCCGCTAACGTTACCTAGCGCATTAACAGATAACGTGTGGTAGAAGCGCCTACTCTACTCAGCAGCCCGCCGCCGTCTTGATTGTCCTGCGCCTCGGTAGTAGTGACTCTGCGAAACTTCAGCCAGCGCATAAAAATACCCCCACCCTGACAAGTCAGAATGGGGGTCAAATCGATAGCCTTTTGAAGGGCTTACGGTTTATTCAAAACCTAGAGCGCGTTACCACGAGGCAGCACTTCTTCAGGGAAGACAAACTGCTCATGTGGCTGGTCTTGTGGGCTCAACCACGCACGAATGCCTTCGTTCAATAGGATGTTCTTCGTGTAGAACGTCTCAAACTCAGGGTCTTCTGCAGCGCGAATCTCTTGCGATACGAAGTCGTATGCACGCAGGTTCAACGCCAAGCCTACGATGCCGATTGAACTCATCCATAGGCCCGTCACTGGGACGA
>JBHYED010000015.1:0-111789 GCA_051860365.1 Phormidesmis sp.
ACTTTGAGGCTGTAGTCGTCGTGGCCCCATTCGCAGCGGGTGAGGATTTGTTTGGGGATTTTTTTGACGGTGAGGTTGTCGAAGCTGTCGCTGCCGCGAAAGGCCATGCAGAGGACGAGGAGGCTGCGCTGGGGGCCGACGTCTTCACTGAGCTGGGCGAGCTGGGCCTGGGTAAGGGTTTGGGTGGTGACGTAGATGAAGTCGCGTTCGGTGGAATGGCCCTGTTGCCAGTAGAGAGTGTCACTAGGGGCGTAGGTGAAGCCTTCGAGTTTGCAGAGGGCTTCGGCGAGCATTTCGGGGTTGTAGGTTTTGTTGATGACCCAGTTGTTCCATTTGTCTTTTTCGAGCAGGGAGGGGGCGAGGTGGTAGTAGCGGAAGCCGCCGCCACCTTTCCAGTTTGTTGCTTGGGTAATACCTGTACTATCCTCGCCGTCAACTATCCGCTTTAAACGAGGTAAAATGTGTGTGTGCGCTTGTTCTCTAATCTCAACTGTTATCCATTTTCTTCCCATTTTGTGGGCAACTGCCGCAGTAGTTCCAGATCCTCCAAAAGAGTCCAACACAATATCGCCTGGGCGACTGAAATGTTTTAGTACAATCTGAAGCAACATTTCAGGTTTCTTGCCGCCTCGAAAATCTACTCCGCCTTCGTGCCGACAATTGCCAAAACTTCCTGCAAGATCGTAAAAGTTTTCGATAGGCTTGTCTTTGTCTGAATTGCCGCTTTTGATTTTCTCTAGGGTCTTTAGTGGTATCCCAGAGTAGAATTTCCCTTTCTTTGCGGTCGCTTTTTTAGGGCCGCTCATGTAGCGATAGCCCAGTCCATCTTCCCCAATACCATAAACTTTGTAGAGGCAAGATAATCCATCTATGGTTTTACGCGGTGCCACATGTCTATCCAAAAACTCTCCTGAGCTACCGCTTTGCCTTACCAAAGACCCAGTAGCCCAAGTTTCTTTTAGTCCACCAAGGTGTGGCTTTATCTTTCTAATTTTGTATTGGTGCGGCTTGAATATTTCTACCTTTTTCTTCCCTAATTCCGCTATTTCTCCGTTTTCTAGTTCCTCTATATCCCATTCGAATTTCTCGACTTTGTACGATTCTTTCTCCTTTATTACTTTTGCTGATTGACTATCTTTTGCATATACTAGGCACTGCTCGATAACCTTTTGATAGTCATTGTCTTCTGCCAACGTTTTATTTCCGTATCTCACCTGTACATACAGCGTGGTTAGGTAATTATCTCTGCCAAAAATTTCGTCCAGCAGAACCTTTAGATACGCTCCTTCTGTGTCATCTATCTGACAGCAAAAGAAGCCTTCCTGTGACATTAACCTACGTAGTAGAAGCAGCCTCTCTCTCATTAAAGATAGCCACAAAGAGTGTTCTATGCCATCTTCGTAATTTTCGAAAGCATTGCCCGTATTGTAGGGTGGATCGATGTAAACACATTTCACCTTCCCCGCAAACTCCGCCTCCAACGCCTTCAGCGCCAGCAAGTTATCCCCAAAAATCAGCCGATTATCAAAGCAGTCATTCTCCGTCACCGCATGGGCCGCATGGTAAGACTTCGCCGGGTCTTCTAGCAAAATACGCGGCTCCAGCTTAGGCCGATTCTCCTTTCCTATCCAAGTCAGCTCAAGTCTTTGCTTCTTTACCACTGCAACTTTGTCCATTCATCAACTGCACTTTATCAGTCGCGGGCTGCAATCGACCATTCACTCGCTGCATTTGATACCAACCGCCCTGCAACCTTCCACAACCACACTGCACCTGATACGACGGCCCTGCAACGGCCCACCCACAAACTGCACTTGATGCCGACCGCCCTGCAATCCTTCCCGACCGCCCCGCGATCGATGCCGACCGCGCTGCACTCGATGCCGACCGATTGTGACCAAAAGCGGTTTGGCTTTATGCTTCGCTTTCTACAGATTGCAATTACAGTCGCTAACAAATTGAATTCATGGGCATTGGGGTTTGGGTGCGATCGCTCAAAGTAGACGCTGCCCTATACCCATTAGCTATCTGATCGGCCACTACACCAACCTCCACCGAATCGTAAACAGCCGCTCTAGCTTACTCTTTTGCTCTAGCTGTTGCTCCATATCATCAATAATGTTGTCTCGCCGCGCATCCACATCATCCTGCGCTTCAAACAGCGATCGCCTTTTCTGCGATCGCAGCCTTTCCAACTCTCTCACCTTCTTCTGCCCCGCCAGCTTCGACTGTAAATCCAGCGCTCCGGTCGCCGCCCGCTTAGCCTCTCTAATCTGCCGGTCAAAATCTTTAATATCGCGCTCCAGCACCACCTTAAGGTCATCCGCCCAGGCATACAGCTTCTCCACCTCCGCCTCAAAAAACGCCGCATTGCGCTCTAGTATTTCTTGATTCGTCAGACTCTGCTGTTGCTGCGTCAGCTCCCCCAAATCTGTCATTACATCTGGATCAATCTCTACAGAGGGCGCGGTCACCACACCTGGCATAGACATCAGCTTTTCAGTCATCTCCCTATCTAGCACCTCACCCGCGTCCGTTCGCACCGCAAATAGCAGATGATCCTCCGCCTGTGCGAGCGCCTTCACCGTCAGCTTCGACAGCGCCAACACGCCCGACTGCCCGATCAGCCGCTCTAGAATCGTCACTTTTCCGACATGCGCTCCATAGTCAAACGTGATTTCAGCAGGTGCTAGCGTTTGTGCCTTTGCCCGATCAATTACTGCGATCGCTAGTGGATGCTCCAGCCGATACGCATGAGCCTCCGCCGACTTACGCGGCAGCTCGTACAGCCCAGAGGGAAATGAAGCCGTCTCCTCATGCAAGCGAAAGCCGCCCCCTTTAAAAAACTCTGCCTCGTCTGCTAGCTCATGCTCAGTCACCTGCATCAGCAATTGCTCAAACTGATCTCTCGCATTGGTGGAATCTTTTGCCCGAGTATTTAGCGTCTTACGCACGTCATCATCAAAGTTCTCCAGCACCTTTTGCCGGGTCTGCGTCATCGTCTCGTCAATTTCCACGCTCAAATCCTGCTGAAGCGCATCAAAAGCCGCATCAATCTCCTCCGGCTTTCGGCAGCTCTGATAAATCTGCGTAATTCGCTTCTCAAAATCCACTCCCGAGCCAATCGCCCCCAGCACCTCATCACTAGAGCCAAACACGCCCTCAAACAGCTTGAACTTCTGCGAAAGCAAATCGAACACCCGCTTATCTGCCGCGTTCTTCTTGTTCAAAAAGTTCACCACCACCACATCGTGCTTTTGCCCATAGCGATGGCACCGCCCAATCCGCTGCTCAATCCGCTGTGGATTCCAGGGCAAATCGTAGTTTACAATCAGCGAGCAAAACTGAAGGTTAATGCCCTCAGCCCCCGCCTCCGTTGCAATCATCACCTTGCCCTCATCGCGAAAATAATCCACCAGCGCCGCCCGCATATCTGCCGTTCGCGAATCCGTGATTAAATCGGTTCCCCGGTGCTTAGCCATCCAGGCTTTATAAATTTGCTTTGACTTATCGTCATTGTTAGAGCCGTTAAATAACAAAATGTCATCAGCCCAGGGCGTTTCAGCCAGCAGCCTCAGCAAATAGTCCTGAGTCCGGCGAAACTCAGTAAAAATAATTGCCTTCTGCTCACCGCCCAAATCCATTGTTTTTTGAAAAGCAATATCCAGCACTTTTAGCAGCGCTCTACCTTTCCCGTTCTCTTCAATCGACTCAGCGATTTCTGCAAACTCCCTTAGCTCAGAAATCTCCGCTGCCATCGCTGCCCTTTGAGCTTCAGATAGTACAGGCGTTTCAGGTTTGGCTGTGCCCTCGCTCCACTCCTCTTCTAGTTGCGCTAGCCCTTCGCAGTCTCCTTCTAGCGATATCGATAGCTGCTCGGGTGCGACCGATGCGCTATTGAGTTCGTCCTGCAACCGAGTGGCAATGGTTGTTAGCGCGCCCGCGATCGCAAAGGTAGAAGACGCCATCAGCTTACGCAGCATTAGCGTCATCAGCGATCGCTGCCCCGCCGGTAGCGCCTTCAAACTGTCGCGCTGCAAATACTCCGACACCAGCTCATACAAAACCTCTTCAGAATCATCCGGGTCAAACTTCTCTAGCAAAGGAAGCCTAGCTGTAAAAGACACATAGGCATCTACCTGACGCCGCAGCGTTCGATGACATATTGGCCGAAGACGGCTCCTCAAAGCTTCAAAAACGCGATCCGAGCTTTGCCGCCCCGTAAACTGCTCCTTAAAGCTTTTGACATCACCAAACGTCAGATCGTCAATAAAGCTCACCAGGCCATACAGCTCCAGTAGCGAATTTTGTAGCGGTGTGGCCGTCAGCAGCAGCTTATTCCGCTTCTGCAAAATCTCTCTCAGCTTCTTAGCAATCACATTAGAAGACTTATACACATTGCGAAGCCGATGGGCCTCATCAATTACGACCAAATCCCACTGTGTACTCTCTACCTCTTTTCCTTTGTTACGCGCAAACTGATAAGAACAGAACACGACGTGCTCTGTATCATCAAAAGGATTGTAGATATTGTTCTTCTTTGCCTGGTTATAGGATTTTGTCTCTAATATTTTTCCGGGCAAAAAGAACTTATCTTTTAGCTCCATTAGCCACTGCTTCCGCAAGCTCGCAGGCGTAATCACCAAAATCCGCCGCTTCCGCTCCGCCCATTTCTGAGCAATCACCAGTCCCGCTTCAATCGTCTTTCCTAGCCCCACTTCATCGGCTAGCAAAGCACCTTTCGATAGCGGCGACCGAAACGCAAACAATGCCGCTTCCACCTGATGCGGGTTGAGATCAACTCTTGCCCCAGCAAACGTACTTGCTAGCTTTTCCAACTTATCTGAGGAGCAGCGCTTCGTCAGCTCATGAGCAAAATACTGTGCGTGATAATCAGTGAGCTGCATAGGCGATTCGAGTTCACAACAAGCTAAAACACTCCAATCTTAGGGCACATATCAGCCAGCACGCACTGCTCACACTTTGGGCTGTGCCGTTTGCAAATATGCTTGCCAAAAGGCATCAGTAGACGGTTTGTATCAATCCAATATTTCTTCGGCAGCTTTTCTTCTAAAGTCTTCGTTGTCTTTTCTGGTGTCTTCGTTTCCACGTAACCCCAGCGATTCATTACCCGGTGCACGTGCACATCCACGCTGATGTATGGCTGCTGGCAGGCGATGCCTAGCACAAGGTGGGCGCACTTTAGGCCAACGCCTTTGAAGCCAAGTATGACGGCTTCATCACAAGGAAGTTCGCCGTCGTGGGTTTGGACGATTTCTTGTGCGATCGCCAATATCTGTCCCGCCTTCCTTTCTGCATATGTACTTCTAGCAATCAGCGACTCAATCTCCGCCACATCCAGCACACACATTGCCTTTGCCGTATTCGCCCTTGCAAATAGCTGACGAGACACTGGCAAGCTCACCTCGTCATACGTACGAATCGAAATAATGCACGAAACAAGCTGTTCAAAAGCAGAGCCGTAGCCCTCCTCAGCAAGCTGAAACATAGCCGCTTTGGGAAAGGCCGCTATCATCTCGGGGAGCCGAACAAAAGCGGCATCAATACTGAAAGTAGAAGGCATGACGATGGGGTAGTTCGTAGCGTCACCACCGTAGCTAAGCCCGCGCTATCAAAGCATCATTCCTAATATCGATTTCGTAGCTTACTTTTGAATGCAAAAACACTGCCCACCCGTGCGCATCGTATGCTACATTTTATAAGCCGTAGATGGCGTGGGTCAGTGCCCGAGTGGTTAATGGGGGTGGACTGTAAATCCACTAGCTATGCTTACGCTGGTTCGAATCCAGCCTGGCCCACCATCTACACATTTCCCCTGCCCATGTGGCTCAGTGGTAGAGCACACCCTTGGTAAGGGTGAGGTCACGAGTTCAATCCTCGTCATGGGCTTTTAATGTATTCCTACTCAATTAGCGCTACTCAACAACTCTTAAGCGACCAGCGTTGAGCGCTTCATATATTTTGTTGATCAACGCTTCATCCGCAGCGCTAATTTTGCCGCTGGCAAATACCGACATCAAATAGGCCTGATCAGTTCTAGTAATTTGACGCGCTGCAAAGATTTTGGCAACTCTTTTTTCAATGGACGGCATAGGCAAAATGGCGGCAGTCGCGTTGGGCTATTAATGGCGCGAGCCTTATCAAACAGGCTTACAGCTACTAGGATTCCCGATTTTATAAGGCTAAATACGTAAGTTTTCTGCTCAGTTGTTCGTAAGTTTGGACAATTTTGGGTAAACCGCAATGTCGATATGCCTACAAATATAAAAAGCTGTACCTCATAGCGGGATAGGCATTCTCAAGGATTACCTTCTCCACCTATAGAAGCACAGCTTTTATCAGGGTCGATAATTTCAGGTCAGCTCATTACAGACAAAGACTGTGACGTGCCGATGCCTTTATGAGCCCGCTCTACACAGCCGCTAGCTCACGCTCAGGACGCTTGCTGTTACGAATGCCGCTAATAGCTTCAGCATAGTCATCTGCTTTAAATACTGCAGAACCGGCAACAATTGCGTTAGCACCTGCTTCTATCACTTGCCATGCGTTGTGGCTTTTCAGTCCACCATCCACTTCAATCCAAGGATCAAGACCTCTTTCGTTGCACATCGCTCTGAGCTTCTGAATTTTGGGAACCACGCCGGGAATGAAGCTTTGACCGCCAAATCCGGGGTTGACGCTCATGATCAAAATCAGATCGCATAGCTCTAGCGAGTACTCGATCATGTCCAGGCTAGTGCCAGGGTTGAGTACGACGCCTGCTTGCTTGCCGCATTCTTTGATTTGGCCGAGCGTGCGGTGTAGATGAGGAGACGCGTTGTGCTCGCAGTGCACGGAGATGATGTCAGCACCGGCTTTGGCAAAGTCCTCAACGTACTTTTCAGGCTCAACGATCATCAGATGAACGTCCAAGGGCTTTTTGGTCATTGGGCGCACGGCCTCAACAATCATGGGGCCGATGGTGATGTTGGGGACAAAGCGACCGTCCATCACATCGATGTGGATCCAGTCGGCACCGGCTTTATCGACGGCGCGGATTTCTTCACCCAAACGGCTAAAATCAGCAGACAAAATCGACGGTGAAATGACAACAGATTTATTGGACTGAGTATTTGCCATAGGGGAGCAGCCTCTCGCTAATGAGTGTTTTTTGTGATTGCTTGTCTCTCAATGCCTTACCATCAGTGCTTTACACTGAGAGTGCAATAGCTATAGAGAAATATCTATATAGTGTAACCATTGTAACAAAATATTTACCTGCGCCTTATGAAAGTTCGAGCCAAAGGATGAAGAAACGAAGACAATCGAGATAGGGTGCCACAGCAACTGCGCTAAAGTTGCTCTATCGCATACATCAATTACTTTGGCTACGCAGCGCGCTTATGGGCATTTCATTTCAGCTAAAGAGCCTCTGTGTTGGCTTAGGTTCGTTAGCCGTTGCGCTTCCTGCGATCGCCCTATCTGATTCTGTTGGCACAGATGGCATCAACGCGCTCAGGCTGCATGAAGCGCCCTACAACCTCACAGGCCGAAAGATTGCGATCGGCCAGGTAGAAATTGGTCGCCCCGGCCAGTTTGGTATCGATAAAATTGCGGTAAGTGATTCGCCCGTGCGGGTGGGGCAAATTTTTGAGCTGAACGGGCCTGCGATCGCTGACGAATCCGTAGACGAACACGCCAACAACGTTGCCAGCGTCATGATCAGCCAGGACAAAATGCTCAGAGGCGTTGCTCCTGAGGCGTCCCTATATTCAGCCGCCGTTGGCCCGCTCGGTGAGTTTACCGGACAGCAGGAAGAATGCCTCACCTCGCAGCATGTTGCCTTGCAAAATAGTGGCGATGTGAGAGCGACCAACTTTAGCTTTGGCGAACCGCTTGATCGTGACCCTCGCCGTAGGGCCGCCAGGCTAGATGGCAACGCGCTGCTAACGCAATGTATTGATTGGTCATCACGCGTGCACAAGCTGCTCTATGTAATTGCTGGAAACCAGGGACGCGGCGGCATTCCGATTCCAACTGATAATTTCAATGCCATTAATGTTGCCTACTCAAGACGTATTGACGGTAAGTTTGTGCGTGTGGACTATGCCAACTCAACGAGCGAGCCTTTGCCCACGAGATACTATGGCTTCGGCGCTGAGTCGAATGTGGGCGATCGCCGCTCCATCAACATCGTTGCCCCCGGTGGCAATATTGAAATGTTTGATCCTGACGGCACTCGGGTTGTAAACAGTGGCAGTAGCTTTGCAGCGCCTCACGTGGTGGCCACGGTGGCGCTTTTGCAAGAGTTTGGCGATCGCCAGTTCCGCGCCGGAGCCAGCCACTGGAGCCTGGACTCCCGAGAGCCGCTGGTGATGAAATCAGTCATTTTGAACGCTGCCGACAAAATTCAAGATAGTGGCGACGGCAATCTATTAGGCATGAGCCGCACGCTATTAGACGAAAGCGGCAGAGACTGGACAAAAGGCGATGCCTATCAAGATGAAAAAATTCCGCTTCATGCAGAGCTAGGCACTGGACATCTCAATGCCTTTAGAGCTTATGAACAGCTTGCTGGTGGCCAGTGGGCACCGGGCGAAATTCCATCAGTGGGATGGAACTATAGCAATAATGCAGAGCCGTCTGTGAATACGGAAGACTACATTTTTGAACAGCCGCTGGCAGAAAATAGCTACGTCAGCGCTACACTCTCGTGGGAACGCATTGTCGAACTTAACTCTGATGACGAGTACTTTGATTCAGACGAAAGCTTTGCCGGACAGCCTTTAAGCAACCTTGATTTGTACCTTATGCCTGCTGATACCGATGACGTTGATAAGAGCGTGTGGTCTTCAGTAAGTGCAGAAGATAGCTTGGAGCACATTTTTATTCCGGTGCCTGCGGATGGTCGTTATAAGCTGAGAGTGGTGCGAAAGAATGGGGACGTACAGCCATATGCGATCGCCTGGTGGACAAAATCCGCCACGCGCTCACAGTAGCTAGCCGCAGCCAGCCGTTCCCCAAAAAACCTAAAACAAAATCCTCAAAACAAAAAGACCTGAAAGCGAACTAACACTCTCAGGTCTTTTCTAGTTATCAAAGGGCGAACGACGGGACTTGAACCCGCGAATGGTGGAATCACAATCCACTGCCTTAACCACTTGGCCACGCTCGCCGCGCAATCGGATTCCAAGTATACCACCGTTTTTTTACGCAACGCCAGTTCTTTCAAACTTTTTCGCTGAGTAAAAAAGCTACCCGTTAAGAACATTTATTGGGAATCATATGTTCAGCATTAAGACACTAGAAATCGACGGTGCAGCGCTGACATCGCTAAAAAGCCCAAAAAAGTGCCAAAGCCATGTCACTATACGCCGACAAGGGTATTAAAAACTGCAACTTCCGATACAGCCTATTATCTATCAAGTCTTAGATAATATAAGTCTTAGATAATAGTTATTCGGTCATTCATAGTTTCTCAAGTCCGCTATTAAATAGAACTAGGCCAGCTAATAGGTCGCCCATATTACGTAAAAAAGAGGTGTCTTTTGAAACCTGTGGTTGCTCCTACTGCATATTTACTTATTTCGCACGGTAGTCGAGATCCTCGTCCGCAGGAGGCTATGAATCGGCTAGCAGATTTGGTTCGTCAACATCTAGAAGAAACGTCCCGTCTCTCGACTTCAAACAGTGAAATATCTGACACAATTGCTTCCCTAAGTGAAAGTCGTGCTTTTGCAGAAGAAAGCAACCCAAATGCTGCCGTGGCTACCTTACTTGCAAGACCACGGACGCAAACGACGCCTCTGAATGCCTTAAAGGTGATTGTGGGTACCGCTTGCCTGGAGCTAGCACCAATTTCCCTAAGCGAGCAGATTCACAAATTTGGACTAAGGCTAGAGGCTGCGGGTGTAGAAGAACTTAAGCTGCTACCTGTCTTTTTAATGTCAGGCGTGCATGTAATGGAAGACATTCCTAAGGAGATTGCAGCGGCTAAGGAGCTGCTAGCGGGCACCTCGCTTAAGCTCACACTATGTCCTCACTTGGGCAGTCATACCAAAATTAATGAAGTGCTTGCCGGTAGACTTGCTTCGGTGCCTACAGAAGGCTCGATTTTAGTAGCTCATGGGAGTCGTAGGCCGAAGGGAAACCAAGCCATTAAGGGCCTAGCCAACCGATTGAATACAGCGGTTGCCTACTGGGCAACGCCCCCTGACATTGAAACGCAGGTGATTAACCTGATGCAGCAGGGCTGTCAAAAGCTCACGATTTTGCCTTATTTCTTATTTGCAGGCGGCATCACCGACGCAATTATCCATCGCACTGAAGAACTCGCTGAACGCTTTCCTAAAGTGAGCTTTAGACTGCTGCCTACGCTGGGTGCTACTGACGAAATTGCTGATCTTGCAGTAGAGCTAATTTACTAATTAATAATTCATTGATTAACGGATGCTGTCGAAGCATCTCGTATCGTAGCTGTCAAAATGTTACAAGCGCTTTTGCTTGAATGAACATTCTAGCCTTGACGATGTAGCCTCAGTTGATAAAGCTGAGGCTATAGTTTTACGAAGGTTTGTTTTCATCACAAAAGCCTCTTTGCTGCTATGCCATTCAATTCTAACAACGCTGTTGAACAGTCTTTGCCCGCTACAGATACGTTAGGTAAGGTCTATCTTGTTGGGGCAGGCCCGGGGGATCCTGGTCTGTTGACCGTTAAGGCAAAAACGCTGATTGAATGTGCTGACGCGGTAATTTTTGACGCGCTTGTTAGCGATCCGATATTGAGTTTGATTAACCCGCGAGCAGAAAGAATTCATGCGGGGAAGCGGCGCGGTAGGCACTCAATGTCTCAGGTCGAAATTACGCAGGTACTGAACCAAAAAGCGCACGAACATGCTGTGGTGGTTCGGCTTAAGGGCGGTGATCCTTTTGTGTTTGGCCGGGGTGGCGAGGAGATGAGCGACCTGATGGCAGCAGGGATTTCGGTGGAAGTGGTTCCCGGTATTACGGCTGGAATTGCAGCCCCTGCTTATGCCGGGATTCCGGTGACGCATCGGGGCTATAGCTCCTCGGTGACGTTCGTAACAGGGCATGAGTCAACGGGAAAATATCGGCCTGATGTGAACTGGAAGGCGATCGCGCAAGGCTCCGAAACCATTGTGATCTATATGGGCGTGCACAACTTGCCTAACATCACTGGGTCTTTAATGAAAGCAGGGTTAAGTGGCGATACGTCCGTTGCGCTGATTCGTTGGGGGACTCGACCTGAGCAGGAGGAGCTAGTGGGGACGCTGAGTAACATTGTTGGGAAGGTGGCAGACAGCGGCTTTGAGGCTCCGGCGATCGCAATCGTTGGCAGGGTCGTTGAACTCAAACCGCAGCTAGCACCCGTCTCTCCTATTCACAGCGACCACTGGAGTGCCATTCAACAAAGCGGGCAGTCCCAAAATAAGTAATAGACTAAATCAAGGAATCCTTTGCCCAGTTTGGAGTAAGTGCTTTGGTGCAGTCAATTGAAGAGAGCGTCGAAGGGACTGCCAGCACCCGGTTAGATCTTTGGATTGCTCAAACGGTGGATAGCCTATCTCGAAATCGAGTGCAGCAGCTCATTGAGCAGGGCGCGGTGCAGCTAAATGGGGCGGCGTGCGTGCAGAAAAAGGTGCAGGTAAAGGAGGGCGATCGCATCCAAATCAATATCCCAGAAGCCACGCCCTACGCCCTTACTCCAGAAGATATCCCGCTCGACATTCTGTACGAAGACGATCAGTTACTCATCATCAATAAGCCAGCCGGTATGGTTGTTCATCCCGCACCGGGACACGCCACTGGCACGCTAGTTCACGCGCTGCTCTTTCACTGTGGCGATCAGCTCACGGGCGTTGGCGGCGTTCAACGTCCCGGCATTGTTCATCGCCTCGATAAAAACACAACGGGCGCGATGGTGGTGGCCAAAACAGAATTAGCCCTGCACAGTTTGCAAGGCCAGATTCAGGCAAAGACAGCGCGGCGTGAATATTTAGGCGTTGTGAACGGTGCGCCCAAAGTGGAGCAGGGCACGATCAATCAGCCTATTGGGCGTCATCCCAAGCATCGTAAGAAAATGTCGATTTTACCGGTGGAAGAAGGCGGACGCACGGCTGTCACCCATTGGAAAGCGGTGGAGCGACTAGGCAACTATACGCTGATTCAGTTTCAGCTAGAAACGGGGCGAACACATCAAATTAGGGTGCATAGTACCTATATGGGGCAGCCGATTGTAGGCGATCCAGACTATGGCTCCGGCAAGTCTTTGGGCGTTAATCTGCCAGGGCAGGCGCTCCATGCTTTTCGGCTAACGCTGACGCATCCGGTTACGCAGGCGACGATTACGGGTGAAGCGCCTTTGCCTGAAAAGATGGAAAAATTGCTGGGGAAGCTGCGTTGGCGAAACCTCTCTCATTGAGAATCGCTTTAGCGATCGCTGGGGCTAAATGCCTTCGGCGTTGACGCAAAAAAAGCCGAGGCGGTAAAACCACCCCGGCAGATAACCTTTTGAGGAAAGAACAAGTTAATCGTTAGCTATCGCCATTACCATTCACAGGCACGTTGAGCTTACGGAAAGGTACCGATGCACCAATGTTGATCGTGGCTGTGTTCACCCGAGGTGTTGCCGCCGGACGGGCATTTACGCTGCGAGCCATGTCAAGATACAGCGCAGGGTTACCAGCCGTTGCTTTTTTCTCTTGAGGCTTAAAGCCTCGAACTTCGTCCTGCCAGATAATCTGAGGGAAGCCCAGAATGCCGCGATAGTACTCGTTGTAACGAGGTGACTTGATGTCGAAAGGCCGCTGACCAATGGCTTGGCTCGGTAGAATCCGACGGCGGTAGTAAGGCACGATATCGTAGCCAAAGTTTTCCATGTACTCGTCGCTATCTAGCAACTCGTCAACGAATCCTTCAACGCCTTTAGTCCCAATTTTAATAGACCAAGCAATCTTCTCACGCTCGTTGTAGGGATCGCGGCCTAGTGCCCGCTGAATAACCTGCTCTACAAAGCGATAGTTGCTGTTTTTGGCGTAGTAGTTTCTGAGGAATGTATCAGAAAGCAACAGGCCGCGAACGAAGTCGCGAACGGTGATTTGGCTATTACGAAGCTGAGATTCTAAAAATGCCTCGCGATCTGCTTTGAAGGCGTAAAAGAAGATTTGCTTATAGGCAGCTTCAATTAGCTCAGTCATTTCGCTGTACTCAAGGAGAGCCTCAGCACTGTAAATTCTGGGCTGGTCATCGCCCTGTACGGTATACCCCTCTACCCTCTGGTTCTGGCTCTTTGGGGGGTAATTCAATAACGGAAGTGCCACGCTTGAATCTCCAACACTTGTGTAAACAGCTGCAAATATTTTCTCATCATAGAGGAGCTAGGCCCTTTGACAGGGTGAGCCTGAGTAAATCATTACACAGCTTAATATTTGCAAAAGCGCCATAGCTCAAGGCTTTAGCTGAATATGAGTCAGGATATTGAGGCTGTTTTTGATGCGATCGCAACCGCTACAACAAGAAAACTCATATTTTGCAACATTACTCTCAGAAAATAGTTTGCTGTGCTTCAGCCCAGTCTGCGGGGGTGTTGCAGTTAAAAAGCATCGACTGAGGAAGGGCGATATAAGCGTCGAGAGGAATACCCGTTAGCCAAGCCTGAAAGGATCGTTGGCGTCGGTGATTTGAGTCAGAATGACTGCCTCTTAAATGACAATTGAGATGGGGCAATCCGCTATGGTGGTAAAAACCGCAAAGGGGCTCCCATTGTTTTGTATTGGCACCTGAGCTTTTTTTATCGCTTAACTTCGGCACTAGCGAAGCCATAGCCTGACGAGGTGATGTATTCTCTGTGAGCCAAGCCCACCATTGTTGTAAGGGCTCGCTTTGTAAATGGGGCAGATCGCAGGCTAGCAGTAAGCACCAGTCCGTCTGAGTGTGCGCCCATCCTTGCGCAAATCCGTTGAGCGGGCCTGCAGCGGCTTTTTCCTGAATGAAGCGGACTTGGTTTGCAAGTTCAGGTTGAAGGGCTGATTGATAGCGATCGCCCCACCCCGACACCACCACTACATCCTCAGTAAGCTGCTGAGCAACCTGAATTGTTCTCGCGATTAATGGCCCGCCATCAGGCATTTCTAGCAAGGCTTTATCAGTGCCCATTCGCCGGCTACGCCCGCCTGCCAGAACGATGGCCGATAGCGTAGGACTCGCTGCGCTATTCAACCTCAAAGAACCTCACGATCTGCTGATAGGTTCTGTCCCTCAGCTTGGCGCTTATTCTCGGCCCATTCGTGCCCTTTAAAGTAGTAGATCAGTGCTGTAAGCAGCGCAATCGTCATATACATCAGTCGTACTAGCCAGCCCACCCGCTCAAATACATAGGCCACTGCATCTGCTCTAGGATCTTCGTAAGTAGACAGTTCTTCGGTGAGTAGCCGATTAGGACTGCTGGAATCTTCAGCCTGCAAAGTCTTTTGCAGCGTCGGGAGTTCGGCGACTTCAGTGCTGTAGGGATAAAACCCGAAGAAGCCCGCGCTACCAGCCTGGCGCTTTAAAAAAGCATTGGTAAGATCTTTGGCTTCAACGTAGGGAATATTGGCGCGAGCGGCGACTTTTTGAATCCAGAGATGCTGCTGCATCAGGTAGCTGGCGCTGAACACAAAGGGGCTGACGACAACAAGCAACGCCATTTTTGCAGCGTGATTCCAGCGGGAGGGTAATAGGTAGGTGGCCGCGCCAATGCCGCTTGCTAAAAGGGCAAACACAAGTAGGTTTGAAATTTCTGCTAGTTCAATGCTCCGCAAAAAACCGCCCGCCCAGGGAACTGAATAAAGATATATTTCTGCCAGGCTAGCGCAGACCGCTTTGAGTGCGCCTGTGAGTAGACCCAGCCCGAGGCCGATGGCGAAGAAAAACGGAATGCGCGGACGGTTAGTCGCGAGTTGCTTGAAGGCAGGTCGCTTTGGGTTGATGGCCATGAGCGTGACAGAAGGGTGAGGGCACTAACCGACAGGCCAGCTAAAGTTGAAAGCTTTATCAAAACACTGTCTTTATCAAATCACTGTGGTTGCGAAATTCAAAGCATCCTAGGAAGAATCATTTGAGTAATGATTCTTCCTAGGATGCGTTTAGACGATTACCTGGTATTTAATTGCTATTAGATTTTTTAGAGCCTCTAGAAAAAGAGCGCTGTCGGTTCGACAAAAAGCCATCCGATAGCGCTACTGATGCAGTCTTATTTTTTCCTCCTATCAGTTAGGAGGGCTGTTTTTCTCTAAACCTTTTCAGCAACCTCCAGTTCAGAGCCACTTAGCTCAAACTGCTTGAGGATGCGCTCAGCCATCTGTGCAGGCATCAGACCCAACGTCGCCCGAGATTGATCGGGGGAGGCATGATCGACCAGCTCATCAGGCACGCCCAACCGCAGCAGATCGGGCGTCATCTTACGGTCAAACAGCTCTTCGGCTAGTGCAGAACCAAATCCACCCATAATGCAGCCGTCTTCTAACGTGGCTACTCGACCGATTTTCTCAATCAGCGGCAGCATCAGCTCAGTATCTAATGGCTTTGCAAAGCGAGCGTTAATGACGGTGGCCTCCACACCATGCTCACTTAAAATTTCAGCCGTCTGCATGGCTGGGTACACCATCGCACCGTAGCCAATTAAGAGCACATCATCGCCCTGACGCAGCAGTTCAGCCTTACCAATAGGCAGCTTCTCCCAGCCAGATTCCATCAGTGGGACACCGTAACCATTCCCTCTTGGGAAGCGCACGGCAATCGGCCCGTCGTACTCAACGCCAGTGACCACCATCTGCTGAAGCTCAGCTTCATCTTTTGGTGCCATCAGCACTATATTCGGGATGCAGCGCAGGTAGGCGATATCGTACAGGCCCTGGTGGGTTGGGCCATCGACGCCAACAATGCCAGCGCGGTCTAGAGCTAGGAATACAGGCAGCTTTTGAATGCAGATGTCATGAACGATCTGATCGAAAGCGCGCTGTAAAAAAGTGGAGTAGATCACCGGCACGGGCTTCATGCCTTCACAGGCGAGGCCAGCGGCTAACGTAACTGCGTGCTGCTCGGCAATGCCAACGTCAATATATTGCTTGGGTAGCTTGGCCTGAAGTAGATCAAGCCGAGTTCCTGTTGCCATTGCAGCGGTGATGCCGACGATAGTAGGGTCTTTTTCGGCCAGCGTGATCAGCGTTTCGGCAAATACTTTGGAGTAGCCAGGTGGCTTGGGTTTGTTGCCCGGCAGCTTTTGGCCTGTTTCTAGATCAAATGGTGACTGTGCATGGTAGCCAACCTGATCTTTCTCTGCAATTTCGTAGCCTTTGCCTTTTACGGTCGCGACATGGACTAGCACAGGCCCGCCGTGCTTGTGCGCTTCTTTGAACGCAGTCATCAGCTCAGATAAATTATGACCGTCTACAGGCCCCATGTAGGTGAAGCCCAGTTCTTCAAACACTGCGCCGACTTTGGATACGGCGAGTCGTTTGACGCCTTCTTTAATACGGCTTAGCTCGGGTTTGAGTGAGTCGCTGAAGGGGAGCTGCTTGATTTGTTCTTCTAGGTTGTCGGTAAGGAACTGCATCGGTGGGCTCAGGCGCATTTTGTTGAGGTAGCGCGGAATGGCCCCGACGTTGGGTGAAATCGACATTTCGTTGTCGTTGAGCACCACTACTAAGTTGGTGTCGGGCAGATGGCCTGCGTGGTTAATGGCTTCTAGAGCCATGCCACCTGTGAGAGCACCGTCGCCGATGATGGCAGCTACTTTAAAATCTTCGCCTTTGAGATCGCGGGCGATCGCCATGCCCAACGCCGCCGAAATACTGGTCGAAGCATGACCCGCTCCAAAGTGGTCAAACTTACTTTCCGAGCGCTTCAAATAGCCCGCCACCCCGTGTTGCTGACGCAGCGTATGAAAGTCCTTATACCGACCCGTAATCAACTTGTGAGGATAGGCCTGGTGACCCACATCCCAGACCACCTTGTCACGGTCAAGATCAAGCGTTTGGTAGAGCGCTAGCGTGAGTTCTACGACACCCAATCCAGGGCCTAAATGACCGCCGCTGGCTGCAATTGTTTGTAAGTGCTTGTCTCTAATCTGCTGAGCAATCTTTTCTAGCTGGGTGACCGACAGGCCATGCAACTGGTTCGGGTGGGTTATTTCACTCAGATGCATATCAAATCCTCTCTTAATCGGCTGTTATTACGCTGGCCACATCCATTATCCTTACATCCCTTAAAATTCTGATCGTTCCTGACAGAACCGTCATGATTTTTAAGTACCATCACAGTACCAAAGATGAAGTGGCGTATTTTGTTGTGTGTGGGCGTCCTTTTGTGTGAGGACGTTTCTTGTACGTATCGGTATCTTCACGCTTATTCACTGTAGATTAGATTAGAGCACAAACAAGCAATGAGGCTCCTTTGAGAATGGCTATGACTCCCGATTTATCGCTTTTAAAGCGATCGCTGACTGTCAGCGCAGCGCTGGGCACTTTAGGTGCGAGTACGCTGGCTTTTAGCACGGTGGCTGCGCCTGCCTTTGCGGCTAGCCCAGACTACTTTGACTGCACGGTGAGCGTGACCGATTCAGGTGTATCAGAAGCAGATGCGATCGCTGCTTGCTCCTCAGCTCGCTACCCCGAAAATTTGGGAGCCTGCGTAGTAGATGTTAACGAACTTACCGGGTTAGCGGGAAATACAGCGCTGGCGGTTTGCAGCCGGTCTCGCCGTCCTACAGAAGTTGCTGACTGCACCATCAATATTCATGACGCCTTTTTAAACAGCCCTTCGACTAGAGTGCTCGAAAACTGCGGTCGCAGCCTAATGCCCGCCCGCTATGGCACCTGCGTAGTTGATATTGTTGATGCTACCGAAGTCGCCGTCGATACGGCCCTGACACAGTGCATTCGCGCTGGTTATCGCCCCTGGCAAATCATGCCTCGCAGCTAGTCCACCCGTTCTTTTTAATACGGTAATTGCCCCTATCGCGAAACGTTAATTAGTAGAAAAATCCCTGCGCCAAGTCCAATGCTCAGCGGCAGCCAGCCTGCAACAAACGGGCTAATTACACCCGCTTCACCCATGGCTGCCGTAATGAAGCTAAGCAGGTAGTAGCCAAAAATAATCACGATACTGACACCAAAACTCGTAGCTTTCCCTGTGCGCTGAGGCCGAATCCCCACCGCTGAGCCAACTAGGCCGAACACTACGCAGGCGAACGGCACTGAGTACTTATTTTGAATACTTACCTGTATCTTGCGAACCGCCTTCTCATCCCCGGTTTGTTTGAGTATTTCTACATACTCTTTCGCCTCTGCTAAGTTCATTTCGTCCGGCTTTTTAGGGCGACTCGCTAAGTCCAGCGGCGTGCGCGGTAGCTGTAAATCCTGCTTTTCGAAGCGAACAATTTGACTAAAAGAGCCGGTGGGTGACACCGCATAAATGGTGCCGTTGGTGAACTCCCAAAGATTGCGCGAAAAGTCCCATGTGGCCGTATCGGCGCTGACAATTTGCTGCAATCCGTCCTCATTGTCTTCTTGAGAAAAATCGACGACGGTAATCCCACGCATGGTAGTACCGTCAAAATTGCGAGCGTGAAAAAATCGCACTAGCTCATCGCCAGAGCCATCTTCGGCAGGCTGCTGCTGCTGAAAGGTGATATTACCTTCTTTAAAAGGCGGTTTCTCCTCATCTAGCGCCCGTGCTAACAAAACTTTTGCCCGCTGCGTACTAGCCGGTGCAACCACTTCGTTGACCACAAAGCTAAGGCCCGTAATTAACAGACTTAAAATCACTGCTGGCACAATAATCCGCTTGACGCTGACGCCACAGCCCCGCAGTGCAATCAGTTCGCTATCACTTGAAAACCGGCTGTAGGTCATCATTGTCGCCAGCAGCGTAGACATGGGAAATGCCAGCACCACAAACTCCGGCATACTGAGCAAGAAAACCTCAAAGGCCAAAGACGCGGGCAGTCCAAACTCGCTGACCTTACGAATGAGTTCAAAAAGCACGCCGACAGAAATGCCAATAGAGGAGAACGCGCCCACGCCAAATAGGAATGGAAAGGTCAGTTCCCGTGAGATGTAGCGATCCATAATTGGAATTCTGGGGAGCCAGCGGGCAATTTTTTGGCCAAAGCTGGGGGCGGTGCTAGTGGTCATATATATTTGCAGGTCTAAAGTTTGAAGCTCTCGCCTAAGTAGTATTCGCGAACCAGCGGATTGTCGGAGAGATCGCCTGCGTTGCCGGAGGCAAGAATTTGACCTTCGCTCATGATGTAGGCGCGATCAATAATTTGCAGCGTTTCGCGGACGTTGTGATCGGTGATGAGAATGCCCATGTTGCGATCGCGCAAAGCCGCCACAATTGTCTGAATCTCTGACACCGCGATCGGGTCAACCCCCGCAAACGGCTCATCCAAAAACAAAAAGTCCGGCCCCTGCATCCCCGAGGCCAGCGCCCGCGCCAGCTCAGTTCGCCTACGTTCCCCGCCCGACACCTGAATGCCCAGCGAATTCTGTACTTTCTCCAACCGAAACTCTTTTAGCAGCCGGTACAGCCGCTCATCTCTTTCGTGATAGGGCACACCCGTTTGCTCCATCACCAGCTTCAAATTATCGCGCACGCTCAGGTTCCGAAAAATGCTCGCCTCCTGCGCCAAATAGCCAATGCCTAGCCTAGCCCGCTTGTACATCGGCAGCGCCGTAATATCTTCGTCAGCCAGCGACACCTTGCCAACATCAGGCTTTACCAGACCTGTTGCCATGTAAAATGTCGTCGTTTTCCCTGCACCATTCGGCCCTAATAAGCCAACAATTTCGCCCTGGGCTACGGAAAGATTGACCCCTTTGACAACCGTGCGCTTGCCGTACGTTTTTTGAACGTTTTCAAGCACCAGCTTTCGAGGCGGCAATGCTTGAGCCTCATTTATCGGGTCAGCTTTTACCGAAGAAGTCATGGCACCTGAACGCTCAATTAGCGCGGCTAGAAGGACTGTCAATCGGGCCTAGCTCAGCGGGCAGCTCGCCTGGAACAGCAGGAATAGAAAGCGGCGGTGGCGGGGCAGAATTATTGGTCGGTGTAGAGAGCGTATCGTCAGGCAAAATGTAGACAGCCTCGACTTGCTCGTTTGCACCCGGTGTGGCCACAAATTTGCCTTCGGAAATGAGATAGGTAATGGTTTCAGCGCGGAGCGTGTTGCCTTCTTGCAAAACGTCTACGTTGCCGCTAAGGACAATGCGCTGCTCTTGGCTGTAGTACTGGGCCTGAGCAGAGGTTGCATATATCTGACGGCTAGGATAGTTAATGCGGACGTTTCCAGTTGCGGTTACCACACCCGTGTTTGAATTGGCCTCTACTCGGCTAGCCTTCATTTGGATAGCGCCGCCACCTGATTGAGCCTGTGCTTGTAACAGTGGAGACGGCAAAAATCCTTGAACAGGCTGTAGCAGAATAGGAAGTATCAACGCTACGGCAAAGTACCAGCGCTTTTGATAGGCCGCTTTGTGAAAGATATCCACAGGTAAAAATTTAAAGTGCCGAGGCAGAATTCTCAAAATAGGTAGGCGATCGCTTTGCCGCCATCTTATATAAACGTAGTGCTAGCCAACACTAGCGATCAGATCGCTTTATCAACTGTCAGAGTTTGGTTAAATGCATCAACGCAAGCAATCCTATTTCCACAGTAATCGCTGGTGTATAGATTGCGCATACAAAGTACGGTTCACTTCTTTTCCCTAAAATGCGGCAGGCCCTGTCATATCTACTGTGTTTGATGAATTTATCTGGCGAATATGGGGAAAATCATGAGCCGGGTCGGCCATTAAGTTAGCCAAACCCTCTTCTCCAACCTCCTGCACTAGCGTCAGCCAATCTACAGACTGATCTACGAGATCATCTACCACAACCCCTTCATGACTAGGCTCAAAGCGTCGTAGCCGACTGATCCCTTCGCCTAGCAAAATCGCCCCGCCGCGCCAGTTAAGATTGCCCAGATGGTAAAACGCTACCGCTATTTGCAAAATGCCCTGGTAAAAAGGCTTTTCAGCCGTTTCTGCCTCCATCCAAACGGCTTCTAGCGTGTCATGGCAAGCGTAAAACGCCCTTTGATTAAATTCAGTAATGCCGCGTTGAAAAGATGGATTAGATGAAGGCGCATTTGCAGAAGGAGTGGGCATAGTGGGGTAGCGTTTATTCAATTTTGGTTGATGAACGCAGTCTAAGGACTTTTTCAGAATTGGCACACATACCAGTATTCGTCAGTCTAAGGTGATATCCTCCACACTTATACAGATGTGTGCGAGTAGCAGCTCATAAAGGCGGCTAAATAAGTCAGCAAACGTAGCTTAGAAAAATTAGATATTTATTGTGCAAGGAGTGAAGAGATGGTGAGTTCTCCAATTCGGAACAGTGTTTCTGGTAGTGTTTTGGGCAGTGTGGCTGGCAAGACCGCCATATCGAACGTTGTAAAGCGCTTTAACCCAATTCCTTCGGAAAGATGCAGCGTGCAGTCGTTGCCGAGCACGCCACTTTTTGGGACAGACGGCATTCGTGGCAAAGCAGGCACTCTCCTCACTGCGCCGCTCGCCACTCAAGTCGGCTTTTGGGCGGGCCAGGTAATGCGCTGCCACGGCGAAGTCGGCCCGATTATTCTAGGTCAAGACTCTCGCAACTCCAGCGATATGCTGGCCTCTAGTCTGGCTGCGGGCTTGACAACAGCGGGTCTAGAGGTCTGGAATATGGGACTTTGCCCCACTGCAGCCGTGGCCCATTTGGCCATGAGCAATGCGGGCGGCATCATGATCTCTGCAAGCCACAATCCCCCGGCCGACAACGGCATTAAGTTTTTTGGCTCTGATGGAACGAAGCTTTCTACCCTGATTCAAAAGCAAATTGAAGCGGCTTTGCGGGGTCAAGGTTTGCCCGATGGTGGCCTGCCTGAGACGAGCGCAATTGAATGGGGCCGCACGTATCAGCGTCCTGATTTGGTCGAGCGCTATGTTGACTTCTTGAATGAACCGTTTCAGCCTCATCCTGATTTGAGCGGCTTAAAGATTGTGCTAGATCTTGCTTGGGGTGCGGCGACGCGGGTGGCTAAGCAGGTGTTTGAATCGACGGGCGCAGAAGTGGTGATTTTGAATGGCTTGCCCGATGGCGATCGCATCAATGTCAACTGCGGCTCCACCCACCTTAATTCCCTGATTGACGCCGTAGCTGAACTCAATGCCGACATCGGATTTGCCTTTGATGGCGACGCCGATCGCGTTATGGCCGTTGATACCAAAGGCCGCGTCATTGATGGCGACTATATTTTGTACTTTTGGGGCCAAACTCTCAAGCAAACAGGCAAGCTCCCGAACGACACCATTATTTCTACCGTTATGGCCAATCTGGGCTTTGAGCGGGCCTGGGAAAAACAAGGTGGCAAGCTGGTTCGCACAAATGTAGGCGATCAGCATGTCTTTGCAGAGATGGTGAATCAGGGGGCAATGCTGGGCGGCGAACAGTCTGGCCATATCTTGTGCCATCACTACAGCCTCACTGGTGATGGCATTCTCACAGCCTTGCACCTGGCAGATTTGCTGAAGCAGGCGGGCTGTTCACTGACTGAACTGGTGGCCCAAAGCTTTGAAACTTATCCTCAGCGATTGGAAAATGTGCGCGTAGAAGATCCTGCGGTACGTCGTAACTGGGGCCGTTGTGATGCATTGCAGCAATCTATTGCTCAAGCTGAGAGCGCAATGGGCGATCAGGGTCGCGTGCTGGTTCGGGCCTCTGGGACTGAGCCGCTCATTCGGGTGATGGTTGAAGCGTCTAACGCTGAAATGGTAGATCACTGGACAGATACGCTAGCGGCTAAAGTGACGCAGCATCTTGCGTAACGTTAGGCTTTGTTGGGACTTGAACAAAGTTAAAATGCTCAACCCTAGGCATAGTTGTAAAGATTTGCAAAGCTGCCTGGGTTTGTGGTAATTCTGATAAAGATTTATTCGCTCTTTTTCAAAAACTACTTAGCTAGATATCTATGACAGCGATTCTCTCAACGCCTTCTGTTTTGCGCTCTGCTGTTCAGGTGCATCCCAAAAAGGTGATTGCGATTGGAGATAGTTTGGTGTACGGCTATGGTGATACCGAAGGTGGTGGCTGGGTTGAGCGCCTGCGTTTGGGCTGGATGAATCCTGAGCAGCCGGGGCCAATTTTTTATAACCTTGGCGTGCGCGGCGATGGCGTCAGGCAGGTCGCTAAGCGTTTGGATCAGGAATTTTGCGGACGTGGTGAACTTCGTCACCGGATGCCGGATATTCTGGTGCTGTCAGTGGGTGTGAATGATTCGGCTAGAGCGGGTCGGCCTACAGGACGTCCGGTGACGGATATTGAGACTTTTGAACAAACGATGGATGAGCTTTTGAGGCAATCGCGTCAGCTTTGTCCGGTCTTTTTCGTTGGTATGGTGCCTGTTAACGAAGCCGCGATGCCCTTTGCAAATATTCTGCATTTTACCAGGGCTGAGCAGGCTCGCTATCGTGATGTAACCCGTCAACTTTGCGAGGCTCACGGCGTGCCCTATTTAGACTTGTTGACGCAATGGATGCAGGAAAGTGATGAGTGGATGGGCGATCGCCTCTGCACAGATGGCCTTCATCCTAATGTCCTCGGCTACCGCAGTATCCTAGCCAGCATTCAAGCTTGGACACCTTTCATGAGCGCCATTCAGTAGCCTTCCTAATCTTGCTGGTTAGAGAACTGGTAGGCACCGCAGAAGGAAAGCAGGACGGCGAACGTGAGCAGCACTGGAACGGTGTACCAGGGAAAGGTTGAAAGGGGTTTGTATGCGATCGCTCTCAGCCCAATCGTCGTATAGGTCAAAGGCAGCGCGTACACGATCGGCTTAAGCGCTGCCGGTAGCGTTGCTGGGTCGAAAAAAGTGCCCCCCAAAAAGGACATCGGCACAATCAGAAAGTTATTAAACAGACCTACGCTTTCTAGTGATTTCACGTTAAGGCCAACGATCACACCAAGACCTGCAAATACTGCGCAGTTCAAGATGACTAACAGAAAAAACAGCGGGTTGATAAAGCTCCAAACCTTGCCAGTAAACAGTACCGCGACTAATACTACGGTTGAGGCGGTCATGAGCCCACGGACAATGCCCGCCAGCATTTTCCCCAAATGCAGCGCCAGTGGATGAATTGGATACAGCAGCATTTCTTCAAAGGTTTTGGAAAAGAGCCGTTCGCCGCAAATAGAAAACGTGGTGCCCCCAAAGCTGATAACCATTGACGAAAGCGCGACCATCCCCGGCAAAATAAATTCTAGATAGCTATCGCCTGCGGTTGGCTCGCTCACCTTGTCTAAAGAGCTGCCTAAGCCCAGTCCAAACGCCAGAATATAAATGAGCGGTGATACTAGCCCTGATGCGGCGATTTGTGGAATTCGTACGCGCAAATCCAGCCAATCGCCCCAAAAAACGGTGAGCGTATCTGCTATTAAGGTTTTGATCGAGGTTTTTGGGGCTTTAAAGGTGGAGTCTGAAGGTGTTTTCACGGGCGGGGGCGTCAGCGGTAAAAACTGAATCGTAAAAAAGGTGTGCCCTCTATTGTGACGCCATATGTGCGTATAGCCTAAGAGTCCTTACTTAGGTTAGGGTAACGGCTGGCCGAAAGGAATCGGCTCAGGCCAGCGACTGTTGATGCTCTGAGACGCCTCGTTAGCAGAAAGATCAATTTCAGGAATGACGATTGCTGGCGGCTCGTTGCTGACTTTCTCAGGGATAGTCGGTGCACTGAGCGCAACCGCAGGCGCATAAACCACTGGGGCAACGACTTCAACTTCAATGGGGGCAACGACTTCAACTTCAATGGCATCAGATTCGATCTCTTCGGTTGCAACGCTTGCTGCTTCGATGGCGGTCTCTTCTACTTCCTCAACTTCAAAGGTTTCAACAAAGGCCTCTTCTGGTTCTTCCGGTGGTAAAGGTAAAACGAACGGCACTTCAGGTTTTAGAACAGCGACGACTGGCTCGCTGACAGTTTCATTCTCTACGGCATCCGCTTCTGTAATGGTAGGCACAACAATCGCAGGTGTCGGTGCTGGCGGAAGACTGACTTCAATAGGCAGTAAAGAGGCCGGTTGAACGGGGGCTGCAGCACGAGCCGTAATGGGTGGAACCGTAATCGGTTCGTTAATGGGAACAGCCGGTTCTAAAATAGGCAGCTCAGGAAAATCAGCATTAAAAGTGGCTTGCGGGATTGAAAGATCTGGCAGCTCAGGGCGTAGCGCGGCAGCATCAGCGGCAGTGGATTGTTCGGGTGAAAGTGTAGCGATCGCATCAGATACCCGGCGCGTTGCCATGAGTTCGGGTCGCACCTGCCACTGCCGCATACCATTACTATCAGTCTCAGAAGAGACTATTGACGTAGCACTTTGAGCACTGGCTAGAATCGTTCCTGGCGTAAAATCTACCACTATCCATACCGTTTCAGGCGTCGCTTGCTCCAAAACAATACTTTCAACCACCCCATCAAATACCGTTTGACCGATTGCTCTGCCAACCTGAGTGTTGGGTAATTCGACCAGTAGCTGATCATCAGCGGTTACTGAGATCGTTGGCTTTGTGGTGGCGGGCAGGGTGATGTTGAGCGATCGCGTTTCCGTGTCATAGTTCCAGTCTGATAGTTCTTCAGCCAGCGCTGGCATCACGCTTACCGCTAGCGACATTACGGAGGTTGCACCCGCTATCTGGCTCCATCGCAGAAGCTTTAGCATCGTTTTTTTAGAATTTAATCCCTGTAGAGAAGCTGGGGGCAGAAGGCGCTGGCGATCGCTTGTTTTCTGGCTCATTAAAGGTGCTCCCATCAATCAAATTCAATGTAAGGATACGTCAAACTAGCTGGGCCGGATTAGGTAAAAATTCAGGAAAAAATCAGCTTTCATCTAAAAAAATCAATACATTCCCGCTTGCTATTCGGCATCATAGAGACGGTATAAAGGCATGGTCTGTCGTCATTGCTTCATTAGAAGCCTTAATTGCTGACTAAAATCAACCAGGTCTTTATATCCGTACTTCTTCGGCCTATCTTTTATGGAACTCCACGATTTCTTCTTACTCATTCTGCTACTTAGCCCCGGCTTATTACTCTCTGTCGTCGTCATGGCCGGTATGAGCGCAGGAGGCTAATCTCATGGTTAGAACCGAATCTACAATGCTGCCTTTGGGCACTGCTGCCCCCCACTTTTCTCTAGAGGACGTTGCTTCAGGCAAAACGATTTCTCTAGAAACCTTCAAAGGTAAAAAGGGTTTGCTGGTCATGTTTATTTGTCAGCACTGCCCGTTTGTGAAACACGTCGAAGCTGAGCTTGGTCGCATTGGACAAGATTATGTGCCAAAAGACGTTGCTGTTTTCGCCATCAGCGCGAATAGCATCGAAAGCCATCCTCAAGACGACCCAGACAACATGCGTGAGCAGATAAAGCGAGCAAACTTCAACTTTCCCTATGCCTACGATGCCACTCAGGAAGTGGCCAAAAGCTACACAGCCGCCTGCACGCCTGACTTCTTCCTATTTGATCGCGACTTTAAGCTTGCCTATCGCGGCCAGCTAGACGACAGCCGCCCCGGTAATGACAAACCGGTGGATGGCACAGATTTACGTGCGGCCTTAGACAAAATCGTGGCAGGCGAAACCGTCCCTGAAGCTCAAAATCCAAGCATTGGCTGCAATATTAAATGGATTCCGGGAAAGGAGCCTGCTTACTTCGGGGCTTAGACGCTCTAAGCTTTCGGCTCCAAAAAAGACGAAATGACTTCGCAAGGGCCATCTTCGGCGTCATACATTGACGGCAGCTTAGGTGGGGTAGCCGCAGACCAGGATTGAAAGTAGTCCTGCAAAACGGCTACCACTGCCGCCTCAGACTGCTCAATACCATGCTCATTTTGATAGTCTTGTAGCTTCACTCGCAGCGCCTGCGGCATATTGATCGTCAGCGTTTGCATAGCCTTACCTTCTGTTTTTTCTAATGAATTAACCTGCTAGCTAAACCGGCAGACTCGCTCTAGGATTAAACCGCTCTATATTTCTTAGCTCTTGATACAGCGCCTTCTCTTCATCATCTAATACGGCCGGCATCACGACTTCAATTTCTACAATCTGATCGCCATATAGCTCCGAACTAATCGGATAGCCTTTACCTGTCAGCCTTAACCTTTGACCCGGTTGCACCGCAGGCGGAATCATCATACTCACAAGCCCGCCTAATGTCGGCACGGCAATCGTTCCGCCTAGAACGGCTTCGCTAGGTGTAATCGGCAGCCGACAGTACACATCGCCATCTTGCAAGGTGAAGTAGACATGCGGTTCTACTTCGATGCGTAAGTATAAGTTGCCGCCATCAATGCCCTGGCCTTTGAGGCGAATGCGCTGCCCGGTGACCATACCGGGTGGCATACTGACTTCAAGCGATCGCCCATCTTCCAATCGAATGCGTTCACGCCCACCCGCATAGGCTTTTTCCAAAGGCACGGTCAAATCAGCTTCAGCATCACGACGCGATCGCGAAGTAGGCTGTGTTCTGTAAGCTGGCTTTTTCCGCTCAGCCGTTGCTCTACCATTTGCCCTTGTATTAGTTTTCGAACTCGCTGTGGCGCGTTCAGCCTGGCTATCTCTGCGAGCATCGCTTTCAAACCGGCGACCTGTTCTATCATCTGTCACTCGCTGAGCGCCACCCGCAGATCGTCTAGTTTGCGCAGGTTCCTTGGCAGGTGACTGCCACATTGAGTCTTTACTACCTGACTGATGGCGCTTTAGTAGCTGCTCAACAAAATTATCGAAATCCTCGAATTCGCTGTATTCAGCCTCTTGAGGGGTTTTTCGTTTGCCGCGAGCCCAGCTTTTAAAACCTTTTTGGTTCCAGTAGCGACTGTACTCTTCGTATTGCGATCGCTTATCCACATCCGAGAGTACATCATAAGCCTCGCCCAGTCCCTTAAACTTTTCCTCAGCAGCCTTATCCCCAGGATTAAGATCAGGGTGATATTTTCGAGCCAACGCTCGGTAGGCTCGTTTAATTTCCTCAGCCGTTGCCTCTTTTGAAATCCCGAGAATTTCGTAGTAGTCCCGAAAATTTTGCATGAATGCGTCTTATATCTGTGGCTCCGCTTGCCTAATTAAATCAGCCTAAATCGACCTGTGCCGATTGATTTGTCTATCACATCAGGCTAGAACCATTCATCTTCATCATTCCAATTATCCTTTGGTTGATAACGACTATCCGGAGGCGCTGCTCTCCCTGCGCGATCATTGGTGCGATCGTAAGCCCCGCGATTGCTAGGGCGATTGCCTTGAGGAGCCTCCTCACGTCGATAGCTGTCTTGAGCATAAGCATCCTGAGGATTTGGCCGGGAGCTGTCTTGGCTATAGCTGTCTTGCTTGTAGCCGCTCTGGTCATCGCCGCCGTCCTGATTTCCGTAGCTATCGTCTGCATAGCGGTTGTCTGCATTTCGCTGGTCAGGATAGCGCTGCTGATCGTAGACATTCTGCTGAGGATAAGCACTTTGGCCGTCGCCTTGCTGACTACCGCTTGATGCATAGCTGTCTTGCGGGTAATTGTCCTGCGGATAGCTGTCCTGTCGGTAATTATTTTGCGGATAGCTGTCTTGCGGATAGTTATCTTGTGGATAATTTTGACCGTAGGCGTTGTTTTGACCGTAAGGGTCTTGGCCATAGGCCTCCTGACGGGGGCTGCTCTGGTTTGTGTTGGGTGAATAGCTGCTTTGATCAGGGCGATCGCGTCCGTACACATCTGAACCATAGCCCTGACTTTGACCGTAGCTACTTTGGCTGTAGTTTTGCCCATAGCTGGGTGCAGGTGGCGCGCTTCGAGACTTTTCCCAGTCGTCGTCCCAGTCATCCCAGCTACCACCCTGGCTCGAATTATTCTGTGCTGCCCAAGCAGGTGTATCCCACTGGGCCTGTCTATCCCAGGTGTTAGCCGGATAGCTGTTATATCCGCCACCACTACTGCCGTAGCCGTAGTCAGCACCTGGGCGATAGTAATCGTCGTCGTCACCGGCAAAGGCTTTCTTCAACGTGTTACCTATTTGGCCAATGATGCCGTCGCCTTCCTCTTCAATGTCGTATAGGTAAGCTTCTCGGTTCAGCTCATATACTTCGTTCTGCAAATCAGACTGCGTAATGTCGATCCCGCGTTCGTCTTTTTGCTCTAGGGCTGCTCTGAGTTCCTGCACAAGCGTTTCAATTCTGCGACGGCGATCGCGCGTAAACTGCATCCCAAAATCAATCGCTACTTCCCTCAGCACCCGCTCTGCTTTGAACGTCAGCGCCTCAGCCCGATTCCGCTTCTCAATCCGTTCCCGCAGCAACCGATCCGTCGCCGAATTTTCCTCAGCCGCTCGAATCATGTCTTGAATATCGCCTTCAGACAAGTTCGAGGCCTCTTGCACCGTAATGCTCTGCTGTCGCCCCGTAGTTTTATCTAAAGCCGACACCTGCAAAATGCCATTGGCGTCAATATCAAATGACACCTGCACCTGCGGAATGCCACGAGGCGCGGGCGGAATGCCCATAAGCTTAAAGCGACCCAAAGACTTATTATCTGGAACCATCTCTCGCTCGCCCTGAAGAATATGCACTTCCACAACGGTCTGGTTATTTTCAGAGGTTGAGAATGTGTCCGAGCGCCGCACGGGAATCGTGGTGTTTCTGGGGATTAGCTTCTTCATCACGCCGCCAATGGTTTCAACGCCTAGTGACAAAGGCGACACGTCTAGCAGCAAAATATCCTTGACTTCTTGGGTCAAAATGCCCGCTTGTATCGCTGCGCCGACAGCCACTACTTCGTCAGGGTTAACGTTGCGATTTGGCTCGCGATTCATCACCGAGCGCACCAGGTCTTGCACCATCGGCATCCGACTCGCACCACCGACTAAAACAACTTCGTCAATTTGGCTGGGCGTCACGTTCGCATCAGCAAGGGCTTGCTTTAACGGGCCACGAATTCGGCTGACCAGATCGCTACAGAGTTCTTCAAAGTGCGATCGCTCTAACTTCGTTTCAATATGCTTCGGCCCATCTGCTGTTGCCGTGATAAAAGGCAGGTTGATTTCGGTGACAGGGATGCCAGAGAGTTCGATCTTTGCTTTTTCAGCGGCTTCATTCAGACGTTGGAGAGACTGGCGATCGCGCCGCAAATCAACCCCTTCCTTCTCCAAAAAATCCTCAGCCAGCCAGTCCACAATCTGCTTATCAAAATTCAGTCCGCCTAGCTGCGTATCCCCACTCGTCGAGCGCACCTCAAACACACCATCGCCAACATCAAGCACCGACACATCAAACGTGCCACCGCCCAAGTCAAATACCAGAATCGTTTGATTAAACTGCTGATCTAGTCCGTATGCCAAAGAAGCCGCCGTCGGCTCATTAATAATCCGTTTCACCTCTAGCCCCGCAATTCGACCCGCATCACGAGTCGCCTGCCGCTGCGCATCATTAAAGTACGCAGGCACCGTAATCACCGCGCCTGTGACCGGCTGCCCCAAATACTGAGAAGCCTCCTCAGCCAGCTTCCGCAAAATCATCGCCGAAATTTCTTCTGGCGCAAAGTCCTTATCTAGCCGTGAGCTGCGAACCTTTATGCTCCCCGACTCCCCGCGCCTCACCGTATAAGGCACCCGCTTAGAATCTGAAGACAGCTCATCATACTTGCGACCGACGAAGCGCTTAACGGCGAAAAAAGTATTTTGAGGATTGAGCACTGACTGCCGACGGGCCATTTGGCCAATCAGCTTTTCGCCTTCCTTGCTAAAAGCCACGACCGAAGGCGTCGTTCTCATGCCTTCTGCATTGGCGATCACAACGGGTTTACCGCCTTCCATCACCGCCACTACAGAATTGGTGGTACCCAGGTCAATGCCAACTACTTTACCCATTCGCCTGGTTTCTCCTCATCTGACACATATCTTCGTAAGCACCTGCCAAGGCACTAATCCTCTCATCATAAGCGTTGGTTCGCGTCATCGCGATCGCCGATTCGACGAATACTTTCAAAAGAACTGTCATCTTGCTCGCATTTCTTGATACTATTGTTTTCCAACGCGGATGTGGCGGAATTGGTAGACGCGCTAGATTTAGGTTCTAGTGTCCTCGTGACGTGAAGGTTCAAGTCCTTTCATCCGCATCAAGATAAACAGTCAATCGTTCAGGGGTCAGCTCTTGAGCGATTTTCTACTTTTAAAATGTTTTTTGAGCCAATGGCCTGAGTAAAAGGCCAAACCGTAGAGACAGGTCGCTTGAACCCGTGCCCCTTTATACTGCTTTAGCGAGCGATGCGTAACCGGCAACTAATTGATTCGGGTTCCAAATTTCAGACTAAAAACTGTCTTTTTTTATACAGTTTTTCGATGCCTTTTCTACAGCCCCCTATACATAGGAGAAGATTTCTGATTTGTAGCCCATCATACAAAGCTAATTCTCTACACACCATTAACGACATCTAAGGAAAATCCTGTGCTGCTATCCAAAGGTTTTGAAGTTGAAATGTACACCGGAACGCCTGCCGGTGAGGTCGTTGGCTTTTCCGACAAAATCGTAGCCACGCTAGATGGATTTGTCCGCGAACCCGACACGCGTAATGTTGAATACACTACCGCACCCTTTTGCCGCTACGAACACCTGCTCTGCGAACTTGTTAAGCCCAGAGTCCGGCTGCGTGAGTACCTTAAAACGTTAGGTGACTACACCATCATTCCCGGCAGTACGCTTCCCTTGGGCGGCGCTGATATCTTTCACCGCTCTGATCCAAAAAATCCATATCACACTTATATCGAGCAAACCTACGGCACCGATGTGGTGACCGCCAGTATTCACATCAATATTGGCATGGTTGAGCCCGAAGCGCTGATGCGAGCCTGTCGCCTGATTCGCTTAGAAGCCCCCTTGTATTTAGCGCTTACTGCCTCGTCACCATTCTTTGACGGCAATATCACCGGGTTTCACTCCACCCGCTGGCACTTATTTCCACAAACGCCTGCCCACGTGCCTTTGTTTGAAAGTCATCTGCACCACATTCGCTGGGTAGAAGGGCAGTTAGCGGCAGGCACCATGCAAAGCGTTCGCCATCTGTGGAGTTCGGTTCGGCCCAATGGCGATCGCCGCCCTTACAATCTCAATCGCCTAGAGCTACGCATCTGTGATTTAGTTAGCGATCCGCTACATTTGCTGGCCGTCACTGCGTTACTTGAAGCTAGACTGCATCAGCTTCTTGAAAATCCAGCACTCGACCCGCTTGAAAGCTCTCAAATCAGCGCGCAAAATCGGAGTGAAGACTTGCTTGCGATCGCCCTCAAAAACGAACAAACTGTTGCAAAAAGCAGCCTGAGTGCCGAACTTACTCACTGGCAGAGTGGCCAGCCCATCATCGCCGGCGATTGGATTCGTCAAATCTACGAAGACGTGCGCCCCTATGCTCAGCGTTCAGGCATTAGCTGCTTCCTAACACCGATTAAACAAATTTTACGAGATGGCAACCAGGCCCAGCAGTGGATCGTCGAGGCTGATAAAACCAGTCCGACAGAAGTGATTCAAAGCGCGATCGCCAAAATGTATCAGCAGGAACACCTTCTCGCTCAAGATATTTGCCTTCCTGCCGCCGCACTGGCATAGCCTGTTTCTTTGTTGTCTAAATGCCCTGTCCAAACGCTATGCCTAAGATTGTCCTTATCAATCCCGAAATCCCACCAAATACTGGCAACATCGCTCGTACCTGCGCTGCGACCAATACACCCTTACATTTGGTCAGCCCTCTCGGCTTTGAACTCAGCGACAAATATCTCAAACGCGCTGGTCTCGACTACTGGCCTCATGTCGATCTCCATCTGCACGACTCAGTTCAGGATTTTTGGCGGCATGTTGAAGCAGAATCAGGTCGTCTGATCGGCTTTAGCGCCCGCACCACCGAGCGCTACACCGATATCGCCTATAAGGTCGATGACTGGCTACTATTTGGCAAAGAAAGTGAGGGCCTTTCCCCCGAAATGCTTGAACGCTGCGACCTGCTAGCGACTATTCCTATGACTGGGAGTCACGTTCGCAGCTTAAATCTTTCCGTCAGTGCAGCGGTCGGACTATTTGAAGCAATCCGGCAAACACAGTAAGCGTCAGTGCTTATAAGCGCATTCGCTAAACGAATCGCAGCCGATACTTATAGAGAATAAAGCTGCCACGCAAGATAAAAAAACAAGCGACGAATCAGACAGATTACATAGACATAGATAAAAATAGATCACAAACCTTTTTGCGTATATTGATTAGAGCATGAACAGAAGCGCAAACATTCAAGCTCTACAGAAGACAATCAAGTCGATTGACTCAATGTTTTTGCATCAGGATGATTCATCATTATCAAGCGTTTTTCTTTTATAAGAATTTCATATGTTTTTACTGACTATTGATTATTCGTTGTTACTTTAAAAATGGTTTTCAGTATCTTCTCAGAAAGTGACCTCAATCTTAGATAACGTGCGGTTTTCACGCTTCTCAGCGCACTGGCTGCCCATCTGGTAGCGAAAAACGATCGCGGTTGTCCGATTACCCATCACAGGCAGATGAATAAGCAGTGTGCCAGTAAGTAGATTGTCTCTATGCATCTCTCCAGAGGCTAGTATTTTCAGGCTTCATAGATTTTTAGAATGTTTCTAAAAGCGAGTAAGTCCATTTGAAAATAGAGCCGAGGTTTAGGTCGTATCAAGTTTTGGGCATCCAAAGTAGGTCACGCAAGTGGTGATTGAAATTAGCATTAAGTCGTGTAAACTTGCCTAAGTCGAACAAATTAAGGTTTGTTCACTGGTGTTAAGTACGTAGCTGACGGGCTATTCCGCAGTTGGCTCATGGATAAACTCCACGCGCCATTAATGCCGCGAGTAGCAGCACTGCTGTTATCGAAAGTCGTTGTACGGTCAATCGATAAGCTCTTGCGACGATTTTGTACTAACGGTTAAACGCTGAACATTAGGAGGTTATTCCTTGAAAGAAGCAATTTCACAGGGGACTGCGAAAGACGCAAGTCATTCACGAGTTCCAGAAGGAAATGGGTGCAATAGCTCCAACAAAAGCTTAAAGTCGGCTGCTATGCTGGGCTTAGCCCTTTCAGTCGGTGCATCTGGCGCATTACCTCAAGGCGAAGCCATAGCGGCGATGCCTGCATCAGCGACCCCTGCGACTACAGAGGCTTTCTCAAGCGATTCCTCCGATCACGTCAAAGCTTCAGCTAACTCCACCGAAACTGCTGCTGCACAACAGATTGTTGCCTACCATACCGTTGAAACGGGTGAAAGCCTCTGGCAAATCGCTCAACAGCACCGTGTAGGCTTGCGTGAGCTGAAAGGCGCAAACGCCCTGCCTCCTGAGACGTCCATTCGCATAGGACAGGTACTTAAGGTTCCGAGCCGTGACACGCAAGCTGCTGATGCTTCTTCTGAGCTTGTTGCTAGAGTTACTGCTGATGAGCCTGCGATCGCTGAATCTGATTCGTCTAGCCGAGCCAATAAGCTCAGCAGATTACACAACACCATTTCACCAACGGCGAAAGAGTCTCTGCTCATCGCTCAATCTGCCGAAGCTGGATCACCACAGACTCAAGCGCTTCAAACTGAAGCCTCAGCGACAGAACCCACAGCGATCAGCATTGAGATTGCAAATGCACCTCCTCAAGCATCCCCCGTTGCCTCAACGACTGCTCCAGTAGTCACGGCGCTAGCTGCACCTGCACCTGCAAGTCATTACCGAGTACAAGTAGGCGATACGCTCAACACAATTGCGTCTTCTTTAGGGACAACTTCATCTGAACTCATTAGAGCGAACGCTCTGGCGAATCCCAACGTCATTTTAGTAGGTGACACGCTAAGGGTTCCAGCTTCTGCGACTCGCACGTCTACCCCTATCGCCAGAAAGCCCGTAACGCCTATTCTTGTGGCCGAGAGCGCTCAGCCTACAGACAGCGGCCAACGCTTGATGTATCTTCGTGAGACAGCGGTTCGTCCAGAGACTGCTCGTATGCTGGAAAGCATGCCTAGTGCAGCTCCTGATGTACCGGCAAGCGTCGGTAGAGAAGAGGCCACAGCCAATAATTCACTTGGCTCTCAGTCAAACAGTGCTGAGAGCATCGATCCTTACGTTGAAAATCTTTTAGAAGAAGTTCAGCAAGTTCGCACTCAGTCTGCTCAAATCTCTGAGATAGATGCTTCACAAGAGAGTGCTGTTGAGGCAGATAGTGCTTTGCTAGCTAGAACTGAAAGGCCAGCGATCAGGCCAAGCTTGGCTGAACGCGTTAGGCGAACGTCTGCGCCAGCGGCAGCACCAGCAGCGGCGGAATCTGCTGGTGCTGATTTGTTAGCGGCTGCGCCTATTAGCCCGGATGCTTATATTCCGGCGCAGCGTTCGGCATCTCCACAGGTGGTTTCTCCAGACATGCCTATCTTGCCTGAAGCAGGTGAGTTCTTGCCTGAAGTGCCTAACTACTTTGATGGCTTTATCTGGCCCACACAAGGCACGCTGACGTCTGGATACGGTTGGCGCTGGGGCCGAATGCATCGAGGCGTTGATGTGGCAGGACCAGTCGGTACGCCAATCGTTGCTGCCGGTACAGGCGTTGTTGAACAAGCTGGCTGGAACTCTGGTGGCTATGGCAACCTTGTTGAAATACGTCATCCTGATGGCAGCCTCACGCGTTACGCTCACAATAGCCGTTTGAGCGTGAGTTCTGGGCAGGCTGTGAAACAAGGACAAAAGATTGCTGAGATGGGTAGTACTGGTTACAGCACAGGCCCTCATCTGCACTTTGAGGTACATCAGAGTAACGGTGCCGTTAACCCAATAGCCTATCTACCTAACCGCTAGGCCAAATTGAGAAAAAGTAAACGCAGTAAGTTTTTTAGTACAGACTACCGAAAAGCTCACTCAAAAGCTGCTAGCTAATCGTCCGTTAAAGTAAAGACTCGCTTGAGCCTTCACTCTTTCACACAAATGACTAGCAGCTTTCCTCTGTGCTTATAACGCCTGCTATAAGGTAAAACGGCTTTCTTTTTAAGGCATTAGATTTCGTGTTACATTTATCTAGCTGCGACGGACATAAGTTCTATCAAGGCACGTTTACGGCTCTGTAGCTCAGTGGTTAGAGCAGGGGACTCATAAGCCCAAGGTCGCAGGTTCAAATCCCGCCAGAGCCACTTTTAATAAATGTTCGGAATCGATAGGATAATAGCATCGTGAAAGCTAGCGTTGTAGTTCACCATGATGCGTCCTTAAAATCCTCAACTCAGCTACGGTGAGAGATGGGCTGAGCCGTAGGGGTAGAATGCTGCCGTGGTTATAATTGCTGATTTATGTCATCTCTTAGCTAGAGTCTTAGCCTGTCATCTCTTAGCCAGCGTAGGTAAAGCGAACATCGCAATTACAGGTAGAGAGACCGCACTGCTTGACGGATAACGTGAATAAATCCACCCGAAGACGTTAATTTTTCTTTCAATATCTTCTTCTTTTGGCAGACACCTATTCTGCTGCAATCTGGTGAAATATAAAGCACGTACACACCGGAGAAAGCATATATGCAGTCAGTTAATATTGGCCTAAGCGAAGATCAAAGACAGGGCGTTGTTGACCTGTTAAACGCTGACCTTTCAGATTCTTACATCCTTATTATCAAAACGAAAAAGTACCATTGGGACGTTGTTGGCCCTCAGTTCAGAACGCTCCATGAGCTTTGGCAGCAACATTACGAAGCGATTAGTATGAACATTGATGCGATCGCAGAGCGTGTTCGTCAGTTGGGTGGTTATCCTATCGGTACGGCAAAAGGCTTTTTGGAAAACACTACATTGCGTGAACACCCAGGCGATTTACCAAATGCCGACGAAATGGTAAGCCGCTTAGTCGCAGACCATGAGCAAATCATCCGTAACCTGCGTAGCCATATTGATCAGTGCGGTGACGATTTTCATGACGAAGGTACGGCTGACTTTCTTACGGCGTTAATGGAGCAGCACGAAGAAATGGCTTGGATGCTTCGTTCCTTTATTGAGGGGACTAGCCTTTCTCCTAGTGGTCAGCGTGAGTCTAATCTGAAGACACCTGCGGCTGTATAAATTCAGACTGTAAAACAGCGCGGATAAAATATAGGCAAAAGGCCCTGGCAATATCAGCTAGGGCCTTTTGTTTTATCTAGTATGAAACGGAAAATACGCCTATAGAAACATTCAATAATCCATAAACGGAGAGATGACTATCGAGCGACAGCTTCCGTATGATGTTGAAAGTTTAGTTTAAGAGGCACCTATATGATCTGGTTACTTGAGGTAGAAACGGCTGTTGAGTCAGCGCCCTACGCCCTTTCCTTGACGACAGTAGGCATAGTTGGCTTTATTGCTGCAACGACTATTGGCTCTATTGCGTGGTACAACTCTAAGCGGCCTGTCGGTTGGGAAGACAAGGAGCGTCCTGACGTGGTGCCCAAGGTTGAAAAGTAAATTGGCTCGCTAATTTGCTGACGGAAGTTAAGCAAATGTAATCTAGCAATTACTAAAAGAAAATCTCCTTTAGGCTATAAAACTTTTGCCTAAAGGAGATTTTTTTATGGTTGGTGAGTCACGACCTGCTTTCCCGGCTGCGGTCTCTACAGAAAGAGAACCTTACTGATCATCTTTCAAATCACCCGGCTCTTCTATATACATTTCAGGCTCAATGGCGTAATTATTAGCTAGCCCTTCATTGCTCACGGTAGCGCCTGCTGTCGTATCGATATCGCCTTTCTTTCCTTCTACAGGTTCTTTGTAGTCAGCACCTTCCCGCTCTTTTCGAGCGGCCGTTTCAGCCGGGATAATGCCTCTGTCAAAATTGTCAGTATCAACGCTGTGTTCAGTTTTGTTTTCCATGTTTTGAGAAACTCTTTTATAAAGGAACTATCTCACTGGAGATATTTGATTCAATCAAAGCATCTCTCTAACAAAGCGTTGTGACATCCCTCTGCAGCTATAGATATGCCAACAACAAAAGTGGCTTGAACGGTTTATGTCGCCCAAGCCACTTTCATGGATAAATTGCTGTGTTGTTCAGATAAGAACTATCAGCTTATAGATAAAAAAGACTAGTCAACTGCGTCTTTTACGTTGTCTTTAGCATTTTCTACTGCTTTGCCAGCAGAAGCTTCTGCCTGCTTTGCTTTACCTTTAGCTTGAGCTTCGGTATTGTCCGTTGCTTTACCAGCAGCTTCTTGTACTTTTCCCTCTGCATCTTTAGCGGCATTCTTTGCCTTGTCAGTAAGACTCATGTGAGTAATCTCCAAGTAGTGTCTTTAGCCTCTTCATATTACGAGCTGATAATATAGCTAAGCCTCTACCATAAGACCTCTTTTCTTTCTGTCAAAAGATACACCTGCCTTGCCCCTAAGTTCCTCAAGCGCATTCAAAGCCGGGGGGATCGACGAGTTATTTACGGTATTCTGGTAGGGCTAAATGGTCTTTATATGACTGAATATTGTCTGTCCAAGGTGCTCTTTTTCTAAGCTGGCTTCATTTACACAACAATAAACTATGTCTGGACTTAAGGGTGATGGCTTACAGTCACCTTCTTCAGAAAAGCCTAATAACAAGGCAACCAATAAAAAGAAGCCGAAGAAGCCGAAGGCAAAAAATGATAGACCTAAGCCGTGGCGATTGAGGCCTCTGGCTTTGATGCGCTACTACTTACCTGTAAGTATTCACCGCCCGCTGATTCGAACGGCACGTAGGTTAAACCGATTTTTGGGCGTCAATAGCGGTGACTGGCACTGGATGGCGAATAATCCGCTGCCGCTTAAAAGTTTGAATCGTAGTCTGTGGCGGGGGGCAAATCCTTCCTTTGACTACTACATCATGCTCCTGCTTTCGGGTGTCATTTCTACGCTGGGACTGCTGGCAGGGAGTACTGCTGCCATTATTGGTGCGATGATTGTTGCGCCCTTGATGGGGCCAATTACCGGCATGGCTTTTGCAATTACGATGGGCAACCGTCGGTTGCTTAAGCGCTCTGGCTTAGCAGTGTTTACAGGTGCGTTACTAACGGTAGGCACTGCCTATGTAATCTGTAGCGTGATTGGGCTTAATACGTTGAACCCAGAGATACTGGAGCGCACGCGGCCCACGTTGATTGACCTGGCGATTGGTTTAGCGGCAGGGGCCGCAGGTGCGTTTGCAACGACGCGAAGAGAGGTGGCTGATGCCTTGCCGGGGGTAGCGATCGCAGTTGCGTTGGTTCCACCGTTAAGCGTTATCGGCATTGGTCTAGCCTTTGGCAATCAGCCGGTATTTGTCGGATCAACGCTGCTATTTATGACTAATCTAGCGGGTATTATTCTCAGTGGTGGCCTAATTTTTATTTGGCAAGACTACGGTTCTATTAAGAGGGCAAAACGAGGGCTCACAGCTTCAACAATTATAATTTCCTTACTGGGAATTCCGCTTGGGCTTTCAATGAGAGATTTAATTGTGGAGGAGCGGGCTCGTTCTTTTGTGAGCACCCTTATTAGAAGAGAGACAGAAACCTTTAAAGATACAGATGTTAGACAGTTACGCGTGAGATCTAATCATGACATTTTAAGTGTCTATCTCGAAGTCGCTGCCCCTGTTGACTCTATTTCAGATAATCAAGTTAACCTAGTGCATAGCTTTTTGGAGGATGAACTACAGCGCCCGATTGATTTAGACGTCAGCATTTTTCCGGTCAGTGAGTTTGCTGTAGAGCCAACAGCAGAGTGATGATGAGACTGCTGCTGTGAAAGGCGGTTGATCAGGTTTCTGTGATGGTTCCCTGCTGCTGCGGCAGATCATGACTAGCGCTGTTGCCAGAACCGCTCGTAGGGCTATTTATCTGACCTTCATTACTAGCTTCGCTTTTATTTTTCATTGATTCAGGCACATCCTTTAGCAACAATGTGTAAATCTCTGTTGGCATTTCGATGTTTTGAGTTTGCAGTGCTTCTTTTACCTTTTGGGCTACGAGCGAAGTGGTTTCAAGAAAACCTGCACGGTGAGAATCTACCCAGAATCGAATTTCTAAATTGACCGTGCTTGCGGCCAGTTCATTTACCAGGACTTCAGGATGTGGATCTGGCTGTACGATAGCCAGATGGGAGACGGCTTCAAGGATGACCTGACGCGCTTCTGCAATATTGGCTTCGTAGTCAATGCCGACGATAAATGAGCTGCGCAGGTACTTTGCGGCGGTGTTGTTGGTGATGCTCGCTTGAAATACTTCTTGGTTGGGAATGTATATCATGCGTCCATCGTAGGTTTTGAGCGTGGTTGAACGGAGCTGTACCTGGATAATGGTGCCTTCGTAGCCATTGATGACGACTTGATCGCCAATGCGAAAAGGCCGAGCTGAAAGCAAAATGACGCCTGAAATATAGTTACTTAAAACGTCTTTTAAGCTAAATCCAATGGCCACACTGGTGAGCCCTAATGCGCCGAGCATGGTAGCAAAATCTATGCCCCATACGCCTAGAGCAATCACGGTTCCAACTATCCACACGCCGCCGTAGCCAAGGCGACCAATTAAAACTTCTGTGCTGTGGTCGCCTTCTGTTTTCTGGGCCCAGTGAAAGGCGCTATAGCGGACGCCTTTTGCAACTAGCCAGGTGGCGATCGCTACAATAATTACGCCAATCAAGGCGGGAATGCTGTCTATCGCATCTTGCCCAAGCTGCCGTAGTGTTCCGTAGAGCCGCTGCACGACATCAATAGCCACAGGCGGCTTGTCAAAGCTGTTGCCTAGCCTTTCGGCCCAGTCTTCTGCTAGCACTTCTAGCGGTAGTCCAAAATCTTGAGCATCTTGCTCGGTGACGGTCATCAGAACGCGATTATTGGCCTGTACGGTTACCAGTTTTTTCTCTGGCACCGGGGCCGCCGTCACCTGTACATCTCCGCCGGTGCGATCTAGCAGGCTAGCGATTCGACGGTTGATGATGGCGGCTCGCTGTTTGGCTGACAAGTCGCTAAGACTGCCGATTTGAAAGACAGTTTGACCGCGAACAATCACATCTGCGAAGTAGACATCGTTAAGGGGGGCTGTTTCCGTTTCAGAAGGCGATGCCGATGCCTCTGTTTGAGCAGGCGGTGCAGTCATTTCACTTTCGGCGGCTTCGTCTTGGCCCACCGCAGAGCCTGCTGATAAAATAAGAATAAAAGAGAAGGCGGCAGCGATAGCTCTAAAGCGGTACTTCTGCATCTTTTGCGGTTGTCTTTTGTACAAGCAGGCTTAGAGACTACTGTAGTGCTACTGGTGCTCACAAGGGCCAAAAGAGATAACTAAATAACTAAGGCCGAACTCCATGACCTTGACGTGGCGAGATCCGCATAGTACTGATAGGCCAGCATATAATATTCCAGCACTTAATATCATTGTAGAAAGTGTTTGGAGCTTGATGAGGAAATAATATGAAACGCATTGCGATCGCTCTGAGCCTAATAGCCACCGGATTTCTATTTGGGTGCGACAACAGCGGAAATATAGCCGCTGATGGGCCTAGCCAGACTGAATCTGAGACGTCTCAACCGGCTCCCGTCGAGAATAGCGAACCAGTGCAGGCTGCACCGCTTGAAATTAATACGTTTTCCTTGGCAGAACTGGCTGCAAAAGGTGGCTCGGGCTGTAGCGTTTTGCTCAAGCGTTCCGCCCAGGAAGATGATTATGTGCTGTTTGATGGGCCTGAACTAGGACTAATGAAGGTAGAAGGCAGTTGGGTAGAGTTCTTTCGCGATGAAGGATCGGCGTTCGGAGATGAGACGATTTCGCTGACGAGTGAGGATGGGCGCTTTGCGCTGGACGTAGATATTGTTAGAGGCGATCGCATAGGCTCTGAAGTCACTAATATTCCTGAAGCCACGATTGAGCTACAGCTCGAAGATGAACCGGCAACCGTAATATCGGCCGTCGGTGAGGTGGGCTGCTAGCGGCGGCTGATTTTCTACGCGCCTTTGATAAAGGAATAGCTACTTCTTGCAGACATTGCCAGAGTGTCGTATAGCTGCTCTAACAGCGTCAAATTTTGACCAAGCGTGTAACGTTCTAGCACCCGGGCTCTCGCCTTTTTCCCTAGCATTTCGGTAATGTCACTATGCTCACGAAACAACGGAAACAGCGTTTGCATCTGACTAGATACTTTCTGCGTACTCAAAATAACGCCTGCGCCTTGGTCAAGAACTTCTCCATCAGCGCCAGCATCGGTCGCCACGCAAGCCGTGCCGCAGGCCATCGCCTCCAGCAGCGACAGCGACAGCCCTTCAACTAAAGACGGCAAAATGAAGCAGTCAGCCCCTCTTAAAATTTCAATGCGGCGTTCTTCGTTGGCTACAAAGCCCAGCCACACAATATTGCTGTCTGAATAGAACGCTTTGAGTGAGGATTCTAACGGCCCGCTGCCGACAATCACGAGTTTATTATATGGCCCCATATTCGCCGCTCGCCACCCTTTAAGCAAAGACTCTACGTTTTTTTCAATCGCTAGTCTGCCCTGATATACATAGAGCTGATTGGCACCAAGCTGCTGCTTAATATTGGAGGGGCCGGGTGCGTACCGGGCGCTATCGACACCGTTGGGAATGACGGCTACGCGCTGGGATGGGACGCCAAGCTTCATGAGCAGACTGCGCTGAAGCTGGCTAAAGACAATTACCTTATCGTAGTTGGCCAGCCGAGGTGCGTATACCTGATAGGCAAAGTGCTGGGTGCTAGACGAAAAATTGCGACGCTTGCGATCAAAGGCTGGGTGAAAGGTGGCAACCAGTGGAATATCTAGGCTGTGACAGATCTCTGGCAGCTTTAGATCCAGCGGCGACAGGATTAAGGACGCGTGAACTAAGTCAGGCTTTAGCTTCTCCAGTGTTTCAGCTAATAGCTTTGCAGAGCCGAGTGAGGGAATCGTGAGAATTTGGGACTTGAAGATGAAGGGAAGGGAGACTTCTTCGTAGCCGGACTGGTCGTCAGTTACTTGATCAGACTGGGCGAAGTGGATGAAAGTAACTCGGTGGCCTCTGTCTAGCAGGGCGTTGGTAATTTCTCTGCCGTAGGTGACATTGCCACAGAATGGGGATTTTTTCCCGAGCCACACAATATGCATTTACCGGTCACGATGCGTTTACAGCGATATAGAGATGCGTGTAGGTTTTGTGTCGCTTTAACTACGCACTACTACGCATTAGTAGTATATGCGCAGGTGTTGCCTCATTCGTTTTCTAGCGTGTTTTGTAGAGACGCTTTCACGATTGACCACGTAAAAAAGCCGCCCATAGCAACTAGCATGGCCAGCAGCCCAAAGACGACACGCAAGCCTAGGAACGTTTCAGCAATGCCCGCCAGCGCCAGCGGGAGACTCAAGGCAATATTGACGACGTTATTTTGTAGCCCAAAAACTTTGCCGCGCATGTCTTCGGGCGTTTTTTCTTGAATCGTCGTTTGCATCGGAATGCCGACCATAGCACCGAAAAGACCCAGGCCTCCGATCAGGCCAATACTGGGCCATAGCTGTGCGGGGGCGAGTGATAGGCCGCTGAGCATGGCGGCCATTCCTAGCGACCCGACTAAGCTGATCTGAGGCCGGGAGAATCGCTGGCCGAACTGACCGATGACGACGGCTCCAATGGCGAGGCCAACGCCACCGGCTGCAAGTAAGAAGCCGAACTGAGAGGACTTTATAGTCGGAATGACTTCGGCAAGGCGAACCGCGAGAACAGCAAGGGCAGCAAATACTGAGAACAGAACGATAAGCTGGATAAGGGCGCTGCGAACCTGTACTTGCTTTTGCAGATAGGAAATACCGTCTTTAATGTCTTCCCAGGGGTGGGCTCTTTCGATGGTGTCGTCGGCTTTGGCTTCGTGGGTCGTCATCAGCAAGAGCAGAATGCCTGCGATCGCATAGCTAACCCCCACCAGCACCGACTTACCCAGCCCAGAGCCTCCGTCAATCGGTGCCAGCAGCGCATCAGCTAGCACCAACAGCGGCTCACCGACGGCAAAGCCGACAATCACCGAGGCCATCATGGTGGTGGTGTATAGCGAGTTTGCCGGCAACAAATTGCCTTCTTTAACAATGAGCGGAATCACGGCTTGCTCTGCGGGGGCAAAGAACTGGGTGAGCGTGGAGACGAGGAAGGTGACGACCAAAAGAATGTAGAAGCCTACAGGCAAACCGGCGATCGCCCAGCCATCAGTCACCCATAGCAGCACTGGCAAAATGGCCACCAGCAGCCCGCGCAGCACATTTGTGAGCACCAGCACCGGTTTTTTCCGCCACCTGTCGACATACACGCCCGCCAGCGACCCAAACAGCACCGCTGGAATCGTAAAGGCGATCATAATCGCCGATACCCAGCCGCTAATCGTTTGCTCAGGCGACTTAAAGGAGGCTGAAATGATTGCAATCATCAGCACCAGATAGACCTTATCGGCGATTTGTGAAAAAACCTGGCCGCTCCACAGCGTTAGGAAGTTGCGATTGCGGAATACGGGCCACAGACCACTGGGCTTAGGCGCGTCGGTATCGTTGCCTTTTGGGGCATCGGTGCCAGGTACTTCTGTGAGTGTTTTGCGATCGATAGACGCTTTGGAACGCGTGTCGTCAACGGAATTGGTGATGGGCTCAGGCTCGCGCAGCATGGGTTGGTGAGGTAAAGCAGGTATCAATAAGTTCAGCAGACCGAATGGGCCTATCGAACTGATATTGAGCGTACTGCCGGAGAAATTTTTCGATGTGTCGCCACATAACGTGAGGGCCAGATTCTTCTAAGGCTGACTCTAGCGCTATTGCAGACGATCTTATTGTGCCTGATTTTGAGGCGAACTGTTGGTTCGGTTGCGATACGGTCAGTTGCGATGCGGTTGAAGTCATGATCAGCTCTGGCTTATTGAGCTGTTGCATGAGGGCCAGCTCTGACGCGCTCAGGTAGCCGATAATGCCTAGATTACGAATGACTTCTTGACTCACTTTGGACTGAAGCTGAGCTTGCCAGCGGTGGTTATTTTTATGACTGGCCTGCTGTTGAGTCGATTGAGCATAGGCCGCTTCAGGTTCTCGAACGCTGGTTGTTAGCCTGGGTTCATTGCGATTGATATCGCGCTGCTCCTGCCACTCCTGTTCTATATGCTGGATTTCTTTGAGGCGATCGCCCTTAATTTTCTCAAGCGCCGCCAAATCTACCGCGCCGCCTGAAGACACGCTGAATCCGACCTGCCAATTGGGGTTTCCTAGCTCAATAGTGAGGGGCGATCGCGACAGGCAGCAGCGAAAGACCTCAGGCGCGACGCCTGCCAGGGCCAGCATATGAAACGTTGCCTGCGCCAAGCAGGGCAAAATATCCGGCTTAGCAGCAGCTTCAATCCGCTCCAAATGCTCTATAAGCAGGTAATACAACTCTTCTTGTGGCTGATCCATCAGGGCCTGAGCCAGCACCAGCTCGGCAAGGTACTGGCTAGTGGTGAGTTTTGCCAGATCCCTGCTGAGCCCAGGAAACGACTGTAGGGTTTCGGCCTGGATCAGCTTGTCGAGCGATTTGCCTTTAATAAACATCAGCTCATTAACGACAAACATGCCAGAGCGTCCGCCGAGCCTGGATTTGTGCTTGCGAGCACCGGGGGCGATCGCGCGAATCAGTCCATATTCTTTGGTCAGCACCGTCACCAGCCGGTCAGACTCGCCCATCGGCATCGCCTTAAGGTTGATGCCCGTTGCTTTATAGCTGCGTTGATTCATTCGGCGTCTGCTGCCTGCTGCTTTAGTATGTGAGGGCCGCGTGAGGTGCCTAGCCGGGTTGCGCCGGCTTCTACTAACGAAATCGCTTGTTCGGGGGTGTGGATGCCGCCAGCAGCTTTAATGCCGATGCGATCGCCGCCAATCTGTCTGAGCAGTTCCACATCCTCCACTGTGGCCCCGCCCTGCCAGCCTGTACTGGTCTTTAAAAACGCCACGCCCGCATCCAGACACACCTCCGCCGCGAGCCGTTTTTCATCCCTCGTCAGCAGGGCTGTCTCTAAAATCGCCTTTACAGGTAAGCCCGTCAGCTCCACAATGGCCGCGATTTCTGCGTGCAGCGGCTCGGTTTCGCCCATCTTCAGCCAGCCTAAATTGATCACCACGTCCAGCTCAGTTGCCCCTTGCTCTACCGCCTCTTGAGCCTCGTACAGCTTCGCTTTAGCCGTGGTTGCGCCGCTTGGAAAGCCAATGACGGTGCATACTTTGGGCCGCTTGCCGTGCAGTCGTTCTACCGCAGCACTCACGTGCACCGGGTAAATGCACACGGCGGCAAAGCCGTAGCGGTCGGCCTCGTCACAGAGCTGTAAAATTTGGTCTGTCGTCGCCGCCGGTGCGAGCAGCGTGTGGTCAATTAGCGGTGCGAGATCAATCTCTCGGGCGGCTTCGCGAGCGGTTTTGGCAGGGCCAGCATTCATCGGCAAAAGGTGTGAAATTTATGGAGCGTTTACAAGAAAATACCGAACCTTGACGTCGTAAAAGTTCGCGTTACGCTTATATTTTGGTTGGTTGTGTTGTTGGGTAGCTCATTCGAGATAGTGCTACCAGCAAAAAAATATATATTGCTACCGGCAAAAAATGTAGCTAGCCCTCTCTATATTATCTCTGATGCAGAGAGAAAATAACCGTAATACCGGGCAAACTTGATGTATCTGCTTCTTTAACCGCGTGCTGTTCACCATCTTCTCTACTTCACCATGGCCGAACCGCTGATCTCAGCTATTATTTGCACTCACAATCGTGAGCAATATTTGGGGGCTGCCATTGATAGCTTGCTGGCACAAACGCTAGAAAATTACGAAATTATTGTGGTGGACAATGCCTCAACTGACGGCACTGCTGAGATCGTGAAGGCGCGCCTTGACAATCCTAAAGTGCGCTACGTTTTGGAACCCACGCTAGGGCTGTCGGTTGCTCGTAATACAGGTGCTGACGCGGCAAAAGGTCAGATATTGGCGTACTTGGATGATGATGCTGAGGCCAGCGTGGGGTGGTTGGCGGCGTTAGTAGCCGTGTTTGAACAGGAGGAGAGGGTAGCGATCGCAGGTGGAAAAGTCACGCTAATTTGGCCTCCCAACGCCCATCCACCCGTCTGGCTCTCTACTGATTTGTCCAGCGGGCTAGGCGCTTATGACCTGGGCGACGAACTCCTTTACATACAGCAGCCCGCCCTTACCCCTCGTGGCCTCAACTACGCCCTCCGCAAGCCTTTTTTACAGGAAGTGGGCGGCTTTGATACCCATTTAGGCCGAGTGGGCAAAAATCTGTTGTCTAACGAAGAACAGCAAATGACCCGTCTGGCGCTAGATCGCGGGTGGAAAGTGGCCTACGTGCCTGAGGCAACAGCCGCCCATAACGTTGCGCCTGCTCGCATGAAACCGGGCTGGTTTTTGAGTCGTAGCTGGTGGCAGGGCATTAGCGAAAGCTATCGTGAGCAGGCCAGCGGCACCACTGGGCTTTGGCAGCTCCGCAGCGGCAGTGAACGGCTGGTACGCGGACTGTACAAAACCGGCAAATACATTCACCGGCCCGATCAGCGATTTGAGAACTTTGCCTACGCCTATGGTCAAATTGCCTATCTAGGCAGCGTGATGCGGCACCTGGTTTCTTAACCGATTGCTTCAAAACAATTGCTTCAAAATAACTGCGCTACGGTTTGACATTATTTACTACACACCATTGAGATCATGACATCTGCCCCTATTCCTGTTTCAGTACTCATTCCTGCCAAAAACGAAGAAGAAAACTTGCCCGCTTGTCTAGCGAGTTTGGCCCAAGCCGACGAAGTATTCATGGTCGATTCTCAAAGCGATGACCGATCGGTTGAAATTGCCGAAAGCCTAGACGCAAACGTCGTTCAGTTCGACTTCAACGGTCGCTGGCCGAAAAAGAAAAACTGGTCGCTCGACAATCTGCCTTTTCGTAACGAATGGGTGCTGATTGTGGACTGCGACGAGCGCATTACTCCCGAGTCTTGGGCCGAAATTGCCGAGCGCATCAAAAATCCAGACCTGGACGGCTACTACATCAACCGCCGCGTGTTCTTTTTGGGCAAATGGATTCGTCACGGCGGCAAATATCCTGACTGGAACCTGCGCCTGTTTCGCCATGCCAAAGGCCGCTATGAGAACTTGAATACTGAAGACATTCGCAATACGGGCGATAACGAAGTGCACGAGCATGTAATGATTCCGCATGAGAAGGTCGGCTATCTCAAAGAGGATATGCTGCATGAGGACTTTCGCGACCTGTATCACTGGCTAGCGCGGCACAATCGGTATTCTAACTGGGAGGCGCAGGTGTATTACAACCTGCTCACTGGGATGGGTGATGACGGTACGATTGGCGCGAATTTGTTTGGGGATGCGGTGCAACGCAAGCGGTTTTTGAAAAAGATTTGGGTGCGCCTGCCGTTTAAGCCCTTCTTGCGATTTATCCTGTTCTATATTTTGCGGCTAGGATTTTTGGACGGCTATGCGGGCTACGTGTATGGCCGGTTGCTGAGCCAGTATGAGTATCAAATTGGCGTGAAGCTGTATGAGCTGAAGTTTGGAGGTAGCCTGAATATTCAGGAAAAGCCGGTTGAGGATGAGACGTCTGCGGTGCCGGTGAGCGCGGTGGATGCTTAGGCGTAGGTTATTGATTAGGATTTATTAGGACTCAAGCGTGAACGCAGCTAGCCGCAAAGGTGTTGAAGACAATATCGAAAATTTTGGCGACTATGGCGGACAGCCTTTTGTTGACTTAAGCCAATATCATCAGCCTGGTTACGCTGCGGGCGGCTCTAGAATTTCGATGATGCTGTGGTGGCTGGTGCAGGCGATCGCATTCCCGCTTACGCTTCACACCGCTCACGGTACTCGCTGTTGGCTCCTCCGCTTATTTGGCGCAAACATCGGCCAGCACGTCGTCATTCGTCCCACCGCGCGCTTCACCTACCCCTGGAACATTGAAATCGGCGACTATAGCTGGATTGGCGACGACGCAGTGCTCTACAGCCTGGCCCCGATTAAAATTGGCCGTCACTGCGTGGTTTCTCAAGAAAGCTACCTCTGTACCGGTAGCCATGACATCAGTGACCCTCGGTTTGGGCTAGTCACCGACGAAATTGTGATTGAAAACGGCGCTTGGGTAGCCACTAACTGTTTTATTGGCCCTGGCGTCCGAATCGGGGCAAATGCGGTAATTGGCGCGAGAAGTACGGTGTTTCACGATATGCCGTCGGGCCAAATTTGCTTGGGTACGCCCTGTAAAGCCGTCAAGCCCAGACCAATGGATAAAGCTACTTGATGAGATAGCTTTACGATCTCTTTGACTGTTGTTAGCCAAGATCTTGGTAGCCTAGAAACGCTGAAGCAAACGAGCGATCGGCTAGTGACCCAGGCCGAAATCATCTTCTCGCTACCGATTTTAGAAGACACCATTCAGAAGCTAGATCTGAAAGATTCTGAAGGTGAGGCGATTAAGCCCTCGAACTTAGCGAAAACCTGAGCGTCGTGCCGCTTTCTGATACGGACGTGATTGCTATTGGCGATCGCTCGGGGCAGCCAGATTTATCGGCGGCGGTGGTGAACCAGGTTATGCGCTCCTATCATTCAATCCAACGTGAGCAACAATCGCTCTGAAGTCACGGCGGCGCGCGAGTTTTTAGAACAGGAGCTGCCTCGGGCTAAGGCTGAAGCCGAACTGATTAGCGAGGCTCTGAAACGATTTAACGAAGAGAACAACATTATTGTGTTGCCGGATGAAGCGGGCTCAACGGTGGTTGCTATCTCGAACCTAGACAATGAAGTCAGCAAAACTCAGGTGGCTTTGGTGGCCGCTGAAAGCTCTGCCCGCCAGCTTTCTCGTCAGCTCGGCATGAGCGCTTCAGAAGCGTTGGATTTGGCTACGGTTAGTCAATCGCCTGCTGTGCAAGAATTGCTGGCCGGGCTAGCTCAGCTCTGACGCACCCGCTGGTGGGCTTAGCGTGAGTGCGATTGATGAGAACCTGTCAGAGCAGCTAGTAGAGACTAGACTGAAGTAGCGTGGGTGAGTGCCTACAATCAACTGGCAACTTTGGTCGTCACTAGAGATGCTTATCAGGCGCAAGGCGGCGTTTTTCCGGGTTTGAAGAAGACGCAGACTGAGCTGGAAGAGCGGCAGAAGCAGACGGCACGCCATCGCGCCGAATTACTACGTTGCAAAGCGTTTACCCGGTTTTGTCGAGTGCCTATCAGATGTTGCAGGCTAACTTACGCTTTATTAGCTTTGGATAAAAAGCTGAAGGTGAATGCGCTGACGAGTTCGATAGCCAGTGAGGGTAAGTCGGAAGTGTGCGCTAATTTGGCGGCAGTGGCGCAGAACGATTACATTAGCTACTCTGCTGTTGACCGGGTTTGGCGGCTCAGCGATCGCCCAAATTACCGGCCAGCCGTCAATCGGCCAGCCTCAACAACAATCGCCTCAGCTCAATCAACAGCAAAGGCTTCAGCCGCTAGCTCCCCTGGCAACCAGCAGCAGCGCCACCTATCTTTTAGGCGCAGGCGATCAGATTTCGCTTTCAGTGATTGGTTATCCCGAATTTACTGGCACCGTTGCGATTTTGACCGATGGTACGATCACGCTGACGCTGCTAGGGCCTTTGCGCGTCAGCGGCCTCACGCCCAGTCAGCTTAGCGCCGCCCTTACATATTGGCCTGGCTCAATTCAGCTCAGCGGTTTGAGCCGTAATAACATTGAGGCACTCGGTGCAACTAGCCTCAACTCTACTAACACGAACTCTCGCATTGTGGTGCGGCGTCCGCTGCCGGCTGGCTAGCTAGGTTAAAACCCTGTCGCTGAATTTATGGGAGACCATTACTTCCGATGTCGGCAGCGCTGATATTGGGCTGCGGGATAGTGACTCGATTTATATTCCGCGTTTGACTGGTGATGAGATTGATCGGCAGAGGGTCGCAGCTTCTAGCTTAGCGCCGAGTACGGTGGCGATCGCAGGTGGCCCCACAGAATATGCCAGACTAACGAACGTTGGCCTGGTGCGTAAAAGCAACAATGGCCAAATTGAACAAGAAGAGATCGATTTGAGCAACTTAGTAGACGACTATCAAAAGTAGACGACTATCAAATTCAGGATGGCGATGTTGTTTCTAAAGAAAGCTATCTGTCGGTTGTTGATGGGATTGAGCACGTGATTAATCCACTCAATATTTTAGGCTGTTGAGCTTCTAAACGTTTTTTGTACTTTGTTGTTAGGAACCTACTACCGTGATTAAAATACCGCTGCTGCTGATTGTCGCCCTGTTCATCCCATGTGCGATGCTATTCATTGAGTGCCTTAGTGCGATGGTTAGCTCTGTCCTTAAAGTGCCTTTAACTCACAGCGCCGCTCAATGAAGACTTTTCAGTCGCTGTAATTATGCCTGCGTACAACGAAGCCGACATCATCGTAGAGACTTTAACCACGCTCACGCCTCAGCTTTTGCTTTCCAGGCGAAAAACCTGGTGCGGCCTTTGGGCTTAGCACAGCTAGGGTTGCCCTGCTTGCTCACGGGCACGGGCATGGCCTTTCCCCTAGGCGGTGATTACAACGGTGGACTTGGGCAGCAATTCAATTGTAGAAGATATGAAACTGGGGGTTGACTTGGCGATCGCTGGTCGGGCTCCAGTGATGTGCCCTACGGTGACAGTCGTTGGCCCACTGCCGCCAGGTACACAGCGCGACAAATGAAATGATTGTTGTAGGGTTTGTTTTATTCTGCCTAGAGAATGGTGTGCTGGAGCGTAGCACATCTTTACAATGGCTAAATCCCAACGTCCTGTGAGGTTTGCTATGGCCCGAATGAATCAAATTAAGACGCTGCTGCTGCTGGCGTTGCTCAGCGGATTGATTGTGTTTGCTGGCTATTTGCTAGTAGGCAATGAGCAGGGCCTGTACTACGGCCTAGCGTTTGCGGCGTTTGGCAGCTTTAGCTCCTGGTACTATTCTGATAAGGCAGCGCTGGCTGCGTTTAAGGCGAAGCCGACGCCGCGTGAGGAGGCGCCTGAGCTATATGCGCGAATTGAAAAAATGTGCGATCGCGCAGACCTCCCAAGTCCGACGCTGTACATTGTGCCGTCCGAGTCCCCCAATGCGTTTGCGACCGGGCGTGATCCTCAACATGCTGCGATCGCCCTCACCGAAGGCATCATCGATCTGCTGCCCGCCGACGAACTAGACGCGGTGATTGCCCACGAACTCACTCACGTGCGCAATCGAGACACGCTCACGCAGGCCGTCGCTGGAACCCTATCAGGCTCATTGACTTACCTAGGCCGCATTTTAACCATTGGTGCGCTGTACTTTCCAGTGGCGCGACTCGGCAAGCGTGGCAACAACCCACTCGCCATCTTGTTCTTGTTAGTCATTGGCCCCTTCAGTGCAGGGCTGTTGCGGATGGCGATTTCAAGAACTCGAGAGTTTGCGGCTGACGAAGGCGCGGCTGAAATTACCGGCAACCCTTTGGCTTTAGTGCGGGCGCTGGAGACGCTGGAGGCTATGGGTCAAAAAGTGCCGATTCACGGCAATCCTGCCTTTGCTCCACTGTTTATTGTGAATCCTTTGTCGAAGGAGGGCTTGATGAAGCTGTTTCTCACGCATCCGCCCACCGAGGATCGGGTTGAGCGGCTGAAGGCTTTAGCTAACCAGATCGACAAGCCAACTATCTCTGCAAGTTCGTCTCAAAAATTAAGCCCTGCTGCCTAATTCTGCGCTGATAGTGTGCGTCGCGATATTCTTCTTCTATAGTGCCTGTAGTTTGTTGTAAATCACAGGCATTTTGCCTTTCCACTGTCACCTGATAGGCTTTGATAGCGCGGCAAAGTTGGCGAGTCGCGTTGGTAACTAGCCTGCGGGGATGACCGAAAATACCTTTAAAGCTTAGGTTGTGGCCTAGACATGATGCGATCGCGCTGCATCCGGTTACATGCTGGGCAAGTTCAGTGTCGCTTAGCTCAGAGATGCTGGCGCAGACTATGGATAGATTGTTGTATTTTTGAAGTGGGGAGCGGGCGATTCTCTATCGGGGAGGCTATGCCAACGCACCATTGCCCTTACAACTTGTCCACGAATTAAAAGCTGCTCTACTAGGTGTTGCCCAGTTGCGCCATTAGCTCCAACCACAAGAACCGTCATTTTCTCCACTCCAATATCTAATTTGTTCAAGTGATGAGTCTTACCGGTATGATATATGGCTGTTTACGCTTATAGCATTAGGAATACAAATCGTCTAAAAACTCGGAGGTGGGTTCGACGCCTGTGATTAAGAGCTGATCGCGAGCGCGAGTGCAGGCCACATACAGCAGATGACGTTCTGTGTTGTATACCTCATCAAGATCGGCTTCGTCTGAGATCGTTTCGATCCGATTTTGAAGTGGTAAAACTTCATCATCGCAAGCCATGACGACTACTGCTTTAAACTCTAATCCTTTTGCTAGGTGCATGGTGCTTACTGCAATGCAGCCTTCGGCAGGTGTGAGCTTGTTGTTGAGTTTTGTAGGTGTTGCGCCTGCTGCCTCAATGGCTGCGATCGCCCGAGCCATCTGTTCTTTTGATCTCACAAACACGCCTATTTCATCTGGCTGTAGCCCGCCTGCCATTTGCTCAGCTAGCCAGCTACTCACCTGCTGTATTTCCTCTTCCTCGTTCTTGCAAATTTTAATTTGAGGAGTAGGCCCATTGAATACAGAAACGGTATGACGTCTTTCTTCACTGTTGCCGTCTACATCGGCCAGCGTGCTAGGGAGAAGGCGGTCGGCCTGCTGGCGAATTTGATGAGAGGTGCGGTAGTTAATTTTGAGGGTTTGCGATCGCCCCCGAATATCGACACCCAATGATTTCCAAGAGTAAGGCTGTTGGAAAATACGCTGGCCTAAGTCTCCGGTAAAAAATAGGCTGTCAGGATGCCGTGTGCCTAATGCGCAGAGGAATCGTAGCGCGGCAATGCCAATATCTTGAGCTTCATCTACGATGGCAAAGTCAAAAGGTGGAGTCTCGCTTGCTTGAAGATGAGTGGTGACTTGTTGAAAGAGCCCAGCCCAGGTGATTTGCTCGTTGTCTTTAATGATATCTAGCGCTTCGCTAAAGATAGACCACAGCAGCTCTCTTTGTTTGCTGCCAACTCTGGTTTTTCGGCCTAGCCGCTTGACAGTTTTATAGGCTTGCCAGCTATTAACTTGCCTCGCATCGACCACATTTTGCCATTCGTTCCACAAAAAGGCACTGGAGAATTGGCCGGGTGCGGCTTTGGTTGCCAGAGTGATGAGCAGCGATCGCACTTCATCGGGATTAACAATATTGGGTTCGCCGTACGCTTGTGTGTACAGGGTACGGGCAACCTCACGAATGGACTGGGCTTGAATGCGATTTCGCACCTCTGGCTCATTGCCTACTAGCCTATTTAATTTGAGCTTGAGCGAATTGGCTAGCGCTTGGGAAAAGGTCGTCAGCAGTATTTTAGCGGTGGGATAGCGGCGTGCTAAAAAGACAGCGCGGTGTAGGGCGACGATAGTTTTCCCTGTGCCTGCGGAGCCAGAGATGCGGGCGGGGCCACTGTAATCACGTTCTATAAGGTGCTGCTGAGCAGGGTGTAAAAAGACAGTCCACTTTTCCCAGGGATAATCTAGGGCTCTCTGAAGTTCTTCCTGGTTAGTCATGACCCGGAATCGGCGTTGAGCGTCGGGGTGGCTGAACGGATCGCTATTTTCAGGAAGTAGGGTGGGTTGATCTGGTTTCCCGCCGGTTGCCAGCTCTAGCAAGGCTTCGGCGGCTTCTTGCGGGAGGTGTTCGGCTATGTCGAAGAGTGTGGTTTCAGTGGCGGTTTTAACATCTTCAATCCACTCTGGAGGAATGCCGTAGCTGAGCAGATCGTCTTCGGAAAGGGTGTCGAATAGGCGTAGTTGTTTACGAGCTGCTTTCTTTGAGGTTGATTTTGAGGCAGGTTTTGTAGGGACTGCGACGGGTTGACGAATGGTAATTTCTTCAACGGTTTCGCGAACTTCGACGAGCTGGGCTGCGCCGGTTTTAGGATGGCGTTCTATTTTGCGTTTTTTTGGCCCAGGCGTAGGCGTCGTCGTGATGATCGACGTAGCACAACAGCAGGCTATTGGCGGTGCGATGGACGATTAGGCGAATGTCCATGTTGGCGCTAATAGACCGGAAGTTACTGTCTTTGGTGTTGGTAAGCTTATGAAAGCGTAGGCCGGGGCTTGCTGGGTTTAGCTGTAGGTCGAATGCGGTGGTTTTTACACCCTTCTGCTCTTGATTGGTGAGTTTGCTGAGGCTATCAGTGAAGGTGTCTGCAATGCGAAATTCCATGAATCTTTAAGGTTTAGATAGGTCGCTCGCTTCTCGAAATATTTCAAAAATATTGGGCTGTTTGGTTGCAACAACGTCATCGGGCAGATGTTTGTGATGAGGGAAGGTTGCAACGTTCGGGAAGTGGGGCGTGCGGTCGTAGCGAAAGAGTAATTGATTATTGTTGTCCTGAAAATGGTAGCGATAATCAATTCTTGAGATGTTTGTGCCGCTGAGCAATAAGGCTTCGCTGATGGCGAGTAAGTAGTTGCTGCGAAAGCGAATTCTCAACTTTAGATTAGCCCGTGTCGATGTAAGGATAACGGTATCAAACAGCTCTACGCTGATGGCTGGCAAAGCATCTAGCGCCTGATCGACAGCATCAAAGTACTGCGTCCAAAGATCATGCTGCATTTTGAAATTTTGCGTCTAGCTCTTGCTTAATTGCGAGATAGTGCTGATAGTTGCCAGACCATTCAACAAATATTTCATCGTCGCCAAGTTCTCCTCGGCTGTACCGAGCAAAGAACTCATCGGAATCCATATGGTGCTGATTTTCATATGAACTGAGTCTTTTTACCAGCGCGACTAACGCATCGACTGGTGAGGCGTATTCGATAGTTTGTTTTCGCATGCTTTTTCTCCTAGCTCAGGTTGAAGACTACAAACAAATTTTGCCGACTACTTTTTACTATACTGCGACTCTACGCTGAATACTTTCATTACTTCGTCGCCTAAGTGGTTGATGACTTTTACGGCAATTCGGCCAGATTTGGGTTTGGCGAAGGGGCGTGAGGTGTCGCTGTTTAGGCTGCTCCAGGCTTCGGCGTCGATTTCGTTTTTTAGGGTGGTTTTGAGTGATTTGTAGGGATCGCTTGCGCCGAGGAAGTAGGCGTGGCGGACGAAGAAGCTTTCTTCGTTGTAGTCGGTGTCGATGAACCAGCAGGCGATTTCGCTGGTGTTGCTGGAGCGGACTTCGCCGGATTGGGGGTGGAAGACGTCTACGCCGTTGATGGTGACTTGGATTTTGCCATCTTCTACGGGGGTGATGTTGATGTCGGGTTCGCCGAAGATGACAAAGAGGTTGGCTTTGTCGGTTTGTTTGAGGTCGGTGGCCATGTGCAAGTCGGCGTTCATGCGGGCTTTGAGGATGCGGATGCGACCGAGTTTGGCGAAGTCGGCGGAGTGGGCGTCGTAGTTAAAGGCGCAGGAGATCAGGACATCGAAGCCTGCGTCTCCGGCTTCGCGGGCGGCGGCGGCGAGGTCTTCGCGGGTGACGGTGCCGTATTCGGGGCCGATGAAGATTCCGGCTCGCTTTTCTTCGTAGTGGCCTTCGGCGCAGATGTAGGTGCCGGGCCAGGGGGTGAGGGTGGTGAAGGTTATTTTGTCTGCTTTGTGGGCTTGTTGGACGCCTGCGGTTTTAAGGTTTTCGAGGATGATGATGGCGAAGTCGGTGCCGGAGCTGATGTCGGAACTGCTGCTGGTGTCGGTAGTCGGGCTGGTGCTGCTGGTGCGAATTCCGGCGGTGGCAGGATCGATGAGTTCGTCGTTTTCGTCTACGGCGAGGACGCGGTGGGGGGAGAGGCTTTCTACGGTGAAGGGGCCTGCGACGCGGACGGTGGTTTTGTCTTCGTAGGGTTTGTCGTAGAGGAATTCTTGGTCGGCTTTGGCGGCGATGGAGGCGTCAATTTCGGTTTGGCGGGCGATGCGGGCTTGCCACCAGTCGGTGTGGAGTTGTTTGGCGGTGTCGGGCCAAGCGTCTTCAGCTTCGCGAGGGATTTCCCATTCTTGCCAGGTTTGGGAGAGTTCAGTGTTTAGTTTTTCGTGGAGGGGTTCGAGCTGTTGTTGGAAGGTGTCGTAGATGGTGTCGATTTCGGCGTTGTTGGCGATGGCTTTGAGGGTGATGTGGGGGACGCGCTGGTAGACGAAGCCCTGGCGGATGTTGTTATATGTAGGGGATTTAGAGACTTCCGCAGGGGTAACTTCGGATTCTTTCTGTTGACCTGCGGGGGAGTCAGCGAGGAGGTAGTAGGGGTAGCGGGCTCCCATGATGCGGGCGCGGGCTAGGGCTAGGGCGACTCGGGAGGTGTCGATGGTGATCCAGCGGCGGCCCCATTGTTCGGCGACGGTGGCTGTAGTCCCAGAACCACAAGTCGGATCTAAGACAAGATCTCCTGGATCTGTAGTCATTAGGATACAGCGCTCAATTGCTCTACTGTCTGTTTGAACAACATAGAGTTTATCATCTCCAACAAATCCACCTGTTCCGGTATCTGTCCAGAGGTTAGCCATCGGGATAATAGAGTTGTCTTTGATGAAGCGCACCATTCTCAGCCTAGAGCCTTTGATGGCAATGCGGTGAGCTTTTATAAGACGTGTCATTCCCTCCGGCGTTGTTTTCCAATGGGAATTGGCTGCGCAGGGATATTCCTTTCCCATAAAGCTCTGTGGTGCTGATGATGTTTTTGAAAGGCCACCAGAAGTCAAAGGGTTTCTAGCGTATACTTCAGAACCAGAAGGCGGAGAAGTGTGTTTAACTCTCTCTTCTGAATTAAGCCGACGACGCGTTCCGTCTGATAGCTGAACGCTATCAAAAAATTGAGAATCGGAACTTTCGAATGTTCTTATTCCATAAATTTTTCTTACTTTTGCACTAGATGTTTTTGAGTACCAAAGTACATTGTCAAAAACATTCGAGAGAACATTAGAGGCGTCGAAAGCATTCTTTTTGTACCATATGGAACTCATAAAATTTGTCTCGCCAAAAACTTCATCCATCAAAGCTCTGACACGGTGAACATTCTCATCTCCTATCTGTACGAAGATAGAACCGCTATCGCTCAGTAGATCCTTCGCTACGGTCAAACGATCACGTAAGTATGTCAGGTACGAATGGATTCCATCTCTCCAAGTATCTCGAAAAGCTTTTACCTGCTCTGGCTCGCGAGTGATGTGGTCGGCTTTCCCGTCTCTAACATCTCGGCTTGTCGTTGACCACTGAAAGTTTGAATTAAACTTGATACCGTACGGCGGATCAAGATAAATACACTGTACTTTTCCCTGTAATCCTTCTTTCTCAGCCAAGCTCGCCATCACCTGCAAGCTATCGCCCAAAATCATCCGATTCGTCCAGTGGGCGTCGTGCTGATAAAAATCCGTCCCCGTCGCGTCTTCTGGCAACCCATTAAAATCTGAAAACAAATCAATCTGTTGATCTTCCGTCGCCTCCGTCCGCACCTGCGACTGCCGCAACAAATCATCCACCAGCACCTTCGGATGCACTTTCTCCTGTATGTACAGCGGCGGCGCACTCACCACTAAGTCACTCCAATCTTGCTCATCCTTCCCTCGCCACACTAGCTGCGGGTCTAAATCCCGATTCCGCCGCTCATACGCCACCTGAATCGGACTCTTCTCATCCTCAGCCATCACCGACTGATACTCCGCCGTCGGGATATTCTTGCGCGTGGCCTCATCATGCTTGAGAGTTTCCACCTTTTTCGGTTGCTTAGAAGTGCGTTTGGCCATGAGTCAAAAATATAAAATAAGGAAAACAATATCGCACACATCTTACCTCCCCCCCCCTTTCCAAGCCTCTTACCTCCCCCTTCCAAAGGGGGACTGAGGGGGATCCTCTTGCGCTTGAGCTGTTGGGATCCCCCCTAGCCCCCCTTGAGAAAGGGGGGGATCGGAGTGGCTTCGTTGTAATTTAGGGTTTCTACCTTTTTCGGCTGCTTAGACTTAGACTTACGAGTCGCCATAGAGAGAAATATAGAAAAAATAATACGTTAAAGAAAAAGGCAAACCTCGAAAAAATAGCTACGTTATTAGACAGTCCTTTAATTCGCCATACTGAGAAAATAGTCTGTCTACACTGGCTAACCTCGCCTTGTAGCTGAGCGCTGTTGCAATAATCATTCGATCAAAAGGGTCTTTATGAACAGGTGACAGGTTTACCGCTTTAAAGGCAACATCTGCCGTCAGTGGCAATAGCTCTATACCCGCAGGCTCCAAGGCAGCCTCAAACCAATCATTCGCAGTGCAAGGTAGTTCCAAACGTCCTTTGTTATTCGCTAGTGCAATTTCGTAACAAGACACTGGCGATACACCGACTCGGCCTGCTGTGTCAATTTCATTTTGCCAATGAGTAGGAAACCGCTCTAGCTCCTGAGTCATTAGCCAAAACCAAATATGCGTATCTAGCACCACTATTTCAGACACTCCCAATCCCCTTCTTCAACAATCGGACTCACAATATCACCCAGCGTTTTCCCTTTGCCTGCTATAGAAGCAGGTGGCAAGCGACGCTTTCCTTGTAGATGAACTGCTGCCGAAGACTCTTCCAGCACCGTTACAATAATTCGAGCAGAATTTATAGGGGGCGACTCACCAAGCCATTTCACCTGACCATCTTCATAAACTGCTTCGTAACTTTTCAGCATTTCTATACTCCTGCACTTAGTCTACAAATGTTACCTCAGCCACTCGTTGCTTAGCCCAGGTCTAAGGCACAACAGCCGACGACGCGGCTTCAGAGGGCTTGTCCAACACCTGCTCAAACCAAATAATCGCAGCCTCCCCCTCCTTTCGCACAATATTCGTCACGGCCCGACTGTGCCGCAGGCTATTTCGCAGCTCAGCGAGCTGATCAAACTTCACCGTCAGCGCCTCCTTATTTTTAAAGGCAGTTTCAAACAGAGGCCAAAGCTTTTTCCAAATAATCGCCGTCTGTAGCTCACGCAAATCAAAGTACTCCAAACGCTGAGCCAGCGTCTCATAGTTCGCGATATCTAACGCCACATTCTTACGCACCGCTCGATTAATCCGCTCAGTCACATCATCCTGCACCTTGCTAGGCAACGCGCTAAAGTCACCCGCTAATAATTCATCTACTAGCATCCGTAGCCCTAGCTCCACCCGCTCCACCTTTTCATCTAGCTCGCGCAACGACGGATCAAGATCCAACCGCTCCTTAATCAGCAAGCTTTCAATCGCAGCCCTGATCGTCCGCTGCCGAGCCGTTACAAACAGGTCAAAATCCTCTGGTGTAAACGGATCTCTCAGCAAAATATCTATCGCCTCTGTAGAGATGAAATGAGACCGTAGGATGTCTTCGACAGTTTCCCTGCCGCTAGAAGCAAACCATTCAGGGAGGTATTGGTTGGGGAGGCGATCGCTAATAATCACCCGGTTCGTATCTGCCGTCAAAGGCGTCCGATTCAAAATTGTATTCACCGCCTTATCAGGCAAATGCTTACTGCCCCAAGCCGCGGGAATAATATGATGATCGTCTAGCTCCTCCGGCAGCGGGATATTTCCAGACACCCAGTCTTTAGCACCTTGAATCGCAAACAGGTTGAAAACGCCATTGTACAAAGACGTTCCTCGACTGCGCTGAGCGCGAAAATCAAGGCTAGCAAATCTATCTTTAAACTCTTGAATTAGCCTCGGCTCAGACTCATCCTCTTCAAACCAAGCCTTCATATCTAAAAAATCTCTAGCACTCGTCGATTCAACCGATCCAGAATACCGATTGTCAAAAACGGACGCCCAATACCAGTAGCGAATTTTGCGCTGTGCCTGCAAACGCAGTGCCACAGGTAGCTTTTTCGCATATAGCTGCAACGCAGCAAACACTGGCAAAATAGACACATACGGCAAATACTTCGCTGACACCACCCCAAATGCTTGTGGCTGACGCAACAGCTTAATGGCTTCGTCCAAAGCCTTCACCGCCTGATTCCAGCTCTCTTCAAAAACCTGCTCATCAGCTATCAACACTTCCTTCCGGCGCGTGCCATCTGGATTCCTAATCGGCTTTTCCTGCCCAGGCAACAGAAAATACAGATACTTAGGAGAGCAATACGCCTGCCGCAAAATCGACATCACCTGAAGAATGTACACATTCATCTTGTTCGTATTTACAAAAGAGAGCTGAGGTTCTGCCGTCCGCCACATCTCCTTTAGCTGCACGCCCCTTGGTCGCAGCAGCGCATTGAGCAAATCAAACACATCTAGCCGTATGCCTTTGCTATTTATCTGCGTAAAAATGTCACAGACTTTATCGACCCCAATATCCTGATCTAGCTCAATGTATGAAACCTGATACTCATTAATAAGGCTGAGCAAATGCTCTCCAAAGGCTTCAGCATCTTTTGCTCGCGTAGGCGCATTAGAATCTGCTGAAAGTGATTTTTTTGCTTCTGCGATCCAGTAGTTTTTATAGTCCTGAATCCAATTGAACAGCGCAAACTTATCAGCGCCTATCATCGCTAACGGAAAAACGTGCATCGAGAACTGAACGTCCCGATTGTTGAATATGTACTCCCACCGCTTAGAAAGAAACTCATAGCCAAAAGCGTCATCATATTCTCCGGTCATAAACCGATCAACTCTCACATAGAATCGAACAAGGTTCTTTTTCTTCGGGAAATTCTTATCAGGTGCAACAAAGGCGTAGTGCATGGCTGTAAGCCGCTGCTGCCCGTCTAATACGATGTATTTTTTATCGCGCTTTTTACCTTCGTAACCATACACATTCTCACAGGAGAGCGCTTTGAAGTTTTGCTTCTTGCCTTTCCAAAGCAACAAGCTGCCGATATAGTAGTCTAAAAAGATAGACCGCATCAGATCGCGAATATCTTTGGGATGCCACTCAAACTCTCGCTGAAAGTCTGGAATAACATACTGCCCTTCTTTTAAGTTAGAAATTAGCTTGTCGAGGCTGATGTAGTCAGGCCGCTGTGCATTTCTCACTGTGCTACCCCCACTAATCCAGCACTCACAGCCTCTTCTACCACTTTCTTAAACTCGGACTCAATCTCAAACACCGCCCGAAACTCCGCAAATGCCCAGCGACCCATACTCCCCAAGTTATTCACCCCGGGAATCCAGTAGTTTCGCATCGTGTTGGCTTTATCCTTGGAATCTTCGCCTCGGTACCCTTTTATCTCCACAATCAAATTCAACAGATCTTCGCGGCCATCATCTACCTGCACGATAAAGTCTGGCGAATACCTCCGTGGTTTTGCCCCTGACAGATACGGGACTTCTAGCCCCAAGTTCTGATTTTTCACGTAGCTGCGTACTCGTTGGTGCGACTCTGCCACTCGGCAAAACTCTGCTTCCCAGCTACTATCGAGCACCACCCAATTCATATGACAGCGCCGTGCGTCCGTTTTCCAAAGCTCTGTTTTAGAGGTATTAAAGTTTACATTCGCTGTTGATCCTATGGGATTGTAAGCATCTAAAATCGCTTTAATTTGGCTGCTATCTGTGCTTGCTTCGGTGATTGCCTTGCGAATGCGATCGCACGCCTTGTTCGCAATATCCTGATATAGCACCTGTGCCGGAAACGTCCCACCCGTACAGCGTAAGTATCCTTTCATCCACTGCCGCGTGATTCGTTTTAGCTGCCCAAACAAATGTACCTTCGGTTCCTCTCCTGGATTTCGATACTGGTTGTACAGCAAATGCTTTGTTAGCTCGAACAAAATCGTAGAGTCGCGCGTATCCATGTGCTTGACGTCTAGATCAATGCCCTCGCCTACAATGCCTTCGTTGCGTGTAATTGAAGGGCCAACCAGCAGCGGCGTTAGCTCTAGCAAAGCGTCTTCGCTAAACTTGGCCTCTAGTCGAGTATTCGGCAGCTCTACCCGGTAGCCTTCTACCCGAGGAAAATGAATCGCTAGCAAATCGCGCTCAGGTCGTATCGCTTTCACGTTTTCAGTTTTTCGAGGTGGTACGGGCTTTACCACGACTGGCTTTGCCGTAAAGTCAAACGGAATGCCTAGCACGTCCGCATATTCTACGTTGAACCTACCGTCCTCATTTAGCTCATAAGATTGTCTGCGCAAGGCTCGACCAATCACCTGCCTGCTCACACAGTAGCTGCGTTCCAAACGCGCGTACGCCCAGTACATGCGTCACGGTGTTAGCGTCCCAGCCCTCCGTGAGCATTGACACCGACACCACGCAGCGAATAGACGCACCTAGCTTGCCAGCCTTGCCGACGGTATTCATCACTTCGCGCAGCAAATCTTGATCGGTAATGGTTTGCCCTGCGGTCTGGTCGCCGCTGCGCTGCACCACATCTCGCCGAAACTTCTCAATCTCATCCGAGGCTATTTCCCGAAACTTGCTATCTAACGCCTCACCCGACTCCAATTGCTCGCTATCGATCAGCAGCGTATTCGGCAGCGCCAGGGTATTGCCAAACGTATCGGTATTGCGAAACAGCGCGAGCCTGCCTTCATGGGGCGTTTCCTTGCCGTCATCATCCGTCTGCACAAAGCCAGAAATATAGTCGTACACCAGCTTAGAAGTAGAGGTGTTGTTGCACACCACAATAAACACAGGCGGCACACCTATTTCCTGTGCCTGCCACAGCTCGTAAGTTTTCTCGTAGTGGCCATACAGCGCATTCAGTGCCGTCTGTAGATCAGGTGGCAAACTCAGCGGATCTAGCGCCTTCGCCTTCCCCCGCCCCTTCTTCGGCATCTTTTTACCAATGTGCTCCCACAGGTTGCGAAACTTGGGCATCTCTCCACCTGGCACATTGTCTGCTACCGGCACCCGAGGCAGCTTCACAATGCCACACTCAATCGCATCCATCAGCGAAAAGTCACTCACTGTCCAAGGAAACAGCGTCCCTTCGGCGTATCCCGACCCGCGTAAGAAAAACGGCGTTGCCGACAGGTCGTACACTTTTTGCACGCCTAGCTTTCGCTTCACGACCTCAAGGCCACTAATCCATAGCCGCGCTGCTTCGTTGTTCTTTTTCGCTTCAACCTTGTCATCTTTTTTAAGATCAGCCACATCATCGGTGCCTGACTTTTCTCGATAACAATGATGTGCCTCATCATTAATCACCAGAACGTTCTTCATTCCCATTAGCTCCGGCATCACCCGCTGAAGCATTTGCCCTTCAGTCTCCAGCGTATTTAGCTCCGGGCCACGTCCCTGCACCAACTCCCGAGTCCCTTTCGCCAGCTTTATCCGCTCGCGCTGCTTAAAGGCGTGATAGTTGGTAATAACAATCTTGGCCTTCTGTAAATCTGGCAGCATATCGCTGGGTAGCAGCTCGCGGTCGGCGTAGTAGCTGTCAGGATCGTTCGGCTGCAAGACGCGGAGGCGATCGCGAATCGTAATCCCCGGCGTCACAATCAAAAAGCCTCGCGTAAAGCGCTTGCTCTGTGGATGACGCACTGCATTTACCGTTTGCCAAGCGATGATCATGGCCATTACGGTCGTTTTTCCCGCACCTGTGGCGAGCTTCAGCGCAATCCGCATCAGCTCAGGATTGGCTTCTTCATTCACGCTGGCAATATGCGCTAGAAAAGACTTTCCTTTGGGTGCAACTTCTGCCAGCCAAATCGCGGTTTCTGCGGCTTCTACCTGGCAAAAGAAAGGACGTAGGTTTTGGAACTTGTGCGATCGCCAGTGCTGAAGCAACCGAGCCGTTTCAGGTGTTACCTTCCAGTCAGCCGGATTTGGGAGCTGCCGCCAAGCATTTACTTTGTCTCGAACGCTATTGATAAACAGAGACAAATCATAAGTTTGCGACTCGTCAGAAATACCTTCCGTGTCAAAAAGAGGCAGCGCCTGCTGCATATCATCCTGAGCCTTTCGCCTTTTTTTAGGCTTGGGAATCGGTGTCAAAAACTTAGATGGACGCCTTGACTCAAGAAGTTTGTTTGTTGGCTGACCATCCTCATCAAGCTCCCAGTGAAGCGCTGGATAATCGTAGGGTGAGTTGAGAATGGGCTGCTCAAAAAACTGCTCTGTCATACGGCGTAACTTCTACAACGGCTTCCACCGTCCATAACTACGACCAAGCTACCTCATACCAATCAAGAAATCTAGGTATGAGATGCACGCAACAGAAACATCATATTGTTCTCAAATCGGGATGGCGGGATTCGAACCCACGGCCCCCTCGTCCCGAACGAGGTGCGCTACCAAACTGCGCCACATCCCGGCGCGTTGATGGGCTAGTGGAAGGCAAGCCCATGCAATGCACTAATAAAGCTATCACAAAAGGCCAAAAATTTGGGCGGTGAGTTTTCCTGATAGCAAGCGGTGTACTTTGAAGGATCTGAAGCCTCAATTTAGGTTGATGGCAACCATACTTTCTATACTTAATTATTTACGCGTTCTAACTACGTTTTTTGCTATGGCTTCAGTTTCTCCGTCTTCGTTTGTGGATAAAGATATTAAGTTCGGTACGGATGGCTGGCGCGGGATTATCGCGGCTGACTTTACGTTTGAGCGGGTGGGAAAGGTGGCTGCGATCGCGGCCCAAGTCCTTGAAGAAACGTATGGCAGTAACGGCAGTAAAACGGTGATTGTGGGCTATGACCGCCGGTTTTTGTCGCCTGACTTTGCGCGGTATGCAGCAGAAAGTATTGCAGCAGCAGGATATGAGGTGCAGCTATCGGAGTGCTTTGCGCCGACGCCTGCGTTTAGCTGGGCTGCTTTTGAGCAAAAGGCGCTAGGGGCAGTGGTGATTACTGCAAGCCATAATCCGGCGGCGTATAACGGGCTAAAAATTAAGAGTGCTTTGGGGGGCTCGGTGCCGCCGAAGGTGACGAGCAAGGTTGAAGATCGGCTGGATGAGGCGATGCCAAAGGTGAACAAGCCGGGGACGATTACGAGCTTTGATCCCTGGCCGAGCTACTGCCGTGCGCTTCAGTCGATGGTGGATATTGAGGCGATTCGGCAGGCGGTGGATGATGGGAGCTTAACGGTGTTTGCGGAGGTGATGCACGGGGCGGCCTCTACTGGGCTAGAGCGGTTGCTGGAGCGGCCTGTGAATGAGATTAATAGTGAGGCGGATCCTTTGTTTGAGGGGGGTGCGCCGGAGCCGCTGCCGAAGTATATTCCGAAGCTGTTTGAGGCGGTTAGGAATAAGACGAATGACGGTCTGACGGTGGGGCTGATTTTTGATGGGGATTGCGATCGCATTGCGGGAATGGACGGTAGGGCCACCTTCCTCAGCTCCCAAGTCCTGATTCCTATTTTGATGGAACACCTGACCAAACGGCGCGGTATGAAGGGCGAAGTGGTAAAAACGCTCAGCGGCTCTAATCTCTTTCCAGCGCTGGCGAAGCTGTATGACTTGCCGCTGTATGAGACGCCGATTGGCTACAAGTACATTGCTGATCGGATGCTGGATGCCAAGGTGCTGATTGGTGGTGAGGAGTCGGGGGGCATTGGCTATGGCCATCATATTCCGGAGCGAGATGCGTTGCTTTCGGCGCTATATTTGCTGGAGGCGGTGGTGCAAAGTGGCAAAGACTTTGGTGAGCTGAATGATTCGCTGCGGGAGCAGGCGGGTTTTAGCTCAGCCTATGACCGGATTGACTTGCCTTTGGCGAGTATGGAGGTGCGGGCGAAGCTGTTGGCGGCTTTGCAGGAGAGTACGCCGCAGGAGGTGGCGGGGCAAAAGGTGGATAGTTGCATCATGATTGATGGGTACAAGTTTAATTTGGTGGATGGGAGCTGGCTGTTGATTCGGTTTAGTGGGACGGAGCCGGTGTTGCGGCTTTATTCTGAGGCGGCGGATATTGAGAGAGTGGGGGAGATTTTGACTTGGGCGAAGGAATGGGCTGAGTCTGTTGTTTAACTGTTGATGTAGCTTAGGGCTAGCTTTGTGACGAGAGCTGTTGTAACTAGGATGAAAATGGGACGGATAAATTTTGTTCCTTTTTTTGTGGCGATCGCACTCCCGACAGGCAACCCCGCAAACAATAGTCCAGGCAGCATAATTAGGCCGCCACCCCCGGCGATCGCATCTACAAACCCAGCCGCTAGCCCAACCGCAAAAATCAACAGTAATATCATTTTGTTTGGGGGCGTGCGATCGCTACATTACTTTCCTCTCTTTAAGGCTATCAAGCTCAGCAGTCCAACGTCAGCACCCATGGCCGACATCGGCTCAGGAACAGATGCTACCTGCTTTTTACGAAGCTATCGTTAATGAACCTGCGAACCACTGCAAATTCACCGCTTTTACGGAATAATTGAGCTGATATCAGTTCCTTTTCAGTTTTTTGTATGGATGCAGCCTCACGAACCATTCTATTTTTGGCTGCGCAGCCGCAGGATATGCCCCGACTGCGGCTGGATAAGATTCGAGATGTTGAGGAAGGGTTGAGGCGATCGCATCACCGAGACCAGTTTGTACTAGCGCAGCGATGGGCGGTGCAGCCTCGGGATATTCAGCGGGCGATGCTAGATGTTGCGCCGCAAATTATTCACTTTTCAGGGAATGGCGACTGTGATGCGGGACTGGTGTTTGAAAATAAGGGCGATCGCATCCAAATAGAACTCTTCCGCCGTTGGTTTATCCGCTAGTGCCAGCCACAAAAAGCGCCCAGCCAGCAAAAGCCGACTCGGCGCAAAACGCTATTAATTACAAAGCTTTAGAAGCGCAAGAAAATTAGAGCGCAGAGAGATCAAGAGAAGGGGGAAGAAGTACCGCATCAATCACATGAATGACACCATTGCTCGCCATCACATCAGGCTGAGAAACGGTTGCCTCATTCACCATAACGCTATCGCCGTCAACACTGAGTGTGACCTCTTCACCCGCGACCGTTGGCACCATTCCCGGCGTAATATCGCTAGAAGGCACTGCACCTGAAACCACGTGGTAGGTCAAAATTTGCTGAAGCGTTTCCTTGTTCTCAGGCAACAGGAGCTTGTCCAAAATGCCGTCAGGGAGGGCTGCGAAGGCATCATCTGTCGGTGCAAAAACGGTATAAGGCCCTTCCCCGCTCAGGGTATCTCCCAAGTCAGCCGCCTGAATAGCCGCCACCAAAGTATTAAACGAACCGTTGGCCATAGCCACATCTACAATCGTTTCACCCTCAGTTGCCATGGGTTCAGTTGCCATGGGCTCAGTAGTCACATCGGTTTCAGTCGTCGGCTCAACGACCGTATCGTCCGCAACTTGAGAGCCACAAGCGACAGCTACCGGCAAAATCATGAGTGTCGCGGCGATGCCAGCAAGCTTTTTGATGGCTTTGGGAGAAGTTGAAAAACGCATATATTCCTCTTTAGGTTTCTTTCTTTAGGTTTCTTTAATTCGTTGTGCTGAAAAGTGTTTGCAAAGCACCGTAAATGAGTCTCTTTTACAAAAGAAACTTGCACGCCCGAATTTTAATAAAAATCTCAGGCCAGACAACGCAGCAATCAAGCGGCTGTCTGCTGCGTACTATCCTAGCAGCGGTAGTTTTATTTTGTGAGAGGTTTTGATTACAGTGTTGTAATTAAGCTGCCGTCAGAAAAAAACTCAACCTTTTGGCATACGTTTCGTAGAAGACAAAAAAGACTAAATCTATCCAATGACTAGCGGAACAGGTGGTTGTACCACTTTGCCAAATGCCTAAGAACAGAAAATTTTACCGCTGCGCTTTTTGGTCAAATTGGCATAAATAAAGCTCACAGGATCGTTGATTTCATGGGCGTCTCAGCGACTAGCTGACCTAAGTGAGACATTTTTCCCACTTTGTACTATCTGCACCTAGGCACGCCAAAGCTCAGTCAAAATCTCTTCCAGCGTTGATGATTTTTGCAGCAGCGCCGCCTCAGAGATCTGAAGAGATCTGACCTTTCTGATGACTTTCTTCGAGCTGATGCTTGGCCTGCTGCAACCGACGCTCAGCCGCCCGCCGCAGCCGACTGTAGCGCTTCACCATAAACAGCATCGTCACCCAGGTCAGCGATCGCCAATCGGCAGATGTGCTAGTTGCTTTGAGGCGCTAGCTGCTTTAAGTTGTGGCGAAGCTTTACGAATAGGAGCAATAGAACGATAGCCTGCACGATTACGCCTGCCACAATGCCACTGATAACGGAAATGCCAGTATCTTCAGCGATCGCTTGAGCGCCAAAGCCTACCGGCACCCCGCAAAACGTCCAGAGCGCCACTAGTGGCCCCGAGGGATCTGCATCAATGCTGAGAATAGATAGACCAATGGCCGTGACGGCGATGAGCGTACCGACGACGCCAGCGGCCCAAATTTGAGGCGATCGCAGCCGCGTGCTGTAAATAATTTGCACAATGGCCGCATACGTTAAGGCCGTAATTAGCGTGCTTAGCGTTGCTAGTAGGCCGCCTGTCAGAGAAAGCTTATGGGTGGTATCGAGCAAAAACATCCAGGGCACAATTAGCACAGCGGCGATGGCAAAGTTGATGGCGATCGCTCCTAAAGAAGGACTGTCATCATTCCATACCCAGTCTTTAACAGAAAAAGCTGAGCGCGTGCGGTAGCGCTGCCACTCCAACAGCGTCTGCCGAGAAGGCGCTAGGGCAAAAATAAGGATGAGCAACAGACCCACATCAAGTGCGTACATCGCCACTGCCGCCGCCCCCCGCTCGGTCGGCAAAATTTGGCTGTTTTGGGCAAAGCCCCACACCAGCACGTTGAGATAAATGACGCCGGTATAGCTGAGATATTTGCTGATGGAGGTCGCTGTTGGCATTCGGAACTGGCGAAGTGCGACCTGCCAGATGAAAAGAGACGCGATCGCCAAATTTCCAATCGTAAATAGATGAGCCAGCAGCGCATTATCCATCAGTGGCAGATACAGCCACTCCAAACTTCCGTTGTTAGCGCCATTACTTAAAAGCGACTCGCCAATCGCGGGGAAAACGACAATCTGGTTCCAGAGCATAAACGTTGGCGTGATCACAAATACGGCTAAGCCCGCAAAGGCGATCGCGCCTACCGCCTGTCGCTTACCTAGCGCCGAAGAACTCCCTACCAGCCCAAACAGCAGCGCCAGCGAAAATACAAAGCCAGCCCCGGCGGCTAGTAACAAATAGTAGCTCGCAATATGTGCAACAGATTCACCCGCTAACACCCCGGCGATGAAGTGAAACGGCACCGCACTGAGGACTAATATAATGGGCAATATGGGCGCACCCAATAGCTTGCCCAGTAAGATTTCTCTGGCCGGTCGTGGGCTGAGCCGAATAAAATTCAGCGTGCCGGTTTTCTCTTCTCGAGTCAAATCATCAACAATGTAGTAGCCGCCTAGCACAAACAGCGCATAGGGCATTGTCCAAGAGAGCGTCGTGTAAATGATGTCGAAGGGCGATCGCGGCGCTTGGGCATCTTTTACTAAGAAATAGAGTAAAAATTGAAAAATGAGAGAGAGTGCGATCGCTGCTGTCACGCTACGCGGTTTTAAGTGCCCTCTAAACTCTCGTAAAAGCTGAGGATTTTGCCTGCCAAGTCGATCCGTCCAAGTCGCCATAGTATTCTCTCTAATCGTTAGATAAGTTCAACATCGCAGCCTTTATCAGCAGCCTTATGCCGTTTGCTGATATCCCAGCCGCACAAAAATATCTTCCAAAGTCTCTTTCGTAAAGTGAAACTCACTGATTTGAACCTCTTCTAGCACGAGCACTCGCAGCAGCGCAGCCGCATCCTCTTCACTGCCCGTAAAGGTCACGCTCAACTGAGTGCGACTAACGCTATCAACGCTATTAACGGTTTCACTGTTAGTGGGCTCATCAGCAGACTCAAACGCCTGCACCAAAGGATGCTCCTCTAAAAATATCTTCAACCGCACATCCGATTCGAGCGCCGTAATTAGTAGCTGCTGCCCTTCTCTTTGATACAGCGACTGCAGCCGCCCGCTTTCTACCAAGCGGCCTCGCTCCATAATCCCAATCGTCGTACAAAAGTCTTCTAAGTCACTCAAAATATGAGAGGAAATCAAAATTGTAATCCCCTCAGATTGCAGCCGCTTAATCGTTTGGCAATAGTCAATTCGAGCAATCGGGTCTAGCCCTGAAACCGGTTCATCTAATAGCAGTAGCTGAGGCCGATGAATTACCGTACGCGCTAAGCTCAGCCGCTGCTTCATCCCGCGTGACAGGCCGCTAATCAGGCTATTGCGCTTACTCTCCAAATTCACCAGTGCCAACACTTCTGTCACCCGCTGCTTGAGCTGCTCGGGCTGCAGATAATAAAGCTGCCCAAAATATTCCAGATAGTCCTTTACGCTTAAGTCGTCGTATAGCGGAAAGTCGTCAGGCAGATAGCCAATGCGACGTTTGATTTCCGCGTTAGGGCGATCGCGCAGCAACCGCTGTCCGTCAATACTAATTTCACCCACCGTCGGCGAATCCGCCATCGCCAGCAGCCGAATTAGCGTTGTTTTCCCGGCCCCGTTCGGGCCAATTAGCCCATACACCTCCCCGGCGTGCACCTCCAGGCTCACCTCATTCACTGCTACATAGTCATCAAACTGCTTGGTGAGCCGGTCAATTTTGACTACGGGCTGAACTTCAGGCATAACCATCACCAGAGGCGTACAATCAAGCCGACTATACCGCCCTCGTGCCCAAACCTATCAAATTTGATAGATTTCTAGAAAGACACCGCGCTCACCCCCACCCCACAGCCCTATGGAAATCTATCGCCTGCCCGTCCGTTCAGATAACTACATCTTTATATTGCACAACCCAGCCGATAGCACCGCTGCTGTTGTTGATCCAGCCGATGCGCCGCCCGTATTGCAAAAGCTAGCAGAACTCGGGGCGACGCTCGTGGCCATTTTTAACACGCACCACCATAGCGATCACGTCGGCGGCAACCGCGCGCTGCTCAAGCGCTTTCCAAAAGCTGAGGTATATGGCGGCCAGGAAGATCGGGGGCGAATTCCAGGGCAAACGTACGCGCTTAAGGAGGGCGATCGCGTCATCTTCGCAGGCCGCACCGGCAAAGTTTTCTTCGTCCCTGGCCACACCAAAGGTCACATCGCCTACTACTTCCCCTCGGCCACAACTGACCAACCCGGTGAACTCTTCTGTGGCGACACTCTCTTTGCCGGTGGCTGCGGCAGACTTTTTGAAGGTACCCCTGCCCAAATGCAGCCTTCTTTAGCCAAGCTTAGAGCCCTACCAGACAACACCCGCGTCTGGTGCGCCCACGAATATACGCTCAGCAACTTAAAATTCGCCGTCAGCGTAGACACAGAAAATCAGGCATTGACAGACCGTCTCAATCAGGTGATTGCCGCACGCGAGCAAAATCAGCCCACCATTCCCTCATTGCTCGCGCAAGAAAAAGCCACCAATCCTTTTTTACGCTGGGATAGTCCCACGCTGCAGGCCATTGCAAATAGTCAAGAGCCTGTCACCGTCTTTGGTTGCATTCGCGAAATGAAAGACCAATTCTAAAATTTTGTAGGCTGAGCGGCGTCTCTAGCACAAATTCAGGCTTGCACCTTTAGCACAAATTCAGTAGAGTAATAAACTGCGCTGCGATGGAAACAACACGTAAAAGAAATGGCGAGAAAAAAAACTCAGGTAGTCCTCTCACAGGAAATCCCCAAGCTCGGGAACGATGGTGATTTGGTAGAAGTAGCCCCAGGCTACGCGCGTAACTTTTTGATTCCTCGCAGCATGGCGTACCGGGTAACCCCTGGCGTTCTCAAGCAGGTAGAATTTCGTCGCGAAAAAGAGCGTCAGCGTCTAGAAGCGATTAAGAAAGAGGCTGAAGCCACTAAGACAGCGCTCAACACAATCGGTCTATTCACGATTGCCAAGGCTGTCGGTGAAGATGAAGCCATTTTTGGTACAGTGACGGCTGCTGAAGTCGCTGAACTCATTCAGGCTAATGCCGGTAAAGAAGTTGATCGCCGCGAAATCACAATTCCCGATATCAACAAGCTTGGTGAGTACAAAGTAGATATCAAGCTACACAGCGAAGTAACGGCAACCATTAATCTTCGCGTTGTTGCCGACTAGCATTCGTGTTAATAATATCAATTGCGAACATTTGTACTGTTCGTTAATTTAAGTGGGGTAGGGAGTAACATAGCTCCCTACCCTTTTACTATTTAAAGGTAATTCCCCAGCACCTCAATGGTCTCTTCAGAACCCCGATTTAAGCCCGCCATCGACCGTCTTCCACCCCAAAATATTGAGGCCGAAGAAGCCATTTTAGGCGGCATCCTAATCGACCCTGAAGCCATTGGCCGTGTTACCGAAGTGATGGTACCTGAAGCGTTCTACATCGGCGCACACCGGGGCATTTATCAAGCTGCACTTGACTTGCAGGCGCGAGGGTTGCCCACCGACTTGATGGGCATTGCCACCTGGCTAAAGGACAAAGGCACCTTAGAGAAAGTTGGTGGACAAAGCCGATTGGCTCAGCTCATAGATCGCACCATTAGCGCGGCCAACATTGACCAGTACGCGAAGCTGGTGATGGACAAATACACTCGCCGTAAGCTAATTCAATCTGGTGGCGAAATTATTCAGTTTGGCTACGAAACCGAGACGCCCCTAGAAGACATATTAGATAAATCCGAGCAAGCGCTGTTTGGCATTACGCAGGAGCGTCCAAAAGCTGGTTTAACGGCAACATCAGATATTTTGACCGATACCTTTTCGGATATTGAGCAGCGATCGCTCGGTATGGTTCTCCCTGGCTTAGCCTGCGGCTTCTACGACTTAGACGCTATGACTCAGGGCTTCCAGCGCTCCGACCTCATCATCACCGCCGCCAGACCGGCTATGGGAAAAACAAGTTTTGTTTTGAACGTAGCTCGGAACATTGCTGATACACACAGACAGCCAGTCGCAGTCTTCAGCCTAGAGATGTCTAAAGCGCAGCTAATTTACCGTCTGCTTTCATCGGAGGCGAAAATTGAAAGTGGACGCCTCAGAACAGGGCGGATCGCTCAACATGAGTGGGAACCGATGGGCCATGCCATTAATACGCTCTCGCAGCTACCCATTTTTATTGACGATACGCCAGGAATCGGGGTGACTGAAATTCGCTCAAAGGCACGCCGGTTGCAGGCTGAGCAAGGGGGCACTTTGGGTCTAATTTTGATTGACTATTTGCAGTTAATGGAAGGCTCGGGTGATAACCGAGTGCAGGAGCTTTCTAAAATAACGCGATCGCTCAAAGGCCTAGCCCGCGAACTCAACGTTCCTGTAATTGCGCTTTCTCAGCTTAGTCGTGGTGTAGAATCGCGCACAAACAAGCGACCCATGATGTCGGATCTTCGCGAATGCGTCACCGGGGATACTTTGGTATGGCTAGCTGACGGTAGACGTCTGCCCATTGCCGATTTGGTTGGGAAAACACCTGAGGTCATCAGCCTAGATGATAAAGGTCAACTGATTAAATCTAAAACAGATTTGGTGTGGCAAGTAGGCGTAAAGTCTATCTATGAAATTACGACTGCCAGCGGACGAAAGCTGAAAGCAACTGCTAAGCACCGCCTCCATACATTTGATGGGTGGCAGCGGATAAAATCTCTAAAAGTTGGCGATCGCATTGCGGTAGCTAACCACATGCCTCAGCTCTCTCCATCCGTTGAACCCTGGCCTGATTCCAGAATTATTTTGCTCGGACACCTCATTGGTGATGGCAGCTACATAAAGCATCAGCCTTTGCGATATACAACAGCTTCAGAGGAAAATAGCGCAGCCGTAAAAGCTGCCGTCGAGACGTTTGGTTGTCAAGTAAATCGACATGCTGGCAAAGGAAACTGGCACCAGCTAGTAATCTTTGGAAACGGCAATCGCTGGCATCCCGCAGGGGTAGGACGATGGCTAAAAGAGCTGGGCATTTTCAACCAACGCTCAGCCGAGAAACACGTTCCTGCTGAAGTTTTCCAACTGCCAAGTCATCAAATTGCGCTTTTACTTCGGCACTTATGGGCAACAGACGGCTGTATTGGTAGCTATCCACAGAAAAATAAAAAGGCAAAAAGAACGACCATCTTTTTCTCAACAATTAGCGAGCGTTTATCCCGTGATGTCATAGCTTTACTGCTGCGACTAGGGATTTTGAGTCGGATGCGATGGTCAAAATCTCAGTGCTATAACGTGCACATTTACGGCAAAGAGCAACAGCTTAAATTCTTAGAAATAGTAGGTGCTTTTGGACCTAAAGTGGAGGCTGCAACTATGGCAAAAAATGAGTTGCAACAGCTAGGTGCGGCGAATCCTAATAGAGACACCATTCCAATTGAGGTTTTTAGTTTGGTTAAGCAGACTATGCAAAAACAAGGAATTTCCCAACGCCGTATGGCCGCACTGAGAGGAACTTCCTACGGTGGAACCGCTCACTTCAACTTCTCTCCAACGCGAAACGTTGTTTCAAGCTATGCCAGTCTTTTAAAAAGCAAAGAACTCAAAGAGATTGTAGATTCTCATATTTTCTGGGACGATATCGTATCTATTGAAGCTGTTGGCAAAGCGCAAGTATACGACCTAACTGTTCCAGGGCCAGCGGCTTGGATGGCAGACGGTATTGTTTCACACAACTCAGGCGCAATCGAGCAGGATGCAGATTTGATTATGATGCTGTATCGCGAAGAGTATTATGATCCTGATACGCCTGATCGCGGCATTGCAGAGATTATTCTTACCAAGCATCGAAACGGGCCAACGGGAACCATAAAGTTGTTGTTTCAACCTGAATATACGCAGTTCTTAAATCGAGCATCGGATCTCTCGAACCGCAATTAAGCTCTGGTACGACACTTTTAACGGAACCTGAACGGTTTGTTGCCAGTCAGATTCGTTGCTTAGCTGACATAATAAAAGCCTTTGCCAGAATAGAGAGAACTCATCTTAGGCAAAGGCTTTAAGTTGATTGAGCGAAAGTTTGATTGAGCGAAAGTTTGCTAATTGCCGATGCGCAGTAGCTCTACATCAAAAATGAGGGTTGCATTCGGCGGAATCACGCCACCTGCACCGCGAGCACCGTAGCCTAGCTCAGGGGGAATAATCAGCTTGCGTCTGTCGCCCACTTTCATATCACCCACGCCTTCGTCCCAGCCCTTAATCACTTGACCTTGGCCAACGGTGAAGTCAAAAGGACGACCGCGATCGCGCGAACTATCAAACTTAGTCCCGTCTTCTAGCGTGCCAACGTAATGCACAAACACACGATTGCCAGCTTTAGGCGCTGCGCCGTCGCCTTCAGCAATCACTTCGTACTTCAAACCAGAATCAGTCGTTACGATATTGTTGCCATCCGCCATCGGATCTGTCACGGCGTTTCCTCCTGTAGTACTTCCGGTTACCAAATCAGCCGCGCTTCCCAGAGCATCTCCCTGGGCCACTAGCGTTTCAGACTGCTGAGCGGGCGTGGCCGCATCGGTGACCTTGCCAGCAACGGCTTGCTCACTGTCGCCACCTGTAAACTGAGCCACTAGCAGCACCGCACAGCAAGCGACCACGACGCCAAAGCTAATTATTATTTCTCTCATATCTTGATCTGAGTATCTTGACTTAAAGTTAGGTCTTGTTTACTCGCACAGTGTACGATAAATCGACTACTTCCAGCTTTTGTTTTCCAGGTCGCGGAGCTGCCGCTCTAGCCGATCTAACCTGCCGCGTAGCTCGTCCATTTCAGACTGCCGAGGGACGCCCAAGTCTTGCATAATATTGCGCACCTGTCGCCGCATTTGCTTTTCAATAGCAGGCTGATCAATATTCATCTGCGACATAAAGTCATCGACAAAGCCTTTAGCCTGATCGGGATCGAGCTTCCCGTCGCGCACCAGCTCCTCACTCATTTTTTTGACCCGTTCGGCCACTAGCGACGTGGTGCCTACGCCGACCATTAATAGCTGTCTGAGTAAGTTTGAGGTGTCCATAAGCTTGCTTCTATGCTTGTTCTACGCTTTCCCTATTCTGGCAAACTATTTTCCTAGAGCACGGGCGGTTTACCGAATGGGATAACCTCATTTATTGACTGTTTTATCGCAAATGGTTGACCATATAGGATGCCAGTGAAGCAAAGGCCGCATTTATTATGCCAGCTTGTCCTCGGTGCGATCGCCTCATCCCTAGCCACGCCATCAAATGCCCCCACTGCACTCTAGAGCTTGCAGCCCACGGACATGCGGGCATGACCTTGCACCAAGCCAAAGGCAACACGCCGCTCTGTGCTACCTGCGCCTACGAAGCCGACGATAGCTGCACGTTCCCAAAGCGGCCCACCGCCATGACCTGCACGCTCTATCAAGATATTCAGGCCAAGCCAGAACCGACCCGCCCAGAAATTTACCGCATTCCCTGGCAGCGCAAATACGGCTTTCGGATTGCGCTATTCATTGTTATCGCGTTGAGCCTGCTTGTCGTTAGCTTGTGAGCACGTCTTGAAAGATGTGTTATCACAACATCATTGCTCAAATCTTTTACGCCTGAGCTAAGGCTATTTAGGAGATCCTCTCATGCTGGCATACACTACCGTTTCCAATTCAATTCATCTTCCATCTCCGCTTGAAGCGGCTGTATACATGGCCGGATTCGTCGCTGTGCTCACGCTGCCAACAATTATTTTTGGCATTATTGACAGCAAAACATCTTCTAACGACAAGCCTGATTAGCAAAGTGATATAGCCTCTTTTCTCACCATAAAAAGCACGCTTTGCATAAAAATAAAGTGTGCTTTTTGTTGATTACTTTGAGTCGTAAATAATTAGCGATGTGTCGTCGTTACTAAAATGATGACTGTCTATTTATTTGTGCCGCGCTTGCTCCCTTTTAGGGTTTCTTGTGGGTCTTTACAGCGATTTCGCACGAAGAACTACAATTGAGACAATCGCGCTATATCCATGACTGCCTAATGACATCAACCCTTGTTAACTCAAGCAGCGAAATCGCCGAAGCCGTAGAGCAACGGCGGAATTTTGCCATTATTTCTCACCCAGACGCGGGTAAGACCACGCTGACGGAAAAGCTGCTGCTGTACGGGGGCGCAATTCATGAGGCGGGCTCGGTGAAAGCGCGACGGGCGCAGCGTCATGCGGTTTCTGACTGGATGGAGCTAGAGCAGCAGCGGGGTATTTCGATTACTTCTACGGTGCTGCAGTTTAACTACGATGACTACCGGATTAATTTGCTTGATACGCCGGGTCACCAGGACTTTAGTGAAGATACCTATCGTACCCTGGCTGCTGCGGATAATGCGGTGATGCTTGAGGACGCGGCCAAAGGGCTAGAGCCGCAGACGCGCAAGCTGTTTGAGGTGTGCAGGATGCGCGACATGCCGATTTTTACCTTCTTTAATAAGATGGATCGGCCTGGGCGTGAGCCGTTGGAGCTGCTAGATGAGATTGAGCAAGAGCTGGGGCTAACGACGTATGCGGTGAACTGGCCGATTGGCACGGGCGATCGCTTCAAAGGCGTATTTGATCGTCGTAAAAAGAAAGTTCACCTATTTGAGCGCACGGCTCACGGCAGCAAAGAAGCCAAAGATACGGTGCTCGACCTTGACGATCCTAGGCTTGAAGAACTGGTGACTACAGAGCTGTATGTCCAGTTTAAAGAAGAGCTGGAAATGCTTGACGAAATTGGCCCAGAGCTGGATCTTGAAATGGTGCACGCGGGGCAGATGACGCCTGTGTTTTTTGGTAGTGCCATGACGAACTTCGGCGTTGAGCTGTTTTTAGAAGCCTTTTTGGACTACGGCCTTAAGCCAGGTTCGCATGAGAGTACGGCGGGCCCGATACCACCGACAAATGAAGAGTTTTCAGGCTTTATCTTCAAGCTTCAGGCAAATATGGATCCTCGGCATCGCGATCGCGTGGCCTTCATCCGCGTCTGCTCTGGCAAATTTGAAAAAGATATGGTGGTTAGCCACGCTCGTACCGGCAAAAGCGTGCGTCTTTCCCATCCTCAAAAGCTATTTGGTCAGGGCCGCGAGTCTTTAGAGGTAGCCTACCCCGGCGATGTTATCGGGCTTAACAACCCTGGTGTATTTGCCATTGGCGACACCATTTATCAGGGCGAAAAGCTGGAGTACGAAGGCATTCCTTTTTTCTCGCCTGAGATGTTTGCCTATCTCAAAAACCCAAACCCGTCTAAGTTCAAGCAGTTTCGTAAAGGTGTCTCTGAGCTAAGAGAGGAAGGGGCCGTGCAGATTATGTATTCTGCCGACGAATCTCGCCGCGATCCGATTCTGGCTGCTGTCGGGCAGCTTCAGTTTGAGGTCGTGCAGTTTAGGTTAAAAAATGAGTACAACGTCGATACGCTGCTAGAGCCGATTGGCTACAGCGTGGCCAGGTGGGTGACGGGTGGCTGGCCTGCACTCAAAAAAGCGGGGCGTATTTTCAACACGGCCACAGTAAAAGACAGCTATGGGCGTCCGGTTCTGCTATTTAAAAACGAGTGGAACTGCCGCCAAACAGAAAGCGATCATCCTGATCTTAAGCTCAGTAATACAGCGCCTGTCGTCTCTGGTATGCAGCCAGAAGATATTTAAGCAACTCAAAAAACAATGAGATACCAGAGATACCAAAAGGAATAACTCGCTTAGAAGAGTGCTTTGAGAAGGCGTTTCTAAAGGTCAATGCGCTAGCTGCTGGGCTCATAGATAGTGAGACAGTTGAACGCGTTTGTTCAGCCGTTGTTGCTATTACGCCCGCTCATGGAACCGTCAGATATCTCCCAGCAGAGTAAAAAACTTATGAATAAAGTGACTAGCGCCGTAGAAAAAGCCGGGAGTGAAGTCTCCAACACATTTTCAAACCTTGCTGGAAGCACTGAGGAAGCTACCGAAGAAGCGATTCAAGCGGCGGTGGATCAGGCGCTTGATGTTTTAAAAGTGGCTGGGGATCAGGTGAGAGCAAAAAACATAAATACTGAACGAGTTACGCTGCAAGTGGGCGTTGGAATCGCGAATGTTGCCCATCTGAGAATTACGACTGACGTGCCCAGCGAAGAAAATGCCGAAGCTGTTGACGTTGAGCTGAGCTAGCCTACAACCTTCGCGGCTTGAATTAGGTTAAGCGTTGCTAAGGTTTTATGCTTTTGGGGATCGCTACGGGGCTCAATCGCTAGCATTAATTAAGTTAGCTTGCTTTGTAGAGAAACGACTCATGGACAAAAGTATTCTCTTTTTGGTTGCCGTAGGCATTGCCTTATCAATTCTCCATGTGCCCGATGTTGCGATCGCCCTCGGACTTATCACTAGCTTAGCAATCGTCACCATTAAGCTATTTTGGGTGTTACTTCAACCTTTTTTCCAGTCTTCCCCTCAGCCGCGAAAAGTTCCTGTCCTGCGCTCTTAAGCTATTCAGGCAAAAAGGCTCAGGAGTGGCAATTCCATACCCTGGTACATAGTCAACCCCTAGCTTCTAAAGCTGCTTGAGTGCTGTCATAAGGACAATGACAGCGTGCAGGTTAGAAATGGCCGCTGTTTCTGTGATTTCAAAACACAGCATCGCTAGGTCGATACAGCTATCACGCAGGCTGGCTTTGAGTGTCGTTTATAAAAACCTCACCGCTCTGGCGACGATAGCGCTCTTTATAAATGGTCGTGCCATTGGCTTTGAGGTTGAAGCTCTGCTCTCCTAGCTTCTGGTAGATTGCCGAACCTTTCATAGAGCTGCTCAGTGGACTGGCCTAAAACAGCCTCAGGCGAGCGTCTGGACAACTGGCTGAGGGCGGGATTTACCTTGCGTACACGACGGTCTGTATCGGCAAAAAACAAAGGTATCTGAAAGGGCGTAGAAGATGCCCTTTAGCACCGTTGCGTCTTGAGTGAGGCAATCTATAGCTTAGAGTGATTTGTTGAGGAAATGCTCAAGCTTCTTAATCTTAAGAAACAGCTAATTAATTTGCGATCGCAGCTCTGGTTGCTTCATTTGCGCTAGCGTTCCATTTGTTTCAAGAATGCGCTATCAGTTTTTATGAGTGGCATATGCCTAGCAGATGCCACCCTACCAAAGGCGATTAACTGCCCATAACCATACAAACACGGAAGCAACCGTAGGCCTACGGAACCACCTAACGTGCCTAACACCAGAACCGCGTCCCAATAAATAGCCACAGACTTAAAATTCATTCAAGGAACAAACGTCAATGCAAACAACGAAGCGCATACGCGGGTGAAACTACACCATCCCTACGGACAGTTCCAGAGGCAATTTTGGAGAAACATTTCGATACCGGGCCTATACCCGATAAAATGATCCGGTTGCTTTTGGCGCTAGCTCCCCTTGATAGAACGGTATACCTTGCCCGAAATGGGCGATCTTTGGACAGACGAATACAAATTTCAAACTTGGTTGCAGGTAGAAATCGCTGTCTGCGAAGCTCAGGCCAAGCTCGGCAAAATCCCAGCCGAGGCCGTAGAGACTATCAAGGAAAAAGCCAAATTTGACGTGGCTCGCATTCTTGAAATTGAAGCTGAGGTTCATCACGATGTGATCGCCTTCCTCACCAACGTCAACGAATACGTCGGCGACGCAGGCCGCTACATCCACGTCGGCATGACCAGCTCCGACGTCCTAGACACCGCGCTATCTTTGCAAATTGTAGCGAGCCATCAGCTCATTCTCACGCATGTAGAAAATCTCATCCAAGCCATTCGCTATAAAGCTCAAGAGCATCGTGACACGGTAATGATTGGCCGGTCTCACGGCATCCACGCCGAACCCATGACCTTTGGCTTCAAGCTCGCAGGCTGGCTAGCCGAAATGCAGCGCCACCGCGAACGCCTCAATCGCATCGGTGAAGAAATCGCCGTGGGCCAAATCTCTGGAGCCGTCGGTACCTATGCCAACATCGATCCTGAAGTCGAAGAAATTACCTGCCAGCTTCTCGGTCTCAAGCCCGACACCGCCTCCACACAGGTGATCTCCCGCGACGTTCACGCCGAATTTATTATGACTCTCGCAGGCGTCGGCGCATCCATCGAACGTTTTGCCGTCGAGATCCGCAACCTTCAGCGCACCGATGTTCTTGAAGTAGAAGAATTCTTTGCCAAAGGCCAAAAAGGATCTTCAGCCATGCCCCACAAACGCAACCCCATCAAATCCGAGCGTTTGACCGGTATGGCTCGCATCCTGCGTGGCAACGCCGTCGCCGCCCTAGAAAACGTCGCCCTCTGGCACGAACGCGACATCTCTCACAGCTCCGTAGAGCGCGTCATCTTCCCCGATAGCTGCATTCTCACCCACTTCATGCTGGTCGAAACCACCAAGCTGATCAAAAAGCTTCAGGTGTATCCCGACAACATGAAGCGCAACATGAACCTTTACGGCGGCGTGGTTTTCAGCCAACGGGTTCTCTTAACCCTTGTTGAAAAAGGCATTAACCGTGAAGACGCCTACCGCATCGTGCAAACCAACGCTCACCAAGCTTGGAACACCCCTGGCGGCAACTTCCAAAAGCTGCTCGAAAGCGATCCACAGGTAAAAGAGAAACTGACGCCTGAAGAAATAAACGAATGCTTTAACCCTGACTATCAGCTCCGCAATCTCGCAAAGGTCTACCAACGCTTAGACATCTGAATAGTTTGTACGATGAGAACGTTATAGATTGACTCTTCTCTACTAACCGCCATGTCTCTACCTAAGCTAACCGTCGCTAACCTGAAACGTCACGCAACAGATCAGTCTTTTGCACGAGGCGAACGTTATTTTCAGTCGGGGGCGGTGGCAGAGGTGACGCTGCGCCAGCAAACATTGCACGCAGAAGTAGAAGGTAACGAAGTAGATCCTTATCGAGTCGTCATAACCTTTGATGAGGGTGGCGTGACCGAGGCCCGCTGTAGCTGTTTATATAGCTTTGAGGGTTGGTGTAAGCATACTATTGCAACACTGTTGGTGTGCTTGCATCGGCCAGAATCTGTCAGGGAACGTCCATCGCTAAATTACCTGTTAGAACGATTAAGTTTGGCTCAAGCAAAAAAACTGATTCAATCATTGGTAGCGGAAGATTTGGCGTTGCTAGAATCGATTGATCTTTATGTGAGCGGTTTGTCTGAGGTAAAGCAGCCAGCAACGCAGAGCACACAGATCAAACGGAAAACGAGTGTTGATCCTGCTCCCTATCAGCGGCGGGTGAGAGAGATTTTTCGAGAGGCTGTTCGTGGTTGGGAGTGCGGTCAAGATGATGACAGCATGTCTTACGATATGGCAAGCCTCATGGAAGAGGCACTGGGATTTGCAGAGCAAGGAGATGGCTATAGCTCACTCGTCTTGCTAGAGGGCATTACTGAAGGCTGTGTGCAGTCATGGAATATTGTTGATGACTTTATTGGGATGGATCCTATCGACTTTGACATCGATTTCGATTCGGCTTGGACAGAGGTGCTTTTAAGTACGGATTTGGCAGCGGATGAGAGTCTGGTCTGGCAAGAAAAAATTGAAATTTGGCAGGATTCGCTGGGCAGTTTTGAGATGGCGCTGGAGGCTTTGCGTCAGGGTTGGAGTTATCTGCCCTTGCAGCGAGTTTTTGCTGGTGAGATTACAGAACAAGGCGCCTGGGCTGGGGAAGCGCCCGGTTGGGCTGATGAATTTAGCCAGATTCGACTTGTGATCCTTGACCGTCAGGAGCGCTACGAGGATTATTTGCATTTAGCGCAGGCTGAGGGGCAAATGCAGGAATACTTAACTATGCTCGGTCGGCTCGGTCGAGTTGAGGAGGCGATGACGGTAGCAAAGGCGCAGATGGCTACTTTGGAAGAGGCGGCGGCGCTGGCGAAGACACTGCGGTCTCAGGATCGGCTGGCTGAGGCCCTAGAGATTGCGATGCAGGGGTTGCGGCTAAAGCAAGGCAGTGACTATCTCGCGTTTGAGTTTGCTAGCTGGACGAGTGATCTGGCTGAGGGGTTAGGCGATCGCGCAGCCGTACTAGAAGCCAGCCTCGCTGCGTTTGCAGCCAAGCCATCTTTGAAAAACTATCAGGCGATTGAAGCGCTGTCAGGCGATCGCTGGCCTGATAATAAAGAACAGCTACTGCAACAAATCCGAAAAATGGATCAATGGTATGAAGCTAACGCGCAGATCGATATTCTGTTGTACGCGGATCTATTAGATGACGCGATTGAGAAGGTTTCTGATGCTGGGTTTAGTAGCTATTGGGAGGCCATGGTTTTGAGGGTAATGGATGCTGCGATCGCCTCTCACGGTCAGTGGGTCATTGAGAACGCCATACCTAGAGCCGACGCCATTATGAACGCAGGCAAAGCAAAATACTACGACAGTGCTGTGGAATGGCTCAAACGAGCAAAAGCTGCTTACCTGGCGCTAGGGCAACAGCAGGACTGGTTGCGCTACCGACGAGCGCTAACCAACACCCATAACCGAAAACACAAACTGATGGGATTGTTAGAACAAAACAAGCTATAGAGACAAAAGAGTTTTAGTCTTCTTCTCGGTACGACTCATTCTCATCCTCTGGATTATTAAGCTCTTCTTTGACGTTCCGTAGGGTTTTGACGAGTGCACCGCCTAGCTCAGGAATGCGCTTTGTGCCAAAGACCAAAACGGCGACAACGCTGATGATGACAATTTCGGGGATGCCCAGGCCAAACATGAGAAAGCTCCTTCACGACTATCTGATTGACCTATCATAGTGCGTTCTCTACGTGGTTCTGCCGAACACACCATAAACATGGCTAATTTCCCCGACGCTAGAATTATAACGTCGGGGAAATTATGGTTTGTAGTAACAGCTATCAGACTTCTAGTTGTAGTGGCGCTGCTCTAGCCAGGTGCGCAGGTCAGCTTCTGAGTAGCAGGAGAAGCTGCGTTTAATGTTGGGATCGTAGGCGCTCCACTGAATGCCTTTTGGCGTGATTTTTGTCCAGACGCGTACCTGCTGGGCATCGGTCAAGGATGCAAGCAGCCACTGGCCTATACGCCGATACCAGGGGGTATGAGATTTGGGTTGAGAGAGAGAGGGAGAAGACTTTAGGATTTGCTCTAGCTGTGCTTGAGTGGTGGCGATCGCAGAACGAGAAGTCATGGAAAATTGATTGGTGCTGTTCATCACAAACCTCTGTTAGATTATGTTGTTTCAGGCAGTCGTACCTGTGTTTATTCGCAATAGAAAAAGACTTCAAACAAAAAGAACAGTCTCTTAAAAGAGAAATCGGGTAGCTGCTTTTGTGCTTGATGTATTTACTGTACAAAAACGAAAAGAAAGCAGCAAAGCATAGGATAAATAGGGGCTATGCAAAAGATAGATGCGCCGGTAATCGTGCGAGAGGATAGCCTGGTATAAAGATATGCACAGAGCTAGCTAAAGCTATGGTCGGAAAACCTGCGAAAAGCATCGGTGATAAGGTCAAACTCACTCAGATGAGGGCGCTATTGAGCGTGGCGCAAACCGGTAGCTTTAGTGAGGCAGCGCTCCAGATGAATGTGAGCCAGTCCACAGTGAGCCATAGCATTGCGGCTTTAGAAGAGGCGCTGGGCGTAGAGCTAATTCACCGGGGACGGCAACGAGCCTCGCTGACGCCTGTAGGATCTAAGGTGTTTGATCAGGCGCAGCAGATTTTGAGCCTGGTGGATGGCATGGGACAGGTGGCGGCTCAGGCCAGGGGCATTGATGGGGGGCTGGTGCGGATTGCGGCGTTTCGGAGCTTGGCGAGTGAAATATTGCCGGGGGCGATCGCACATCTCCATCAGCACCATCCCACTGTCCAAGTTGCCATTATCGAATTTGAAGACACCCAATCGCTGGTCAACGCCCTGACTGAAGGCCAGGCTGATTTGGGCATGGCTGACTTAATTGAAGGCAACGAATTTGAAACCTTTAAAATAATGGACGATCCCTTTATTGCGCTCGTCCCGCCTAACAGCGTAGATATTGACGAGCAGCTCACCTGGAGTGACCTGCGCAAATATCCGCTTATTACGTCTTCTAGCGACTGCTGCAAAACAATTCGTGCCCATTTACGAGCTGCCCAGCCGCCAGTTTCGGTCGATTATTTAATTGCTAACGATTCCACTGCTGTCAGCATGACCCGTCAAGGACTCGGCATTACGCTGATGCCAAAACTGGCATCACAGCCCGTTCCTTCCGGAGTGCGTATCGTTCAGCTTCCCTTTAATATGGCAAGGCCGCTGGGCGTGAGCTGCCTGCGGAACACGCTGTTGACCCCTGCGGCTTATGCTTTTTTAGACACGTTCAAAAGCCTGTATTCAGAGGCTTGCCAACAATCAGGGAGTGCGCATGAGAAAACTGCTATTTCTACTACCGGGCACCACTAAACAATTTTTTGCCGGTGGCCTAACCGCTGAGCTAAATACGCTGCGGCTGGCTCAGCAGATTTGTGAGGCCGAGGTGGTGACGTACCGGCAGCGGGAGCAAAATACGCTGTTTTTAGATGATGTGCTCGCTGAAGCAGACGATCAGTCCAGTATTTTTGTGGTGAGCTGGGGGTTTGACGTGCCTAAGCTGATTAAAAAAATTGGCGATCGCCCCACCCTTTATCACGCCCACAGCGCCGGCTATGGCTTTTCACTACCGCCTCGCGTCCCTATCGTTACCGTCAGCCGCAACACCATGAGCTACTGGGGAGAAAAAGCCCTCAGCTCAATGATTTATCACCTGCCCAATGAAATTTCGCCCGCCTTTGAGAACCGTCAGCTACCTAGAGATATTGATGTTTTGGTACAGGCGAGAAAATCTTCTGAGTACCTTTTACAGCAGCTAGTGCCTGTCTTACAAAAGCAGTGCAATGTGGTGGTATTAGACAGCTATGTAGACGATTTAATTGGATTGTTTAATCGCGCCAAGCTATATCTGTACGATTCGGCTGAGTACTGGGGTCGCTTTGGCCTAACAGAGGGATTTGGCCTGCCGCCGATGGAAGCGATGGCCTGTGGCTGTGAAGTGTTTTCCAGCGTAAACCACGCCCTAGCTGACTATTTAGATCCTGGCTTTAACTGCCAAAAAATTTCGGGCTATGCCACCGGTTACGACGTAAAGCGAATTGTTGAGTCGGCCCATAGCTGGCCTAATCGCCCGCCAATACCGCCTGAATTCTTTGCGCCCTACCGACCTGAGCAGCTCGTTATTCGCTTAGAAAAGATTTTACAGGAGATAAATCTCTTTTTTGACTATCAGAGCCAGAAAGAAAGCGATATTCCGCAGCTTACGCGTCAGCGGATTGCATATCTCACGATGAAGCGTTTTTTCAACAAAGCATCTGAAAAATTGAAAAGATAAAAGAAGCGAGACAAAACCGCATCCTCACCTGATGTGCTTCTGATATTTAAAAGTGTCTTCTCAGTAGTTTCTGATAGCTGAAGCGTGACAAATTTTACTTCGGTAAAATTTGTCGTAGATCCTACGTAGAAAGGTTTCCATAAAATTTACACGATTGGTCTGAAAGCTTGAAAACAATGCCAGACAAGTGAGATATTGTATTTTATGTATCAACCGGATTCGATGTATTGATCTGGTATGAGTGGTTAGTGCTACGTGAAATACCGTTTGATAGTCGGCGAGACAATGCCTCTTTTAACATCTTAGGGCAGTCCATAAGCCGCCTTTTTAAGACTTACCCATTGGCGTTAAAGCCTTATGTCGCCGTGTGAAAGAGGCTTTGCTGCCCCTGGTTGATACGCCCTAGTGAATTCCGCTTATTCTCTGAGACGTATCAAAAAAAACATAGGGAATACTTTATGTACGTTTCTCTTTAGCTGTGAGTATGGCTACTTCTCTTCCAACCTCTACCATTGTTTTTGATCGACTGAGCGATCGCTATGCCAACCTGCAACCAATTGGTCGCCCGTTTGGCTACCAGCAAATGCTCGCTAAAGATATCCAGCATCAGCGCCCAGTGGTGATTAAATCACTCACCGTGTCAAAAAATACGCCGACGGGTGATATTTGCTGTTTTGAGCGCGAAATTCAACTGCTCGGCTCACTCACGCATCCCACCATTCCTCGCTACATTGACTCGTTTACCGTGGACACGACACAAGAAGGTAAAGGGCGCAGCAAGGGCTTAATTTTGGTGCAGAGCCACCATGAAGGGCAGACGCTCGCACAGCAGGTCGCTGAGAAAAAGGCCTATCGCGAGGTGGAAATTAAAGATATTGCAAGGCAGTTGCTAAAAGGGCTCGCGTATTTGCACGGGAAAGGGTTGGTGCACAGAGATATTAAGCCCCACAACGTTGCGGTGACTGAAACGGCTACCGGTAGCCGGGTGTCCTGGCTGAATTTGGGGACGGTGCAGTACGTGCAGGCTCAGCGTAACGATGTGCTGGTGGGTACTTATGGCTACATGCCGCCTGAACAGGTGGGCGGGCAGGCGACGTTTGCTTCCGACTTGTACAGTCTGGGTGCGACGCTGGTTTATCTGGCGACCGGGCGGCACTTGGGTGAACTGCCGCACCGGCCCCACAGCGGCGGTATGAGAATACGGTTTGCTTGCTCTCCCGCGCAGTTGAGCCCCAGCTTGCAGGAATGGATTAACTGGCTCATTGAGCCGTATGTGGGCGATCGCCCAAGCTCTGCCAAGCAAGCCCTATCTGCGCTCAACCGTTTGCCGCTATCGATGCTCAAAAGGCGGATGCTACAGCCCACTAAGACGCAAATGCTGCCAGTGCCTATCCTCTCTGAAAATCAGGATAAATATCAGCCGTTTTTTACGCAGATCCGCTCGGTTAAAAAAGCGCGATCCCTAGAACTGATTGTGCCACCAGTCGGCCTAAAGACCTCTCAGCTCAAGCGGGCGCTGCCACCTACTCTGATGGGCTTTACCCTGCTAGGGGTGGCTGTGCATCTGCTCAGCCTGCTGCATTTGTCACCGGCGGCGCTCGCGAATGCGGGCCTCTTTATCGGTTTTGCCACGGCAGCGGCGGCGAGTCTTGCAATGATGGGCTGCTGGTACAGCTTTCGCTTTTTACGTACCGGAGGGCGGCTGCTCAGCCGGTTCATGCTTAGAGACATTCACATTCAGCTAGAAGCAGACGTGCTGCTCATTGCCTATAAGTACTGGCTCAGAGCGCCTGTTTATGTGGTTAATACCAAGCGCGTCGATATCTATAGCATCAGCATGCTACCTAATCACGATACGCTGCGCATTTTGACGCATCGCAACCGCACTAGGTCGCCCCACGACTGCTACAAGCTCGCCACCACAGATGGCGCGCTCAGCCCTCGCGATATTCGCTGGCTCACCTCCTTGCTTAACGACTGGAAGCGGCACGGAAGCTGCACGGCACTATAGTCTGGACTAGGAGAGTCTAAGCCTAGTTGACTTAGGTCTCTGCGGTTTTTGCAACGCTAGCTGATTGTTTGATGAGTCCTAATCCAATAAGCCCGAGTAGTGCGATCGCGCCCATCCAAGCCCAGTTCACAAAAAGGCTCCAATCAATCTTATGAATCTCTTTGTCCACTAGCCAAACGCCGATTATCACCAAGCTGCTAAACGTCACTTGAATTGCCCCTAACGTCATCAGCTCAGCCGCCGCTGCTCGCCGCGACAATATGGCAGCACCCACCGCACCCGTTAAAAAAATAGAGCTATAGAGCTGGCTATGAAAAACATCTAACGGCCACAGCCAACGGCTACCTGTGGCTTCTGGAAACAACAACAAACTCAATCCGTATGCGCCCAAAAGACCAGCCTGCACGCCCAAAACTGTCGGCCACAGACTCCGCAGACGGCGCAATCCTGCAAATGAATAATGCCTGTAATAGCCCAAATAGTAGGCGCTCCCAACGCAGTCTGCTAAATACAGCCAAAACCAGATATCAGTTGCTCGCCGTCCAGCATTAAACTGCTGAAGCTGTAGGCAAGACACCATGAGCGCGTTGGTAGTGAATACAAAAAACATTGGAATAATGAGTCGTGCGAGGGTGCTGCGTTGACTCGCTAGCAGGCTGGTGAAGCCAACAGATGCTGTCAGGTAAATGGCACCTAAAAAACGAGTGTTGTATGGCTTTATTGGCCAGATCCAGCGAGGTTGAGCAACGTTAGGGAAAAAGAACAAAGCGCCGCCAACGGTCACCGTTAAAAACAACGAGATGACAGCAATAGTGAGAAAAATGGGGGGCAGTGAGAGATTTTGATGCTGGCTGGGGCTGATTAAAAACGGCTGGCTGGCTGTACTATCCGATTGTTTTGAAGATGTCTTCATTTAATTGCTTCCTTAAGTGTGATTCATCGCTTTGACGGATTGTTTCTTTTAATTGCTTTTATGCGATCGCGCCTAGCTGTTTTAGCGTGGCTATTTCAGATTTGGTGATGCCAGCAATATCGGTAATAGTCATGCCCTCATAGGGTTCTTTATTTTTGAGCGTTTTTACACAAGCGCCTGTTTTAATGTCCCAGAGCCGGATGGTTTTATCGTCGCTGCCGCTGGCGAGCGTGTTGCCATCGGGGCTAAAAGCTACTGACCATACGCTGTTAGAGTGGCCGCGCAGCGTGTGTATGAGGTCGCCACTGCTCGCCCGCCAAATTCTCGCCGTGCGATCAGCGCTGCCGCTGGCAATCCACTGGCCGTCGGGGCTGACGGCTACAGCCATTACCCAGTTTTCATGACCGCTCAAAACCTGCTGGCATTGCCCGGTGCTCACTTCCCAAAGTCTCACGGTTTGATCAATGCTGCTGCTCGCTAAAAAGTCCCCTGTGGGTGAAAATGCAATGTGCCAGAGGCCGCTAGTGTGTCCTTTCCAAGTGTCTATACACTCACCGGTCTCTAAATCCCAAAGCTTGATAGTGCGATCGTAAGCGCCGCTGGCCAGCAGCTTGCGTTGAGGATGAAAAGCCACCGAACAAACCCAGTGCTCATGCCCTAAAAGGGTTTGTTGACATTGGCCCGTCTGTACATTCCAGAGCTTGATGCTCTGGTCGGCGCTACCGCTAGCGAGGGTTTCACCTTTGGCATCAAAGACGACCGACCAAATGGCTTTGGCGTGTCCCGAAAAGCTGCGATAGGCTGACTCTTTTGAAAGGTTCCACAAATGCACTTTGCCGTCTTCATTGCCGCTGGCCAGCAGATTGCCGTTAGGACTAAAAACAACCGACCAAATGGCGTTTTGAGCGCCTGCCAAGGTCTGTACGGGTGACCCTGCTGGAATATTGGGCTTGACCTCATCGGCTGCCATGTCCCATAGGTGAACGAGGCGATCGCCCTGCCCACTGGCCAACGTTTTACCATCAGGGCTAAAGGCCACAGACCATACCCAGTTGCTGCTCCCTTGCAATGTTTTCAGGCACTGTCCGCTGTCGGCGCTCCAAAGTCGCATGGTGCGATCTTCACTGCCGCTGGTGAGGTAATCTCCATCGGGGCTAAAGGCTACAGACCATACCCAGTTGCTATGACCAAAGAGTACTCGCTGACATTGCTGCGCTTGAATGTCCCAAATGCGCACCGTTTGATCGGCACTACCGCTGGCGAGCGATCGCCCATCCGGACTAAAGGCTACAATCCACACCCAGTTGTTGTGCCCGGTAAACGTTTGCTGACATTGGCCAGTGGCCACATCCCAAATGCGCACCGTTTGATCGGCACTGCCGCTGGCAAGCGATCGCCCATCCGGACTAAAGGCCACCGTCCACACCCCATGCTCATGTCCTTTGAGTATTTGCAGTGCCTCTCCTGTTCGGGCATCCCATAGCTTAATCGTGCGGTCGGCGCTGCCGCTGACTAACCGCTCTCCATCAGGGCTAAGAGCAACAGACCATACGCCGTGGCCATGCCCTGCTAGCGTTTGTAAGCATTCTCCCGTTTGGGCATCCCATAGCTTAATCGTGCGGTCGGCGCTGCCGCTGACTAATCGCATTCCATCTGGGCTAAAAGCAACAGACATGACCCAGTTTTGATGCCCTGCTAGCGTTTGTAAGCACTCTCCTGTTTGGGTGTCCCATAGTTTAATCGTGTGGTCGGCGCTGCCGCTGACTAATCGCGTTCCATCTGGGCTAAAGGCTACTGAGCATACCCAGTTTTGATGCCCTTGAAAGGTTGAAATATGCGACCTAATATCACCTATCGCTGACGAAAAGGCGGTTTGCCAGAGCCAGATTTCACTGTTGGTATCGCCCGTTGCTAGCACCTTGCCATCCGGGCTAAACGCCATGGTACGAATGCTGCCAAAAGGCTGATTAAAAACAGACCGAGACAGATCTGAACCGGTAAAGTTCACATCGTGCAGGTTCATACCCTGAAGATAGGTTTGCCAAATAGCCAGGTTAGAAAAGTCGTAGCCGGTTAGATCAACATGCAGATGGCGCAAAAGCGTGAGGACATTACCGCCAACGTAGCCGACTTTTTTGGACTGCTGACGGGCATCACTAAGACGCTCTGTCAGCGCTGCTGCTATGGCTTGAACAGACGCGTACGATTCGCGCAGTTGCTGGATGATAGGGCTCAGAATAAGTCGGACTTGGGCCTGACGAATGTAGTCTCTAGCATTGGCTTTTACCAGTGCGTAGCGCCATAAAAAACCTGACTGAAAGTCTGCCTTTTGATGGCTAATGTCATGGCAAATTTGGTGAATGAGTTCGCCCGTAAAGTGATCCATAATCACCGCCTGCTGGGTGATGTTGGATCGATCTTTTTCGATGAGCGATCGCCGTTCAAGAGAGTCAATCGCTTGCAGGACTTTATTCAAAGGTACGGTGTCTACCAAATCGGTCTGAAGCCTTTGCCATGCAACGGGCTCGCGGTTAATGGCTAGCCAGTACATGATGTCTTTTTCGAGTGGCGTTAGGCGATTTATTTGTCGTACAAGGAGCTGTCGAATATCACCAAAGATTAGAGAATCTTCTTGAGAGAGGGCTAAAAAGCTAGAAATATCGCCGTCAAAATAGTCTCTTACCGCCGCTGCGATCATTTTGAGCGCAAGTGGATTGCCGCTGTATGCCTGTATCAGTTGTTCCCACTCCTGGGCTGTTCCCGTTAGCTCACCAATTGTTTTTATAAGCTGTTGGCCGTTGGTTTTGGTGAGCCCTAAGAGCTGAAAATAGCGAGTGGGTAGCGTATCACCGGCTTGGAGCGCTATTTCTTTGGGAAGTTCGCGTGAGGTAATGACAAAGCAGCTATTGTGATCGGTTTCTCCAATAGTTTTGAACAAGTCGCTGTAGCCTTCGTAACCTTCGCGATAGGTGCCTGCGAGTTGGTGCAGCCTCTTTGCAGGAGAATCGCCGCCTTCAAACAGCGGCTCTACGTTATCTAACACAATCAGGCAGCGATGAGTACGCATGCAGTCAATCAATTGCCGAAGCTGATCGTCTAATGTGTTGGCGATCTCGTTTCTAGACAGGCTGGTATTAGGCTGCTCTAGGAAAAAGTTCAACAGACTTTTTAAAGTTTCTTGCACAGGGGGTGCGTTTTTGAGGCTACGCCAAATGAGATAGTCAAACTGATCGGCAACGGTATGGGCTAGTTTCGCGGTCAGCGTTGTTTTGCCGATGCCACCAATGCCACAGAGTGCGACCAGGCGAGTGCGATCGCGCACAATCCAGCCTGTTAGCGTTTTTAGTGCCTGACTACGCCCATAAAAAATCGACACATCGACCGCCGCGCCCCAATCTTGAGGTGATTTCTTTTGCCCCTGAACGAGCGGTCGTGAAACGAGTTCAGCCTTTGTATGAGTAGATAGACGATCAGGCAAATTGTTGGCAGTCACGCCATCACCCAAGTCAGCGATTGTTTCCCAGTCTGTATTGAGCGTTTCGCACAGCTCTGTAAAGGTGGCAAAGTCAACTGGCTTGCCGCCCAAAAACTTTTTTACCGTCGCCAGTGAGTAGCCCGCCCGCTCAGCAAGCGCACGTTGGGTTTGAAATCCATTGCGCCTGACCGCGACGCGGATGGTATCAACGTAATCAATGTGCACCTTAATCGAACGGGGCATGGTGATTCACACGCTTGCAGGTCTACTTTCATTAAACCAGCCTATCCCTATTATGGTTCTGCATGGCGCTATATCTGAAAAAACACTTGATAAAGCGGCCCTTTGAGATCGTCGCCACAAAAGTCAGCTATAAGTTAGCTTTTCCTAGCCTTTAACGTAGCCTACCGTCGCTTGTAATAGAGATATAGAGCAGCGAACCAAAGCTCTGCTGCTCGTACACACAGCTTAGGTATTTCTATGAAACGCTTCACTCTTTCCACGTTTTCTGTATTGCTCACGGTTATGGCGATCGCGCCTACTGCCCAAGCGCTTCCTAAAGTCGATGCTGACTTCAAACTTCAGACACTGCGCCTGAGTGAAATGGACGCTCGAAACAAATCTGAAGATGACCAACAGCCCTACTATCCCTACGGCAAACCACAAACGCAGATGCCAGCTCAGCCTGCGCCGACAAACCCAAACGTTGAACAAACAGACCCTGCTGATACGGGTTCAACAACAGCATCAGAAGATGCCGAAGAGTCCAATACTTCACGAGGTCTTTCTCTCACCGAACGACGCCAGCAATCACTAGACCGCAGCTAGTATAGCCTTATTACCCCCCTGAACTTATGCATACGCTTTCTATTTTTCGTAGGAACCGAATCTCTACGCTTTTTGTCGGCATTACCACCGGTACCTTAGGTGTTCTATTCGATCTCTCTTTCGCTGCCCTAATTTTCTCTAATAACCTGTCAGACTATCTTTCTGCTGGCATTGGTTTTGTTCTTTTTAGTGCGGCGGCTGCCCGAGTAATGGTGGCGATTATGAGTTCTTTTCCGGGTATGGTGTCAGATTTGGCGGCGATTCCAACGGCAATTCTTTCCTGGAGTACAGGCATGGTCGTTCGCGAACTGCCGCCAACAGCTACGTCAGAAGAAATGTTAGTGACGGTGATTGTTTCTATTGCCCTGACTTCCTTCGTCACGGGGCTGTTTCTGTGGGTATTAGGAGAACTGAAGCTTGGCAACCTTGTCCGCTTACTGCCTAATTCAGTGATTGGTGGCTTTGTTGCCAGCAGTGGATTGCTTTTAGTCAAAGGCGCTATTGAAATATTGATGAAGCAACCGCTGAATATGATTTCACTGCGTAGTTTTGGCCAAGGTGAAACGCTCATGCAGTGGCTGCCGGGACTTTTGCTGGCGCTGTATTTGCTGGTAGTGGCGCGTCGTAATCGTCAGTCTTGGGTGATTGCCAGTAGTCTGGTTGGGGCGATCGCACTCTTCTACGGCACGCTCTCACTTCTTGGCATTTCACCTACGCAGGCTGATACTCAAGGACTCACCTTGGGCATTCCCGCTTTGCAAACCACCTGGCAACTGTTGAGCTGGTCGGATTTGCTGCAAATTAACTGGCAGGCGATTGGCTCTCAGTGGATGTGTGCTGGCACGGTTAGCGTATTGACGGCGGTGCTGTTGCTCATGAATGTGAAGGGGCTAGAGCTGGTGATGGCACAAGATATTGACTTTAACTATGAACTCAAAGTAGCTGGTCGTAGCAACGTTTTACTAGGAATGGGCGGGGGAATTCTTTCGTTTCATTCTATGGGTAGCTCTCTGCTTATGCACCGATTGGGAGGCCGTAGCCGCTGGGTGACGGTGGTTGGCGCGGCGACCTTTGTTTTGCTGCCTCTACTGTTTTCTTCCTGGCTGACGTATTTTCCTACGTCCATTCTTGGCGGACTGTTGCTTTATTTAGGGCTTTCTTGTTTGCAGGAATGGGCGTGGCGATCACGCAAAAAAATGTCACCTGCGGACTACGGTATTGTGCAGCTAATTTGGGTGGTTAGCGGCGTTGTAGGATTTTTGCAGGCGTTGGCTTTGGGGTGGGCGATCGCTGTCGGACTATTGCTATATCCGTTCTGGGCTAGAAAGTAATTCTCACAAATTCGCGGGTTTGGGATTTCAGCATCTTAGCCTTCCACTGGATTGAGTTAGAGATATCAACAGCAACCTAAAAGAATGGTTATGGCTAAAAAAATCAGTACCAACAAGGCATCTTCCCTTTTTCCATAATTTGACGCATGGGCCTTGAGTCGGCCGTGTTTGTAATCTCGTTTAACTTTTGGCCGCTCATAGTTCTGGTCTTTTGTCTGAGCCTTCTGTTCTAACAGCTAGAACAGAAGGCTTGCTTCATTCTGAAAAAGCAAAGACAAGTTAGCCATAAGTCAGCCCTTCTTAGCCCTTAACTTAGCCTCTCAGACTGTGTAATAGAAACAAGCAAACGCAGCAAGCGGACATTCTGCTGTTATTCAGTCGTAACACAAATCAACGCTTTCTCTCACTGAAACGCTTCGTATAAACCGTCCTGATTTTTCACCGGGATTATTAAATTGCGTCGTTTTCTTGAGAGTGTTTTTCAGTCCTCTAAAAACTAAAGGAAATTCAAAAATGAACAACTTTCTAACTTTTCTGGTAAATGAAATCGTCGGTAGCCTGTTTAAGAATGCTCCTGAAATCGATGATCTTGGTGACATTTTTATTGGTAATAACGGCGATGATGAGCTACAAGGCGGCAATAGAGATGACATTTTCCTGTCGGGCGGCGGTGACGATACTGTCTTAGGCGGCGGTGGCACCGATGTCGTTTTTGCCGGAAGTGGCAACGATATTGTGACTGGTCAAACCGGCGATGATGTTGCCTTTTTAGGAAAAGGTGATGACCGCTTTATCTGGAACAACGGCGACAACAGTGACTTTATCAACGGTGGTAAAGGCTTTGATGTTACCGAAGTAAACGGTGCCGACAGTGCTGGCGATGAGTTTGACTTGCGCGCAGTTGAAGGTCAGGCCATTTTTAATCGACTCAATCTGGTGCCCTTTACCTTGACTAACGAAGAGGTTGAGCAGTTTGAAATTAATGGCCAGGGCGGTGATGACTCCCTGACGTTGGGCGACCTCACTGGCACCGGGGTTCAATCTGTTCTCTTCTCGGGCGGTGACGGCAATGATTTTTTGAATGCGAGCGGTACGACCACACCGATTATTGCTGATGGGGGTGCGGGTGACGATATTCTTATCGGCGGCGACGGTGACGATATTCTCATCGGTGGCGATGGCTCTGATTTGCTTATCGGTGGCGGTGGTAGTGACATCCTCATCGGCGGTACGGGTGTAGACATCTTTGGCCTTGGGTTCGGTAGTATTGATGTGATTCAAAACTTCAATGTTGCTGAAGGTGACATGCTCCAAATTCAACAGGATATGCTGCCTCTGGCTCGCATGGGCAGCGCCGATGCTATCCGTGAGTCACTGACTTACAACAGTGACAGCGGTGCGATCGCGCTAGAGGGTGTTCAGATTGCCACCCTTGAAGCGCCAGTCGGTGGCTTTGATATCAATACCCATGTTGACATCATCTAGATCAACAGAGAATCTGCAAATACAACACTGTTAAACAACAGTAATCCGTTATCAATTGCCCAGTCAGCACTCGCACAAATGTTGACTGGGCAGTTTTTTGTTTGGCGCTGACTGCTTTTGCTTTTCCATGCAGCCACAAGCTAGCTATAAGTCAACTTTTCTTTAGCCCTTAACGTAGCCTCGCGACGCATCTAATAGAGACATAGAGAGACGTACAGCGTTCCTTGTTGTTGATTCCTACTGGATGTTATTTACATGAAAACTAATTCTCATTATGCTCAGCCCCAAATTCTAAAGTCACGCATTCTAAAACGACTGGGCGCTGGTTTAAGCTATTGCCTGTCTTTAGCGAGTGTATTAGCCATTTCGGCTGAGTCAATCGCAACACCGGTTTCTCTCGATGCGATCGCTCAGCATCAGACGGTTCAAAAGCAGACGGTTCAAAAGCAAACGGTTCAAACCGCTCAATCCATCCCACCAGAAGAAATAGAAGTTGCTGCGCTCCGTCTCCAACCCTTCTTCAATCTCAGCCATGACGAAGGTGCTGGCTTTACAGGCTTCACCAGCGTTGGCGGATTTCTCCCGCTGTTTCAAACGCCGGGGCAAAATGTTACCTTTCTCGATGGTCGTGTGAGTGTAGATAATGACGGTAACTTTGGCGGCGGCTTGCAGGCAGGCTACCGGGCGCTGCTGAACAACAGCACCATTTGGGGCGCTTATGCTGGAGTAGATGCTCGTGGCATAGGCGATACCACCTTTACCCAGGCCAATGCAGGCGCAGAGCTATTGGGTGAAAACTGGGATGTTACCTTCAATGCCAACCTTCCTTTGGGCAACGCCCGTCAGGTTCTCTCCTCCGAAATCCAAGCAGCAAACCCTCAGTTCACCGGCAACCAACTGCTGATAGATGAGCAGCAAGTAGAGCAGGTAGAAGCTGCGCTAACCACTGTTTCACTTGATGGTGGCCTTGAACTGCTCGATTTTGGCGGCGGCAGCAGCCTGTGGGGCCGTGGCGGCGTGTATTTCTTAGGTGGCGAAGCGTCTGAAGATGGTTTGGGATTTCGAGCTTCGCTGGACTACCGCCCCATAAACAATTTACGCGTTGGGGTAGGCGTACAAAATGATGGAATATTTGACACCAATGTGATTGTTTCTGTGAATGCGCTGTTGGGTTCTTCGTCAAGGCGTTCGGATGCCGCCGAAGAGACGTCTACAGAGCAGTATTCGCCAGATCAGCTCTGGGCGAGGGCCGCAGAACCCATTAATCGCACTAACACTGTTTTAGTAGAAAATAGAACAGATTTTGAGATTATCAAATCAGACGTCGAAGCCATCAACCCAGAGACAGACCGAGCATTTGTGTTCCGGCATGTAGATCCTTCAATAAGTGCTGACGGCATAGCAAACGGCGTGCTAGTAGAAGCGTTGGCCAACGGTGGCACGTTTGAAGATCCGCTGAGCACGATTGCCGCTGCTGCGAATGTTGCCGATGCCAACGCCGACAATATTATTTTTGTGCAGGAAGGTAATGCAGGCGGTGGCTTTACGCTGCCAGATGGCGTGCAGGTGCGCTCGGTGGGGCCGATTCAACAGTTGAATACTCAGTTTGGAGAAGTGATTTTGCCAGGTTCAGGCAGCGGCAGCTTGCCAACGGTTACGGGCCAAGTCACCATTGGCAATAACACATTGGTTTCTGGCCTAGAGATTGATCCGACTAAGCTTGAGAACGGTGTAGAATTGGCCGCTCAAATCGTCAATGGTATTGAGGCTCGTGGAGAGAATATCACCCTTGAAGATAATGTGATTGCCAACGTTAATCGAGGCATTAACCTGCCTGATATTGATGGCACGGTATCTATTGTTCGCAACCAAATCTCGAACACGCAAGATGATGGCATTTTCTTTGGTGACATTAACGAAACCGATAATGCCACCGTTACCGTCGCCAATAATACCTTGAACACATTGGGTACAGAGGGTATTGAATTTGACTTGATTTTGGGAGACGCGATCGCCAATATCGCAGTTGCAAACAACCAAATTACTGATGCTCAATCTGACAGTATTTTCTTTGATGACATTCAAGGCAATGCGGTTGCCACAATTGCAGTCTCAGGGAATGTGATTAATGCAGAGAATGTAAATGCTGAGATAGCAGGAGGAGATGGCATAGAATTTGATCGGATCGAAGACGACGCCAATGCCACCATTACCGTCAACGACAACCAAATTAGCAATGTTGCCTTTGAAGGTATTGAGTTTGGTGACATTGAAAATGATACTGTTACCACGATTGCAGTGGCCAATAATCAGATTATCAGTGAAGAGACAGGCATTGAATTCGATGATATTGAAAACAGGGCCAATGCCAACATCACCATAACGGACAATACGATTACGGTCGCTACTGAAGAAGGTATCTTCTTTAACGATATTGAAAACGATACGGTTTCCAATATCACCATTGCTGAGAACAACATTCTCAGTGTGGCAACACAAGGCATAGAATTTGACTTGATCGAAAACAATGCCAATGCCACCATCAATATTCTGAATAATCAGATCTCGAATGTTGATGAAGAAGGCATTTTCTTCGATGATATTGAAGATACGACGACGGCGAACATTACAATAGATGGCAATACCATCACTAATACAGGCGCTGAAGGCATTGAGTTCAATCTCATTGAAGACAGTGCTACCGTTACCGCGACTGTTACCAACAATGCGATTACCAATACAGGCGCTGATAGTGTTGTTCTCAACATCGTTGAAAACGCGAATGTCACGGCGACTGTGACCGACAATGTGATCGCCAATCCGGGCGGTGATGGGATGCGAATTGACCATGCTAACTTTGTGCAAGCAGAAGAAGCTCTGGCCTTTGTAGAAAGCACTAATACCGTCGCTAATACCGTCGGTGACGAGACTGAAGACGACGATGAGACTGAAGACACGCTTGATGCCGTTGTAGATACGCCTAGCGTTGTTGCCGAAACGCCCAATGGCACTACAGAGGGCGGTGTCACTGTGACTGTGAGCGACAATACTATTACCAAGCCAGGTGATGACGGCGTGAGCATTGATCACACTGCTGATACAGATATTTGTCTAGCACTCAATAACAACACTGTTATTGAACCTGGAAGTGATGGCTTTGAACTGCTGAGCAACGGGGCAGGTCAGTTTCAGATTCTCAACCTTGCCGGTATCGACACAGCGAATGTGGGTACTTTTAATCCTGCCGATATTGCCGATAACGCGGCCTTCGTCAATGGGACGGCAGAGGTAGCACCTTGTCCATAGCGTGGCGAGTGCTGCGGCACTCAAGCTCCTTGCGGGAATACAGTAGCTTTCCTTGTTTTCAGGAAGTATGTGCTGATATTAAACCATCCACCAGCTCTATAAAGCCAGCGCCTTCAGCCGCCTTGGTAATGTAGCTAGGCTGATGGGCCAGTACGGATAAATAGTGAGCGACGTTGGCCACGCCAACAGAGCAGGGAAACTGCCCAGGATCAAATAAGCTTTCGTCATTTGGACTATCGCCTACTGTCACCACTTCGGCTGGGGTGAGCTGTGGAAACTGCTGCTGAAGAACTTTGGTGAGGCCTGCCGCCTTATTTTGCCGCTCGATTTTGAGATGGCACTGGACGTTGCTGTAGGTGAAGCCCATGGTGGGTTCGGCGCAGGCGGTCTTTTGTAGCCAGGCGATGTCGTCTTCACTAAGGCCGTCGATGTCGAATGTCCAATCGGTAATGCGAAAAGGATTGTCTAGGGCTGGGCGCAGGTTAGGATAGCGTTTTTTGAGCTTGTCGAACAGGTTGGCTAGGCGATCGCGATGCGCAGCCATCTGAGGAATATCTGGCAAAATGACTGGCTCCAGGTTGTGCTTGCTGATGTAGAGGCCGCCATTTTCCGCGATCGCGCCCACCACTGGTAAATAGTTCACCAGCCCGCTCACCCAGCCCGCCGAGCGCCCCGTTACAATCATCACCTCAATATTGTGCGATCGCAGCCGATCAAACGCCTGAAGCAACGAAGGCTCGAACTGCCCCTTTACCGTCAGCGTGCCGTCCATATCCGTCGCCACTAAGCGCACCTTCTCAAAGGCGACTTTGCTGAGACTAGGGGTTATTAGCTGTGGCGGCATGGCATTTCCTGGGCTCTAGTAAGCGTGCGAAAGCGTGTGATTGAAGACGCTATTCAAAACATCAACATTTATACATTCTTTCAGCCACTTCGATCATCACTCTGGGCATTCTGAAAATAATCCATCGCTTTTGCACCTGCGCATGTCAACCGGCAACCGTACCAGCTACACCCCAATGTCATACCCGGTGCTTGCCCAAGCACAGGTGCCAGCACAACCCCCTGCCCCTGCGGCTCCTATCAATCCCTGGATGTATTCATCCGGCGGGCTTACTGCGCTGCTAGTGGGCCTAGGCGCGTACTCCTATCTTCAAACGCGCAAACTGCAAAAGCGGCTAAAGTTTGAAAGCTACAAGAATAAAGAACTGCAAAAGCGCATCAAGATTGCACTCAGCACTATCACTAAAATGGAACGCAATCCAGACTTAATTCACTCACGTGACTTTAACCTGGACTATCTGCGAATGCGGATGGATGAAAAGCAGTTTAACTTTGCAATTGTCAACCAGCTTAAGGTGAAAGTAAAGCAGCGCGTTGCTGAAGCGCTCAGACCCACCCAGGCTAGCAGCGGTACGGTTGGCATTGCTAGCAAGCCCAGACCGATTAATCAGGTCTTTGATGTGGAGTACGTGGCCCCGAACGATCCTAAAAAGCGAAGGCGCGTACTCTTTCGCATTCAGATTCGGCTCACAAAAATACCGGCACAGGCGACTTCTACAACCGTCGCGGAAGTCGTGAAGTGCATCGAAAACTTTTTGAATCCACCAGACGCCGAAAGCTACTGGCAGCCCACGCTTCAGGGCCGCATTGCCAACATGCAGTGGGATCAAAAGGCAAAGCCCACGCCGCTGCTGCTGCTGCAGCAAACCAACGAGGGCGTAAATGTGACCTTTCGATCAAAAACAGACAAGCGCTCTGTACGATAGAACGCTTGTCTGTAAGGGCTTTAGTGCCTGCTAAAATGGTTTTCTGGACGCTATTTATCAGGCCCTATTTTAGCCAATTCTTCAGGCGAGAGGCGACCTGAGGGCGACGCAGTTTCCGCATCGCCTTTGTTTGAATTTGACGCACGCGCTCGCGTGATAGCTGAAAAATGCGGCCTACTTCCTCCAGCGTATGCGTTTCACCGGTGGTCAAGCCGTAGCGCAAGGCAATAATTTCCTTTTCACGCTCGGTCAGCACTTCAGTGAGCACGTCAGAAATTTCCTGACGCATCATCGATTCGCTAATCTTTGACTCCGGCGAAAGCGACTTGCCGTCTTCAAGCAGCTCCATTAGCTCAGTGTCTTCGCCTTTCCCAACTCGATGGTTCAGCGAAAGCGATTTGCGCTGTACTTGCTGAAGCACCCGGAGCTGGTCGGGCGTCATATCTAGCGCTGCGGCGACTTCTGCCTCGGTGGGCGATCGCTGCAAATCTTTACGCAGCTCTCGGTGGGCCTTTTTGAGCTTATTGAGCTTTTCGACAATGTGAATGGGTAGGCGAATCGTCCGCGCGTCGTTGGCAATTGTGCGGGTAATGCCCTGACGAATCCACCAGTAGGCGTAGGTAGAAAACTTGTAGCCTTTGTCGGGATCAAACTTTTCAGCAGCGCGGTTAAGGCCGAGTGCACCCTCTTGAATCAGATCGAGGAAGGGAACGCCCCGGTTGAGGTAGCGTTTGGCAATCGAGACAACTAAACGCAGGTTAGAGCGGATCATGCGACGCTTGGCGGCGCGGGCTTTTTGGAGCCGGCGCTTGAGCTGCTGTTCGCTGCACTCAAATGAGCTGGCTAGCTCAGCTAAGGTTGGCTGACGTTGTAAGGATTCGTGGAGCTGTTCAGAGCGGTTTTCTAGCTCTACGATGATGCGTACCTGCCGAGCTAGCTCGATTTCCTCATCCGGCTTTAGCAGGGGGTACCGGGCCATTTCTTTGAAGAAAGCACCGATGGCATCATCGTTAGAAGATTTGCGGTAGCGTGGAGAAGCCGTCGCTGATTCAGAGTATTGGGCTGAGTACTGTACGTCGTCCGACTCATCGGAAGCATCGTCGTCGGTGTCGCTGCCCAAGTCGCTGTCTAAATCGCTCATCGGATCGCCTGTCGCGATGCCAGCAGATGATTCGGATAGATCAAAGCTATCTTCCCAGCCTGCCTGTGCCTGCTTGGTGACGACAGCATTAGCAGAGGGTGATGGCGACGAGACACTGCCTTTAGACAGTGATGAGGGGCTACTGATTTCAGAGTTATAGGGGGCTGTCATATTTAAAATCAGGTTCATATCATGACTACTTTGCTTGGAAAAGAAGTGCTGTGATGACGCCTAGTAACTACAGTGTTGAAAATCGAGAGTGTTTAAAATCGAGAATTGCTGAACACGGACAAGAGCGACAAATGGCTATTTCAGGATGTGGGTTTACTATAACAACATTTTATTAAGAAACTGTTCATTTTGATTGCTTATCGGTTCTATAGGGAGCCTTACAACGCTTTAGGAGACGTCTTCTTCACCCGTATGATTTCTTTTGTTACGTTTCTTTCTCTACCCAGCTTTTCCTTATTTGTCATCCATGACTGCTCTTTCCCATATGGCTCAGCTAACTCAGCAATGGGTGGAGGTTTTGGTGGATTGTCCAGGTGCAATAGGGCTCTATACCTACCGTATACCACCGCATTTGACGGTTGAGCCAGGGACGATTGTGAGCGTTGCGTTTGGCTCACAGCAGGTGGGTGCGATCGCAATTCGCCCACGTGAAAATCCACCCACAGAAATTGCCACTAACTCTATCAAAACGATTGAAAGTGTCATCAATACTTCTTTCTTCACAAAATCATACTGGCAGCTTCTAAATCGTGTCGCCCGATACTATCAAACGCCTTTTATTCGCGTTATTCGGTCGGCCCTGCCGCCAGGATTGTTATCTAAGTCACAAAGAAGAGTTCGTTTAGTTTCGCAACAATTGACGCAAACAACAAAATCAAACGACAGAAATTCAGAAGGCAGAAAGTCAGGCGACGGTTTGTCGCAGTTTGAGCTGAAAACCGACTGTTTTTCTCCCTCAGCGGCTCATCTCCTGGTAATTCTGCGGCATTCGCCTCGTGGAGACTATAGCTGGCAGTACATTCGGCAGCAGCTTAAGCCCAAGCATACGTGGCAGGCTGTGAGTCGGGCGCTCAGCGAGCTAATAGCTGAGGGGATCGTAGAGAGCTATTTGGCACCACCGCGATCGCCTCAGGCGCACCAACGTCAGGCCGTTGTGCTCGTACGGCAGTACGCAGATGATGGGGATCTTAGCGCCCGGCAGCAGGAGATTGTTGCGGCGATCGCTCAGCAGGGAGGCGAGCTGTGGTTGAGTGATGCGCTCCAGCTTTTAAAGACAACGAGTAAGACGCTGAAGGCGATCGCGACCAAAGGCTATCTAGTGATAGAGCCGCGTGAGCTACTCAGAGCGGGGAGTCATTCTGCGGCACTGCCCGACCGGCCCAAGGCACTGACTGACGATCAGGCAAAGGCCTTAGCGGTGCTGCATCAGATGAGCGGCTATGGTGAGGCGCTGCTGCACGGGGTAACGGGCTCAGGGAAAACGGAGGTGTATTTGCAGGCGATCGCGCCGCTGCTCAAATCAGGCAAATCCGCCCTCGTCCTCGTGCCTGAAATTGGCCTGACTCCGCAGCTTACCGATCGCTTTCGCAGCCGTTTTGGTGAAAAAGTATGCGTTTACCACAGCGGCCTGTCTGACGGTGAACGCTACGACACCTGGCGGCAAATGCTCACGGGCACCGCGCAAATTATCATCGGCACGCGCTCGGCGGTATTTGCCCCGCTGCCCAACCTCGGCATCATTATTTTGGATGAGGAGCATGACGGCAGCTTCAAGCAGGATCAGCCGATGCCCTGCTATCACGCTCGGCAGGTGGCCAGGTGGCGGGCCGAACTGGAGGGCTGTCCGCTGATATTAGGCTCGGCAACGCCTGCGGTGGAAACGTGGGTGCGTTTCAAAGGGGACGTGAGCGGAGCCGAAGCCCGCCATTACTTGGCCCTACCCCAACGCGTTCATGCTCGGCCCTTGCCACCTATTGAAGTAGTCGACATGCGCAAAGAGCTGCATGAGGGCAATCGCACTATTTTCAGCCGCCCCTTACAAAAGGCACTAGAAGCGCTGATAGAAAAAGGCAATCAGGGGATCTTGTTCATTCACAGACGCGGCCACAGTAGCTTTGTATCGTGCCGTAGCTGCGGCCATGTGATGGAGTGTCCCAACTGTGACGTATCGCTTTCGTTTCACCAAACGCACAAAGATGCCACAGCTCGGCTGCGCTGTCACTACTGTGGCTTCGGTCAGCCGCACCCGGCAGCGTGTCCTGAGTGCGCTTCTCCCTATCTTAAAAACTTTGGCAGCGGCACTCAGCGCGTGGTAAACGACCTAGCTAAGTATCTGCCACAGGCTCGCTGCATTCGGTTTGACAGCGATACGACTCGCAATAAAGGCGCGCATCGGGCTCTGCTGACACGGTTTGCTCAGGGTGAGGCTGATTTATTAGTGGGGACTCAAATGCTGACGAAGGGCATTGATTTGCCTCAGGTCACTTTGGTAGGCGTGATTGCCGCCGATGGCCTGCTGTTTATGCCCGATTTTCGGGCGAGCGAGCGGGCGTTTCAGACGATGACGCAGGTGGCCGGGCGAGCGGGGAGAGGGGAGCAGCCGGGGCGGGTGATTGTGCAAACGTATAGTCCTGAGCACGTGGCGATTGAGGCGCTGACCGGGGGAAAGACCAGGGGAAAGACTGGCGCTGATTCAACGACTATGCCGATTGATTCACAGCAGGGGTATGCGGATTTTTTGCAGCAGGAGCTGGGCGATCGCGCCGATCTCACCTATCCGCCCTACGGCCAGCTCGTGCTACTGCGAATTAGTGGCCTAGATGCACGCGTGACCGAACGCAGCGCCGAGCGAATTCATAAACAACTCTGTAAACAGTTGTGCGATCGCCTCTCATCAGCCACAAATAAACTCGCGAACCAACAGACTACCGAGCCATCAGAGCCCCCTTATGACATTCTGGGGCCTGTCCCTGCGCCAATTTTTCGAGTGGCCAGCCGGTATCGGTGGCACATCCTTATCAAGCTATCCTTACGATCACAGCTTCCTGAGCTAATGGATTTGCAGCAGCAGGTGCCAAAGGGCGTCAGCCTTAGTATTGATGTCGATCCATTGAATTTATCGTGAGGGTTAGTAAGGCGATCGCGCCTTGTAACAAATCAAACTGCGGCCCCTATATTCAGAAGATATGAGCGGAAACCCATTGAGATATCAATGATTTGTGATTCTATAGGTGGAGGGTTTTATCTTGTGAAAACTTTGCCTACCGCTAGCTTCAACTCTCTCAACGCGCCAATACCGTGAGCCTCGTGTTTTGATCAGATCGCCTTTCTTGCACACACCTGCCTGCACAAAGATTCTCAACCCACTAAAGGCCGATATCAAAACGCTCATCACACCGAACGATAGACCCAAAAAAAGGCCCGACAAAAGGCCCGACAAAAGGCCTAGCACAGGCATTGCCGTCGCGCTCCTAGTGATTACCGTTTGGGCCATCAGCTTTTTGACCGCCTTTAATGCAGGTGCCGACGCCATTGGCCCGATTGGCTGCGCGTTTTTAATCCCTTGGTTTACCTTTTTATATACGGGCCTTTTTGTCACGGGCCACGATGCCATGCACGAAAGCATCGCCCCCGGACGCCCACGCCTCAATCGGATGTTGGGCGAACTCGCGCTTTTTCTCTATGGCTTTATTCCCTACGCAAAGCTGTACGAAGCGCATACCAACCATCACCTGTTTCCAGCGAGCCATCACGACCCGGATTTTCATAACGGCAAGCACAAGCACCCGGTACTGTGGTATTTCCGCTTTATGCGGAGCTATTGGACGCTGGGCCAGTCGGTGAGCATTATTGTCATTTACAACGGCCTGTATCGAGCCATGGGCGTGCCTGAGGCCAATTTGCTAGTGTTTTGGGCCATTCCTTCACTGCTTAGCTCTGTGCAACTGTTCTACTTTGGCACTTACCTTGTGCACCGCAAGCTGCCAGATACATACGATACCGACCTGTGTGCCAACAGCAACTACTGGCCCTGGCTGATCTCGCTGGTGAGTTGCTATCACTTTGGCTACCACCGCGAGCATCACGCTTTTCCTAATGCTCCATGGTGGCAGCTACCGCACATAGCGCGATTTGAAGCGCCGGTGCAGCCTACTTTGCCGGTTTATATGACGACGGTGAACCATAAATATGCGAGCGGTGGTAGTAAGTTAGCGACGAGCAGCAGGCCTTTTGTCCAGCGCGATCGCACCCGTCTAAAAACATAGACACTCGCCACCAGCATCAGCCCCAGCTCAATCGATCCGACGATGCCACCATAATGATCAGGATCCCAATAGGACACAGGGCTCTCAAAGCGAAAATCGCTAAAGGGAAAAAAGTGGCGATGAGCATCATTGTGGTGCAGCGGCAAATCTTCGAGGCAGTGCAGCAAAATGCTAGCAAACAGCAGCGCAATTCCCACCCGCTTGGCATACAGCATCATACCTACGCCTAAAATGGCCAGTGGAATCGAATTAAACCAGTCAAACAGCGTTTGCCAAAAAGGGCGATAGTACTCCACCCGCCAAATTTGCGCCTCTGGAATATCCGTCGCCAGCTTGAGCCACAGATAAAAAACGAACATCGCCAAATCAGGAATCAGCGCACCCCAAATAATCAGCGGGTTCCACTGCGGCTTGTTTTTACGGCCAAGCAAAGCCAGATTAAAAATAGCGTGAGCAGGTGTATTCATCGGTTGTTCGTATGGCGTGCTTAATAGAGTGTCATCCTGACACCGCGTATTCAATAGCCGCAACGCTACATTAGATGTACACGATTTCTATTTCTGCATTCATTAGCCAACCATGAAAAAAGTTGTTCCTTCTTTAGCCTTGTTGTCACTAGCCGCTTTAGGTGGAGCGCTGGCTTTCACCAACCCTAGTGAAGAAGACTATGCTCAGCATCTCTCACAAACCGCAGCCGCTAACGTTGAAGCCTCGGTATGTCAGCCTGAAGGCTTTGCCGAATGGCTTGGGAAAGTAGGAGAAGCCCTTAGTCAGGCCTGTACCGGCTTAGTGGCAGGCGGCGAGAGCCTATCTCAAGCAGAAGTGCAAGACATTATTGTTGAAAACACTGAGTACAAAAACCGTATTCTTTTCAGTACGTACACTACTGAAACCCCTTTTGGTGACTACAAAGGCATCGGCTTTTTCAACAGATTTATCATTGAAGAACAAACAGAAGTAGAGGCTATATAACCTTGTCGAATCGCCCTATCTACTTAGACTACAATGCAACAACGCCTGTAGACCCACAGGTGCTAGAGGCAATGCTGCCTTTTTTTACAGAGTATTTTGGCAATCCTAGCAGCTTAAACCATTCGTATGGCTGGGAGGCAGAAGCTGGCGTTGAAAAGGCAAGAGGACTTTTAGCGATCGCGATTAATGCAGACCCCGTCGAGATTGTTTTTACAAGTGGTGCAACAGAGTCTAATAACCTGGCAATAAAAGGAGTAGCCGAGTCGTACATGAGCGAGGGCAAGCATATTATTACGGTGCAGACAGAGCATAACGCCGTGCTAGAGCCCTGTCAGTATTTAGAAACGCTAGGCTTTGCGGTCACTTACCTTTCAGTAAAAGCAGATGGACTGATCGATTTGAATGAGTTAGCAGCGGCATTTACGGCTGAGACTATTTTGGTGTCGGTGATGGCCGCGAATAATGAGATTGGCGTGCTGCAGCCGATTAAAGAGATTGGTGAACTATGCCATCAGCGCGGCGTTATTTTTCATACGGATGCGGCTCAGGCACTGGGTACAATTCCGCTGGATGTGCAGGCGATGAACATTGATTTGCTGTCGGTGACGGCGCATAAGCTGTATGGCCCTAAGGGAATCGGGGCGCTGTATGTACGCAGGCGCGATCCTCGGGTGCGGGTTTCGCCTCAGCTACATGGCGGGCAGCAGGAGCGCGGGGTGCGATCGGGGACGCTGTATACGCCGCAGATTGTGGGATTTGGGGAAGCGGTACGGTTGGCGGTGGCTAGTCAGGAAGAAGAAGGTGAGCGGTTGAGGGGGTTGCGCGATCGCCTCTGGCACCATCTTTCCACCCACATCCCCAACATCCACCTCAACGGCCACCCCACCCAACGCCTCCCCAACAACCTCAACATCAGCATCGAAGGCATCAACGGCACAGAACTCCTCTCCAAACTCCAGTCAAAAATAGCCCTCTCCTCCGGCTCCGCCTGTAGCTCAGCCAACCCTACGCCTTCCTACGTCATCAAGGCATTAGGCCGTAGTGATAAGCTAGCCAGAGCCACGCTACGATTTGGCTTAGGGAAAAGTACTACGCAAAGAGAGATTGATTGCAGTGCAGAAATCGTAGCAAGCACGGTTCAAGGATAAAATTATCTTTGTGGGAAGCAGAGAAAGGAGGACTTGTAAGATGACAGATATCAACCTTCACGATGTAGTTGCCATTACAGAAGACATCCAAGTCTCTAAGTTTATGGAGGAAGGCGAACTTCTTCTGGGTCGAGGACTTGTAGGTACAGTTGTGGAGATACTAAGTCATGGCGAAGCCTATGAGGTGGAATTTGCACATGATAGCAACGGTGAAACGTACGCTATGATTCCAATTGAGCCAGAGAAGTTGCTTGTGCTCCGATACGAACCAGCAGAATTAGCCATTGTTTAGCAGTATGTCGTGAGTAAGCAAACAAGCGAAGTATTCTGTATCTACGGCTTACCCAGAATGACAGCCTTTTCATCGTACTTATAGGATACAGATTCATTTGAACTTTAAGGTAGTCCTGTCTATTCACATCTTTGTACGTTGCTTCATACGTATGTAAATATACTGTTGACATGGTTTAGAAATATCTTTGAGGCGTTCTAAAATGTATATGCTGTGACTTACACATCAATACTTTCAGCCTAATGGTCACTATCACAATGGAACTATCTTTACTAGCACTGCAAGCAGTAAAAATTGCACTTCACGCAACTGATAAAGCTACAGGCGGAGCTTTGGAAAAAGCTGGAGCGAACGTTTTAGATTTTTTGACAAAGAGGTTTCAAGATCAACTTCAAGTGAAAAAATCTGAATCGAAGCTACTAGAGGCTGCGATTGTAAGCAAAGCTGAGTCAGATCAGAAATTTCAGGAAGATCTTGAAAAATTGGTTGTTCACTATCATCAGGTTCAAAGTTCTAATCACGTTTCTCAGAATACTGAAACGGGGGTTAACATCAACGTACCTAATAATTCAGGAAACGTAGTGGGGCAGCAGATAGGGTCTCAGTTTCGTTCTTAATTTTCTTGATCTTAAAAGTTCTGACTTAAAACCTAATAACAATCTACTCAAAAGACTTCTCTCTTATGTCAAGGTTTCTGCATTCTTAGTAGGCGCAGTAATTTTTTGGGTGCTATTCGGCTGGATGGCAGATTATTCGTTCCCATATGGTCAATCTTTAGAACTATTGCTGTCTTGCTTCACTGGGACTATTGCCTCGAAAGTAAATGATCTGCAACAGCAGCTACAGAAAACGGATATAGCTGCTTATTCTGGTAATGAGCGATACGTCAAAACGCTCAATAGCTTAGAATCTCAAGCCTGGTTATATGAGGGAATTCTAGATCGCCTTGGTTCTGCTCCTTCCGTAGATCAGGAGAAAGTCGCTAAAACACTCGAAGCATTAGAGTTCAAAAGAAGCGCAATTCTAGATGAACTTGAACCCTTGAGACCTAGAAGATATCAAGTATTGGCAGAAATACAGGATTCTGCTCGTGATTTCTTAGCAAGCCAAGCTGAAAAAGACTATGAAAAGCTTGAAAGCATCGTAAATAATCTGGTTCTCTTCACAATCAATAGACAACCTTCTCAATCTATCCTCTCAGAAGTCATCAATGAACTGACTAGCGAAATAGTACAGAAATCTAATCAAATAAGTCCGTATCGCCTTCGTCTTGCCTACAAGATTGATGGATTGATGAATGCTATATCATCACGCTTAATCTTAGAACCTACGGATTTTAAGACAACGTCAGTTCGGGATAAGGATAGCGATAAAAAAGAAGGACAGGTACGCTGAGATTACCAAAATCAATCAGCCCTGTCCTCCGCTATGTCTAGCTTAGAAGAACTCTTTTGCCACGTCGATGACTTC